>CAJUAL010000006.1 GCA_910584405.1 uncultured Vampirovibrio sp.
ACTGAGATCTGAGTCGTTTAGCTTTGTGAGTAGCGACTAAATTTGGAATGGTCATTGCTGCAACTACACCAATAATACCAAGCGTAATTAACACTTCAGCTAAGGTAAACGCGAAATTTTTCTGCATAAATTTTTCTCCTCACTTATTTATTAAAATAATAAGTCATTTAAAGTCATAAGTCAATATAAGTTAACATATAAAGACTTTAAAATCCGTTATCTAATATCTGTAAAACTTTATAATCAAGAATAACAGGAGATTATTTATGTCGTTAAAAGAACTTTTTGGGGCGCAGGTAAAACTTATTAGAAATTATAAAAAAATGACGCAGGAGGAGTTATCAGAGCAAGTTGATATTGATATAAGACAGCTTGCAAGAATAGAAGCAGGTGTCAGTTTTGCAACATCAGAAACGATAGAAAAATTATGTAAGGCATTAAATGTCACATATAAAGATTTATTTGACTTTAAAACACAAGAAGAAAATATGACATATGATGACATATCAGCTTTTTCGTCTAATTATTCAAAGTTATGTAAGCAGATGCAGAAGGTTGCAGTAAGTGATTCAAAAACCGAATATATTTTACTTGCATTATCTGCTTTGGAAAGAAGAAGTGCGTTGGAGAAATTAAAATCAATAATTTTTGGGATGATGTTAAAATAATTATTGACAATGAATATTTACTAAGTAAAATAATAAATGTGACCGACATAATGGGGCGTCGCCAAGTGGTAAGGCAGCTGGTTTTGGTCCAGCCATCCCGGAGGTTCGAATCCTTCCGCCCCAGATTTATAGAACAAGTAGACCCTTTGATGAATAAATCAAAGGGCTTTCTTATGTCATAGCTTAGGTTTTGACCATCTAAATAAAAGTTCGGGAATACAAGTTTTAGAATTTTACGTTTTACATCAATTCCCGAACTTTTGAATAATGAATAAGAGCGAGAAGCCACATCTAACAAATATTTTACAGTGATTTCAAAATCATCGTTCGCATCATTTAATTTTGCAATTTGAGCTTTAATATTATCCTCTTCAACAAGTAGTTCATATTTATTTTGTTTAAAGTCGTTCTCAGTAATACTCTCATTAAGTAAATATCGTCTGTTTTTATCAAGTTGAATTTTTATTTTATCTAAATCTGCTGTTAATTTTTTCATAAGAGATGATGAATACTCATTTTTAGACTCAATAGAATTTTTTAAAATACTATTGAGTTTTTCTAATAATTCCGGAGGAAATTCCATTGAATTTAAAACTTTTTCAACTTCTTTTAATGCAACCGTTTCATTGATTTGCTTACAAGTACAACCCGGCTTTGAATTAGGTCTAAGATAAACATATTTGCCCTTTTTAAGTTCCGGAGTAACTGTGCAACCACAGTTTTTGCATTTAATCATACCTTTAAATATAAAATCTGTTTTTGTCGTATTAGAACGATTACGATGACGCCCGTTTCGGACATCATCGCATTTATCAAATAAATCTTTATCAATTATATGTGGATATATATGTTTGTAATCTTGACCTTTATATGTCGCAACTCCATAATAAAACTTGTTTTTGAGCAGTTTGTCTATTTGGCTTACCGATAAATATGTATTTGATTTAGTCTTATTTTTTAAGTTCCACTCAATTGTTTTCTTGCGAATTTCTTTCAGCGAGTATAAGCCTGTTGAATATTCTTCAAAAATACGTTTAACCAGGAAAGCTCTATCAGGGTCTAAAATAATATCTGTTTTTCCCCTGCCATCGTTTTTGTTTAAATAACCGATTGGTGCAGTGCCTGTAATTTTGCCCTCTTGTCGCATTTTCTCAAACGACCTTTTAACATTATCAGAAATACTATTTGTATAACTTTCTGCCATCATAATATACATTTGATAAGCCATAATTTGCGAACTGTTTGAATTTGCATCAAGTATCTGACCTTCAACAAAGAAATGGAGTATTAATTTACCGCTTCTTCTCAATTCGTCAATAATTGGCATTTCTTTAAAACTTCGTTGAAGTCGGTCAACTTTATCACAAACAAGATTTATAGTTTCTTTTTGTTTTTTGATAAAGTTTATCATTTCGTAGAATTTTTCACGTTCACCTCTTGTTGAACTTTCTACAATGACAAATTCTTTAATCACTTCTAATTCTTTTTGCTCGCAATATTTGCGAAGTCTTGTAAGTTGTGCATCAATAGAATAACCTTCTTTTTGTTCTCTGCTTGAAACTCTTACTAAAATAACAGCTTTGTTTTGCCCTAAATTTTTTTCATTGATTTTAGACATGTCTTTATCTCCATATTCCGCCTCTACTATATCATGACTTTCCCGGCGTCTGAATGTCACTACATTATTTTTGGGGGATTCTTCATAATCCCATTCATCATAGGCATATGCTAAATTCGTTTTAAAAACCATTTTATTCTCCTTATTTTGTATATAAAATTCACGATTTTGTCTTTTAAACCCTTAGTGGAATCATTCTTTGAAGTTTGGCTCGTATTCCCCTAAATTGCTTCAATAAATAACTATCATCTAAGTCTATTAACTCAATATCTTTTATATATTTTGCAAATCCTGAATATTTAAGTTTGTCTTTAATCTTTCTACAACCGTTTTCTTTAATACTGGAAAATATTCCGGCTATTTTTAAAGATTTATTAGGGTTAATACCCACTAAAGCACATTTTGAAAGTATTACACTTGTGTCGTTTTCGGATTGACAAACTACATAAATGGATTTTTCAATAAATTCATCCCAAAAATAATTCAAAACCTTTTTAGAAATATCATCATTAAACAGTTGCTTAAATATCAGTTTTACATTTTCAATGCCACATTTTTGAAACGTATGTCTGATTTTCTTTGGTTTATTTAATCGAACTTCCATTCTTAAAATTTCTTTGCCGTCTAATGTTTTAAGAAACTCTTGTTGAATAACATTTTCATTTTCCATTGCACGTTTATCGCTAATTTTAGATTGCATCAAGTCCGCAACTTTATCGTAAAAAGCAAGCTCATATGAATTTGTATGAAATCTGACTATTTGACCGCCATTTTTATAATCTGTTTTAGCAATATCAAGTCTTTTTGAAATATCTAATTTTTCAATTGTATTTATAATCTGATTAGAAGAAATATTTTCTAATTCAAAATTTTTACTATAATGAATACTAAAAACTTTTGCATTTTCTAAAGTATTTGCCGATAACTTAATATCTAATCCGCTTAATCTGTCAAGTAATTCGATAATAACTCTTAAAAAATCAGCAGTTTGAAGTTCTTCAAAATTGTTTCCAAAAACTAATTTAGGTGCTGAAAATTCAATTATTAATTGATTTTCATTATTGTAATCTTTATAAATAGTCAATTTAGGAAAATATTTTCCATTCTTAAGCCAATCCTTATCCGGATTACATACATATTTAACATTCTTTTTTATCCCATTTCTAATTGACGGAACAAATATTTCAGGACTATTCACTTTACATTCATCAAAAGGAATACATAATTTAACAGTATCAAGCATCTTCCTCTCCTTTTCTTTGCTCAATATCAGTCTCAATAAGCAACTCAAAGAATTGGGTAAGTGTTTGTAATAAGTCATTATCAAACACCAACTCATCTAATTCATGCCCAAGAGATGTATGAAATTTTGTGTATTTATCTTTCATACTCTCATTATTTACTATTTTTAGAAAGTTCTCATAAAAGGGACAGTTAAGCTAAAATTTTTCGTTTTTGAATTTTGTTAATTTGATTGCAAAACTTTGTAAATTAAACCCTATCTCTTTAGGGGTAACTGTTTCGAGGTTATTTGCATTGATTTTTATAAGATACATATCAATATCAGTCATTGCTATAATATTTTCTATATGCATCTTTCGTTTTTTCCGTCCTCTATCTAGTATTTTATCTATAGTTTCAATATTACTGGAGACATTGTATTTTTCTCTTAAATATTTAATTGCAAAATCTTTCTTTGAAATTTCATCATTATAATTGTCAATAACATAATTAATTTTTTCGTCAAATGGGTCATATTTTAACTTATTAGATATGTAATATCTGATATTTTCTTCTGAAAGTTTTTTTACTTTTTTATAATCCTGATAAATTTTAGTAATATATTCATATTCTGATGCAAGAAAGGTATTACGATTTTCAACAATCGGGTCAACTCTTTCTTTTTTGCAATTAGGCTCAATATATTTTTTCAAAATGCTATTAATATCATAGAAAATATTAAGTAATACATTTATTACAATAGAACTTCTTGATACAGAAAAAATATAAAATTCATTTTCATGTTTTTTTATAAAATTATCAATAGACTTGTTTAAACTTTTTCGTATTCTATCTTTAATTAAATCACTTAATATAGTATTCCACTTGTATTTGGAGATATTTTCGTTAAATTTATATTGCTCGTATAACAAATCTCTAAACTCAATCCTAAAGAGTAAATTACGATATTTACTAATATCAAAGACTTCATCTTCTTTTAAAATATTAAATGCTATTATTGGTACATCTTGAAAATATAAGTGTTTAGATAGAGCTTTGTATACATCTCTTCTTGAATTAAAAAAATCCTCGATGAGCATTGATTTGTCCATTTTTATAATTAAGGGATAAAACTTTTCAGCAAAATTTTCTTCAAATAAATCTCTAACATATTTTTCTTTTTTAGGTTTAGCCATGAACACCTATAGAGTTATTACTTAATAAATAAAAAACATTCTATAACCTACTTAAAATATAACAGAAACAAATGATTTTATGAATTTATATAATCTAAAAAGATACAAATAATCCTATATGCTTCTTTTATTTTAAAATCCTAACAATTGAGCCCATTGTGTCTAATAATTCAGAATAGGCTTTTATTGAAATTAGATATTTTCTAAAAAAGAAAATTCTTCCCCTAATTCATCTTCAATTAATTTAACTAAAACATGTGGTTTAATATCTAAACCTTCAGCAATTCTCCATAATGTAGAAAACTGTGGGTCTTTAATTCCGTTCTCTAAATCGGCCCACATAGATTTACCCATAGCAATTTCATCAGCACTCTTTGTGATAGATTTTTTACGATTCTCTCTAACTACTTTCGCTATTGCTTTTTGTAACTCTTTTTTAAGTTCTTGCATAATATTTATTATTGTTCTAATATAATGACAAGTTGTCATAATATTATGACAACGACTTCTTTTTAATTTGTTTTTGCAGAAAGGCTTTTATTATGAATGTAAAAGAACAAAACTTAATTGAAATCATATTAAAACGACAAAAAAGAAAGCGTATAGCAATATTTCTCATAATTACGACTATTCTATCTTTTATTACATGTATGTTTATAGCAGGGAATGATAGTTTAGATATTTTGTTAGTAATTTTGTCTCTTGCAATGATTGTAGCTGTTATTTGGTTAATAATTTTAGCTATATGTAACCTAATTGATTATATAAAAAATGGCTTAACATCAACTATTAAAAAGAATTTAGATGCAGAAGGACAAAAATATTTAAAAAGAGCCTTAAAATCAACAAAAATTAACTTAAATTTTAAACAACAATTAAAGATAAATAATAATACTTGGATGGCGTTTTTAATTATATTTATAATATGGTTATTTATTCACAATATAAGTATAATCTTAAATTATAATAATCAAAATACACCCCAAACGCATAGTGTAGAAAAAGAATCAAAACAAAATAATACCGATTATACTTGGTTTGCAGAATATGCATGTCAACAAGAAATAAAAGCTCGTGCTGTTTATCCGCCATCAGTAAAAGTACAGTTTAGAAGAGATAACTATGTTAAAGGTAACAGTTATACCATATATGGAACAGTTGATAGTCAAAATGCTTTCGGTGCAATGGAAAGACATAATTTTGCCTGTGAAGTTATGATTGATAAAGAAAATGACAAATACTGGGTTAAAGATTTAAATATTGAATAGGTAATTTAAATTAAGCATGAGGTAAGTATATATGAAGAATTTATTATTACTAACAATCATTGGTTTTCTAATCACCATGCCGGCATTCGCCTATGAAAAACACTATATTAAAAATAATAGGGGTGGTACAGAAGGTTACACAAAAACCTACTCAAACGGCAAAACTGTTCAATACAACAAAAAAGGACAAGTTGAATATACTTACAAAAAGGATTCTTCCGGTAAGGTTACAAAGTATTCTAAAACTGGTAGAAAATTAGAAACTTATAAATAAAATCTTCATAAAAACGCATTGCATACAAATTTAAGCCCTATAAAATTCCTAATAGGTATAAATATGCTCTAAGCCACATAAAAATCGATTCTAGATTAGGGCTAAATTTTTACTCGATTTTAGCCCAATAGACATAAGGGTTTTCAAGACCGCTATTTTTAATGTTTTATTTTTAACATAACCCGCTTAATAGAAAAATAACATTTTTCAATTAATTTAAACAGGGGGCGGGTAAATTTCATTTTAGTCTTTATAATTCTTAGCTAACTTATAAAATGATGTCGGTTTAAGATTCATTCGTTTCATAGCTTCTCTTGCTGTAATATTTCCACTTTTCCAAATAGAATAAATTTCATGCCAGTTATCGGGATATTGAATCGGCGGTTTTCCTAATCGTTTTCCTTTTTCTTTCGCTAACTTAATTCCTTCAGCTTGTCTTTGTTTAATAAAAGCACGTTCTTGTTCTGCTACATAGCTTAATAACTGTAAGACTATATCTGAAATAACTTCACCAATAAGCCCATCTGTTTTGGTTGTATCCAGTACCGGCATGTCAATAACTTTAATATTGGCTTTAATTTCTCGTGTAATCTCTCTCCATTCATCACAAATCTGTTTATAATTTCTGCCTAAACGGTCAATCGACTTGATTACAAGAATATCTCCTTCTCTCAATTGTAATTTTAATGCTTGATATTGCGGTCTTTCAAAATCTTTTCCACTGCATTTATCAATAAAAATATCTCGTTCATTAATCCTTAAATCAAGCATAGCTTGAAATTGCCTATCTTCATTTTGTTCAGAAGTAGATACTCTGCAATAACCAAAAGTTTTAATAGTCATAATGCCTCCAGTATATTGAGTTTCAATACTTTTATTATGACTCCACTATTCGTATAAGTCAATATTGTATACGAATATCCGTAAAATAACTTAATCAATGTTTACGAACACTAATTTACATAAAAACAATGTGTTCATAAAGGTGTACTTTTGCGAATAATATTAAAAATCTAACCGTTGATAGGCATTTGTTTTTTGATTAAATTTGAATACAATTCATAAGCAATATCTTGAAAATAATCAATATAACCAATTTGTTCATTTCGTGCTAATATAGTTTTTATATTTTTACCATCATCATCTGTTAGCATTGCTTTATTAATAATTATTTTTAAATCAGTTTGTTTGAAGCTAACATCTATTTCTAATGTTAATGGCAAATTTTTATGTTCTAATCTAAATCTCATGCTTTGAAAGAAAAAACCTTTACTCATACAATCTTCAACAAAGCTTACTTTACGAAGTCCAGCTCCATTTAGTACTGCAGAGCTTATACCCGCTAATGTATTTGTATCTAGTTGATTATCTAGATTATCATCGTTATCATCAATATTTCGAGTTAATGATACACTGGTTATATCTCGAGTAAACCAATCATTATGTTTGTAATTACCAAATTTATCAAAAAAATTAACCTTATTTTCAGCATTAAGACTTTCTAATCTTATACGACTTAGTTTAAATACTGATGTTGAATCGGGATTATTCATCATTTTATCTATAAAATTAACAAAGTTTTTTGAATCAGACATACCTTCATGCTTTATATTTACTTTAAACTTATCATTAATAGGGGAAATAGAAATATCTAAATTTATTTCTTTGTTTTCTAAGACTGACATTTTCCCCTTTATAGTTTTATTATAAGAATATTTTAAATCGACACCAGAATTATCGTTTCTCTTAGTTATGTATGCAATTTTATATTGAGTTTGTGATATATTTTTTTTATTTATAAATTCATTGACAATTTCTTGGATATAATCCACATTTTCAATAGTTTCTTTTGGCTTAATAATCAATACTGTCGATTTTAAATTATTTTGTTCTGCATCAATATAATCTACTATTTTAGAAGCAAATTCATGTCCCCAAAATATTCTATAAGTCTGTTGAGCCAAATCTGATGACGATATACATACTGGTAAAATACCTCTTTTACGTAATAGAAATTTGATATTACACGCATTTACAATTTTATCTTCAATAATTTTTCTAAAATCTTTACAAGCTAAATAATTCTTTATTGTCATATGTTACCTCTAAAATCCGTTGTCCACTACTGCAATACGTGGATTAACCATTGGTATATATTTAAAATCATCATCTGTATTATTATTTAAATTTTTTATAAATTCAATGTCATGACTACTTTCAGGATACCAATAAATATTAATTTTTAAATCTTTATTGTGTGAAGCTAACTGCATTGTTTCTATCATACTTTTTAAATATATTACTGCATCCTGTGATACTTTATCAAAACTAAATATACTTTTTATTTCGCTAGTTATTGTAATATTATTTGTTTTAATATCTTGTGAGTATTGGCTAATTATATAATCAGAAAATAATAGTTCTGGAATTATACAATCAACTTTTGCCCATTTACTATCTATAGAAGGATAAACAATACCAAAATCATCAATTTTTTCATTTTTTATTTGTTTAAGAGTATTAGCTAAAGCATACCATTTTTCAATTAAAAAAGTATCTGCTAATAATAACATCGTCGAAAGTTTTCTTCTTGGCACTGACATTTGTGCAATGTTTTGTTCTGCTCTTTCTTTTGTATATTCATTATCACTAGAGTTGAAAAGTAATATACCTGTTTTGAGTGTAGATTCAGATAGATAATTGTTAACAGTATCAGTACATACAGAACATTCTAAAGTATTTAGAAGTTCGTTAGTCCATTTATTTAAATTTGATGGTATAAACTCATTCCACTTACGATTTTTACATTCAATAATAACAGCTTCATATTGATTGTTAAAAGGATTAATATATTTGAACAATAAATCAATTCCGTGAGTTTGTTTATCACCATTTTTAGGATTTTTATGATTTTTATTATTACATTCAATTTCTAAATTCTGTGCTAATAATTCCCATCCAAAAATTTTAAATAATGAATCTCCAAATTTTTCTAATTTATCACCTATTTTTTTGTTGTCTTCACCCATAACTCTCCTTACTCTATAAATAGTTCTTTTAAAAAGTCTAACTGCTCATCATCAATGTTATCATAGCTTTTATATAATGTAATATTACCGTTCTCATTGAGTGAGATTGTAAAAAAAGTATCTAAAATATAATATTGAAAACTGATTTTTTCAATTTGTTTATTATATTTCTGTAAAATTCCATATACATCACCATAAGAATACAAATCTGTAGTAAACTTACCAATTAAATCTTCTTTTAATGCAATATCCTTTAAACAAACTTTTGTAATTTTAGTATTTTGTTTGTTAATTTTGGATAATATTTTATTAATCTTGATTTCAATAGGGGATAACGAAACATTTGGTACTACATTAGTGAACTGAAATATAAAACGATTTAAATTACTCTTGTTTGCCCATACTAAAATTTTATTATTTACAATCTCAAATGGTATTGCTATAGCTTTAGATATTATTTGATTATTAAAACTTCTGTTTTCTATATTATATATTTGTTGTTCTATATGTTGCACATATGTGTATTTCCCAGAAAGCTCGTTATTGTCAATTAAGTTTAATATAAAATAATTTTCATTACTTTCTTCATACTGGTTTAATTTATTATATATTTTAGATGCCGTTAAATTTTTATCTTCAATATTTAAAATATTTAAACTTGTTGTAGTCATACTCCATATCCTTTGATGTCATGATACTACAAACATATGTTTTGTAATGCCAAGATAAACATTTATTAATTTATGGGTCATGATGTAAAACTTGTAAAATATGTAAAACCTGTAAACACTGTAAAAATAGTAATAAATATAAAATCTATAAAACTTTTTATGGGTCATTATGGGTCATGAACATGTTTTTTATTCTGTTTTCCATACTGAATATTTAGTTGTTTTACCTTCCCCAATTTTATGCAAAATTCCAAGTTTAAGCATTAAAGATAAATCTCTTTTACTTGTTTCTCTTGTTGCTCCGGTGATTTCTTGATACTCACTATTTGATATTAACCCTTTTTCTTTAATGGCTAATAAAGCTTTATTTTGTCTTTCATTAAGCTGTACAAATTCTTTTTTGAACTTAACAGAAAAGCCTCCACATTCTTCGATAAATTCCGGTTGTGGTATAACCTCTTTTCTACAAGCATTCATAATTCTATCAATGCCAGAGCCAAATTTTTCAATAAAACCGGCTCTATAAAATATACTTGCAATTAAAGGATTTCTGGTTTTTGATGGATGAGAAGTCTTTAAATTTTCTACAGTTAAATCATCAACAAGTTCTCCGGGATTATAAAACCATAACCAATCTTTAAATATTTTTATTTGAATAGGTGAAGTTTTATCAAAATAATCTCTATGAACTATTGAATTTAACAGGGTTTCACGAATTGCACTTAACGGATAATCCCAAATTTCTTGTCTCTCTGATGTTTTGCCGGTTATTGAATACTTTACATTTATAGCAAATTTAATAGCTTCTTCTGCTTTTGTAACTTGTTCAAACAAATTCCCATCAATAAGCTTATCAGAAATAATTATAGTTGCATCATTTCCTTTAAAAGCTCCAATTCTTATATTGGCATTAATGAAATGTTTTTGAGGATTTTTACCAAATAATAAAATCCCGGCATTAGTAATTTTATCATCAATGATTAATCCCAATTTTTCTAGTATTGATTCTATAGTTTCGTTATCTGGTATTGATGGTAATCTTCCTGTTGAAATGCCGTATTTAACAAATTCTCTAACTGTATTTTCATCTATATCATCTGTAGTAAAACTACCTGTTTGCGATTCCCAACTAATACCTTCAAGTAATCGCTCTCTAATCTCATTTTGAGGCATTACTCTTGTCGTATTTCCTATCCTTTTATAATAAATGTTTTTGTAAGCAATAAGATTATTGGATTTTTCGACTTTAACAAGTAAAATTTCCTTGCCTTCTATGTTTTCAACTTCTATTTTTGGTTGAATCCCCAAGCAATCTATAATCTGGTTTATAACACCTTCTTGTTGACCGTTAAAGCCTTCTATTGATTTATCATCTCTAACACCTAAAAGAATACAACCACCATCAGTATTTGCAAATGCAGATAAAGACTTAAAGAAATTATCATTTACTTTTTCTTTAAATTCCATTGTGTTATTTTCATTTATTGTTGATAAATTTATAGGCATGTTATCCTCTTAAATGTTATTTATTCTTTATTAAATAAGCTTTTAGGTACAAGTCCAAGTTGATTTATTATTGTATAAGCTTTTGACAAATTGTCATGAACTTCTAATACATCTTTGATATCCCAAGTTTTAAGAACTTTACCTAATTGTATTTCATTAGCTTCTTCTTCAATTTTATTAAGTTGTTTTGAATCAGAAATTGCTACAACACTTTGAACACTAGGTTTATTACTTGCTTTTTCTAAGTTTAATAACAAACTATTAATATCTCCTTTAGTTTGAACTTCAAAAACATAATTAACAGTTCCCATATTTCCGATATTTACTTCCCAAACAGCATCAACTCTCGCTCCTTTAGCTATTGGAAATTCTGAACGGCTTCTAAAACCTAATAATGTACCAATTTCAACAACTTTTTGTTTAATTTCATCATGTAAGTATAAACATTCATCATTGGTTACCTTATTTTCATCTTTGTTTTTGCTTTTTTTGTTGGTTAACGGAAAAATTTCATCCCATAATAAGAAATCTACAGTTAATAAAGAAACATCTTCAATATTTTCTTTTTTCATTACTTTTGCAATATTTTTAGCAATATTACATAATTCAATATATTTTTCTCCTGTAAATTGGTAATTGTATAAAGGTAAATTCTTTATAGATAAATATTCAAAGCATTTGATACTTGTTTTATTAAAAATTACATATTCATTTGGATTTGAATAACTAAGCAATTCACTTACTGTAGAAGGGCCCAATCCTTTTATATCTGATAAAAATGTATTCCATCTTTTATCAACATGCTCTTTACCATATATTAAATTTACTAGATGTTCTTTTAGATTATCAAAACCATTTTCATTTATAATTTTGTCCACTATATACTGCTTATTACCCCAAATGAGCATAGACCACAAATTTGAAATATATTCATACATATCATCAATATTCAAATTTTTGATTTTATCAGCTGTAAAACTTTGATAATATTTTACTCTATCATTTCTTTCTTGTAGTGTTTCAACGAATTTTGGTGTTTGTTGTTTATTTTTAAATTGCTTTATTGCTGATAAAAGCTTATGCTCATCCATATTCCAATTCCTATATTGTTTAATTTTATGATTATAATATATCACAAAAAACAACGAAAAGTATTTGCGTAAATACTCTTTAAAGCTACATTACAAACAAGAAAGGAGAAAATTATGGGTGAAGAACTTATGAGATTTAAAGTTGGAGAAGGCAAAAAGCTATTAATGTAGTAGTATCAGCATCAGATAAAAAATCAACACCGGAAGAAGACAAAATGCTATTAACAGAATTTGTAATGTGGTGTTATAGAAATGGTGTAGCATTGATAAAAAAGAAAATTGAAGAAAAAAGTGCTATTTGTTATTTTTGCAAAAAACAAATAACTACAATGGATGATTTTTATCTTCATGACAAGCATGATTGTTGTAAAAAATGTTATGAAAAACTTAATCCGACAAAGAAAAAATCTAAAAAGTCTTAAGTATACCTTTGAAAGTATTGATAAAATCTTTTAACTCAAGTACATCAAAATAGTAATCAGTTCGGATTTTGTCAATTACTTCCAGAAAAAAATAACCTTGAATTAAACATTCAAGGTTATTTTTTTGTATTTTAATACTCATTTACACTGCATTTAGGTATACAAGCGTTTTCACAGAGAATTATTTTTATTTCTTCTCCTTGTTTTGCGTGATATTTTAACCCGGGAGTTACTAATCCTGTAACCAGACCGATAAAACAACCGACAGGAACACCGATTGCAGCAGCACCTACTGCGATTTTTTGCGGGTGTGGTATAAATGCTAATCCTGCGCCAGCACCTGCTCCTACTATCCCTAAGCCGACAGTAGATGCTGTAAGTTTTCCTGCTGTCATCCAGCCGTTTTCGACAAGTGAAAAATCTTTACTGAATGGTTTTGCTTTTACGTCTAATTCTGTCCCGTCAGGTAGTATAAGTTTGTTTATACTTAAGTAAACCCGAGCGTTCTTATTGAATTTTTTTTGATTATAAATTCCTCGGATATATCCCGTAAATTTTGAGCCGATAGGTATTATGACTGTGCCGTTACAGGTGGTTATGTCTTTTGGAACATAAAAATATATGCAATCTCCCTCTTTAGCGCATTCAGATAAAAATTTGCATTCAAATGCAACTTTAATTATATTACCTTTACAAAGAATATAGTAATTTTCTGTTTCGTAAATGCTTGAAGTTTGTGCTTTTGAATCGGGATTAGCAAGTGTTTCTGATGAGAGAATATGTTCTTCATTATTTGTTGAACACTCACATTCAGCTAAAACCTTTAATGGTAAAAATCCTGATGAAAATAGTATTATTAATATTAATGACAGAAGTTTTTTCATATTCATACTATAATTTAAACTTCTTGTTTTTTTATTACCCGCTCGGTCTAACTGGGTAATTTATAAATTTTCTTGTGATAGAATTATAAAAAATAGAAGGAGTTATTATGGAACAAGTACAAGTAAAACCAAAACGTGAAATGTTGAATTATATAAATGTTTTTAGAGGTCTTGCAATATTACTTATTGTTGCGGGGCATACTATGCAGTTCGGGAATAAAGGTACTTGGATTAATAATATTGCTTTTGAAGTTTTTACAGGTGGTACTGCACTTTTCATATTTATTTCCGGTTTTTTGTTTCAGCATTTGTCTGATAAATTTGAATATAAAACATATCTTAAAAAGAAATGGACAAATGTTATTTTACCTTATATTATAACCGCAATTCCGGGGATAATTTTGTGTTTTACAATGCCTGTTGTTTACGGTAACCCGTTTGAAGGATTAAATCCTTTGGTGCAAATAGGTGTTTTCTTAACTACAGGTAGGGTTCATAATGTTCCAACCTGGTATATTCCAATGATTGTGATATTCTTTTTACTTGCGGATATATTTTTAGTTCTTGAAAAGAAAAAAGTTTTATATAAATTTTTACCTGTATTGTTTTTAATAACATTCTTTGTTCCGAGAATAGATATTGAACCTTCATATTTAACAGGATTGACTTATGGCGCTAAATATTTGGCTTATGTAAAATATATTCTGAACGGTTTTGTACATTTTTCATCAATGTATATTTTAGGAATGTATTTTTCTGCTAATAAATCTAAAATTGATTTGTGTTTTAAATATCGTTGGGGCTTGATTTTTATAATGTTATTAACTTCAGTGATTGATATATTTTTAAATCATAATTTCCAAATAAATAATAATACGATTTCAAAAATATTTTTAACTTTGCTAGTTCTTGGATATTTGCAGCATTATGATAAACCGATAAAAAATTGTACATTGTTTAATAATGCAATTGATTTTATTGCAAAATACAGTTTTTCAATATTTTTTGTTCACTGGTATATAATATTTGCGTTTAATCAAATTTTTAAAATTCCAAAAGTTATTCCGGTAAATAATTTTTCGGACTTACTTACCGCAGTTGGAACAGTAGGTATTAGATATTTTGTTGTAATTATAATAAGCCTTGGCGTGCTATACTTATTGAAAAAACTTTTGGCAAAATTGAATGTAAAAAATACCCGTACCATAGTTGGAGTTTAGATTTTGACGGAAAAGACAAAAGGGGTTGATTTTTATTTTTTACGGAGCATAATATAAGTATCTGGTATTTGTACCGGATACGCGATTAAGTTATCGCGGGTTGGAGCAGTCTGGTAGCTCGTCGGGCTCATAACCCGAAGGTCGTTGGTTCAAATCCAGCACCCGCAACCAATTGATATAAGTGACTTTTAGAGATTTTCTAGAAGTCACTTTTTTAGTTAATATTATTTATAACAAATTTTATAATTTAGGGGTTTTGTATAAAGTAGTAGAAAATTTATAGGAGAAAATAATAGTGAAGAAATTTTTATCACAAGTGCTTGAGGAGCCGATTGAGAAAATTGTTCAATATGGTCAGAAAAAGCTAAAAGTAATGAAACCTCGATTAATAACTGATGAGTTTGTATTTAGTAATAATGCAAAGGCTCCTGTTTCGGCTAAGCGCTCAATAAAAGCACAGGAAGATGCAGGATGGAACATCATAGGCAGAATTACAGAAACTCAAAAAGATGTTTATGTATCAGGTGGAGAAAATCCTGAAAAATTAACTATTATTAAAAGAATAGAAAAATATGATAATAACACTCCTTGGGCTGGTGATAGCTGTTCTCGTACAAAACTAATTCATAGTGTCGGAGGTGAAAACCCACATTGCAGTAAGTTGGAAAGAACGCCTTACGGAACAAAATATACTTCTCCGTCACCATTCAATTTATTATAATTTAAATAAATAATATATCTTGACAATGATTAGATGTCTAACTTAACAGAAGAAAATGCCGAATTGCTTGAAAATTTATTAGATGTAGTCGGAAAAAATTTGGCGTAAAAATTTTTTACTCTAATAGTTAGATGCCAAACAATAAAAGGAGAGAAATTATGACAAATTTTAAAACATCAGAATTAGGTAGTATTAGTGCAATTGGAAGTAATTTTGAAAATGGAAAAGTTTTTTTGCATGATTTATTATTAAATTGATTTAGAAACTTAAATTGATTTGATATTTATTTAAGAATGTTTTCATAGATTCTTCATCAAATTTTAAAACGATATGGATTGTACCGTTAAAGTTTCTGGTTCCGTCTTCAACCATTCCTAAATTCTTATAGAATTTAATATTTTCAGGTTTGTCGGTTGCAAACTTCATGGTATGGTTTCCTGTTTCAAGACAGAAGCTTACCATTCTGGCGATAATTGCTTTTCCACAGCCTCGGATTTCAGCATCCGAGCCTTGATTCCAAGGGGCGGTATTAAGGCTTCTGCCCCATATAATACCGTCTTTTTGGATTTCAACATTCGCTATTGCCTGTAATCTGCCATCATCTGTTCTTAGTGTAAAGTAATGAGCATCAGGATATAATGTACAGGATTTATAAGGCGGAAGAATATCTGCTTGAGGGTATGGTTTCCTTAACCATTGTTTTTTTATTTCCGCAGTTAATTTATTGTATTCGGATTTATCACTAAACGGAGGAATATCTTTTATATCACCAAATATTGGTTTTGCTTTTTGAACATTTTGAAGATAAACGCTTTGTCCGTCTTTTAGGATATTCCAAGGAAGTTCAACGTTCTCTTTTGGTAAGAATTTATTGAATTTTTCATCTTTAGTTTTAAACTTTTGGGTTAAAATTTGTCTTTGTTTTTTCAGATGTTCAAGATAAGTTTTAAAATCTCTGTCTGCTTTTGGTTCTATTGAATATGTTCCGTCAGACATCATTTTAATTTCATCTTGAATTTCTGCGGGCAGTTTAGATTTTGGAGTATCAAAACGTATTCCTGCTTTTTCAATTCTTGCGAAGCATTTATTTATAACGTCTTCATCTGCGGACATAACTATCCTTACGTAACCTTCGCCGTTTGTGCCGAAAACTGTTCCGGGGGTAAATGCAACATGTGCTTTATGCAGAACATATTTAAAAAATTCATCAGATGTAAATTCAGGCGGGATTTTTGTCCAAAGGTAATATGTTCCGTCTGTAGGTTTTGCATCACTTCCCAGCTTGTTAAGCCATTTTATTGCGGTATTTTTGCGTCCGCGGTAAATTTTATTAACTTTGTTTATATAGCCTTCTTCATCTTTTAAAGCTTCTATTGCCGCATGTTGAACCGGAACGTAAACACTTCCTCCCGATAAATATTTAGCATCAAGCAGATTGTCTATATTTTCTTTATCACTTACCGTAAATGCTACTCTTAATCCCGGCATGCTTTGCGCTTTACTCATTGTATGAATTTGAAAAGCTACGTCTTTGGCACCGTCAACCTGCATAATCCCGACAGGTTTTGTTCCGCTGTGAGTAACTTCACTGTTATCCATATCATGGATTATTAAAACTTTATTTTCGGTTGCCCACTTAACGGCTTTTTCAAAGACTTTTTTCGGTGCAAATGAACCTGTAGGGTTATGCGGGTAGTTTAATATAAGAATTTTCGCATCAGTCGGCATTTTACTAAAATCAGGAAGATATCCGTTTTCAGGATTTAAGTCAAATTGGACTTTTTTCAAATCATGACGAGTAATCAAATCATCATAAAGTGAATATCCCGGGTTTGGTACAAGGACTTTATCTCCATGGTTTGCGTATGCCGTAAAAATGTGGTCTATTGCGTCAGACGAACCTGATGTTGCCATAACTTCCGTACGCGGATTGATTTTTACTCCGAATCTTTTATCCATCCAAGCTGCTACTGTATGAAACAGAGCTCCTTCTCCTTTAGGACTGTTATATCTGTGTGACCATAGGTCATTAACTTTGTTTTTTAATATGAGTTTTGATTTCTCGGGAGGTGTCAGGTCAGGGTTTCCCATCGATAAATCTACGACTTCTCTGTCACCGTGAAAATTACGGGCTTTACCGATTTCACTTATGTAACCTGATATCAAATAATCAGATTTTTCCAGTCTGTCTGCTTTTGGGATAATTCCGGTAAAATATATTTTTGCAAGGTTTAAAGGGAATTTTATTGTGTTTTGTTGTTTTAATGTTGGCTGTTGGTTTTGGTTTTTTAACGAATTATTATTTGTGTTTAATTTTAATTGAGGGTTTAATGCATATATTTTCATAACATTTATTTTAAAATCCCTGAAAATATTTTTTGCTAAGTTATTACCTGCATGGGTAATAAACTTTTTAGAAAATTATTAATTGTTACGATTTAACGTAATAAAAAATTTTTTATAATCAAATTGTCCACAAAGAAATAAGGAGAAAAAATAATGAAAGACGAAAAGAATAAAGAAACTTTAAAAGAAAAAGCCGAACACGCAGCTGAAGATATTAAAGAAAAAGCGCACAATGTAAAAGAAGATGTAAAAAAAGGTGCAGAAAAAGTAAAAGAAAAAGTTGAGGAAAAAGTAGATGAAATGAAAGTAAAACGTGCTTTAAAAAAAGAAGAAGACGAAATGAAAAAAGCAGAAAAGAAAGAATAAAATAAAAGCGGATTTTTCAATTTATTGAAAAATCCGCGTTATTTAATAGCAAAAATATATTTGTGCAGATTTAATACAAACAATGAACTGCATCACAAATAATAATTATTCATATACCCCGTCGTTTCAGGCTTACTATAAAAGTCCTTTCGGTAAACGGGTTGAACAGGCACTTGCGTCAGGTCAATTTTCAGAGGAGCTTGCGGCTGATTTTGAGAAAATTTTTGCTCAAAAAAGAAACCTCAAATGTAAAATGGGTGCAGGTAAATACGGTACGGTTTTCAGAATAGATGATTATTTTGTTTTTAAAAAATATCATAACTATGAACCTAAATTTAAACCTGCAAAAGTGAATACAAAGACTATTTATGACGGATTAAGGACATATTGCGGAAAAGTTCTTGCAAGATTTGGAAATATCGAAATTATTCGCAATGCAACAAGAGATAGAAGAGATTTTGTTCAAATGGCTCGTTCTTCTCAAGAAGGGACAAGAGCTTATGCACATTCATTAAGAGAATTTTGTTCTTTACCTCAAAGGGCTTTTGATAATCTTGCACAGGATTTTCAAAAGTTAAACGGAATATTTGAAGGGCATCGGTATTGCAGATTTGATACAGGTAATCCGAATAACTTTATAAAAGTTGGAAATTCAATAAAAGTTGTTGATGATATTGATGATATATGTCCGTGTCAGAATCCTAATGATATTTATGCATTTTTGAGAGTATTTATCCAAAAAGGCGGAGGAGCAAGAAATAAAAAAGAAATCTTTAAAAAATGTATTATGGCTTGCGAAAAATATCAATTACCGATAGAAAGTGCTCATAAGTATTTAATGAAATTTATGAATGAAATTTTTGAACACGCGGGAGTAAAGGTTTCATTTGACGACTTTTACAAGATTATAAAAAATCTTCGAGAAACTTGTCCTAATGATAAACAAAGACTTGCAAGTGTTAAGGAATATCTTGAAACTATATGAAATTAATCCTGACTGTAGTATAGTTTTTGTGTTAATAGTTTCAAATCTTCTTTGTTATTTTGCAGTTTATCAAGACGGGTATAATAAATATCAATTTTATCTGCTTTTGTTGACAGGAAATATTGTTTCAAATCATCAGACAGATGTTCGTTTTTGGTGAAATTATTCAATAATCTTAAGTAATCGTTTGTGTTGTATTTTTCATAGCTTATTGGTTTTGAGTAAATTGGCAGATAGTATTGTGAAGAATAATTATACATTGCAAGTTTTTCCTGCCGCTGTTTTGTAAGAGAATCCATCGCGCTTATTAAGCTGACAAAACCTTCGGGATTGTTATAATATTTTGATTTTGATAATTCTTTAAAATCAGGGTTATTTTTTATATAGTTGTAGGTTTGTTCGCAATTTGTGTTTGTGCCGTATTTTGCAAGTTGTAAAAGTTTTCCGCGTTCAAACAGTACTTGATTTTGTTTTTCTTTAGGCAGAGCAAACTCTTCATCTGTCAAATCAGGATAATATTGGGTATGGATTTGTTTCAGACTTGTGGTTTGAGTTGTATATAAAGGTTGAAATCTTGCTTGAACTTGTAACATAATTTTCCTTTCTAAATTAATCCTTGCCCGTCATCGATTAGTCCTTCCCAGGTTTCGTAAAGGACTTGATAAAGTTCAGGGCTGACGTTTCTTATAGGGAACGGATCTCGTTCCATTTTAAGAGTCATAAAGTCCATATTATCAATTATTGCTTTTGCAAATTCTTCTGCAAAAAGTTCTGGTAATAATGTAGAGCCGTAACCGCTTGATTGTTTCATAATATTCCTTACTTCATTAGAAATGTAAGGGTTTTGGACAGGTGTGCCGTCATCATCGTATAATTTCATATTTAACTTTTCCATTATCCTATACATATTAGGATTATAGAAATATCTTGAATCCGGCCATGGACAACCAAATTTTTTATAAAGTTTATCATAATGAACATTATGTCCAAACTCGTGGATTGTTGTTTGTAAAAAATGGTTAGCAGTATGGAAGTTATCCTTATTTTTATGATTTTCTAAAGATACCTCAAGTTCATTTGCCCAGTCTCGGTTAATATTGAAGGCGATTCCACCTATTGGCATTCCATTATCTCCGGGGCCATAGTAGCACCAAGCAAGTGTTCTTGGGTCTTCTTTATATTCCATGTCAATTCTGGCAGGTAAATGCATTTTTAGCTCACGCATTATCTCCATGGCATTGAAAACGCAATAAGCTATATATTGATTATCTTTTGGTGTACGACCTTTATCTATTGCACAGGGTACGCCAAGACTTCGGCAATATCCTTCAACCAATCGCGGGTCAATTTCGTCAATCATATGACGATGTTTAACCAGTGATTTTTCATAAATATAATCTTGAATCATACTTATTCCAAACGGAATTGCAGAGGCTCCTTTAGAATAAATACTTTTTTTAATTTGCCTGTCAGGGACTTGTGGTGTTATTACCTTAGGTCTTTGAACAGGTTTCGATTGATATTTTGTTGTGGCGTTGCTTATTGCTGTTATTCGCATGAGTTTAATCCTTAAAATATTTCAATATCAGGTATGTCGATTTCAGGAGTTATATCGATATCAGGATCAATATCAATATCCGGGTCAACTTCAATTTCAGGTTCAATGTCAGGTTCTACATCAACGTCAGGGTCAATTTCTACATCAACATCAACGTCAGGATTTACATCGACATCGGTGTCAATATCTACATTTGTATCAATATCAGTATCCTCTGTAAGGTCTGTATCATCTGTTTCTGTCGGGTTAGCTTGAGTTTCTGCGGCTGCTTCATCTGTCATATCAACAGGTGTATCGTCGGCAGAATGTTCTGTTTCTTGTGTTGGTTCTTCTTTTTGAACTTTTTCACCTTTAGAACCTTTCAGTTTTTCTGCTGCAGCTTTTGTACCTTCAATTGTTGTTCCTGTTGTAACCCCTGCAACTGCGCCGTCTGCAGCTGCTGAACCTGATCTGTTACCATAAGTCCCCGGTTTCGGAGCTCCGTTTAGACTGTCATTATATCCGTAAGTTCCTGGTTTTGGTGCACCGTTCATTTGATTGTTGTTTTCACCAGGTGCTGCGTGGTAATGTTCAATAATTACTGTTCCGCCGTTATTTGAACTAGGTGTAAAAGTATCACCGCTTAGCGGGTTTGTGCCTCTGCCTGATGCTTGTGCTGCCGCATTTCTTATTACGTCGTTAATTCCGCGAAATGTTGTTTGTCTTGTTGTGAAAAATGAAACTTTCATTTATTGCCTCCTTTATTACCTTTTTTATTGTGTTTTTTATGAGCCGCCACCGGTAAGTATTGCCATTGTAACTTTTTTCCCTGATCTTCTGGCTTGTTTTGCTCTTTGATATTCAATCATTTTGTCGTATTCGATTTTGTATTTTTCCATTGTTGAATTTAAACTGTTTCTGATTTTTGTGTTTTGTTGAGTTAATTTGTTTTTACTTGTTTCAAGGTTTTCAATATATTTTTCGTATTTAGGATTTTTACCTTCAATGTAACTTACATATTTAATCCCGTCAGAAAGGTATTTGTTAAGTTCAACGTAATCTTCAACTTGTTTGTTTATTCCTTTTTCGTAGTAATTTTCACAAATGCTGTTATATAATTTGGTTAATTTTTCTGTTTCTTCAATAAGACTGTCTTCATAAATGCCTGTTGCTGTACCGAAAATTTGCGGAACGACTCCAACAACAGGAGTTTTAGAACCTTTAGGGTTTCTGTTGTAAAGTCTTGATATTTCCATGCTGAATTTTTCGTTATACTGCTTTCTTATAATAGGAAGAGCATTCATTGATTTATTAATTTTATTTTTTTCTTCCTTTAGTTGATTATAAGCTGTTACAATACCTACTTCTGTTGTCGGTGCAGATTGAATAATAGTGTCGATTTTCTGCGGTGTAAGTTCGATTTTGTAGGTTAAATTTTCACGGGTTTCTTTTGTTCCGTAGAACCTATAATCGTCACTATTATAATTTCCTGTAAATACGACTTGAGAAGCTTTTTTGCTGTCAGGTTTTAACCATTTGTGGTATTTTTTGTAAGCGTCACGGCAATCCTCTATGGTTTGTCCATCCGTTGTCCAACGAGGACATGCTTGAAAATCTTCTTTGAGAATTTTTACAATATCTTCTCTGCCAACAAGTGCAAAGTGATGAAATGCAGAATAACCGTCTTTATTGATATGGTATAAATTTGCACCAAGTTTTGCCAGTTTTTCAATTTCTTGTTTGTTATTGACAAAAAATATTGCTGTTTTTCCTGATGTATTAGTTTTATCAGGATCAGCGCCGTGGAATAGAAGTTCGTCTAAGAGTCTTGAGTTTCCTGCTTTAAGAGCATATATTAAGTAGTTTTTGTAATTCGGATCAGAACCTGCTTCAAGAAGCATTTTCCTTGTTTTCGGATTATTTAAGACGTAATCAAATGGGATTTTTTTATCTTTATCGGGAATGTTTGGATTTGCTTTGTATTTTAACAGAAGTTCGACAGCTTTTGTATTGTTTGTTTTTACGCAGTTATGGAGAAGTGTTGAGCCTTGCGGAGTTATAACATTCGGACTTACTTTATTTTGGAGCAGTAATTCCATTATTTTTGTACTCTTTGCGTAATATAGCGGCGGAAGATTGTATTTATCATAAATATTTGGGTTTGCTCCAAGTCTTAATAATAATTTTGAAATGTTATAGTTGTTTTCTGCGATATTCTGATGAAGTACTGTTTGCTTGTTATTATCAACCTGATTTAAGTTTGCTCCGTTTTTTGACAGCCATTGGATTGTTTGAGGGGTTGTTGTATAAAATATCGGGGATTTACCCTGATTATCTTTGTGGTTAAGATTTGCTTTATATTTTTTTAGAATTTCAGCGGTTTCTAAATCATCTGAGGTTATAGCCGTATACAGAAGTGTTTGTGCGTTTTTATCTGGATAATCAGGTTTTGTGCCGCATTTTAAGAAGGTTTCAAGACTATCTTTGTATTTTATTGAAAGGTTGAATGGTGTTTGCTGAAATTCGTTTTCAAAATAAGGATTTGCTCCGTGGTTTAATAAAAGTTTTATCAGTTTTGGGTCTGTAACAACTTTATGCAGCGGTGTATTTTTCTGGTTATCGTATGTGTTTACATCAACGTCATAAAGTAAAAAAGATTCAATCAAAGGTTGGTTTAACTTAGAACAGGCAATGGCAAAAGGTGTGCGTCCGCGGAAGTTTTTAAGATTCGGGTCAAGTTTTTTGTGTAATAAAAACTTTGAAATTTCCAGTTGATTATTTTGAGCGGATGAGTGAAGCAGTGATTCTCTGCGATTGTTTATGACATACAAATCGGGAAGCTGTCTTACCTGTTCAATTTGTCCGTTTTGTATAAGTTTATCAATGTCTTCAAATAAAAGGTAACGTGATGTGAAGTTAACGTTATTAACACGATTAAATCTGTTATACCCCCTGTCAAATGATGTTTTTATAGGTGTAATTAGCATGAAAACGATATCCTTATGTTATTTTTTATAATACATGTAAATTTGGATTTTGCTATTTAGATTAAAAAATGTTACGAAAAATTAATATCTGAGGATTTCATGTAGCAAAAAAATTTTTTCACTGATTTAATAAACCTAAAACAAGGGGGAAAATATGTTTATACATCCTATTACGGCAAGATTTACGCCGAATGTCAACAAACACGGGTCTTTAAAACAAAACACAAACACGTATGCACAAAATCCGATTTCTTTTGCGGGAGATGATTATTTTGATTATGACGGAACACTAAAAAAGAAACTGGAAGCACGTTCAAAGTGGGATAAGTTTTGGGGAAGGGGAAAAAAGAAAGCCAAACAGGAAACCCAAATTGAGTTGGTCGGTTTTACCAGAGCTCAAAGCCAAATAGCCAATGAAAAAGAAAAACAGTTAGAAATGCAGGAAAGACTTCTTGCTCAAAAAGAAGAAACTTTAAAACAAGAAAGAGAGAAAACAGAGTTATACAAACAACAGCTTAAAATGGCTAAAGAAGCTAATGAAAAAGATAGTATAATACTTGAACTTAAAGCCAAATTAGAAGCTTCTCAAAAGAAAGCTGCAGTTGCTCAAGCAGATTATGATATGCAAGCTCAAAGAGTCGAAGGAATAAAACATGAGCAGGCGATTTTAACGAAACGGGAAAAAGGTAAAGGCTGGGATAAAATTGCGGGCCATGAAGATTTAAAACGACAGATTGAAGAAGCTTTTATAAATAAACTTGCATTAGAAAAAAACGGTTGTGATGTGAATCTTCCAAACGGAATTTTATTCTACGGACAGCACGGAACAGGTAAAACCAGATTTGCACAAGCTTTTGCAGAACAGGCAGGATGCAGGTTTGTAGAAATAAATACAATGCAATCAGATGAAGATGTTATTGACGATTTGCATAACGAGTTAAAGAAAGCCAAAAAAGCTTACTTTTCTCCTGAAACTCCTAAAAAACGTACAATAATTCTTCTTGATGATTTTGATTCTATTGCAAAATTAAACCAAGATGAGGAAACTTTACTTCAAAATAAAGGTTTCGATTTCAATGATACAAATGTCGGTCAGCTTGCCGAAATTTTATCAAATTGTGCCGATAAATACAAAGCAACGATATTTATGACAACAAACCACCCGAGAAAAGTGAGTTCTGAACTTTTAGCAGGTGATAGAACTCCGTATCAAGTATTTTTAGGGCCGCCAAATCCGCTTGATGCTTCTAAAATCTTTAAGTATCATTTGAACGGTTTTACTGATGCAGAAATTGATTATATACGCTTAGGCAACGAAGTCGGAAGAGCTATAGATGACGGGGTTGCATACAGTGCTCAAGGTATCGTTGATGTTGTAGATTATGCAAAAGAAAATAAACAAGGTTCTCAGGTTACTGAACCTGATTTATTGGATGCAATTCAAAATGTTGAACCCGATATTTCAAAAGAAACTTTCGATGCCTTTCTTGACGATATGGCCGAATTAAGGGCTTTATATGAAGGTAAAGGAGAAGAATAATGAGAGTAACGGGAAATTACGATATTTATTCAAGGCATGTTCAAATTAAATATAACAATCCTTCAAATCCTTTCTTTACCTCCGGTCCTGAGGAAAGTAAAAAACATAGCTTATCCAAGAAAGAAAAATGGACCCTTGCCTCAGTATGCGGAAGCATATTGGGAGCTTTTGGAATAAAAAAATGTATGCCGAAGAAACCTCCGAAAGTTCATACTCCTGAAATTAAACCTGTAGTTGAAACCGCTGTTGATGTTATCGGGAATTTAATCAGAAAGTTAAAACCTAAAAATGAAGAATTGGCACGTGAGTTTTTCCCTGTTCTTGAGAAAAATTCGCAAACTTTGAAATTAAAACAGGAAGATTATAATACTATTCTGTCAGGTATTCATAAACATAACAGAAATTATATGAGAGATGAAGGTTTAGGAGTTATCTCTTCTCAAATGGGTAAAATGGAAGATTTAATCGCATCTCCTGCTGATGATATTTTAACTCTTGTTCAAATGCTTACAAAAGAAAATCAGGATATTTTTACCCGTATTGTCGGTGATAGAGAATCTTTCAGGTTAATGGATGTTTCTGATATTGCAACTTATCTAAGACATATTACGCCTGAGAATAAAGATTATGTGTTTAATGAGCTTGTACCGTTATTAGAACGTTATGTTAAAGAATTAAAAATCAAAACAGCTGAAAAACACTCTAAATTATTAAGCCAAATTACACCTCAAACCCAGGATGTAATCCCGACGGTTGCAGAATCTAAAGTGCTTGATATCAACAGAATAAGTAAATATCAGGTTCTTATGGGTGTAAATAAAGATAATAAGGATTGTGTTGCTCCGCTTCTTGATAATATTGAAACTCTGGGACTTAAACAAAATGAAACAGTTGACCTGTTAGGTAATTTACGCAACGAGCAGGCAGGTGTAATCGGGGTTGTCGGTAAAAATATCGAGCAGGTAAATGATGTCGGATTGGAGCTTAATGAATTATTTAATGTCTTAAAAGACGATAATTGCGCTCAAATCTTTGATACTGTTATTGCAAACCCTCAAGGTTATAAAATAAGCGAATCTGTAGATTTGAAAAATTATATCAGAAATCTTAACCCTGAAAATTTGGAGTTTGTTGATAAAACATTATTGCCAAAATTACTTAAACATTCAGACGCCTTAGGTATTCATTACGCTGAAGATATGGCTGAAGTTATGGGTAAATTGACTCCAAAAACAGCAGGCAGTATTGATACTGTTGCAGGTTATGCTGAAAAACTCGGTGACGGAATTTCATATCCTGCATTATTACAGGCTGTGACTGAAGAAAATCAGGCAAATTTACCGAGGGTTTTAGATAATATTAAAAATACGGAAGTTTGGGATAATCTTATGGTTTCGGCTGAAGATTTTGCAAAATTGCTGGCAGGAGGCTAAGTATGAGAATTTCACCTGTAAGAAGCTATAATTTTCAACCTCAAATACAATCAACTAATAAGAAAAATATTGCGTTTAAAAGCGGTTATTACGATATAATTAATGAAATTGCAGATAAATGTCAATATGTTAAAGATCCGTCAGATTTGATTTATGATGAACTTAAAAAACACTGGACTCCGGATTCAGGGGATATAAACAGAGTTAAGGAGCGTATTGAACTATTGCGTTCCCAACGCCAAATGCGTGAAGCTCGATTAAACAATATGGACACTATTATCAGTGCAAAAGATCGTGAAATCAGAAACGAAGCAACCACTCACAGCCAGATATCTAATGAAATTGTTGAAACTCAGCGAAAAAATGCGATTGCTAAAATTAAGATGAGCAGAATTGTTGCATCTTACGATAGAGTGCAGGAAGTTAATAAGCAGCTTGAAGATAAGTATATTAATTTGTTTAAATTTGACGGGGATAAGAAATTTCCTAATGCGATTATGATTTCGGGTTTGAAAAACGAAGATGAAAAAAAAGATGTGTTAGATAATTTAATTAACAACGGATGTAAGGTGCTTAAAACCGATTTTGCCAATATCCCTTTGAAAAATGTTGCAGAAGAAATTAACGGTTTAGCGTCAAGAATCAAGAAAAGCGGAGAGCATTCAATACTTTATGTAGAGAATTTTGATAAATACACTACCCCAGAAGACGTAAATCAGCCTTTTATTTCTAAGTTTAAAGGGTTTTTATGCAGCTGTGCGAAACGATGTGATACAACAGTATTAGTATTTGAAAATAATCCGAAACGTTTAGATGAAAATATTATTGGCGGACACAGGTTTGAAAAGAAAATAGATGTATCAAATATTAAAGAAGAAGTTCCGTCAGTATTTGTTCCAAAATTTGACGGGTATACTTTTGTATACGATACGGATGAAGATTCTCAGGTAGACTTGTATCTTGGGGATGCTGGAAAAAATCCTGCACTGCTTTGGGCAGATACTACATCATATGATAAGATAAAAGTTGTTCTTGACAGGCTTGATGAGGTTAAGGCGCAGGATAAGTTTAAATATACAAAATATTTACAGGTTCCATTTTCACCGGGAGCATTTGATGCAGGTTTTACCGTATGTCCGTTTAGAAGAACTTATGAAGGAAATGTTATTCTGGAGCAGGAAATCTAGTTTGAACGAAATCCGTAATTGTCAGATATTGTTCTGCCTATTGATTTAATTTTCCCTTCAATACAACCTCTGCATTGAGTCGGGTTTTCGTTAATGCAGATTTTCCCCGGATAAATTTCATATTTTGCGCGGTACTCTGTTGTTGTAACATTTGGCATAACAACATTTGCTCCGCTTTGAAGTGCAATAATTCTTCCGTTGGGGTTAAGAGTTTCCATTGCGGTTGTTGCGGGGATGTTTATGTTTTTAAGTAAAATTCTAGTAAGAGCCATAACTTTTAGTGCTAAGTTAAAACTGCCTGATGGGGCGTCTTTTAACGGGGTTTGCTGGTGCGGAATAAACGGACCGATACCTATCATATCTGCGTTAATTTCTTTGAAAAATAAAATATCATCCGCAAGAGATTCTATTGTTTGCTCAGGAAGCCCTACAAGACAGCCTGTTCCTACTTCATAACCGAGTTTACCTAAGTCTTTTAAACATCTTATACGATTTTCAAAATCAGCGTGAGGATGCATTTTTTCGTATAATTTTTTATCTGTTGTTTCAATTCGGATTAGGTATCTGTCAGCGCCTGCATTTTTGAAAGCTTTGTATTCATCATAGTTTTTTTCACCGCAGCTTAAGGTTAGTGCAACATTGAGTTTTTTAATTCCTTCAATAATTTTGCACATAATATCGCAAGAATAATATTCATCTTCACCTGATTGAAGAACTATAGTTTTATAACCCATATCAACAGCTTTTTTAGCGTATAAGATTATATCATCAGGCATTATTCTGTAACGTTCAACGCTTTTGTTTTCGCAGCGAAGTCCGCAGTATTTACACTCCCGCTTGCAGATGTTTGAAAATTCAATCAAACCGCGCAAGTGAACTTCATCACCGACGTATTGTTTACGGATTTTATCGGCATAAGAAAACAGTGCCTCATTTTGGCTATCATCTTTTAAAATTTCAATAATATCTTCTCGTGTCAGATTTTCCATTATTTTAATTATATACGTTTAATGAATTTTTGCAAAAATTTTCCTAAAGCGTAAGCTAAAGGTGATGACAGCGGAACAGGTAAAGGTGTTGCAACACCTGCTAAAATCCCCGGAAGATGTCTGTTAGTTTGACGGATAAAACTTGTTCCCTGAGCTTTTGCACTTCTAAATATTCCAAAGTCCTGAGTTCTTGAGAGCCTGCGTGCAGATCTGTAACCATTGGCAACATCAGACGGCAGTTTTCTACATCTTGCAACTTCTAATGCTGCAACTTTACCTTTGCTTAATCCATATGAAATTATTTTACCAACTATTGACATAACCTGACCTTAACAAAATTTGTTCTACCTGTATATATAAAAACATTTGGCTTGAAAAAATTGCTTAATCTCTACACTTTTTATATGATTACACAAAATGCTTTTTTTTGATATACTCACGGTATGAATAATACGTTTAAAATAATTTTATTTGCTTGTGCATTTTTTGCAGTTTTATGTCTGGGTATTTTTGGTTTAACTAAGCTGAAAGTTGATGATTTTCATAAAGCTGCGGTTATATTTGTAGTTGACTCATCAGCATCTAATATGAAAAATTTACCTGCTGAAAAGATGCTTATAAGACAATTATGTTCAATGCTTGATCCTGAAGATCACATTAAGATATTAAGAGTGTCAGAAGAGTCATATATTATTTATGAAGGCTCACCTCAATCAAGTTCTGATGTTCGTAAGGCTATGGAAAAATTCACTCAGTATGATGCAAAAGAATTTGGTACGGCATACGGGCTGGCATTAAAAAAAGCTTTTAATCACGCTTTAAATATGAGTAAAGGTGAAGACAGATATATTCCTGCGGTTGTTGTAATAGGCGACTTGGAAAATGAAGGTGCGATTGAAAAACAAATCGATTGGGACACCTTACCGTCAGAAGTTTCAAATGTTCAAAACCAGGCAGAAGATTTTGCTATGATGTTTTTATACGCAGCACCTGAAAAACTTGATTTGGTAAAAGAAAAACTGGGTCCTGTATTGGGTGAAACTAAGCTTGTTTTAGGTAATGAAGCAACGACAAGTAAATCTCTCAGACATTTCTTAAATGCAATCGGAAGGTAATTATGCAAGTTATTGTTAAATACGGAAATTCTACGAAAGAATTTAATGACAAACCTACAATTACTATCGGTTCAACAGAAGTTAGTGATTTTGTTGTACGGGAGTTGGGAGATTCTGTTTTAAAACTTGTATATTCTTCAAAGTATAATAATTATGTTTTGGTAAATTCATCTAATAATAAGGATATATTATTTAATAACAAATCTTTTTCAAAGGTTCTTGTAACACCAAAATTTACAATTTCCTTAAGTTCAATTCAAACACCAATAGAGGTTGTATTAAAAGCAAAAGTTCCTGTCGGAACAGTTCAGGAGGGTAATTCTATGATTTCAGCAAATAGTGTTCAAGCGGGTAAAGATGTTTTTGACAGCGATATTGAAAAACATAGAATTGCTATTATAAAAGAAATCGGACATAAGATTGTCGAATTGAAAAACGGTTTAAAATCTTCTAACAGATTAACTATATTTTTGTATTTTTCAATGGTTGTTCTTTCTGTTGTTTCGGCTTTCGGGATTACAAATTATCTTTTCGGGTTTAAGATAGATAATTCTTCCTCTGTTCTGAATCTTTCAACTAACCCTGTTATTCTGGCATGTATTTCCGTTATGATTGCTGCGGTTTCTTTTGCAATGAAAAGCGGTGTTTTTTCGTTTTTAGATATTAACAAGAATAAAAGACTCGGTGATACTGATGTTATGCAAAGAGTTGTTATAATGATTTGTTCAGTGTTTATGCTTGTTGTTTATGTTTTAAACCTTCTTTATTACAAATCAATTCCTGGATTTTTCGCAACATCTTTATTTATTTCATTATTGTTTGTCGGTTCACTTGCTGCTGTGACTGTTTCTATCGGTTATTTAGAATTTCAAATGAAAAACGACAGACAAATTCTAACAACTTGCGAGTATCGTGAAGATCTTGAGTCTGTGATGAAGGATTACAGAAGACTTATCGGAACTTATGTTAATAACTTGAGTGCAAACAGAATAAATACGGTTAAAAGTAACCTTGTAAATAATCAATTAAAAGCATTTTTAGAAACTTGTGTAGGGCTTTTAACTGCTCCGTTTTTGGCTTACGGTGTTTCAAACACGTTAGCTTCATGTTTTTCCGAAGCTGCCAACTGGGTTAGAGTTTCAGGGTTAAGATTTTCCCCGATATTTTTGATTCTTGCAACTTGTTTGATTATCTTTGCGTTTTTCTCTTTTGTAAGAGCGTTTACTATTGGTAAACAAATTAAGGGCTCTGAAATAATTAAGTTTGACGGATTCCATGATTACAACAGCCACGGGGTTACAGTTCTCGGGATTGACTCTATGAGAAGTTTAGAACGTGAAAAAACTGTTGTTATGTTTATTGCGTGTTTTATTATTCTTATTGAATTTACTATGAACGTATCATATTTTATTACTGGAACTGAAATCGGCGGAGATATTCAGGGGATGTTTTTAAGTATCGTAACAGCTCTTGTTCCGACAGCTTTACTTATTGCTGAAACTCATATGCTAAGTGATACGATGTTTAAAATTCACAACTATAATGATTTGTTATCAACTTTGGATTAGTATTTTATGAATAAAAACGCTATAGCTATCGGTATATTAATTTTTGTCTTTGTGACGGTGTTTGCTCTTTCACTTGATACTAAGTCAAGTAAACGAGTTCAAATTTCCAGCCGTGATGTTGCTTTGAATAATGATTCTTCTGCTACTATCGGCGGCGGAAAAGATGTTAAAGTAAATCTGGAACAGGCTGATTTTTCGAGTACGAAGGTTAATGTTAATTCTTCATCTCCAAATTTCAGTACTAATAATGTGCAGTTTGACGAACAAGATACAGGTTTTTCGAAACAAAAAAGTAATATAAATTATAAAAATATTGATATGACAGAAGTTGATACGGCACTGGATGCAGCTAACAATATTTCGACTCAAAAAGTTGAAACACCACCTCCGCCGCGCAGATATATGTACCAAAATATTGACTGGAATACATGGAAAAGTAATTTTGTTAACCAAATATTAGAAGACAGTTTGGATATCCATGAACTTGATAATTATAACGAAGGTGATTGGTTATCGTATTCATTTAATGTAGATGATAAAGGTAAAATTACAAATATTGTTGTAAAATCTTTTGCATTAAAACAATCCGATAAGGATAAGGTCGCAAGGCTTATAAAAAGTTATGAATACCAAGATATTACTCTGTTCCCGCCAAATACAAGGAAAAAGTCTGCAAGAGTTTTTGCGGTAATGATGCTTTCTGATACTACAAAAAAATCTAATCCGAGTGATTTTCATGATTTTGAACGTGTGAAAATACAATATTAAGGCAGAAGTTTATGCAAAAAGAAGAAATAAAAATACTGTTTGAACAAGATAAAACTGCTCTTGAAGATAATCAAATACCGCAAGAATTGTTAGAAGGTTTTGATGATTATCTGGTAAGTTTGTCTGATTATATTTCAGATGAATCTTATTCTATTTATAAAAAATTTGTTCAGATGAAGCCAGAAGCTCCTGAGCCGATGAAGAAAAACCTTTTCTCAACCATAATTAATTATACAAATGAAAAATCAACTCAAAAACATTATACGGACGCTTTGTTTTTATTCCGGTTTCTTGCTGTTAAATCTGTACTCTTAGCTGATACATTCAGTAAAATAAGTGAAGCTTTAATAAGGTCGGGGAATACTGATTTATCGCTTAAATTTTTAAAGCTTTACGAAAAAAAAGAAACAAATAAACCTTTAAAATTTCTTACATTGGCAAATTTTTATAATCTTGAGTTAAAAGATTATAAAACCGCTATAAAATATTATGAAAATTATCTCAAAATTGATGAAACAAAACCTGTAATCTATACAATAACAGCAAGTTTGTATGCAAAATTATACGGAGATTTAAGCTTAAAAGATCAAATACATTATTTTACAAAAGCCTATAACCTTCGTCCATATGACAGGTTGTCAATCAAGGGTTTAGCTTTCTGTTATGAGAAGCTTGGTGATAATGATAATGCTAAATATTTTTATGAAAAACTTTTAACGGATTGTCAGCCGACACAGACTGATTTTTATAATTACGGTGCGTTTTTAATAAGCTGCGGGGATTTTCTTGACGGGCACAAATATTTTACATACAGGTTTTCAACAGATGATAAAAATCTTGAATATCCGATTAGCTATGATATTGAACGTAAATGGGATTTTAAACAGGATATTTCGGATAAAACTTTGTTAGTCCATTATGAGCAGGGATTTGGTGATACATTTATGTATTGCAGGTTTGTTCCTCAGCTTAAAAATCTGGCAAAAAAAGTTATATTTGTTGTTCAGGAAAATCTTTTGGACTTAATAAAAAATTCTAAAATTATATCGGACGGAATTGAAGTTGTATCAAGTGTTGAAGGGGTTGATTATGATGTTCACATGGCATTGTTGGATGCCCCGTTCGCGTTGAAAACCTCAACAGATACAATTCCGTTTAAAAAAGGTTATCTGAATGTTGATGAAGAAAAAATTCAGTCTTATGCAAAAAAATATTTGAGAAAATCTTCAAATCTAAAAGTCGGAATAGCTTACCAAGGTGATAAAAATGCAAATTATAACGGCAGAGATATTGATTTTAGCAGGTTTAAAACTCTGTTAAATATGGAAAATATTGATTTCTATTCTCTTCAATGTGATTTTGAGGAAGAAGAAAATATAATCAGTCTGGGTACAACATTTAATGATTTTACTGATACTGCTTGTGCCATAAAAAATATGGATATAGTGATTTCAACCGATAATGTTATTTTGAATTTGGCAGGGGCTTTGGGTGTTAAAACTTTTGCGATGTTTAATAAACATACAAATTTCCGCTGGTATAAAACATCAGGTTCTGATGTTGGCTGGTACGCTTCTGTTATGCCGATTCAGGTTGAAGAAAATAATTGCTGGAGTGATGTCTTCTCATCAATTGTGAATGAACTTAGTAAATATACTGCCCTTACGGCTAATAATTGATTGTTTTTGACTTCTTTTTGTGGTTTGATATATCTTGTAAATTTTTATATGATTGGAGTCAAGATGAAAAAACTGTTAGTGGGAGTAGTATTTGTTTTATTAATAAGTTTATTTGGCGGTGCTGTCAATGCTTTTGAAATGGATGAGATTTATACAAGCGAGCAGGCTGCTTATAATCCCGAAACAGGAAAATGGAGTCGTGTTATTCCCCCAAAAACACCTTCCTGGATGAAAAAAGAAGACTTGGAAGAAGCTGAAGTTGATCCGTCAATTATACTTACTAAAAAAACTTCTACAGGTACAGGAAGCTATTCCCTCTATTTCTATGATAAGAATAACTTGGCTGTTGCATTATGTTCAAATTACGAGTTTGTACAAGATGGCAGGTTAATCGCTGTTGATAATGCTAATTTGAAGTATTATGAGTTAATATATGATAACGAAAAATTTAAAGAAGTTCCGTTGACTGATTCTCAATTAAAAGAGATTTTTGATGATGTACAGATTGTAAAAATTTCAGAATTTAAGAATGATAAATACACGACAACAAAAGGATTTTTTAGTATAAAAAGAATTTTACTTGTTAATGATACAGATAGAAGTTTTTATAAGTTTTCGTATAAACCGCCGAAAGTTCAACAAACTGATGTAAAAGGTTACATAATTACTCCAAAATATGAAAAAATTATCTTTTCGCATTACGGAGATAAAGACGGTGCGCTTGAAATAAATATTAAACGTAAATAATTATATTGTTGACATCAAAATTCCAAAGTAATATCATAAAATTAAACAGTTAAGGAGATTTTAAATGGAAGAGTTAAAAATAACATTGTGTCCGTATTGTAATGCTGAAATAAGTTCAGATGCAAAAAAATGCAAACATTGCGGAGAATGGGTTAATAAAGATGAAGAAACTCTTCCTGATGATTTAAAACACTTTAACTGGGGTGCATTTTTACTTAATTGGATTTGGGGAATAATGCATGGGAAATATATTACACTTGTTTATTTCCCTGCTTGTTTAGTTCCTGTAATCGGACCGCTTGCCGTATCAATCTGGTTTGGGCTGGTTGGTAATAAATGGGCTTGGAACTCAAAAAACTGGTCAAGTATAGAAGACTTTAACCAAACTCAAAGAAATTGGGTTAAAATATGGCTGATTCTTTTTGTTTTAGGCTTGATAATAAGTGCAAAAATCTTTTTAATTTTATTTATTGTATCAAATATAAATATATAATGTTATGCCGATATAGCTCAGTTGGTAGAGCAACTCATTCGTAATGAGTAGGTCAGGGGTTCGAGTCCCCTTATCGGCTTTGCTTTTTAGGTTTTTGAAAACCCTCATAGGTACACAAAAAGGTACACGAGATTGCGTAGTATTCTTTTTATAGTAAGAGGGGTATCCCCTGTTAAAACTTGTACACTTCAATATTTGCAAAGTAATTTTGTTCGGTATAAAAATTTAAAAACGCTAGTGTCGAAAAGTTTAGTTTTCTTTATTATCCTCTATAATAGTAATATAAATATAAAGGAGAATATAAATGTCGAACGTTACTATTGTTGAACAAAATTTTGATTCAGGTTTTAGAGGAGAGTACAAAGGTTACCATATTGATACAAGGTTAATTAAGATACCTCAGTCTACTTCTCCAATAATGATAAAACTATTGAATTATAATACAGGAAATTTTGTTAACCCTGCATTGCTAGCGATACAAATGATTGATAATATCCGATATTTGAACAGTAAAATTGAGTATATATATCAGAATAAGCCAACAGATGTGATTCAGAATATTTATGAAGTAAATATTGAAAAAGAAAATATTATACATTCAATGAAACGTATAATTGATGATTTAATAATGGTTCTTTGTATATATCATGATTATAACAATATACTTAAGGATAACAAAATAAAAGTAGCATCTATTGGAGAATTAAAATCCGCAAAGGGGGGTGAACAACTAATTCATCAAATAAAATCTGAGTTAAATTATTCAAAATTTGAAAGCATTTTTAATACGATAAATGATTTGCATAATGCATATAAGCATAGTTGCTTATTAAACGAATCACGAATGTTATTCACACATGAAGGAATTGCATTATCAGCCTATTATGCGAAGTATAACAAGATTGATAAGGTTTACTTTTTAAATCATAATTTTATGCATGTTATTATCGGATTTAGTGATTTCTTATTAGAGTTTTTTGATGTAGAAGTTTGTCAAAGAATACATTTGATAAATGAAACCACTAATACCCATTCAAATGCGTCTATTTGAGTGTGATAAAATTAAGGTTAAGATTTGGTTTAATCGGAAGGATGTAAAAATGAAAAAATGTTGTATAAGTTGTGCGTTTTGTCAAAAAGAAGTTAAATATAATATCTCTGGACTTTTTGTTCCTAATAATAATGATGTCTTTAATTTGACATTAGAAGAATCTAAATCCGCTTTAAATGGTGATTTTTCTTTTATGGATAAAGAAAAAGCATATTATGATAACTGGCATGAAGAATATAATTTAAGAGAGAAAGAAAAAGAGCAACAAGCTATTGCTTCTCAAAAACATTTCAATAATCTGTTTCCTACTGTTAATAAGTTAGGTGGTATAGTCGGTAAGCTTAATTCCTCATTTCCTTCCCTGAAAATTTATCCTTATGGTGATAAAAGTCGATATGATGATTATAAAGATTTGGGAATGACAACACCTCCTCCTGATGACGTTGAATTTACCGCATTATCTTGTTATCATAATCGTTGGAAGCGTATAATAAATACAAATATAAGTTCTAGTCAAGCTAGATTAGTTGAAGAAACCGATTGTGAATTTTATTTTTCGTTAGAACAAAAAGGCGAGAAAACTCTAGGTGCTTGTGTTAAAGAATTGGAAATGCTTAAACAAAAACGATTGGAGGAACTTAAGCAAGAAGAAATTAACCTATCAAAGCAAGCATTAGAAATGTCTACAAAAGCGTTAAAAGAAAGTAAAGAAACAAAACAGCATATACAAGACATTTCGGTTTCAGTAAGTGAGGCGATGACGATAACAAAAGATATTGCAGAATATACTAAAACTAATCAGGAGTCTGCAAATAAACAATTCTGTGCTTCAATTTTTATTTCAATTATAGCGTTGATTATTGCTATATTTTCATTTATCTCGAGTTGCAAATCTTCTTCTAATATTGAAAAGTCATTAAAAAAACAGATAGAGCAGAATGAGTCATTGTTACAAATATTAGAATCTAAGAAATAAATATTTTGTATCCTTAGACCAGGGGGGTATCAATCGATATACCCCGATGCTTTAACGACAAGAATCCTTTTGTTTATACAGCAAAACACTCACTGGTAATATAACAAAAATACGCAGCAAAATAATATAACAAATAGCGCTGTTCATACGCTTTCTTCTTTTTTAGCGGAAATTTTTTCTTCTTTGCTTTTAATAGGTTAATTCTATTATTAAAGAAAACGTGTGGTATTAGTGATAAATTCATTGTTGTCATAGAATTATATTGTACTATATTATAGCATTATTCCCTACAGAATATGGACAGAGTTTAGTCTACTTTCTGGACTAAATTATTCAAAAAGTGTAATCTCTCCATTTTTATTGGTGTTCCTCGTTCCATAATTTACCTAAATGTTTTAGTTCATCTTTTGATAAAACTCTTTCAATTTTGCTAATAAATTTTTGCTGCCTATAGTCATATGTTTGCAAGGTTTCATAATAGCATTCGCTTGTAAGGTCGAGTTTATCAAAATGCTTTTTTCTTTTAATATAATTGGCTTTTTCTAGGATAAATAAATTTTTACTTATTGTTGAATTGCTATTTATGTTTGTACATTGTCGGAGGTATTTATAACTTGCATTACAATTTTTCCCTTGCATTGTATAACCATGTATTGTCGCATATATGCTAAGTAAGTTTCCGTATAGATTTAAGTCCTGAGTCATAAAACTATAGACTGTGTACCATGATTGTTCGTGATTATTTTTTTTATTATGCATCTAGCCTCCTAAGCTCTTTGTTCTTCTAACCATTCAAAAAATTTAGATACGTTGATAAGGATTCTTCCTCTTTTACCAGTGGGGCTGAATCGGATAAAAACTTTATCAAATCCGTTTTTGTCGGCATTGAAAATCAATGCACGCATAGCTCCCATTGTAAATACTGGGTAAATGTCAATAAATTGTTTAAGGTTTAGTATTTCTTGCATGTTTGCCCTTTCTCCATGTTATAGTTGTATATTTATTTGAATAAAGCTCTAATGTATCGCAAAAACGAAAAAACTCATCATAATTGATGAGTTGTGTATTATTCTCATCGTTCAAGCTTTAGCACCTTGCCTTTGGTAGGTTGCTGTGTGGTCATTGGGCTTGTCCCTCGCACACTCTTTATGAGTTTTTATTCAATTTTATACTATTATTATAACATATATTGTTGTTTAATTAAAGATACATTTCTTTAAATTGTTACAAATCGTTATTAGATTTTATCTGTTTAATTCCAATATAAAAATTTATATATGTCGGGATTAGCATAAGTGCAAATAGTATAGAAAAATCTGTAATGATATTATGTGGAAAGAATATATTATAAATCATAAGTGATAAGTAAGAAAGATTAAATCCGCTTGCTGTCAATGCTGCAGTTCCTGATTCATCATTTTTTGACATTACGTAAAATGGAATGGTTGCGAATATATAAGAAAGCAAATAATATATTGGAATTTTTACACTATTACTATAATCCTGGGTTGTTAGCATACATATAGCACCATATGAACATATTATTGCTAGATTTATAATACTTCCTAATAATAACAACGGGTAAGAAGCAAATTTTAAATATCTATTTTTTAATATATTAGCTCCTAATAATATTATCAAATGTGGAATAAGCATTATTAGTCCCAATAAATATGGAACTAAAAGAAAACTGAAGATAAGAGTTACGAATATTTCTGTCCACATCTTAAAGTATATTAGTGCTATCAATACAATAATTCCAATTATATTTGATAAATGTGACCCAATAGTAGCAATAATTGCATATATAGACAGGAGTTTTTCTATAAATTGGTCTGATGAAATTTCTTGATTGTATTTATAAATAATGGAGTTCTCGTTTATGTAATTATCATAATCGTTTACAGTTATTTTCGTTAAATTATTATTTGTAGGTTTGAAATTTCTATAATTGATGGAACAGTTACAGAATGCTAATGAATAACAAGAACAGCACGGATTAAATTTACAATTGTGCCCTTTTTCGATTAAATATCTTTTTATTTCATCAGTTAATATAACCTTTCCGCACTCATTACAAATTGTCACACATTCATCACATAGGTATAAATTACAGTTACATGTTTGAGTTTTCTTTTTGTGCTGAAATATGTCTAGTCCAAATAATTTTATCTTGTACTTTGCGTTCTTGTTTTTATGAATATCACATTTATGTTCAAATCCGTCTAATGTAAGATAGTTCTCTCGTTTGATATCTTTAATAGGTATTGTAGGAGTCCCACAATCAGGACAAAATTTGTGATTTTTAGATAAAGGTAACTGGCAAGATTCGCAGTAGTTATGATTGTATTCTGCGATGTTAAAAAAGATTGTATTTATATCTTGGAATTCGACATTGGAATATATCTCCTTATTGAATATTGGAACTGGTGATTCACATTCGCATGTGTTAGCTATCCAACAACTATCACAAGGGTTAATTTCACAACTTTCACCTCTTTTCTTTAGTAGATTTTTTATTTCAGGAGTAATAATTAGTTTTCCACAGTTTTTACAGATTTTTGCGCAGTCAGAACATAATCCTATGTAACAATGGCAGTGCGTATAATATTCTGTAAATCCGTCATTACGTTCACCGCCACATAATTGTATTTCTTTGCAAAATCTTTCTTCTCCACAGTTATTACAAAATTCTTCTACTCCTTCAAGATTATTTTTAACATTCTGTATTTCATATCTTAATTTCTTGCCGCATTTTGGGCAATAATTAAATCTATCTTTATAATTTTTATAAATTGAGTTACAATTATCACATATTTTTAGTGGATAAAAGTGTTCGCCTATATATATGCTTCTACGTTTACCTTCATCGCAATAATTATCATAAAAATATTCAGCTTTGATATTATCATTATTCAATCTTAAAACCTTTTCTTTTACTTACGTATGATTATTGTGCAATTTCCTCTATTACTCTATGAATACAGTTCATATAATCAGCATTGCAAGTTGTAGATATTTCACAATTTTGCTGAATGCTCTTAAGTTGTTTATTTATTTCATAGTTTGCATTATTTTCTATATATTCGATTGTGCAATAATACCAAGAGTTATTTCCATCAAAATTAAAGTGAGAGCAAAATTCATATCCTTCATTATAGTAATCGAGTAGAGTTTTTTCTTTAATTTTGTTATTAGAGCTTATAGTTTTATCAGAAATACTTTGTTCTTTTTCATTGATGTTTGTATTTTCTGATGTTTGTTTCATTTTATTACCTAGGTTTACAAATAAGAATATTATTCCAATAAAAATAATCGTTATGACTCCGAGTGTTATTGCAAAAATATTATAATTATTTTGTTTTCTTGTGAATGTTTTATTAAGGGTAGGTATATTGCTAGAAGTATTTGCATTTAAGGTTGCCTGACCTTGTCCGGATACAGTACAAAGGTATATATATACTATAATTTTTACTATTGGGATTAACAATAATAGGCATCGCCAACCGCTTAGACCTATGTCTTGGAATCTTTTTGATGCAGCTGCAAAATTTATCCATATTGCTATAATAAACATAATAAGTACTATTATTCCTAGCAAAGTATTATTTGAATTATTTTCAGGAACTTGGCTATATAACATAATTTGCATCAAAAAAATTATAGATGTTGTTAGCGTAGTTATAAAGTATTCAAGTCTTCCTATTTTACCTCTGAAGTTAAATAAATTTAACATTATTATAATTCCTTTTTGCATTCTTCAATAAACTGTTTACAAATTTCACAGTTAGGGTCAATATTTAATCTATATTTAAAATCCCTTATTGCTTCATTGAAATAACCCATTTGATAGTATAAAATGCCTCTATTGCTATAATTTGTAATAGTTCTTGGGGCTAAAGTTATTGCATTATTATAATCGGATAATGCTAATTGATAATTCCCTAGCATCATATAGCAGGTCCCTCTATTAGTGTAAAATTCGGCATTAGTTCTGAATGTTGTATCTAATTCATAGGCTTTATTTAAATCGTTTAACGCTTTTTGATAATTTTCTTGTAGAATATATAACGTTGCTCTAGTTGAGTAAAATGAAGATTGTTTAATAAAATTATTTAATTGTATAGCTTTGTTTAAATCTTTTATGGCTAAATTATTTTGACCTTTATATATGTATGCTGAACTTCTTGTTGCATAATAATCTGACTTATTTTGTGCTAATTGAATAGCATTATCAACATATTTTAAACCTTCTTGATAATTATGTTCTTTAAAATAACAAATACTTAGATTGTAATTAGCATCATCAAAATTTGGAGCAATAGAAAAAGCTTTGTAAAAATAGTCTTTTGCTGTTGTCAAATTATTATTACGTAAATATTTAAGTCCTAAGTCATTGTATTGTAGTGCTGATTGTGGAATATCTACTTCGCTAGCTTGTGTAATATTTATTCTTTGTTTTTCTGTTGATTGTTTCATTTTATTGCCTAGGCTTGCTAATGAAAATATCATTCCGAAAATTATAAATCCAATAATAAGTCGGACAATTATATTTTGTTTCGCATATGCCTTTTTAAACTGAAATTTATATCTACATAATGGGTGTAATGTATAAGAAATTAAACAACTATAAATCAATGGATTTTTATAAACTGGCGGGAATATGAATGCCAAAATAACAGCAAATAAAATGCCAAGAATTATAGATAATATAATTGAACAAAATATGTTTATAGTATCATTTTCTATGTTTTCATTATTATACGGTTTATTGTTTAATTTTTGTCCACAATTAGGACAAAATATAGCACCTATTGGGATATTTGTATTGCAGTATGGACACGTTATTTTTATATTATTCATTTTAATTCCTTTTTAATTGTATTAGTAACGCATGTTTTTTATGCATTGGTTTATAAGCTCTTGATAATTATTCATCATTTGTTTTTGTATTTCTAGCTGATTAGCGATTCTTTGCTGTTGTGCATTCATATATTCGTCATACGGTACTCCGTATTGATTAGCTATTTGAGTTCTATACTTGATATTTGCTATTTCTTCTGGAGAAGCTAATGGTTTAACTCCTCTAAGTTCTTGCGCTTTTAACGCAGAAATATATCCATCTGGATTTGGTAATTGATATCCCCTATTCTGTAATCTAGGGTCTGAATTAAGAGTAGCCTGATAATCATTTAGAGCTTTGTCATATTGAGCTTGGTAATATTGCAGTTGATTATAATCACAACTTCCATTATTCTGAGGATAATATGCGCTAGATGCTTGGTTAAATACTTGAAAAAATATTGAAAATAATAAAACTGTTAAATATAAATTTTTCATAGCTTCTCCATTGTATTAGTAATTATAGTAACCTCTTCTATTCCCGTTAAAGTCATAAACATTGACACCTGTACCATTTTGTTTTGTAACGAAATATCCTTGAGGATTACCGTTATTATCGTAGATTAAGTTAGCGTTAGGATTTCGCGGGCTGTTTTTCCAATTGTTCGGACTATTCTTCCAGTTATTAGAACTATTTTGCCAATTGTTTTCACTATTATTCCAGTTGTTTGGACTATCAGCCCAAGGAGTATAGCTATAAACAAATGTTTGACTTACTAGCATAATTGCAATTAGGATTAAAATCTTTTTCATAATATCTCCAGTAATTAAGCTTAACATTTGCTTTAAATATATTACCTTTTTGCTTTACTTATTACAATAATTCTTTTGGAGTATTTTAGGTGTAAAATTACATATTTACTTTAAATAATAACTGGTTAAACGTTATGAAATAAACGATAATGTACAATATGAATGATAAAACCTTTAAAAAGCTAATAGGAGAGAGGGTTAAGTATTATCGCAAGTTAAAAGGATTAACCCAGGAACAGCTTGCTGAGGTTATGGATTTTAATACTAAATCTATTTCCTTGCTTGAAAACGGGCATAATTATATTGCACTTAATAAAGTACCTAAACTATGTTCAACGCTTGATATAGAGCCTTATAACTTGTTCATATTCGATAAAAGGAGTGTTAAAACAGAAAACGTGCAAAACGATATTATTGAATTATTACACACGATGGATAATAATAAGCTCAAATTAGCTTATAGATTATTATACGAGTTAAATGAGTTTGAGCTGCAGACATGAGCATTTGGGCTTGTATTTTTTAATAAGATAGTTTATAATAAAAATACAGGGTGATAGTTTCCTAGACTATCGGAAGCTCTGTAAGAGGTCTAACGGTTCTTATCTTTACGGTAAGAGCCGTTTTTTAGTATGTATAAAATCAAAAAGATTAAAATTAAAGTCAAATTGAGATTATCCATATTAGCCCCCTTTCTAGTCGGGAACCAACCCGAGGTCTATAATAAATTTGTCGGTTAGTTTCTTTCTAAAAGAGCCTCTTTTACCCTGTATTTAATTTTCAAAGTTCTATTTTATATGATAATGTTATTTGCTGATTCTGCTTATAGGTGTTGTTTCTGTTGTTCCAAATAGCATATAGTGTGCAATTTCATTCATTGGTTTGCGTAAGCTTTTGCAATCAACGTGGGTGTAACCTCCTGTTACGTTATCAAATTTGTGTCCTACAATCTTTTTGGTTATAGATTGATTTGTTCCTAATAAGGATGAAATACTAATATATGTATGGCGCAGTCCGTGAAAGGTTATAGGTTCAAATGAGCATTGTTTTACAATCTTGGGGTATATTTTACCGATTAAGTGCTCGTTTGGTTTTCCTTCAGGTGTAGAAAATACATAATCATCTTTTAAGTGTCTTACTTTGTTTTGTTCCTTGAATTTTCTTAACTCGTCAAATAATAAGTCAGGTATCGGAATTGTTCTATCTTCACCGTTTTTTGTATCAAGAAAATATATAGCTTTGTTTTCAAGGTCTGTATTCTGCCACGTTAAGCCCATTATTTCGCCTTTTCTTGCCCCAGTAAGTAATGCCATAAGAACACATAAATAAAGCTCATAATCAGCCTGCCGGCATGCCTGTAATAGTTCTTTTCGTTCGTTTAGTTCTTTTAACCAACGTTTACGAGGTTCGTTTTCTTTTAGTTTTAATTTTGCACCTATCATTGGATTCGTGTTTAATATTTCGTATTCATCAACACAATAGGTTAAAAAGATACTAAAATAAGCAAGATAGCGATTTACTGTTGAGTTTGAAATGAGTTCATCTGTAACTTTATGTTTCCCGCCTTTTACAGGTATTTCTTTGTGTTTCTTTTGGAGTTTGTTTCTGCAAGCTTTTAAGTCAGCTCTTTCAAGAATTTTAATAGGGATATTACCTATCTCTTTTTTAAACCAGTTTAACGTACTGATATATTGTTTGCGAATGTGGTCGGGTTTATTTTTAGGGTTTCCATCATTCATATATTTATCTATGGCTTGAGCCACGGTGTAATTCTGACGTTTTTCTTCTTTTCTATATGTGCCTTCATCAATTTGTCTTTCTAACTCACAACCCCAGGTGTAAGCTTCTTTTTCTACTGTTTTCTTTCTGTTGCCTTTAACAGAAAATGTTTTACTTTTAAATATGCCTTTATAGCGAACAATCGATTTGAAGCTGGTAGTTCCGTCTTTATTTATTATAGGTACAATTGTTGGCATAATTTTTATTCTCCATAGGTACACTCATAGGTACACGAAATATAACAATTTATAAAAAATTATATTAAAATTATAAACTATAATATTCTAAAAATCAAGTATATCAATATAATTTATTTTTACAAATTTTTATAGATTATTATAATCTATACATTCGTAATGAGTAGGTCAGGGGTTCGAGTCCCCTTATCGGCTGTTTATGCCGCTTAGTAAAGATTTAAATTCTTAATTTTTTGTAATATTTGTTAAAAAGCTAGCAAAATTTGTTTTGTTTTTGTATTATAAACAATGTAGAAAAGTTAGGATGGTTTTAATATGATTAGACTTCAAAATGTTCCCCAATTATCAGTTTTTAATTTTACACAGCAGGCAGCCCCGCAAAGAAATGCTTCAATAAATAATAATCTTGAACGTTCACCGCAACGAGATAGTATTAGTTTTACAGGTAAAATTAAAAAAGAGGAACCTGAAGAAATTCTGCCTATTATTGATTTAGATGCAGAAGATGTAATTGAAGTGGATGACGCAGATATTATTTCTGTTGATGATAGTGCTTATATTTATGATTTAGAAGACCAAGAAAGATGTTTACGCGAAGAAAAAGAAGAAGATGAACGCCGGAGACGCGAAGAAGATGATTTAAATAATGATATGCTTCTTTACGGAGCAGTTTTACCATCTATGGTTGTTGCTCTGGATGATGTTTCAGATGTAGATGACACAAATATTTACGACCCGCTTGATGATATTGTTAATCAGAATGATGATTTATACTCTCAAAATGATGATTTTTCATCGTTTGATGACGGGTTGAATGATTTTGATGACTACGGATTTTAATTAAAATTTCTTCTTTTTGCTTTTACATCATGTTTTTTGTAGAATAATCATGCTGTACCAGTTAAGAAGGAGAAAACTTATGAAAAAATCAATTAAAGACCTTGGAGATATCAAAGGTAAACGAGCTCTTATCAGAGTTGATGTTAATGTGCCTTTGGATGCAGACAAAAACGTTACTGATGATACACGTATTCAGGCTATTTTACCTACAGTTAATTTCTTGAAAGAAAAAGGAGCTAAAATTATTTTAATGGCTCACTTAGGCAGACCAAAAGGTGAATGGAACCCTGAATTTACTTTAGAACCTGTTGCTAAATATATGTCTAAGGTTTTAGGAGAAGACGTATTATTTGTAAAATCACCTGTAGGTGAAGGTGCAGATAAAGAATTAGAAGCTTTAAAAGACGGACAAGTTGCATTGTTGGAAAACATTCGTTACTACAAAGCAGAAGAAGCTAAAGATGATGATATGACATTTGCAGAAGAACTTGCAAAATTAGGTGATTTCTATGTAAACGATGCATTCGGTGCAGCTCACAGAAAACACACTTCAACTGCTAAAGTTGCTCATATTTTAAAACCGGCAGTAGCAGGTTTGTTAATGGAAAAAGAAATCAGATGCTTATCTCAAGCTCTTGATAATCCTGTAAGACCATTCACAGCTGTTGTTGGCGGTGCTAAAGTTTCTTCTAAAATCGGTGTTTTAGAAAACTTGATTGATAAAGTAGATAACCTTATTATCGGTGGCGGTATGGCTTATACATTCGTTAAAGCTAACGGCGGTAAAATCGGTAACTCTATTTGTGAAGATGATCAAATGGAAGTTGCTAAAGCTATTGAAGCTAAAGCAGCTGCTAAAGGTGTAAAACTTGTTATGGCAACTGACGTTTTGGTTACTGATGATTTCTCAGGAAACGGAACAAATAAATTTGTTAAAATTAACGAAATTCCTGACGGATTTGAAGGTGTTGATGCAGGTCCTGAATCAAGAGTTGCATTTGCAGATGTTCTAAAATCTTCAAAAACAATTCTTATGAACGGACCTGTAGGTGCTTTTGAAAATCCTAAATTTGCTGAAGGTACAAAAGCTGTATTAGAAGCTATTGTTGAAGCTACTAAAAACGGTGCAGTTTCAGTTATCGGCGGCGGCGATTCAGTTTCAGCTGCTAAGAAATTCTGTAAGGCAGAAGACTTTACTCACGTTTCTACAGGCGGCGGAGCTTCTTTGGAATTTATCGAAGGTAAGGTTTTACCTGGCGTTGCAGCTTTAGATGAAGCTTAATAAAGGTAAATATTTTTTATAAAAAAGGCAGAATGAAAGTTCTGCCTTTTTTGTTAGCAAAATTTATTTTGTCGGGGTTTTATGTATGTAATAAAGGAGAAACAATGCAAGTTAATTTTACCGGAATCAGAAATGTCGGTTATAATTGTGATTTAATGTACCCGACTTATATACAAGATGGAAAGTCTGTATATAATCCTAATGAATATGCAGATATGAATGTTATAAATATGCAGTTAAAAGATGATTATAACGGTAAAGATTTATCAGATTATAAAAAAGCTGTACAAACTTCTGATGTTGAAAATAAAAGACATCCGATAGTTCCGGATTTTATAAATTTAGCGGTTTTAAAAGGTGAATTGCCGACAGATAAAGATACTTATTTCTTTTTAAACGGTTCAAAGCTGGAAGTTAATGATCAAAATATGACGATTTTCTCTTTTTTAGCTAAAACTTTGAAGAAATTAAAAGAACAGTCGCTTGATAAATTTGTTGTTGATAATGATTATTTATTTAGTTCTGACGCTTCTCAATCAATTAAATTAGGACAAGATATGAAAGATGATTATAAAGATGATTTAGAATGCTATGCCGAACTTAATAAATTGCATAATAGCGAGCATGTTCAAAACGGTGCTGAGAAAATGCTTAAATTACTTGAAAATAAGATTTATGAATATTTAGATATTTAATTGACCTATATTGTATTTAATGTTTTAATTGTTGTATGAATTATATATTCTATTTTTTGGTAGTTTTTTCAATAATAATCGGGGCTATAAACGGCAGGTTGCAGGATGTAATTAATGCTGTAATGTCGGGGGCTGAATTGTCCGTGAAAATTGTAATATCTTTAATCGGTATAATGGCGTTTTGGCTAGGGATTATGAGAATTGCCGAAAAATCAGGACTTATAAGGTTCATTTCAAAGTGCTTGCGTCCTATAACAAAGGTTTTATTTAACGAATTACCGTCAGATTCTCCAGCGGTTGGTGATGTTGCGATGAATTTTACGGCAAATGCTTTTGGATTAGCTAATGCCGCAACGCCTTTCGGGGTTCGCGCAATGGAAGAGATGCAGAAGGTAAATAAAAATAAAGATACGGCAAGTAATTCTATGTGTTTGTTTTTGGGAATGAATACGGCAGGCTTTCAGTTAATTCCGACAACTGTTTTGGCGGTATTAGTTGCAATCGGTTATAAAAATCCTACAGAAATTATTGCTCCAACTTTTTTAGTAACTTTAATTGCTTTTACTTCTGCAATTGTAATGGCGAAAGTTGCTCAGCAATTTACTTCTCAAAATAAATTTAATACTGTCACCCTGAACTTGATTCAGGGTCTATCGGGATTAATAAAAGTTGTAATAGGTCGACAAATCAACATTGATAGATTCCGTGGCAAGCACGGAATGACGAAAGTGAACAAGGGGGAAAATAGTGACTAAACTCCTTAATTTAATTTCACTTTGGGCGCTGCCTGTAATCTTGTTAACTGTTTTGACTTGCGGGATTGTAAAAAAAGTTCCTGTATATGAAGAATTTACGGAAGGTGCAAAACGAGGTGTTAAGGTTTCATTTAAGATTTTACCTTACCTGATTGCGATAATTGTCGGGATTTCAATGTTAAGGGCAAGCGGAGCAATTGAAATGCTGGCAAACTTTATGGCTCCTGTTTTGTTAAAATTTAATATCCCGTCAGATACTTTGCCGTTAATGATTGTTCGTTCATTGTCAGGTTCGGGAGCTTTGGGAATATTTTCAGATATTGCCAATTCGGCAGGTCCTGATTCTTATGCAACAAAGCTTTCTGCCGTTATGCTTGGCAGCAGTGAAACAACTTTTTATGTTTTAGCGGTTTATTTTGGTGCTGTCGGAATTAAAAAGTTTAGGTATGCTCTTGTTATTGGGTTATTGGCAGATTTTATCGGTATTGTTGCAGCAATTTCGGTGTGTAACCTGATGTTTGCATAGCATCAAGCCAACTTTGGGTATATTCGGTAATTTCATTTTGTACGATTTCTCGTACAACAATTGCATAATTTATATTAATGCAGTCGATTTTTTTTATCTCTTCTATTTTATAAGCCTTGCTTCCGCAGTTGTGACAAAAGTTATCTTCAGGAACAACTTCGCCATTACGTATAGTCGCGCGCTGTTTTACTCCACAGCAGGCACAGCGCGCTATATACCAATGATTTTCTACAAGTTCCCCGCAATCAGGGCAGTATGCTATATCATCTTCTAAAGGTACGTTTGGGTGTGTACATTTTTTGTTGAAATTAAAAATATCACTCCATTGCATACCTTTTTTATAATGATTAGATTAATTTTGTCAAATAATATATATTATTTTGCCATATGTAAACAAATGTTACAGAAAACTCTTTTGTTGAAATTAAGCTTTTGCAAAATACTTTATATAATCAAGAGAGATAAAAATAAGAGGACAAGAGTTATGGCTATTGCAAATTTACACGAAAAGTTGTTATTTTACACACAACAAAAAAGCAGAATATCTTTAGCGTTATCAGATGTTCAGATGAAACAATTATCTGCAACAAAAACTCAGGCTACTAAAAATATGGAATATCAAGAAAAACTGAGTGCATTATACTATGATGAAGAATACGGTTTTGGTACTGATGAATATTCTGAAATGCTTGTAATGCTTCAAAATGAACACGAATTTGAAATGGGTAATATAACAGCTTGGGAATCAGAGCTTGAATTACAGAAAGAAAACTTAGAAACACAATTAAATGAAATTCAAGGATATGAAAATTCATGGCAAAAATTACTTGGTTCAACAATCAAAGTCGACTTCAGCTACGGCGGAGGCGGAGGAAAATAAAACTAAAAGACCCGAGAACTTCGTTCTCGGGTCCTTTTTTAATATATTAATTATTCTAAAACTAAGCTTTAGCGCCTGATTTAGAGATAATTTCTTCTTCGATATTTCTAGGAACTTGTTCGTAGCATTTGAATTCCATAGAGAATGTACCACGACCTTGAGTGTTAGAACGTAAGTCTGTAGCGTAACCGAACATATTTGCAAGAGGAACTAAAGCTCTAACAATTACGTTACCTGTGTTACCAACAGGTTCTTGACCTTCAACTCTACCACGTCTTCTTGAAATATCACCGATGATAGTACCTGTAAATTCGTCAGGAATTTCGATTTCAACTTTCATCATAGGTTCTAGGATACAAGGTTGAGCTTTTTTAGTACCTTCTTTGATAGCCATAGAACCGGCGATTTTGAATGCCATTTCAGAAGAGTCGACTTCGTGGTATGATCCGTCGTAAAGTTCAACTTTAACGTCAATCATAGGATATCCTGCTAAGATACCGCCTTCAAGAGCTTCTTCCATACCTTTTCTTGCAGGTTCGATGTATTCTTTAGGAATAGCACCACCGACGATTTTGTTTTCAAATACAAAACCGGCATTTTCTTCAGCAGGAGAAATTCTGATTTTAACGTGACCGTATTGACCTTTACCACCTGATTGACGAGCGAATTTAGAATCTTGATCAGCGTTTCCGCGGATTGTTTCACGGTAAGCAACTTGAGGTTTACCGATGTTAGCTTCAACTTTGAATTCTCTCATCATACGGTCAACAATGATATCAAGGTGAAGTTCACCCATACCTGAAATGATTGTTTGACCTGTTTCTTCATCAGATTTAACACGGAATGAAGGATCTTCTTCAGCAAGTTTTTGAAGAGCGATACCCATTTTATCTTGGTCAGCTTTTGTTTTTGGTTCAATAGCAACTGAGATAACCGGTTCAGGGAAAGTCATTCTTTCTAAGATGATAGGTGCTTTTTCATCACATAATGTGTCACCTGTTGTAGTATCTTTCAAACCAACAGCTGCGCAGATATCACCTGCGTAAACTTCTGATTCTTCTTGTCTTTGGTCTGCGTACATACGAACCAATCTTGAGATACGTTCTTTTTTACCGTTAGTAGAGTTTAGAACGTATGAACCTGAAGTAATTACACCTGAATATACTCTTAAGAAAGTTAAACGACCAACAAACGGGTCAGTCATAACTTTGAATGATAAAGCTGAGAATGGTTCAGAATCAGATGAATGACGTTCTGTTTTAGTACCGTCTTCTAATTCACCTTCAATAGCTTTAACATCAACAGGTGATGGCATATAGTCAACAACATTGTTTAACAATAATTGAACACCTTTGTTTTTGAATGCTGTACCACAGCAAACCGGAACGATTTTGTTATCACAAACTGCTTTTCTTAATACAGCTTTTAATTCATCAACTGTGATTGAATCAGGATCTTCGAAGAATTTTTCCATTAAAGCGTCATCTTCAGATGCGATAGCTTCAACCATTGCATCGTGATATTCTTTAGCTTTTTCAGCTAATTCAGCAGGAATATCTTCTTCTCTGATATCAGTACCTAAGTCGTTAGTATAGATTTCAGCTTTCATTGTCATTAAGTCAATTAAGCCTGTGAATTGATCTTCAGCACCGATAGGTAATTGGATAGGAACAGCGTTAGCGCCTAATCTGTTTTTGATTTGGTCAACTACACGGTAGAAATCTGCACCTGTTCTGTCCATTTTGTTAACGAAAACCATACGAGGAACTTCGTAACGGTTAGCTTGGCGCCAAACTGTTTCAGATTGAGATTGAACACCGCCAACTGCACAGAATACAGCAACAACACCGTCTAAAACACGAAGAGAACGTTCAACTTCGATAGTGAAGTCAACGTGGCCCGGGGTGTCGATGATGTTGATTTGGTGGTTTTTCCAAGTAGCTGTTACAGCTGCTGATTGGATTGTAATACCACGTTCTTTTTCTTGTTCCATAAAGTCTGTTACTGCTGCACCATCGTGAGTCTCACCGATTTTGTGAGTTTTACCTGTGTAAAACAAGATACGTTCTGTTGTTGTTGTTTTACCGGCGTCGATGTGGGCTGCAATACCAATGTTTCTGATTTTTTCCAATGGAGTTTTTCTAGCCATTTTTCTTTTTCCTTTTTTTATTTATATGTGTACATCGCTATTTTATATTTAGCCTCACAAGAATTATCCCATAAACATGATATTTTTCAAATATATTCTAATTTTAATTGATATAATTTTTAAATGTGCTATTATATAGATAGGTAAAGCAAGGGAGCTTTTTATGGAATTGAAAGAATTAAGAAAAACAAACGAATTGGTTGACTTATTTTGCACTATGGCAGAAATTCCGTCACCGTCGTTAAAAGAAGAAAAAATTATTGAATGGATTTGTGATTATTGTAATCAAAACGGATTAAAATATGAAACTGATGATTACAAAAATGTTTATATAAATGTTCCGGCAACTGATGATAGTAAAGAACCTGTTTTATTATCTTCACATATGGATGTTATCGGTGATGATTCTCCGATTATTGCACGTTTAGAAGGCGATTTGATTAAGGCAAATGACAGAACCTTAGGTGCTGATGATAAGGCAGGAATTGCTAACGCACTTTATTTTGCAAAAGAATTGAATAAACGTACCGATTTAAAACATGGCGGATTGGAAATTCTCTTTACAAGAGATGAAGAAAACGGCATGACGGGGATTAAAAATGCTGATTTTTCAAGATTAAAGTCTAAATATGTTTTGGTGTTAGACAGTGATGCATTAGGTCAGTGTTTGATTGCCGGAGCTAGTTATGTAACTGTTGATTTGAGAGTGAAAGCCTTTAAAGGCGGTCATTCAGGAAATGATATCGGAGATTCAACAAGAGAAAATGCTGCAAAACTTATTGCGGATTTAGTTTCCGTAATGCCTCAGGGTGTTTTCTATTCAGAAAACGGACAGGTTGTAACTTCTTGCAATTTAGGCGGTATTTCAGCAGGTGATGTTAATGTAACAAATATTATCAATACTGATGCAAGAGCAACTTATTCTATCAGAAGTTCAAATAAGGAAAAAGAAAATGAACTTATTGAAACAATGAAATGCGCAGTTGAAGCGTTTAACAGTGAATATGATGAAGATGTTGCCAGAGCTGAAATTACTTTTGTTGAAAAGATGCCTATGTTTGAAAAAAATGAAGATGAATATCTTCCGATTTTGTTTGAAACAGCGGCTAAAAAAGTCGGAGTTGAACCTGAAATTTCAACGTTCCACGCAGGGGCTGAAACTCATATTTATGCAAACAGGGTTAACGCAAACGGTGAAAAATTCTCACCATATCTTTTGGGTCTTGCGACAGTTTGCAATATGCACTCTGATAAAGAATATGTAGATTATAAGACGATGCTCAAAGGTCAGGAAATTCTAAAAGAGCTTTTTGAAGCTTATAACAAATAAATCAATTAATGGCACTCTGTCGTGGTATGGAGTGCCTTTTTTGATATATTTACCCCTCCTTTAAAATATTTTCGTATTTTGATAAATTATCAATAATTTCTTGTACATTTTCTGGGTTATTTGGAGAAATTTCATTATCGCTTAATCCTGCCTGGTGAGCTTTTTTAACATTTTCAAAATCGGATTTTGCCTGTACTGCCATTTTTAAAATTTCAGGCATATTTAATGCTGTCGGGTTTTCGCTTGCAAGGTTATCATAATAGGAGTCTTCGTAATCCTTGTTCAAACGAAGTTTCCAGTTTGTGTTATTTTCTTCGCCCGCGACATTGTATCTTTTATCTATTCCGAAAAAGTCGGCAAATGAAATTTGAACTTTTTTACAGGTTAAGAACAGTTCTGCAAATTTTGCTTTTACTCTTTCCATATCATTTTTGTCAATTTTTTCACAGAATGCGTTGCGTTGTTCTGCTCTTTTCGGGTTAGAGTTTAGTAAACCTGCAAGATAGAAAATATTCCAAGCATCATTCTTTCTTACCCAATCTTGTTTTATCATATTATTGGCAGGGGTTGAATCGTGTGAACCTATAAGTCCCCAGTTTTCACTATCTCTGAGTTTTTCTCCGCGCATATATTCAAGCTGGGTTATTCCCGGTAAATTATGCCGATTATGGTAAATCTCTTTAAAAGTCGGAGTTTCAGTAACTAAATCTTCCCAAACAGGTTGGTTTTGATTTAGCCCGTGTTCTTCAAGTGTAGGTAAAATGATTTCATCCAAAATCCGTTTATAATTGCCGTTAGGGTCAATGTTTGGAATATTTGAGATGTTATCTCCTTTAAATTGACTTAAATCAATACTTTCACCGACAACTTTAACAGATTTTTCATCATATATGTACGGGTCGATTAAGCCTAACGCGTGATCTATACGTATGTTTTCGCAATCTTCCAAAGCATCATCAAGTTTTTTCTTTAAATAAGTTCCCGCATCTCCCAAGCTTCCGTCTGAATTAAATAATTTTTTAGGGTTTAATACAGGGATTTCCCATAATTGCGGTCCGTATTTTCCACCATAAGGACAACCCATTTTATAATCCTCTAAGAATAAATCTTGATTTGCCCACTCATCAGATCTTGAAAATCCTACAAGTAAGTCATTTATGTATTTGAAATTTAAATCTTTACGAAACTCTTTGTTTTCTTTTATTTGTTTATCTACAAGGAATTGAGAAAATATGTAATCTTCAAAATCTTCTTTGTGTCTGGTTGTTAATTTTTTGTATCTTGAGATTGAGGTTTGGTCTGCTGATTCTAAATTTCTGATTAAATTTTTATCAATATCGTCCCATTTTCTAAAATTAGGGGTCGCGTATATTTTAGATAAAATATCAAATAATGCGTCTTTATATACGAGATTCCCTTTTTTCGCTTTAAATTTATCAAATTCTTTATTTAATTTAACAGCTGCAGGGTCATTTTGTTGTAGTTTTTCTTTAAAATTTTTGTTTGCTATACGTATTAAGTACTTATGATTAGAAAATGCTTCCTGAAAAAGCGAGTTTGAATAATTATCGTCGCTTTTTTGTACTTCGTTTGCAACTTCTTTTATATCGTCTTCCGTTAAAATATTTGCATATTTGTCTTTTGTTAGCTGTTCAAAGTCTAAGAATAAATTATTTTTTGTAGAAATTGTTGATTGATAAGGAGAACGATGCTGGGTATCTCTTATTACTCCGATAGGTCCTAATTGATTTGAGTTAAATCCGTGTAGAATTTCGAAAGGAATAAGGTTTGCTGCAACCGTTCCAAACGGAGAACCTGCACCTGTATCGTATTTTGCTTCAGGGTAGCTTGTTCCATGTAAAATCATTGCAACTTCTTCTGTGCCGAGATATTTAAGAGCCGGACGAATTGCATTGGTATTGTAATCTTTTTCTTCTGATTTTGTAAGTTTTCTGCCAAAATAAGTGTTTTTTTGATTTACTGAATTAATTCCGTAAATTTGCATAAAATATCCCTTTAATTTTGCTTAACTCCTTTATTTATAGTATTACAAAGTTGAAAAATAAAAAATTTTGTTATACTTTTGTTACAAAATTACATATTTTTTAATTTTTTTAGTAAAATAGTGTATATTATTGGAGTTAGGTCTAGGGGTAAAAATATGAAATATGAAAATGTACTTTCCTTGTTGGAAGAAATTACTATTAACAATGGTGAAAAAGTTTCTTTGGGAATTAAGACAAAATGGGGTTGGAACGAGTTTACATATAAAGGTTTAGGATTACTGTCAAGACGCTTGGGGGCATATTTGATTGAAGATTTAAAAGTTCAGCGCGGTGACAGGCTTGCTATTCTGTCAGAATCAAAACCGGAATACGGCGCTTGTGTATTTGGCTCTGTGTTGGCAGGAATGACCACTGTACCTTTAGACAATAAATTAACAATATTTGAAATGTTTTCAATTCTATCTGATTGTGAACCTTCTGTAATTTTGTGTTCAAGTTCATATATTGAAAAAGCTAAAGAATTAAGAAATAAAATTCCGTCAATTAAACATATAATCCTTATGGATTCATCTGTTTATGAAGACAGTAATATTCCGAGTTTATATTCACTCCCTGAAAATTATAATTCAAAATGGAGAAGACGTCCGCTAAGTGCTACTGCGTTTATTATTTATACGTCAGGTACAACAGGTGCTCCTAAGGGGGTTGAAATTACGTTTAAAAATATGCTTTCTCAAATGCATGATTTGCGTATCGCGTTAAAACAAATTCTTGGTGAAGACAAAGATATGAGAATGCTTTCAATTCTTCCGATGAATCATTTGTTTGAATTGACTGTCGGATTTTTTATATTCCTTCATCACGGATATTCCATTCATTATCCTCAAAGTTTAAAACCTAAAGATATTATGGATGTGATGACAGAGAAAAAAGTTCGGTTTATGATTACGGTACCTGCATTTTTGAAACTTTTGAAATCTTCAATTGAATCAGAAATTAATAAAAAATCACCTTTGGTTAAAAATATTTTTAAATTAAGTTTAAGTTTTGCGAAACTTTTACCGTTAAAGATGAGAAAATATTTATTTAAACCAATTCATGCAAAATTTGGCGGAGAGTTTTTCGGATGTATTACCGGTGGTGCACCGCTTGATCCTATTGTGGGCGATTTCTTTGAAAATATCGGTATAAGAATTTATCAGGGTTACGGTTTGTCTGAAACAAGTCCTGTTGTTGCTGTAAACCGAGGTAAGTATTTTGATAACAAATCTGTCGGACCGGTTTTGGATTCGTATGAAGCTAAAATTGATGAAACAACAGGAGAGCTTTTGTTAAGAGGTCCTTCTGTAATGAAAGGGTATTATAAGCGTGAAGATTTAACTTCTGAAGTTTTAGAATCTAACGGTTGGCTTCATACAGGTGATATTGCAAAAATTAATAAACACGGGCTTGTTTATATTACCGGTAGAATTAAAAATATGATTGTACTTTCAGGCGGTAAAAAGGTCTTTCCTGAAGAAGTTGAAACAGTGTTAGAACAAAGTAAGAATTTTGCAGAAGTCTGTGTTTCAGGCATGGCAAGAAGTTTTGGAGAAAAAGACGGTTGTGAAGAAATTGTTGCTATAATAGTTCCGACTGCTGATTTTGCACAAAATTTTAAAGATTTTTCTCAAATGGAAATTGCGGTGAAAGATGAGGTTAAAAAATTATCTACACAATTAGCGCCTTATAAACGTCCAATTAATATTGTGGTGCGAGAAGAAAGTTTACCGAGAACGACTACAAGAAAATTAAAACGTACTGAAATTAAAAAAATTCTTTGTGAGTGTTCCAAATAATTTTTTTGATGTAGAATAAATTGTGCAGGAATGATTCTTGTATAAAAAATTGAGTAAGTAGTGTTGCAGTCGGCAACATTATTTACCCCCCCCGGGATGTAGCACTCTGCCGAGGGAAAATGATTAAGTATCATTTTACCGAGAGGGGTAGCGCACCGCCGAAAACGACAGTTTTCGGATAGGGAGCTAACAAGCAAAACCAATACAATTTAATAAATACCGTGTAAATAGTGAGGTAGATAGAAAACCTGCTATTTACCCTCGGGATGTAGCGCAGCTTGGTAGCGCACTTCGTTCGGGACGAAGGGGCCGCAGGTTCAAATCCTGTCATCCCGATATTTAAAAAGACTCCAAAAGGAGTCTTTTTTGTTATAGGATGTCAGGATTACATCCTGAGCACGCACGCGATTTTTAACGCTTACGCTAAAAATCAGCTGGCTGCATACCTTTCTCGTACGGCTCATTCTTCACCTACGATATCGGTATCATCCCGATATTTAAAAAAACTCCGAAATGAGTCTTTTTTGATATCGGCTGTCAGGAGGGATAAAGTTAGTATGCAAGCGGATTTACCAGTAATTTATTTTATTTTCCATCATTATTTTACCGCTGCATGACCAGCCGGATTGGTTTATATTTTTATTACAATTATTGTTGAGTTCGCTTTTTGTTGTAAATCTTGTTGACCACCAACCTCCATAAAATGGTAAAAGTTGATTATTGTCATCTATGTAAAAGAAAAATAAATCATATCCTAAACGATTCGGGCCTGTTGGATTTCCGTTAATGTCAACCATAACCAGTCTTTTCCCTCCATAATTACTAAACCCGATACAGACTCCATTGTTTAGTTCAAAGGAAGGTTGCCCTGTTAGCGGAGTTGACATACCTTGCTCCATTTTATTTTGGTGTAAGAACCTGTAACCTATTTCAGGATGTTGTTTTGTAAAACCGATTCTGTTATTTTTATCAAAACATAATGAATCTCTACCTGTTCCTACTAAATCTTTGCTAGTATATTTTTTCGCTGTTTGAAAATATTTAGCCAGAGTATCCACAACTTCATCTCTGTTATTCCAATTATTCCCGAGTGAAGCTATATCAATATCGTCTGATGCTGTACGTAATGCTTGTTGTAAGGTTGAATATACTTTTTTAAATTGGGTTACTGTTTGTGTTTTTTGATATTTTTGTATCAGTGCGGGTATTGTTAGTGCAGATATAACACTGATAATCCCAAGGGTTATCAAAATCTCAGATAATGTGAATGCTTTAATTCTCATAGTACCTCACTTAAACATTTGATTAACATGTAAATTAAATAATTCGCATGTTAATCAATTAATAATATATTTTATTATAAAAGTCAAGATTACTATAATTAAGGTATGCAGATTAGAGAGAAAATAAAATCACTTTTAGCGTTGAAATGTATAACAATAACAAAACTGGCGGAGTTAATGACGGAAAAAACCGGAGAAAAATATACCTTTCAACGAATATCGCACAAATTAAGATTAAACAGAATTACACTGGCTGAGGCTTATATTATTGCAGATATTTTGGGGTATGATTTAGAGTTTATCGAAAGAAAATAAATTTTATGTTAAAATATTCATAAATATGAAAAAGATTTTATTGTTTTTGAGCTTAATACTTATTCCAACGGCATCTTTTGGGATAGAAGATGTTAAAAAAGTTTATTTACAAGAAGCTATTAATGTTGCGTTAGAAAATAACATCGATTTACAGGCTGCAAAGCTTGAAATAAATATTGCCAAAAATAATATAAAATCAGCTAACAGATTGCAAAATCCTGCCGTAGAAACTTTATTCTATGCGGGGGCTGCTCCGTGGAGTGAACCCAGACAGATAGGGTTAAGTCAGACTGTCGAAATTGCTAAAAGAAGTGCTCGTAAAAAACTTGCTCAATCAAGTTTTGAACTGGTTGAGAAAAATGTTGATTATACAAAATTTGACTTAAAAATGGATGTTCGTGAAGCTTATATTAACTTAGTTGCAGAAAAATCCGTATTGGAAACTCTAAAACAACAGCAAGTGCTTCAAGAGGAGTTATTGAAAATTGCAAAACAGCGTGCAAAATCAGGTAACGTTCCGCAAATAGATGTTATCCAAGCCGAGATTGCTCTTAATCAATTGATTACTCAGGTAAACAGTGCAAGAACCAATGTGAAAAGTGCTTTGGCAAATTTTAACAAAATTATCAATACTCCTCAAAATTTCATGTACGATAGTATGGATAACATATTTGATGAAGAAAATAACTTTGAGGAAATGCTTACTCCTTCTCCGTTAACAAATTTTCCAAATGTTTCTGAGATATTGCAAAGGGCTTTAAACAACAGGTATGATATTTTAATTGCAAAACAGGAAATAGATGTTGCCGAGAAAAATTTGTCAGTGGTTGCAAGACAAAAAATCCCCGATATTGCACTAAGCGGCGGTTATGCATATCAAAATGCGAAACATACGGAAGACGGAAGATTTAACAGCGGGGCTTATTTTAGTGCAAATGTGGTTAATATTCCTCTTTTTTATAATTATTCTCCGGAAATTCAAAATTCGGCATTAAAACTTCAGCAGGCTGAATTAAAGTATAATTCCATAAAAAATAAAGCTGAAAATGATATAACATCTGCCTATGACAAGTTTTTAACATCTGCTGAAAATTTGAATTATTACGAATCAAAGATTTTAACAAATTCTGAAGAATTAATTGATGTTTCGAAGCAAGCTTATGAACATGGCAAGTCTGATATTACATCTTTAATTGTTATGAAGCAATCATATAAATCTATTGTTATCGGTTATACTTACGCTTTAGCCGAATATTATAACAGTTGGACTGCGTTTTTGCGTGAAGTTAATGATGAAAACTTTATGCTTTAGATTTTAACTCTTTTTTCCACGTATATAAAAAATAAATTGATAAAATAAAATAAATTCCCCACATTAGAATTGTTGCAAAACAATTTGAGCCGTTTTGATAAGCTTCAATCCACATTATTGTAGATAATCCGTTTACAATAAACCACAGGTACCACTGTTCGATACATCTTTTAATTGTCAGAATTAAACCTCCGACTGAAAGCACTGAGGTAACAGCATCAATAACAGGGTTTGCATCGTGTAAGTTTTTTAAGACAAAATAACAAATTACACATGCTAATGTCAAAACTGTACCATAAATTATTTGTTCTTTTTTTTGTAGATAGGTTTTAATAATTTCTTGAGAATCTTTTTTTAAGTGTTTGCTCCAGCGAAATATACCAAAAATCTGCATCGGGAAATAATATGCCAGATAAAGGGCTAAATTTCCGTATAAACCGTTTTTCCAAGCTAAATAACTATAGCAAAGTGTTCCGCAAATTCCTATAATATAACACGAAATCTTTCCTTTTCCTGCCAGTATTGTGTAGCTTATTCCACAAACCGCAGAAATAAGTGCTATTTTTGTATCGTTCATGCAAAGTGAAATAACTGTAATTAGCAATATTGTCAGAGGAAAAAGTATCCGTTCAACTTTCCCCCAGCCGCTTAATTCTTTTTTTATAAACTCGATTATTTTCATTAGTGTTATTATAACGTAAATTTTATGGTAATGGAATATTTACTTTTTACTTTGTGTGCGGTCTACTTATAGTAGAGAATTAATAAAATGCCGATATCAAGTGTTACCAACAAAATATTTACCAATAAAGCCGTATTAAAGGGTTTAGAAAAAGTTTCCGGACACGGGATAAGTTTTTCTGCTACAACAGCATTGTTTATGTCAACAATTGTACGTCCTTATGCTATATATAAAACTCCTGATGTTGAAAAAGAGAATAAGCAGTATGCAATGTCAAATTCTATAGCGTCAGGTCTTATAAAGTTCGGGATAGTTGAATCTGTAGCGCTTCCTATTGAGTGTATGGTAAAGAAAATTGATGAAAATCCTGAAAAATACTTGAAAAAAACTACAATAAAGACATTAAAAAATGGTGCTGATGAACTTGCTAAATCTAAAAGTTATAATTTAATAACACAATTTATGAAACTTGGTACAGGATTTATTACGGCTGTTCCGAAAACTATCCTGACGCTGGCTTTAATACCTGTTATTATGGATAAATTATTTAAGAACAAGGATAAACAATCCGGGGATAACGTGCAACCTTCTCAGGTGCAAAAATCAGGCAAAAATACGAATTTTACGGGCTTGGCAAGAGGTATTACAGGAATTATCGATAATCCTAAGGTTCAAAAACTTGCACTAAAATATCAGGATAAAGACAAAGATATTGCAAAACATATGACTGCTGCGACTGATTTATTATTAACCGGTTCGTTTGCAATTTTAACCGATAGGAGTAAAAAAATTAAAGAAGACCGTAAAAAAGCTTTGATTTATAACAATGTAATCTCAACCGGTATAACCTTGGCACTTGGTTATGGAATAGATAGTGTTATTAAAAATAAGACCGAAAAATTTGTTAATAAGTTCAAGCAAATGAATATTCATGATCCGAAAGTCTTAAAATATATTGAAGGTATAAATATAATTCGTCCTGCTGTAATTTTTGCGGGAATTTATTACGGAATTTTACCGATATTTTCAACTTATATGGCAGAACGTATTGATAAGTATATTCAAAAACACAAATGATTTTTTTCAAGTTCAAGTAATTTAATTTTCTTATCCAAACCTCCCGCATAACCTGTGAGATTTCCGTTTGAACCTATTACTCTGTGACATGGAATTATTATTGATACGGGATTGTGACCGACAGCTCCACCGACAGCTTGTGCTGACATTTTTTCTTTACCGAATTGTTTTGCTATTTGCTGTGCAATTTTTCCGTAGGTTGTAGTCTGTCCGTATGGAATTTTACAAAGAATTTCCCAAACTGCTTTTTGAAACTCTGTTCCTCTTGGTGCCAGCGGAATTTCTGAGGTTTCAGGTTTTTTATTTTGGAAATATCTGTCTAACCAGTTTGTGGTTTTAATAAAAATTTCAAGGTCAGGTTGTTCTTTTAATTCTGATTTTATGGAGCTTAAAAAATATTTTTGCCCTTCAATCCATAATCCTATTAAGTTTTCACTCTCACTTGCCATTGTTATTTTGCCCACTGGCGAATTGTAAGTTGATTTGTACAGCATATTTTTATTATACTGAAAAATTATTTTATAGGATATCCTGATGGAATTTGCCAGCCGTTTTGGTAAATCCAGGATGCGCAATACATTCCAGAACCTGTAGCTGAACAATCGTTTTTGATTACATTGTGTCCTTTATCTGCGCCATAAGGTGTGATTGAGTCAGCTTGCTCATTTCTTACTAAGAAAAATACATCATGACCAAATCTGTTAGGCTTTTCTGAGCCGTTTATGTCAATAATAATAATTTTGTCGTTATCGGCTGCGACTCCGTATGTTGGTGAAAATCCAAATACATATAAAATACCGTCCATTGAAATAAATGGTGTTCTATCATTGTTAAACGGAGAATTGTAACTTCCGTTAGTAGTTCCGTTAAGATAAATCCATCCGCTGTTCTTTCCGGTATATCTGCAATCAGCCGGAGTTAAGCATATTTTCATAACTTTCATATAAGGGCTGAAATATTTTTTGACAAATTCTTCTTTAGGTAATGTTTTGTCCCAGGTTTCAAGTTCGCCATTCTCGCTTTCAGATAGTTTTATTGCCTGATTTATTGTCGATACTGCCTTTTTTAACTTGCTTTCGATAACTCTTTTTTTATGTGCTGTCATTAAGTTCGGTATTGTCATTGCTGCAACCACCCCGATAATACCGAGAGTTATTAAAACCTCAGCTAACGTAAAAGCAGGTTTAGTTACTGTTTGTAGCGAAGTTACGTGCGTAGCACCCTCAGCTAGCGTAAAACTTTTTTTCATATATTCTCCTATTTTAATAATAAATTGAATTATTCATTATTTTATTGAATTATTCAATAAAATAATACAAGTTATTTATTTCATTGTCAATAATATATACTTTAAATTATGGATATAACTAATTGGAATAACGATGAAATAATGCGTCTTGTAATGGCAAAAGGACATGTTACGCAAAAGATGCTTTTAGAAAACTTAAAGAAACCGGACGGAGAAGTAATTCCGCAGAGCACATTTTCGTGTAAAATCCGCAGAAATGCACTAAAACTTGAGGAGTTTCAGAAGATTTGCCAAATTTTGGGTTATTCCATTAAACTTGAACGTCTTGAAAAGTAATTATTTGACTGCACCCCAAGCTTTAACATCTCCCCGCTCGTAACGAATAAGATAGTATGAACCGCTTGGAATATATTCAATGGATGCTTCCTGATAAATATCTTGGTCTTCGTTAACAGGCGGTAAGCCTGTTTTTGCTCTTTTTTGATTAGTTTTTTCTATTTCACGTTTTTCTTTTTTCTCTTTTTTTAAAGATTTTTTATCACGAACAACTTCGTATTGTGACATGTCTATTTCAACTTTAAAAACGGGAATAATAGCTATAGCTTTTTTTGATTGAATTAAAATTAAAAAATCCCGTTCATCAGACAGTGCTAATTCATAATGCCCAGGGGGAATTATAACCCCGTTTTTGTCAGCGATTTCGTCAACTAAAGTTAAGGTAGGGTAAGAAGATTCTCTTAGCGAGTATTTGTAAAACGATTGTGTTCCGTCAGTTAATCCTGCAGTATATTGCGGCTCGACAGGGTAAGCTCTGGTTTCAGAGTGCATCATTATGTTATCTACAAAAGTGCCTTCAAGCATTTTAGATTCTTCCCAGTATTTTTTTGATACTACATTTGATTTCGGTAAAATCCTTGTCAAGTGCTCTATCTGAGCCGACAAAAACTAAAGACATATATTTTTGCGAATCTCCAAGATTTTCTTCTTTTAAAAGCAGTCTATAGCTTTCTCTCATAAGCCTTTTAAGACGGTTACGTTTTACCGCTCTTTTATGAACTTTTTTACTGACTACAAAACCGACTTTAGTAGGTGAATCTTTTTCTTTTTTTAAAATCCCCGCAAACAAAGTTACTCCACCCGAATGGGAGGAGTTTTTAACTTTATATGTAGCTTTAAAAGCTGATTTCTTTTTTAAGCGATATTGCTTTGGAAGCATTCTATCTCCTGCTTATTGCGTCATTCTGAATTTTACAAAGCGAAGTGACAAGGTACGAGTCAACTGAGCCTGTATGCAGAGCTGATTCAGAATCTGTTTAAATTTATTTCGGATATATCCGAAATAAATTTATGCTCTGTTTTTAGCAGTGATAGCAACTTTATGACGACCACGAGCTCTGCGTCTGTTGATAACTTCACGTCCGCCCGGTGTAGCCATTCTTGCTCTGAAACCGCTTACATTTTGTCTTTTTCTTTTTGTTCCTTCTAGTGTACGTCTCATTTTTTATTTCCTTTTACTATTTATTTGTCGTATAATTCAAATGTTATAGTAAACAAATTAATTAGTCAACAAATAAGAAGGGAATTGGTTAAATATTATGAAGAAAAATATAGGTTTTATAGGATGTGGAAAAATGGCAAGTGCTATTATCAGCGGTGTAAAAAACTCTTCTATCGGAGAAAATTTTGATATTATCGGGTCTGAAATCAGTGAAGAGGTTGCAAATAACGCTTCTCAAAGGCTTGGAATAAATGTTTTGGCTGATAATAAAGAACTTGTAAAAGGAAAAGGCATTGTATTTATTGCGACTAAACCTAATAGCGTAGTTGAAGTTTTAGAAGGTATAAAATCCGTTTTATCTCCGGAAACTTTAGTTGTATCAATTGCTGCGGGTGTTTCTACCGAAAAAATCTCAAAAATTATTCCAAATAACAGAGTAATAAGGATTATGCCAAATACTCCTGCACTTGTAAAACTCGGGATGTTTGGAGTTTGTAAAGGTGCAAATGCTACAGATGAAGATTTAGAGCTGATTGAAGGTATGCTCTCTTCTATTGGTAAATGTATAACCGTTGAAGAATCTCAAATTGATATAGTTACTGCAATTTCAGGTTCAGGGCCTGCATTTTTCTATCAGGTAATAGAAGATATAGCTCGTGCAGGTGAAAAATTAGGTTTGGATTACGAAAAATCATTAACTCTTGCCGCTCAAACTGCATTAGGTTCAGCTCAAATGGTGTTTAACAGAGGGGAAACAACTGTTCAAACTCTTATTGATAATGTAGCAACCAAAGGCGGTTGTACTTTTGTCGGAATTTGTGAGATGAAGGACGGTCATTCTGATGAATTATTTTTTAATGTAATAGATAAAACAACACAAAAGGCTCATGCATTAGGAAAATAAGGTAGTCGTTGCCCGCTCACTCTTTAATGATTGGAAACCTCACAGCGGAGCACGATTGCATTACAAATTGGAGGACAGTTGGTAGCAGTATACCCCGTTCGCTGAGTTTCGAATTATTCGGGGTGGCGGAAAGTTCTCAGCTTTCCGCCACCTTACGGGTTCGCTCGCTGACGCTCGACTCCACCCTACCGAAAATTCGACTTGACTGAGAGTTGCTATCAAGTTGTAAAATGTTCATGTATTTGTATTTGAAAGGAGATAAACATGAGCAATACTACGTTAGAATCGGTATTAGACAAGGTTAATTCACCTGATGATGTGAAAAATTTATCTATAAACGAGTTAAATCGTTTAGCTGATGAAATGCGTGAACATATTATGACAAAAGTTAATACAACAGGCGGTCACTTTGGTCCGAATTTGGGTATAATTGAAGCTACAATTGCACTTCATTATGTTTTCAATTCGCCGAAGGATAAATTTGTTTTTGATGTTTCACACCAATGTTATCCGCATAAAATGTTAACAGGCAGAAAAGAAGGGTTCACTAATCCTGAAAAATACCATACTTTTACAGGTTACACTGCTCCTGAAGAAAGTGAACATGATTTATTCAAAGTCGGTCACACTTCAACTTCTGTAAGTTTAGCTGTCGGGGTTGCAAAAGCAAGAGATTTGAAAGGCGAAAGCGGAAATGTTATTGCATTAATCGGTGACGGCTCTTTGAGCGGCGGAGAAGCTTATGAAGGCTTAAATAACGCGGCTGTTTTAGGCAGTAATATGATTGTGGTTGTTAATGATAACGAAATGTCTATTGCGCCAAATCAAGGCGGTTATTATAAAAATCTTGAGGAATTACGTAAAACTAACGGCAAAGCTGAATGTAATTTGTTTAAGGCTATGGGCTTTGATTACTTATACGTTGAAGAAGGAAATAATGTTGAGGCTTTAATTTCAGCATTTTCAAAGGTTAAAGATTCAACTCATCCAGTTGTTGTTCATATTCATACCGAAAAAGGTCACGGATGCGATACAGCGCTTGCAAATAAAGAAGGTTTTCACTGGATTTTACCGGGAACCCTTGATGAAAAAGCTGAAACTCCTTCTGAGCAATGTGAGTCTTACACTTCTATAACCACTGATTATATTCTGGGAAAAGCTAAAAAAGACCCGAAAGTGTTTACAATAAGTCCTGCAACTCCGGGGGCATACGGTTATACGGAAGATTTTCGTAATAAATTGGGAAAACAGTATGTTGATGTCGGTATTGCGGAAGAACATGCGGTGGCTTTTGCTTCTGCAGCCGCTTCTTGTGGAGCTAAGCCGATTTTGCATGTGTTAAGTTCGTTTATTCAAAGAACTTACGACCAATTATCACAGGATTTGTGTTTGAATAACTCTCCTGCAACGATTTTGATTTCATGGGGTGCAATTTCGGGGGCTGATGCGACACATTTACAGGTGTTTGATATTCCGATGATGAGTAATATTCCGAACCTTGTTTATTTAGCTCCGACAAATAAAGAAGAATATTTGGCAATGCTTGACTGGTCAGTTGAACAAAACTCTTATCCTGTTGCAATAAGGGTTCCGTTTGGAGATGTTGTTTCAACAGGAGTTGAAGATAAAACTGATTATTCGGTTCTAAATAAATTCAAAATGATTGAAAAAGGTTCTGATGTTGCAATTGTAGCGCTTGGAAACTTCTTTAGCCTGGGGCAAAAAGTTAAGCAGGCTTTGGAATCTGTTACAGGAATCAAGGCAACATTGATTAATCCTTGCTATATTACTGGGATTGATGAAAAGATGCTTGAAGATTTAAAATCAAATCATAAGGTTGTGATAACACTTGAAGACGGTGTTATAGACGGCGGTTTCGGAGAAAAGATTACAAGATTTTACGGTAATTCCGATATGAAAGTCCTTAATTTCGGGGCAAGAAAAGAATTTACGGACAGAGTTCCACTTGAAGAATTATATGAACGTTATCACTTAAGAGAAGATTTGATTGTTCAGGATATTAAAGCTTGTTTGTAAGTTAAAGAAAGGTCGGCGGGATTTTCAATCCCGCCGCCCTCTTTTTTATTGTTGTTGTTTATATTGCTTTTTACCTATATAATCCTTCCAATAAGTTCCGACACCGGTCGGGCTTTTATCATTTATTGCGTAATAGGCACAAGTTAAAGTTGACTCGGCTGTTGTTCCGGGTTTACAATAATCAATCGAAGCTTGTTGTGTTCCTCCTGTACTCCACCAGACTGAAATTGAGTTATCCGCATGATTTTGACCTTCAGGAATCACAGCTCCGTCTGTTGTAAATATAAAGCTAAAGATATCAATTCCTAAAGTGTTAGGTTTTTTGTCAGGTCCGTTCAAGTCTATACATAACCTTGGACCGTTTCTGGGAACTGAAAATAATCCGTCAATTTGGTAAAAATAACCGCTCATATTATAATTACGTCGAGTCCAAGTATCATCACAAGGTTGATTTGTGTCAGCAAGTTTAATTCCGCCCAAGCTGAATTTTTGTGTATATGGTTTAGCGGATGTGCGCTTTACACCTGTACCTGTAGAATACTTGTTTAATTCATCTAATAATATCTGAGGATCTTTATTTTCCGCAGCAAATCCCGGTATAGATTGTTCATGCTCATCCATAAAGCGTCTTGAGATTTGGTTCCATTCCGAATAAGCTTTTTTTAGACGAACCTGAAATTCTTTATTTCTGGTGTTTTCTATAAGGGTTGGAACCGTCATTGCCGCAATAACTCCTATTATGCCTAATGTGATTAAGACCTCGGCAAGTGTAAAACCATTCTTCATTACTTGACCTTTCATATTAATAATCCTGATGTTTGATATTGTAATACATTAAGTTAGATAATACAATACATCAATAAATTGATGTGATGCATACTTAATATCTTTTGCAAATAAAGGTTAAATTGAGTGATGATAAAAAAACAATTTGGAAAAAGATTAAGAGATTTGCGTATAAATAAAGAATTAACGCAAGAAAAAATGGCAGAATCTATAGGGATTCAGCCTGAAAACTATTCAAGGATAGAAAACGGGTTTTCGTTCCCAAGACCTGAGAATATTGAAAAAATAAGTAAAGTTTTAGATGTCGAAGTTGCAGAATTGTTTCAGTTTACGAATTTGGATAATTACGAGAAAATTCTTAATGCGCTTATAAATAAGTTAAAGTCTGACGAAACCGCGACTGTTATGACTTATAAATTTTTGAAAAGTATCGGTAAAATTTAAGTATTTACCCCTATTCATATCTGAGTGCGTCAATCGGGTTTAAAAGAGATGCTTTATATGCAGGGTAATATCCGAACCCTATTCCGATTGCGGCAGAAAATCCTAACGATAGAAGGATTGAAGATGTTGTTATTGCGACGTTCATCCCGCCAAATTTTTGCATAAGTAATGCTCCGCCAATACCTATTGCAACGCCTATTAAGCCTCCTGATATAGACAGTAAAAATGATTCAATCAAAAACTGTATACGAATATCAGATGCTTTAGCACCTATTGCCATACGGATTCCGATTTCTTTTGTTCTTTCGGTAACAGATACAAGCATAATATTCATAATACCTATTCCGCCGACAATTAGTGAAACCCCTGCAATTGCACCTAACAAAAGCGACATTGTTTTGGTGGTTGATTTGATTGTTTCTTGCATTTCTGCTAAGTTTCTTATTTCAAAGTCGTTATCTTGAGTTTTACCTATATTATGGCGTTGTTTTAAGAGTTCTGTAATATCTTCTTGCGCGATGTTTATAACTTCATCATTCTGAGCTTTTACGGCAATCATATTGACTGTTCCCGGGAAATCTGTTCCAAAAACTTTTCTTTGTGCGGTTGTAATCGGGATAAATACCATATCATCCTGATCTTGACCCATTCCGCTGGAACCTTTTGTTTTTAATAATCCTACAATTTTAAACGGAATATTTCCTATGCGGATTGTTTTTCCTATCGGGTCAACATCTCCGAATAGTTCGGTTGATACGGTTTGACCTATTATTGCAACTTTGGTGCTGTTTTTATTGTCTTCGGGGAGAAATCCTCTGCCTGATTCTATTTCGTAATTTCTTATCATAAAATAAGGCATTGTGGTTCCGCCGACTGTTGTTGACCAGTTTTGGTTTCCGTAAGTCAATTGTTTGCCTTCTGAAGAGTAAGGTGCAATTGCAAGGATTCCTCGGCATTTTGATTCGATTGCAGCTGCGTCTTTTAAGGTTAATGTCGGACGGGTGCCTGAACCCATTCTAACACCGCCTGATTTAGCTGAGGCTGAACGTATCATAAGAAGATTACTGCCCATTGATTCCATATCTTTTGCAATCTTTTTGCTTGCTCCCGAACCTACTGCAAGCATTATGATTACCGCGCTTACTCCGATTATTATTCCTAAACTTGTCAGGATTGAGCGCATTTTATTTATTCTTAATGATACTGTTGCCATTTTTATTATTGATTTTAAATCAAGCATTTGTTTTTCCTTTTATTTATGTTACCTTGAGCGGGTATAAAATTTTTGTTACCCTGAACTTGATTTAGGGTCTATCAATGCTAATTCAATTAATATTGATAGATTCCGGGTCAAGCCCGGAATGACATTATGTTTCTCTGTTGCGGTGAGAAAGCCATTTGTCTTTTGGTTCATCTAAAACGATATTGCCATCTTTGAATTTTAATACTCGTTTTGTATATTCTGCAATATCGGGTTCGTGGGTTACAAGTACAATTGTTTTACCCATTTCTTCGTTTAGGCGTACGAAAAACTCCATAACTTCAATACTTGTTCTTGTATCCAAATTACCTGTAGGCTCATCGGCTAAAATCAATGGAGCATCATTTACTATTGCACGTGCAATAGCAACACGCTGCTGCTGACCGCCTGACATTTGATTTGGCATATGGTCTTCTCTGTTTTTCAGGCCGACGATATTTAATGCCCATTTAGCCCGTTCAATCCGTTCTTCTTCGGGGATTCCTTTATAAATCATTGGAAGACATACATTATCAAGCGCTGATGTCCTTGATATCAGGTTAAAACCTTGGAATATAAATCCGATTTTTTCGCATCTGACCATTGCAAGCCTGTTATTATCAAGGTTAAGCATATCCTCTCCGTCAAGATAATAACTGCCTGACGTCGGTTTATCAAGTGTTCCGAGCATATTCATACAGGTTGATTTGCCTGAGCCTGAAGTTCCCATTATGGCAACAAATTCACCTTTTTTTATGCCAAAAGATACATCGTTTAACGCGTTAAACGAATCTTCGCCTGTTTGGTATGTTTTTATTGCATGTTTTACTTCAATTAAATCCATAGTTATAATCCTGTATTTTCGTTTAGCTTAAAGTGGTCAATTATTTCATGAATGGAATTTAATTCATCATAAAATTCTTCTATTGATTTATTTGAGCCTAAAGGTTGAAAAATACTGCCAAGTTCAAATAAATCTTTTTTTGTTGGTATTGCAAACATTATATTATCATCAAAAAATGAACATTTAATACCCTTTGTTCCAAAAGATGTTTCTAAAGATTTTAACCTGTCCATAAATGTTGTAGTTAAAAGATAACGAGCTTCAACTTGGTCTTTTGTGTATACATTAAATCGTTTATCAAAAGAAACATCTTCAAGATTTACATCTTTCATTGCATTTTTTTCAACAAACAATGCTATTGAAATACCGGCAAGTATAATTATAGCTATAATTGGGAATTTTATATCAAGCAATATACATATTCCGCATAACATAATGCAATAAAGTCCGATAAAGACTTTAGTGAAATTAGAATTTGGCGGATAGTTCCTTATATTATTATCACCTTTTGTTGTTACAAGTGTTTCTGCTAAGATTTTTTTGTTTGATTTGAAGGAAATAATTACACCTTTAAATACTGTAAATTTGAAATTTTTAACTTCTATAATGAGTTTTGTTTCGCTGATTGTATATTCTACATTTTTGTATTTTCCCATTATAACGTCATCGGTTTTTTCATATGTATATTTACAAAATAAGTTGCTATCTTTTAATAAATAATAAGGAAATCCCAGTCCTTCATTTCCGGTAATCAAATTATAATTTCTCAGTATATTAGATTTACATTTTTCTTTTAGAAAATTTTTAAACTTTTTATCTTCAACAAAAAAATTACAGAAAAAATAAATTATACCTGCCAGCAAGATTATTGAAAACAATACGAAGATAAAAGGAGCTGGTCGCAGCATACTTATGGTTATTTTAAAAAAGACGCATAACCCAAGAATTGACGTAAGCTGAATGGAAAACCATCTTAAAAGATATTTTTTGCGTTCGTCTTCATATTCTGCAAGTTTTATTGTTAATTCATTAACAAATTCTCTTTTATTTTTTATATTTTCCATAATTATAATCCGGTGTTCTCGTTTAGCTTAAAGTGGTCAATCATTTGTTGAATTGATTCAAGCTCGTTGTAAAATTCTTCAATCTGTTTTTGTGATTTTAAAGAATGATATAGACTGCCAAGTTCGAATAAATCCTTTTTAGTCGGGATTGCAAACATTATATTATCATCAAAAAATGAACATTTAATACCCTTTGTTCCAAAAGATGTTTCTAAAGATTTTAACCTGTCCATAAATGTTGGAGTTAAAAGATATCTTGCTTCAACCTGATTTTTTGAAGATACATTATATAACTTTTCAAAATCTGCATCTTCAAGCTTTATTTTTTGATACTTAATTTCTTCTGTTTCATATTTTTTCTTTTTTGCTAATATATAATATAGGTGAATTGAATACGCGCAAACAAACAAAAATCCGAAAGATATCAACATAATTTTGCCGGTAGTATCTTTTGCCACTAAGATCGCGAACAACAACATTATGAGTATATAAATAACTATGAATACCAGAACTACAGTTTTTACATAAGAAGAAACTTTATCAATAAACTGTTTTAAATCAATATGTTTAGGGGTTATAATAGTTTGAGCACCAATTTTTTTATTTGACGGAAATGAGATTATTACACCTTTAAATACGACATAAGTTTTTTCTTTGTCTTCACTCCGTTCTACTCTAATCAACTCCGTTTCGGTAAGCGTAAATTCAACTCCCTTATAACACCCCGTTATAACATCGTCTGTTTTTTGATGTGTAAATTCCGGAAACAGTTCACAATCTTCTAACATAAATTTAGAGATTTTTCCCCGGCTGGATATTTTTAGGTTTAGCGCCTTTGTAACATTTTTATAATGGCATTTCTTTTTTAGAAATTTCTTAAAATTTTTATCTGCAACTTTAAACTCAGAGAAGATATTAAACATTATACCTGCAACAATTGCAATGATAATCCAAAATTCTTTGAGTTTAGCCAGCTCCTGTATTGAAGCATTTGTATACTTATATAGAAATATTAAAAATATAACAAGCAGAGATATTTTTAACAATTGTATAAGTATGAACTTAAATAATCTCTTTCTACGTTCGTTTTCATATTCTGAAAGTTTTATTGTAATTTTATTTACAAATTCTTTTTTATTTGTTGTTGTCATATTTATCCTTTTGTTTTTTTATCTTATCTGAACATTCCAGGAGGTCCGCCTCGGCGGTTATTTGAAGGTTTATTGTTTTGTTTTCTTCTGCCTGATGAGCCGATTATAACATCCTCTCCGACTTTTAGACTGTCAGATATTATTTCAACGTTTGAATCGTCACTTGAGCCTTGTTTGATATCAATTCTTGACGGTTTTCCTTTTGCTAAAATCCAGATACCTTGATTTTTATATTTTTGTCCATTTGTTTCAGGAGAAAATTTTAGTGCAATACTTGGGGCACACAAAACATTTTCACTGCGTTTTGTTATTATTGAAACATTGGCGGTCATTCCGGGTTTTAGTTTTAAGTCTTCGTTGCTTACGCTGACAATTACTGTGTAAGTTACAACGTTTGATGTTGTTGTGGAATCAAGTCTTACCTGGGTAACTTTCCCGTAAAATGTGCTGTCAGGGTAGCCGTCAAGGGTGTATTCAACATCTTGACCTTCTTTAACTTGTCCGATATCGGCTTCGGAAACGTTAACTTCAATTTGCATTTTTGTTAAGTCCTGAGCGATTTTGAACAGTTCAGGAGCTTGGAAGCTTGCAGCAACCGGCTGACCGACGTCAATATCACGGGAAATTATTGTTCCGTCAACGGGTGCTATAATTTTTGTATAGCCAAGGTTTGTCATTGCAGTGTTGTAGCTTGCTCTGGCTTGCGCGATTGAGGCTCGTTGAGCACCTATTGCGGCTTTTTGGGCAAGGTAATCACTTTCTGCCTGATCAAGTTCACTTCTTGCAATGAAGTTTTTTGCATAAAGGTTTTTATAACGATTGTAAGTCTTTTCTGCCATAACAAGTTGTGCGTTCAGTTTTGCAAGGTTTGCCTGTGCGTTGTTTATTTGTGCGGTGTTTTGGTCAACTGCCGCTTGAAAGTTTGCAGGGTCGATTTGGGCTAGTAATTGTCCTTTTTTAACTTCTGAGTTAAAGTCTACATAAATTTCTTTCATCAGACCTGAAACCGTTGAACCTACACTTACAATGTTGACAGGATTAATTGTCCCCGATGCTTCTACAACATCTGTTATTGTACATTTTGTCAGCTTTTCGGTTTGGTAGGTAACTTTATTGGCATTTAAATTTGCACAAAATCCTGCACCTAAAACAAGCGCTATTGAAATAGGAATTATTATACGTTTTTTTAAGTATTTTTGTTTAATAGTTTGTATATCCATATTATTTTCCTTCCAGAGTTACCGTTACTTCTTGCGGAAGCGAGATAACACTTTCTAAATTGGCTCTTGCAACATTGTATTTATAAATAGTTTCAATATAAGAACATTGAGCGTTGTTATAATTTACTTTAGCGTCCTGCAATTGAATGTAATCGCCTAAACCTACATAGTACCTGCCTTCTGCAAGTTCGTAGTTTTCGAGTGTCTGACGAACTTTTACTGCAAGAAGCGGAATTTGTTTTTCAAGTTCAATCATATTTATGTATGCGTTTTGAACTTCAAAATAGATATCCTGATTAAGTTGATTTAGTGCGTTTTCTGCTATATCAACCTGAAATTTTGCAGCATCAACCTGTGATTTTTGCGCCATAATGTTAACAGATGATGACAAATTTAAACCTACATTAAAAGAATTTGTGTTGTTTGTGTCGCGGAATCCGTAACCTGCGTTGGCTGATAATGACGGGTAGTAGTTTCTTTTTGTGTATAAAAGATTTTCTTTAACTGCATCAACGGTTGAATTGTATGCCTTTAAGTCGGCACGGTTTTTGTATGCCATATTCATACATTCTTCAAAGGTGTATGGAAAATCTGTTAACTTGTAATCAGTTAACACTTCAAGTTTTTCGACTGATGAAATAAGTTTGGCATCGTTTACGTTAATGGGTATATAATTTGCATCTTCTCCGGATGGTTTTGTAATATGAGCCAAATCAACCGGAGCAACGTTGTCTTCAATGTTAAAGTTTTCTGTACCAGAGATAGAGTATGTCGGGGCTTTTGTCAGGTACATTGCATTATTTAAGTTAACAAGCGAGTTTTTGTAGGCGTTTTCGGATTTTATAAGTTGAATTTTTGAGTCGCTTAATGTAACTTCTGCGTTAACAAGGTCGATTTTTGATTTTATGCCTTCATCATAATACGCTTTTGTGCGCAGGTAGTTTCGTTCGTTAATATCAACATAAGCTTTATTAATCAGAACTGTTGCACGGGCGGCAAGAACTTCATAGTATCTTTGTTTAACCGCAAAAGTTGTTTCTCTGACTGTGTTGTCAAAATAGTATTGATCAGCAATCAGGTAAAATTTTTGCATTTTAATTCTTGCGTTTGTTCTGCCAAAGTTCCATAAAAGCTGGTTTAAAGTTGTTTCAATTGAGTAAGCATTTGTTGAGGTGTTTCTTATTTTGGAATGAGAATCGTTAAGATTATATCCTGTTCCGACACCAAGCGTCGGGAAAAATTCAGAACGGGCAATATTTACGTTTGCTTTGGATATTCCCCAGTTGTAGCGGGCGTTTTTTATTGCGGGGTTGTTATTTAGGGCAATAGAGATGCAATCTTTTAGTGACAGCACGGAACCCTGCTCAACTTTTATATCATCAATCGCGATTGCAGGAGTTACGGTTAAGCATAATAGTACAAATAAGTTTACTGCAGTGTGTTTTAAGTTTAAAATCCTCATAACCTAAAAACGATTAAACTATTAATTTGTTCATTTGAAATCATTCATCAGGGGTAATTATAGGATTTCGTCTGCGCTTGCAAGAAATTCAAGTAAACTTACGACTTTAGTTTTGCCTCCTGTTGCAATTAATCCTTGTTTTAGTCCTAAAACACACGCAGGACAAGTTGTTATAACAAAATTGGCGTTTGCTTTTTTGATATTTTCTGCTTTTTTCTTGGAAAGTTTTAGTGAAAGTTCTCTGTTTTTGACGGCGAAACTTCCTGCAAATCCGCAGCAGGAGTCATAATCATCCATTTCTATATAGTTTACGTTTTCGCAATTTTCTAAAATCTTTGTTAAAAAGTAATCATTTTTAAGGTGGCAGGGTTTGTGAAAAGTTACGGTTATGTTTTTTTTGAATCGGAATTTTATTCCTTTTAGTGCGATTAAATTCCCCCAGTTCACGGATTTGTCATCAGGAACGGTTTTAATTTCCGGGAAATATTTTGAATACTCTGAAATTGTACTTTCACAGCTTGCGCAGTCTGTAATCAGGTAATCAAAATCACCTTTTAGCAGTTCAGAATTATATTTTGCAGCTTGTTTGAATCTTTCTAAGTTTCCTTCTGATAAAAATGGCAGTCCGCAGCATTCAAAATTCGGTTCAAGGATTTCTATCGGGTGTTTTTTAAAAATTTTGTTTAAATAATTATCCGTGCGCGGACAAATTTTGTTTACACAACCTTTGAAATATATGACTTTTACCCCGTTTTTTGTAGATTTTTCAGGTCTGAAAGGTTTTGAGATTATTTGTCCGAATTTTAAAAATGTTCCGAAAACATACTTACTCATAAGGAAGTTGATGATTTTGCTCCAAAAAGTTGAGCGCATATATTCATATTTTGCGACGCTTAAAATTTGTGTTACATCAATTCCGCTCGGGCAAAATTTGTTACATTTTCCGCATTTTAGACACATATCAATGTATTTGTTTATGTTTTTTGAGAGTTTAAGTCTGCCGGTTGCGACCCCGTGAAGCATTATAAATTTGCCTTTGCTTACGACACATTCATTTTGGGTAAGTTCAAATAACGGACAAGCTGACTGGCACAGTCCGCATTTTGAACATTTATTTAAGTCTGCTTCAAAATCTTTTAAACACTTCATAACAAGATATTAGCACAAACGAGTGGCAGAGTTGAGCCTGCGGAAAAATTAAAATTTTTCTCGCAAGCTCCCGGGGACGGTGTCAAGCCGGATTGTGTGCTATCCCGCACACGATCCGGCTTTCACACACCTTAGGTCGTATACGGGAAAACTTCAAAATTTGTCAATTTTGAGTTTTTCCGTATACTCTATATTTGTTACAAAATTTTAATAATTGAGGACGGATTATTAAACTTTTTATTAAAAATAGCCGATAAAACTAATAACTGAAAATAAGAGGATTCAACATGGCAGATAATTTTACATTTAACAGACCCTACAAACCCTTCGGAATGAATGTACAAGTTCCTGAACGTACGATTCAGCAGGCAGGACAGACTTTGGAAGAACTTGTGAAAGCTCCGACAGCGCCATTGTTTGAGTTTTTGGAAGAGAATGAAGGCGTCTTTAACGGGGACGTTGCGTTTGAGATAAATAAAACTGTTGCTCAAAACTTTACGATTGGTTCTGCAATGAGAATTGAAGATGAAAAAGTAAACGGACGCAACCCAAGCTTTGATATGCACTTTTAGCCTGCCGAGGTCCTCGCCGGACGGGGTACTGAGTTACAAACTGTTTTGTGATTTGTAAGATAATGTGTATTTTTAAGTGTGAATGGTGGCGTTTTATGCGAGGCGGTAAATAGTTCGAAATTTTATTCCACTGTTGGCTATTGTAAAAAATTTTAATTTATTTTTTATAATATGTTATAGTTAAATGTGGAGGAAATTTTATGAACAGAAAATCAATAATTACTATTCTTTCTATACTTATTTTGCCGATTTTGGCGTTTTGGGGCTTAACGTTTAACAAATCTGATTCAATTGTTGCTCAAGCAAGCGGAAAACCTCAGATTATTAAATTCTCATCAACTATGTGTATGGAATGTCAGGAGGTTGAAAAAGTATTTAAAGAAGTTCTTCCAAAATACCGTGACAAGGTTGATTATACTTCTATCACGGTTGACAGTAGAGATGATATGAAAAATAATATGATAAAAAAATATAATGTAACTTTAGTTCCGACAATTATTATGTTAAATTCTGACGGAACTCAGTATAAAAGAATTGAATCTGCTATACCGAAAGAACAGTTAGAACAATGTATTCAGGGGCTTAAATAATGGAAAATTTAACACAATTATTCTCAAGTCAAACAAGTATTTTTCTTCTGTTTGGGGCATCGTTTTTAGGCGGTTTGATTTCGTCAATTTCTCCGTGTTCGTTATCAATGCTTCCTCTAATTATCGGCTATATTGGCGGGTTTAGTGAAGAAAAACCGTTAAAAACACTGGTTCAGATGATATTTTTTGTAATAGGTACAGGTATCGTATTTTCCATAATCGGTGCAATATGTGCTGTTACGGGAAAAATGTTTGTCGGTAATCCTTATTTTGCTTTAATTGTTGCGTCAATAATTATGATTATGGCATTAAAAATTCTAGGTGTTATTGAATTTGAACTTCCTGTTATGATTAAGGAAATTCCGCAAAACAAAGCAAATAACGAATTTCTATATCCGATATTATTAGGTGCTGTTTTTGCGCTTATCGGAACCCCTTGTTCTACACCGATTTTAGCAAGTATAATGGCGTTTGCGTCAATTTCTGCTAAAATTAGTCAGGCTATTTTAATGCTGTTCCTATTCTCGATAGGACAGGGTTTAATCTTTATCGTTGCAGGGTTCATAACAGCTAAGGTTAAGACTAATCCTAAGTTTTACGAATTTTCTGAAAAGATGATGAAATTTAGCGGATTTTTGTTGTTGCTGGTGTCTTTATATATTTTTTATAAGATTTTCGGCGCAGTCCTTGTAAAATAACCTTGCATATTGTATTATCCTAATAGGGATTAGTACGGATATTAAGGAGTGAATAAATGAAAACTTTTGAAGGACAGTTAACAACTACAGCTGATGATAAATTTTGTATAATTATTTCAAGATTTAACGATTTTATCGGTTCAAAATTATTATCAGGAGCAATAGATGAGTTGAGAAGACACGGTGTATCAGAAGATAATATTGACGTTGTTAAGGTTCCCGGGGCTTTTGAAATTCCTGTTATTGCCCAAAAGTTTGCTAAGACAAATAAATACAGTGCAATTATCACGTTAGGTGCTGTTATTAAAGGTTCAACACCTCATTTTGATTATGTATCGGCTGAAGTATCAAAAGGGGTTGCTCAAGTAAGTCTTCAAACAGGTGTTCCTGTTATATTCGGCGTATTAACAACCGATAATATCGAACAGGCAATTGAACGTGCCGGTACAAAAGCGGGTAATAAAGGTTCAGATGCAGCAAAAACCGCAATCGAAATGGCAAATCTTGTTAAATTAGTTTAATTATTTTAATCGTTTTTTAGCATTATGGAAAAGGAGTAAATGTATGGCAGAAGTAATTACCGAATACAGAAATGAGAATACAAAAGACATTGATTTGTTATCAACTATTGATATGGTTCGTAAGATGAACGAAGAGGATTTGATAGTTGCAAAAGTTGTTGGAGATGAAGCTGCCAATATTGCTGCTGCTGTGGATATGATTGCAAAAGCGTTTTTAAAAGGCGGAAGATTATTTTACTTTGGCGCAGGAACTTCAGGAAGATTAGGTGTTTTAGATGCATCAGAATGCCCTCCGACATTCAGTGTTGACCCGTCAATGGTTCAAGGTGTAATTGCAGGAGGTGAAACAGCCTTATTAACCGCGGTTGAGGGTGCAGAAGATAATTTTTCAGATGGTAAACGAGATGCTAAAGTTTTAACGGATAAAGATGTTTGTGTTGTTATTTCAGCAAGCGGTAATCCTAAGTATTTATTAGGTGTGTTAGAGCAGGCTGATGAAGTCGGTGCTGTAACAATTGCTGTTACATGTAACTCTAAAGGGCAAATAGCACAAGACGCCGGACACGTAATCTGTGCTGAAGTCGGTCCTGAAGTTATTGCAGGTTCAAGCAGGTTAAAAGCAGGTACTGCACAAAAAATGATTCTTAATATGTTATCAACAGGTGCTATGATTAAAATTGGTAAAACCTATGAAAACTTTATGATAGATTTAAAAGCGGTTAATGAAAAATTAAAAGACCGCGCAATAAGAATAGTTTCTCAAATTGCACAGGTAACTCACAGCGAAGCTTTAGCTTCATTATTGAAATGTGATTGGGAGATTAAAACCGCAATTATAATGATTACAAACAAAGTTGATGCGGATAGTGCAAGGTTGGAATTAAAGAAATTTGGCGGAGTGTTAAGAAGACTTCTTAACAGTTCCGAAAAAACAGGAGGAGTATAAGTATGAAATTAACGGTTTTGGGAGCAGGATGCTGGGGGCTTACTTTAGCTTGGCTTTTAACAAATAATTTTGATGATATAACAGTTTGGGGAAGAGCACAGGATTTATCGGAAGATTTAATCAAAAATAAACACTGCTCAAAACCTTTGGAAGTCCAGTTAGACAGTAAAATTGAGATTACATCGGATTTGGCCGAAGCCATAAAAGATGCGGATATTATTTTATCTGTTGTTGCAACTTCAGGCACCCGTGATGTTTGTGAAAATCTTAAAAAAGCAGGCATTAAATCTCAACAGGTTCTTGTAAATGCGTCAAAAGGTATTGAATTACCGTCATTGATGAGAATGTCAGAAGTTATTAAAGATGTTTTACCTGAACAAAAACTTGTTATACTTTCAGGTCCGACACTTGCAAAAGAAGTTCTTCAAGGTAAACCTACAGCAGCTTGTGTTGCGTGTGAAGATATTGAAACTGCTGAATTTGTACAGAAAGCTTGCAATGTTCCTAGCAAATTTAGATTATATACAAATACCGATGTTATCGGGGTTGAGCTTGGCGGAAGTTTGAAAAACGTTATTGCGATTGCCTCAGGTTTTGCGCATACAATGGGCTTAGGTGATAATTGTTCGGGTACTTTGTTAACCCGCGGTATGGCAGAAGTTGTCAGAGTCAGTATTCAGCTTGGAGCAAATCCTTCAACCTTATACGGACTTTCAGGCATGGGCGATTTGATTGCAACTTGTTCTTCTCCGATGTCAAGAAATTACACAGTCGGTTCAATGCTTGCAAAAGGTAAAAAGATTAATGATATTTTATCTGAGTTAGGTTCTGTTGCGGAAGGTGTTAAAACTTCTAAAGCCGTGTGCGAATTAGCTAAAAAACTTGGTATAGAAGTTCCTGTATCATCTGCAATTTATGAGGCTGTTTATACGGATATTACACCGGAGGAACTTTTGTCAAAACTTATGAACAGAAAACTTAAAGAAGAAGAAAGATACGTATAATATTATGAAATTTGCTGTAAGATATTTAAAAAATACATATTATCCTTTGAATGTGCCTGAAAATGTCAAACTGGAAGACGGACAGATGGTTATTGTCAGAACAGAAAAAGGAGAAGAAGCTTTAAAAGTTTTTCTTGTAAATTCGCAAATTGAAAAATTATGGGAAAAAGCAAAGCAAAAACCTGATCCGCTTCCGCTTGTAAGAGTTATGTCGCAAAGGGATATTCAGGTTCTTGACGATATTAAAAAAGAAGAAGTTGAAGCATTTTTTAAATGTCAGGCTCTTGTTAAACAGCATAAATTATCTATGAATCTTGTTCAATGCAGAATTACATTTGACAGACGCAAGATAACTTTTTATTATACAGCACCTGAAAGAGTAGACTTTAGGGCACTTTTGAAAGATTTGACCCAAACCTTTACTAGAGTAAGAATTGATTTACGTCATATCGGGGTTAGGGACGAAACCTCAATATTAGAAGGTGTCGGAATTTGCGGACAGCCGTTTTGCTGTTCAAGTTTTTTGAGAAAATTTGCGACAATTAACGTAAAATTGGCAAAAGATCAGGGTATGCCTATTGCTCCCGGTAAAATTTCAGGTACTTGCGGAAGACTTTTGTGCTGTTTGACGTATGAATATTCAAATTATATTGAAGCCGCAAAAGGTATGCCACCTGTAGGCTCTTCTGTTATGACAACCGAAGGCTTAGGGAAAGTTTGCTATCTTCAATTTATGAGCGGAAAAGTTGCTGTCAAAATGGAAGACGGTAAGACCAAAGAGTTTGATAAAAATGATATTGAAATGGTTGATGCGGATGTTAACGTAGAAATCGATGTTCCTGCTATAAACAACTATACGGATGAAGATAGTTCAAGTATTGATATTAAACAGCTTGAAGATGACAGAAACAGCTCAACAGGTAATATTTAATTTTATTTACCTCTTAAAAAATCATACCAGTAATCACCTTTTCCGTCAGGGCTTTTGTTTTTTAAAGCAAAATATGCACAAGTGTGAGCAATATTTGTCATTGAAGAATTACAATATTGGGCAATTTCAGTATCAGTTGTTAAATTCTTACTGAGATTGTACGCTTCCCTACCCGTATAAGGAATAACTGCATTATCTTCTGTAAAAACAAATACAAATCTGTCTACACCCCACTTATTTGGCTTATTTTTACCATTTATATCAACACAAATTTTGGGGCCAAAATCTACGTTATAATACACTGCAACATCGTCCATTACATAATCTCTTCCAACCATATCCGTAAATACAATCGAGCGATCGCAAGGGTATGAATCAATGAATTTATTATTTATATTCAGGTTTTTAATGTTGTATTTTGTATCATATGCTCTGGAACCAAGCCCTGTAGCTTGGCTTACACCCTTAAAATATGACATAAAAAGTTTTAGAGATTCTGTAGAATCCCATATCGTTGAATCGGACTTATCTTCTGCAATAGAATCCTGATAATCTCGAAAGGGCATATCTGTCTGAGCATAAAAATTGCGAGCTGCCTGATTAAGTTCTGAATAAGTCTTCATAAACTGAGATTGCAATTTCTTACCGCGTAAATGGTTATTTAATACAGGAATAGTCATAGCTGCAACTACACCTATTATTCCAAGTGTTATTAACGTTTCTGCAAGTGTAAATGCCTTCTTCATTTTTTCTCCTTTTGCTAGTGTCACTAGTTGTATTAATTGCTAGTGTAGCAAACAATTTAAAAATGAACAAGGAATATTTACAAAAATTTGCAAACAACTTAAAACGTCTGAGAAAAGAAAAAGGATTAACTCAAGATGATTTAGCCACAGACGGAATTTCTCGTTCAATGGTAAGCTTAATTGAGATAGCTAGAACTGACTTAACCGTTTCAAAAGTTAAGCTAATAGCGGATACCTTAGGGGTAACACCAAAGGATTTGTTCGATTTTGAATAATTAATTATTTTGGCAATTATCAATATTTTTATATTTATAGTAAAGCGTCATATCTGTTCCAACCAGAATAAAATTCAATAAATAAAGATAAATTACATTGTCCGGCGCATATAAAATATGATGAAGCATGCCAAGAATATAACCTATTTCAACAAGCCACAAAAACAAAATACTTTTGCCTTTAACTTCTTTTGTTTTATATGTTTTCATAACCTGAAACGGCCAACTTGCACCAAAACACAACATCATTCCTGCTTCTAATACGCTCATAACTTCCTCCATTAAATTTTTACACGGGGTTTCTGATTGAAGGAACCTCAAATATATATTAAATCAAACGTGAAAAATTACAACTTTATTAAAGATAAAAAGGCGGATTTTAAATATCCGCCTTTTGCTTATTCTTCGTTAGAATTTTCGTCGTTTTCTTCTATTTCTTCTTCATCGGAGCTTTCTTCTGAGGCTTCATCCTCTTCTTTATTTTCGTCTTCAGATGATTCTTCGGATTCCTCATCAACGTCATCGTCATTCACATTATCTTCTTCTGTTTCTTCTTCGTCAGATTTTAATGCTTCTTCGATTTCAGCTTCATCTTTAGCTCTTATGACAGGAATTGAAAGCATCAATGCCATTTGGTCGCCTTCCTGGTCGAAGTTTAATTCAAGAGCATCTTTGTCCATTTCAACGTATTTTGAAAGAAGTTCAACAAGTTCTCTTCTCATACGTTGCAAAAGTTCAGGCGTAAGATTTGTTCTGTCTTGCATTAAGACTACACGTAATCTGTTACAAGCAACTTCTTTTGCATTTTCTTCTTTTGATTCTGTTTGTTTAAACAGACTTAAAACTCTATTACATAATTCTTTTAAAATATTTTCGCTCATTTTACTTCTCCTTACCAATCAGGTTAGAGAAGAATTTCTTAACTTTAGCAAGAACGCTTGTTTCTTCTTCAAGGTTTAAGAAAGGAACTTCTTCGCCCATAATTCTTTGTGCTACGTTACGGTAAGCCAAACCTGCCAATGATTTTTCGTCATTAACAATCGGTTCACCTTTGTTTGTTGAAGTAATAATGCCTGTATCTTCAGGGATTATACCGATTAAATCTGCTGAAAGAATTTCAACAACATCTTCAACACTCATCATGTCGTTTGATTTGATAAGATTTGGTCTTACTCTGTTTAATAAAAGCTTGTAAGATTTAATTTCTTCTTTAGCTTCCAATAGTCCGATAATTCTATCAGCGTCACGAACTGCTGACATTTCAGGTGTTGTTACAACGATTGCTTCTGTAGCACCTGCAACAGCGTTTTGGAACCCTTGTTCAATACCTGCCGGACAGTCAACTAAAATAAAGTCAAAATCTTTTTTAAGTTTTTCACAAATATCTTTTAATTGTTCTTCTGTTACGGCTGATTTATCTCTTGTTTGAGCTGCTGCAAGAAGACAAAGGTTAGGATTTTTCTTATCCTTAACAAGTGCTTGTTTTAATTTGCAGCGTTCTTCAACAACATCAACTATTGTGTATACAATTCTGTTTTCTAACCCTAATAAAAGGTCAAGATTTCTTAATCCCAAATCCGTATCTATCATTACAACTTTGTTGCCTGCTCTGGCTAGTGCTGTACCGATATTGGCGTTAGTTGTAGTTTTACCTACACCGCCTTTTCCGGATGTAATTACTATTACTCTACCAGTCATTTATATTTATCTCCTTAATTTTCGTCGTGAATTTTTTTAATAACGATACTGCCTTTATAAGTGAAAGCTTCCTCAGGGACATATTCTGAAGATTTTTGAATATAAGGCAGGTTAACTGTATCAGGTCTTCTTGCAAAAACTTCGCCAATTCTTATTTGAACAGGGTTAAGTTTTAATGCTCTGATTCTTGCAAAATTGTTACCGTCAGATCCTGCATGAGCAATTCCGCCCAAGATTCCCCAAACTGTTATATCACCTTTTGCTATGATTTCAGCTCCCGGATTAACATCCCCGATAACAATCAAGTTACCGTCTGAGGAAATGCTTTGTCCTGAACGTATTGTTTTTCTTAAGTATAATGTCGGAAGACTTTCTGCTTCATTAGCCTTGTCTTCATCATTTTTATGCACAACTTGTTCTAAAGGAACGTCATCGTGATGTATAACTTCTTTTATTTCTTCTTTTACGGGTTGTTCGCTTTCTTCTCCGAAAATATTATCAAGAGCAGCTGAAGTTTCTTCGCTTACTTCTTTTTCTTCAAAACTCGGAGCTTCTACCTCGTTTGTAAATTCTGAAATTTTAATATCTAAAGCTGTTGCAGATTCAAGTGTTTCTGTTGAACTTGTGCTGATAAATGCAAGTTGAGATTCCATTAATTCAACATGCGCTTTAATACTTGTTAATTCTGCTTGTGAAAGGTTAACCGAACCCAGTTTTAAACAAATATGTTTGCCTTTAGATTCAGGCATGTCTAAAACTCTTGAAAGCTCATAAATAATTTCAGAAGTCTTCTTAACATTGGCTAAATCAACGATAAAGCCATTCTCTATGTATCCCTTATCCATTTTTCCCTTTCTAAAATACGGCTACAATAGATAAGGTACATTAAACAATATAAGACTTCAAGAAATTGTTTAAGTTTTGTAATTAAACATTACAAAGCAAAGGCGGAGCCGAAGGCTCCGCCTTTATTTTTATGCATAAAAGCTTGTGTCGCTTACACGTTTACTGATAACTCTGTTACCAAGTTCGTCTTTTGTAATTTTTCCGTCTTTGTTTTTATCAAGTCCTCTGTTTGCGGAATAATATGTTTCTCCTCTGGTTGCTAAAACCTGCCTGCTTGCTCGTGCCGGTAAAAATATAAGCGCATAAAGTTCTCCAGCGGATAATTTATGTCCTGATGAGAAGCCTGCTGCAGATTTATTTTGTGCGAGGTATTTTTCAACATAATCAAGTTGTTTTATCGGCTTCATTCTCCTAAGTTGTGCCGTTGTTGTTCCAAGACCTCTTGCAGTACTTTCGATAAACTGGATTAATCCTGTAGCAGAACCGTTAGGATTTTTTGCAGAGGCATTGATTCCTGATTCAGAATTCATTACTCCCAGTAAATCCTTGTAATCACAATTGATTCTTTGTGCAATTTGCTTTACTTTTTCTAAAAATTTAGGTCCGTATTCTGAACTGCTTAATTCTGCTCTGCCGCTTGAGCCTGCTGAACTGATTGAATTTGTAGCATAGTTGAAACTTGAAAATCCCTGACTTTCATTTGCGTAATTGTTTGTTGAATCAGAAGCTGCTGAACTTACGGTGATTTTTGATGCTTTTTTAGAAATTTCAGTTATTTTTTTAGAAATTTCTTTAGATTTAGCGTAAATATCATCATTTGTCAGACTTTCATCTTCTAAATCTTTCATAGCTTTTTCTTGTTCTTCAAGTTCTTTTAAAAGTTGAGTTATTGTCGTTTTGTCGCCATCTGAAACACCTTCTGATTCCGTTAAAGAATTAAGTCGTGTTTTTAAAGTAGCAATAGTTTGATTATTTGAGTTAACATTACTTAGTGCCAAGTTTTCGATAACAGGAGCCCACATTGCATCTGCTAAAGCATCAACATCAATATTTAAGTTGAGCTGAGGCACTGTTATGCCTCCGCCTCCGCCTCCGCCTAAAAATTCGGCTTGAGCCATAGGGTTAAATGTTGTGAAAAACGGTTGCGTATATTCGCCGACATTGTAAACCTGAATGTCTCCTCCGTAGCTTGAAATTCCCATTGGTAAACAACAATAGTAGCACATATTTGCCATTCCGACTGGTGAAATTGCCATAATTTTTTCCCCTTAATATCCCCTTGTATTTATATAAAGTTATTTTGTATATAAAAATTGCATATTTACTATTTGTTGTTTTACAAAACTTAACAATGTTAACGGATTGATTAATAATAATCTCTATGTTTATTATATAAATATAAGTATAGAGTAGAAGGTTAGAAAGAATGTTTAACGAAACAAAAACACACGAGATTACAGTCGACGTTGTTATTCTTACGATTAAGAATAACAGTCTTCAGGTATTGCTTGTTAAACGTACAAATGAGCCGTTTAACGGTAAGTGGGCGATACCGGGAGGTTATGTAAGATTATCCGAAAATCTGGATGAAGCTGCATTGAGGGTTTTGAAAGAAAAAACTGCGGTTGATAACATTTATCTGGAACAGCTTTATACATTCGGTGATCCGCTTCGTCACCCTAATGCTCGTGTTATTACTTGTGCATATTTTGCATTAGTTCGTTCGGAAGACATTAAAATTGTTTCAACGCCTGAAATCGGCTGGCATAAAGTCAGTGATTTACCGGCTTTGGCGTTTGACCACAAAGAAATTATTCAATACTCATTAAAAAGAACTCGTGAACGTTTGGAAATTTGTCCGGTTGCTTATCAACTGCTTCCTGAAAAATTCACTTTGACTGAGATGCAAAAATCTTACGAACTTATTATGACTAAGAAGCTTGATAAGAGAAACTTTAGGAAAAAAGCTCTTTCAACTGACGGTTTGATTGAACTTGAAGAGTACACAAAATCATCTTCAAAAAGACCTGCAAGACTTTATACTTTTGAAAATATTGAGCTTAATTCAAAACGTGCACATTTTATTAAAAAGGAGAAAGTTAAATAATGGCTAATATATTATGGGCAGTAGAAACTGTATCTGCGATTTTATTGATTATTTTAATATTGCTTCATTCACCAAAGGGTGACGGTATCGGTGCAATCGGCGGAGCTTCTCATGTTTTTGCTTCTCAAAAAAGTGCAGAAAAAGGTTTGAATAAATTGACAGGTATTATTTGTGCAATATTTATTCTTTGTACTTTTTTAATCGGTTTTGGTATCGTAAAATAGGTTTTGTAAATGGTTTACGAAACATTTAGTCGTAACGAATTATTCTGGGGAGAAGATAATCAAAAACTTCTTGCTTCAAAAAATGTTGCGGTGTTTGGTTTGGGTGGTGTCGGAGGTTTTTGTGCTGAGGCTTTAGTCAGAGCAGGAGTCGGAAATCTTACGATAGTTGACTTTGACAATGTTTCAGAATCTAATATCAACAGGCAAATTATAGCATTACATTCAACAATTGGAGAAAAGAAGACGACTCTTTTTGAATCTCGTTTAAAAGATATTAATCCTAGTGTAAGTTTAAAAATTATCGATGATTTTTATAATCAGGAAGAACTTGTTATTGATTTTTCTAAAAAAAAATATGACTATGTCGCCGATGCTATTGATACGATGCGTTCAAAGATTCATCTTCTTGAATCGTGTTTTAAAAACGGTATTCCTGTTGTAAGTTCTATGGGGGCAGGAAATAGAATTGATCCGACACAGCTTTATATTTCAGATTTGAAAGATATTGAAAATAAAAATGCACCGTTCGTTTCAAATGTTATTTATCAACTAAAAAAACTTGGAATAACAGAAGGAATAACCTTTGTTACAAGTCGGGAGAAGCCGTTTGTACAAGAAAAAATAACGGAAAATGAAAAAATTAAAACTAATAACGGTTTAGATATTGAGTTTAATAAAATTACGCCGGCTTCAACTCCGTTTGTGGCGTCAGTTGCGGGAATTTTTATGGCATCATATATTGTAAAAAGTTTTTTAAAGGAATTTAAGTAATGAATATATTGGTAACGGGAGCTTCAAAAGGTATAGGCAGAGCAATAGCGCAGGAGTTGAAATCTTGCGGGAATGTATATGTTACATCAAGAAATGAAGATGCTTTAAAATCTTTGAATTGCAGCGGGTATTTTGTTTGTGACCTGGCAAATAGAGATGATTTGGTTCGTCTTGGGGATTTTATTGAAGAAAAAAGGATTGATGTTTTAATAAATAATGCGGGTGAATATATTTATTCGTCGGTTGATGATAATAAAATCGAAGATTTGGAGCATATTATTTCAGTGAATCTGCAAGCTCCGATATATTTGACAGGAAGAGCTGTTCCTTATATGAAAAATAAAAAATGGGGCAGAGTTGTCAATGTAGGTTCTATCTCAGGGGTTATGGGTGAAGCCGGCGCAAGTATGTATTCTTCAACAAAATCCGGTTTAATCGGGTTTTCAAAGGCGGTTGGTTTAGAGGTTGCGCAAGCCGGAATAACCGTTAATACAATAAATCCGGGGTGGGTAGATACGGAACTTGGTAATGGTTCAATAGATGATAGTGAGTTTTCGCAGGATGAGATATTAGATTGTATTCCTCAGCGCAGATTTGTTGCGCCGCAGGAAGTTGCAGGGCTTGTTAAATATCTGATAAGTGAAGAAGCTAAAGGTATAACAGGACAATCAATAAATCTTTGTGCAGGATTAAGTGTAGGAATATAGGAGAAAAGATATGAAAAAGCAAACTATGGGGGTAAATGATATTATGAATATCTCTAAAACTCAACAAGGGCTTCAAATTTCGGGGGGGGTAACTTTTCCTGCTCTTTAGCATTTACTTTGGCGGAGGTATTAATTACCCTTGGTATAATCGGAATTGTCGCCGCGCTTACTATTCCGAATTTGATTCAGAATTATCAGGAAAAGATGTTTGTTAATAAGTTAAATCAAACATACTCTCAATTATTACAAGCATTTCGTTTAATGGTAGATGAATACGGTACGATTGATACTTGGTCGAAAGATACTGTTGAAAGACAAACTCTTCTGCAAGAACGCTTGCCTCAATTTATAAAAATTTCACCTTGTGATTGGCAAAAATGTTTAGGAAAAACATATTCTTTTCATACGGATAAAACTAAGAAAATAGGACGTTTTGCCTGGTATAATGAAACTTATCACATGCAAAACGGTGCAGTGTTAAAATTGCCACAGAAAGGCAACGGTTTAAATGGTGAATGTATTCAAAATATGGCGATGAACCAATACGGAACAAATGAAACCGGAACAAGACCTATTTATTACGGAACATATTTGCACGGATGCGGAGAATTTTTTGTTGATTTAAACGGAGCATCAGGTCCGAATATTCCAAATATTGATACTTTTTCATTTAAAGTTGTAATTGACGGAATAGTGCCGGCAGGAGGTCCGAAAGAAGATGTTTGGTTGGAAACGTTTTCTTCACAGTGTTTAGACCCTAGTCCTACGGGTTATTATCTTGGACGTTGCGCTGCTTGGGTTATCGAAAATAAAAACATGGATTATCTGCATTGTAACAATTTAAGCTGGACAGGCAGTCGACGTTGCAGGTAATCCATTTAAAACTCTTTTCCCTTTACATAATGTAAAGGAATTTTGAAAAAATCGGTTTTTGTGTTATTATTGACCTACAAAAGAGAATTATACTTTTAATAAGGGGAAAAATATGATTTCAGTAAACGATTTTAAAACAGGTTTAACAGTAGAGTTAGACAACGGATTATGGTCAGTTGTAGAATTCTTGCATGTTAAACCGGGTAAAGGTGCTGCATTTGTCAGATCTAAGTTGAAAAACGTTATCACAGGCCAAGTTGTTGAAAAAACATTCAGAGCAGGTGAAAAAGTTGCAAAAGCTACTTTAGACAGACGTGAAATGCAATACTTATATAAAGAAGGTTCAGCATTTGTTATGATGGATAATGAAAGCTATGACCAATTACATGTTGAAGAAGCTCAAATCGGCAGCGGTATTAAATACTTAAAAGAAAATATGAACGTAATGATTTTGATGCACGAAGGTAAAATCATCGGTGTTGATATTCCTGCTCACGTAGAGTTAGAAGTTGTTGATACTCCGCCTGCTGAAAAAGGTAACACTGCTCAAGGCGGTACTAAACCTGCAACATTAGAAACCGGTGCTGTTGTTCAAGTTCCGTTCTTCGTTGCAAACGGTGATGTTATCAGAGTTGATACCAGAACTAACGAATACTTAGACAGATGTTAATTTGAGCGAAGCCGGTGTGAGCCCGGAGTCGGCACAGGTGAGTGTGACGAGCAGGGGCGAACATAATGAGACCGCCGTTGAGAATGGAACGAAGTGAAATGAACGAAGCAATCTTTGATTGCACAGGCGGGAAATACCTATAAAAGGAGAAATTAAATGAAATTTGAAACAGATTATATAGAAAAGTTAGCTAAAGTTTTATCAGAAACAGGTTTAACTGAAATATCATTGGAAGACGGAGAACAAGCAATTACATTGAGAAAAGATGTTATTGTAACTTCAGCTCCTCAAGCTGTTGTTGCAGCTCCTGCTCCTGTAGCTGCTCCTGTTCAATCAGCACCTGCGGCTCAAGCAGAATCTGCTGCACCTGCTAAAAAAGGTACTCCAATTACCTCTCCAATGGTTGGTACATTTTACAAATCACCATCTCCGGATGCAGAACCGTTCGTTTCTGTCGGTAAATCAGTAGCTAAGGGTGATGTTGTTTGTATCGTCGAAGCAATGAAGATGATGAACGAAATTGAATCAGAATTGTCTGGTAAGGTTGTTGAAATATGTGTTGAAGACGGACAGCCTGTAGAATTTGGACAAGTTCTTATGTACGTTGAGTAATAATTTTAAGGATTAAGAGGTGGACAGGTTTTTAACTGTTCACTTCTTACTTTAGTAAGGGATATTTGGAAAATGTTTAGAAAAGTTTTAATCGCAAATAGAGGCGAGATCGCCGTTAGAATTATAAGAGCATGCAGAGAGTTAGGGATTCCTACAGTTGCTATTTATTCTCAAGCTGATGCAAATTCTTTGCATGTGAGATTGGCAACAGAAGCTTACTGTATCGGACCTGCAAAAAGTGCCGACAGTTATTTGAGCATTCCTGCAATAATGTCTGCGGCTATGGTTTCAGGTGCTGATGCTATTCACCCGGGATATGGTTTTATGTCAGAACGTGCCGATTTTGCAGAAATTTGCGAACAGCAGGGTATCAAGTTTATCGGTCCGTCATCTGAAGCGATGCGTAAAATGGGTGATAAAGCTACTGCCCGCAAAACAATGATTGAAAATGATGTTCCTGTTACTCCGGGAACAGGTATTGTTCACAGTGTAGAAGAAGTTCAGGAATTTGGTAATAAAGTCGGTTATCCGATTATATTAAAAGCTACAGCAGGCGGCGGCGGAAAAGGTATGAGAGTTTGCCGTAATGATGAAGATGTTCAGCTTAATATGGAACTTTGTCAGGCTGAAGCTAAAAATTTCTTCGGAAATCCTGATGTTTATGCCGAAAAATTCCTTGAAAACCCTCGTCATATTGAAGTTCAAATTTTAGGTGACAGTTTTGGTAATGTTGTTCACTTAGGTGAAAGAGATTGCTCAATTCAACGTCGTCACCAAAAATTGTTGGAAGAAGCTCCTTCTCCGGCAATTAGTGAAGAAACAAGACAAGAAATGGGTGCAGCAGCGGTTAGAGCTGCTAAAGCTATTAACTATGAAGGCGCAGGAACTTGTGAATTCTTACTTGACCATGACGGAAAATGGTATTTTATGGAAATGAATACACGTATTCAGGTTGAACATTGTGTTACCGAAATGATTTCACAAGTAGACTTGGTTCGAGAACAAATACTTGTTGCTTCAGGTGAAAAGTTAAGTTACAGTCAAGATGATATCAAGCTTTACGGTCATGCTATTGAATGCCGTATTAATGCTGAAAATCCTGCTAAAAACTTTATGCCGAATCCTGGGAAAATTTCAGGATACTTAGCACCGGGCGGTTTTGGTGTAAGAGTTGATTCTCATGTTTACCAAGATTACGAAATTCCGCCTTATTACGATTCAATGATTGGTAAATTGATTTGTTGGGGCAGAACAAGAAATGAAGCTCGCAGAAGAATGTATAGAGCTTTGAAAGAATATGTTGTAACAGGTGTTGAAACAACTATTCCGTTCCATCAGGCAATTATTGAAGATGAAGTCTTTATGAGCGGTAAGTTTAATACAGGATTTATTGAAGAATTCTACAGGCGTAAAGGTTTATCAGAATAATAAATTGAAAAGCTCTCAAGTTTTGAGAGCTTTTTTAGGAGCAAGTAAATGAAATATACTTATGAAAATGCTGTGGCGTTATTGACATCTGTTGGGAAGTTTCATATATCTCTGGGGTTGGATAGAATGGAGCAAATTTTGGAGCTACTTGGAAATCCACAGGAGAAACTTAATTGTATTCATGTAGCGGGAACAAACGGTAAGGGTTCTGTTTGTTCAATTTTGACGGCAATTCTTGCTGAGTCGGGGAAAAAAGTCGGGCTTTATACTTCTCCGCATATTTTTAAATATACTGAGAGGATACAGATTCTAAGTTCCCCTCATCCTATCCCTCTCCCCATAGGGGCGAAGGTTTCAGGTTATATTCCAGATGATGTTTTTGCTCGTTATGTGTTTGAAATCTCAAATCTGGCAGAAAAAAATAATATCGATTTAACAGAGTTTGAGATTTTGACAGCTGTTATGTTTAAGTATTTTGCAGACAACAAAGTTGATGTAGTTGTTTTGGAAACAGGTTTGGGCGGCAGGTTTGATGCGACAAATGTTATCACGCGAAATCTTTGTTCTGTAATTACTCATATCGATTTTGACCATACAGAAAGGCTCGGGGATACTTTAGAAAAAATTTCTTTTGAAAAAGCCGGTATAATTAAGCCTGATTGTCCATGTATTTCTTTTGAATCTTTGATAAATGCTAAAAGACCTGATGTTAAAATTGATGAATTTATTGATTATTTGTCTTTGAGAGGCAAATATCAACATGAAAATTTGGCACTTGCGTTATCCGTAATAAAAGAAGTTTTTCCTGAAATCGGGAATGATATTATTAAAGAAGGCTTAAAAAAGGTTAAACACCCTTGTCGTTTTCAATATATTAAAGAAAAAAATCTTATAATTGACGGTGCGCATAATCCAAACGGAATAGAAGCGTTAAGGACAAGTTTAGATGAGTTTTTCCCAAATGTTAAGCGCAGGTTTATTTTTGGGTGTTTGAAAAATAAAGATTATAAAAAAATGCTCGGGCTATTATTCAAAGAAGATGATGAGATTTATTTTTATCATTTTTCTCACTCTAATTCTTGTGATTATCACGAATTACAGGCAGAATGTCCGATTAAAGCTTGTGAATTAACGTCTGAGGTGCGAATTAATTTTAATGACGGGAAGTTAAATATTATCTGCGGGTCGTTTTATATGATATCAGAGCTTGCGCAAAAGTTTGATATTTTAAGAAATATTTAGCATAAAGCTTGCAAATTAAAGTTTTTCATAATATTATAAAATCAGCCGAAAGTTATAGGCTTTGGTATGCCTGTAATTTTTTAGTTACTACTTTAAACAAAAAGGAGAAGAAAATGCCAAAATTAAAAACTCACAGATCAGCTGCAAAACGTTACAAAGTAACTGCAACTGGTAAAATTATGAAAAGACAAGCAGGTATAGGCCACTTGCTCCAACACAAATCAGCATCAAGAAAACGTAGAATTTTCAAGATGGTTGAGGTTTCAGAATCACATACAGCACTGGTATCTAAAGAGTTACCATACAAGAAGTATTCAAGATAGGAGCATAGAAAATGAGAATTAAACGTGGCAACGCAGGTGTTAAAAGACACAAGAAAATATTAAAACTTGCTAAAGGTTTCATCGGCGCTAGAAGCAGAATCTTTAAGGTTGCTAATATCGCTGTAATGAAAGCTTTGAAATACGCTTACAGAGATAGACGTACTACAAAACGTAATATGAGAAGATTATGGATTGTAAGAATCAACGCTGCTGTTAGAGAACGCGGTATGAGTTATTCAAGATTTGTTAATGCTTGTAAAAAAGCTAACATTGTTGTTAACAGAAAAATGCTTGCTGACTTGGCAGTAAAAGATCCTGAAGCATTCAACGTAATTTTTGAAACTATTTCTAAGTAGTTTTTAAAGTTTAAAAGAGGGCGACTTTCTTTGAAAGTCGCCCTCTTTGTATATATAAATTTTTTAGTGTCCGCGGTATAGTCTTGTGAAGTAATCATCACGAGTTGCGGCAAAAAATCCGCATGTGGAGCCGTTTTCGTTAGAATTACCGTTGTCTGAGCAAAGGCTTTGCGGGTTTGCACTATATGCGGCAGTGGTTCCGGGTGCACCTAATGGTAAAATTCCGTCATTTGTCAATTCAAATGTAAATAAATCCCAGCCCCAGCGGTTTGGAAGTTTATTTTTGCCGTTAATATCGATAGATACCCAAACGTATCCGTTTGCAGGGTTTTCTATAGCAAACAACATTCCGTTATTTATTACAAATGCGCCGTCATCAAATCTGTTCATATTTATTGTGCCGTTATGGAAAGATTTGTAATTGTCGCCTTCTTTATTTTTATTTCCGTATGATATACATACGCTGTCATTTTTATCAGAATTAAAATCACCGCAGTCAGTTGTTACTCTTTGGTATTGTTTAAGTACAGGGTATAATGATTGACTGCCTTTATAGGAGGCAGGCTTTATAGAAATGTTATCGGCATCCATATCTGCAAACGCTTTTGTTAACAGTGCATAAGCTGTATTAAATTGAGCTTTTGCTGTTGCTGCTTTGTTACCTGCAATAAGGTTTGGTAATACTAAGGCTGAAACAACCCCTACGACACTTAAGGCAATCAAAATTTCACTTAGGGTAAACCCTTTTAATCTTTTTAACATATAAATCTATCCTCGTAATATTTCTTTTTTATTATAACATATTTTTATGCACTGCTCAAGTTATATAAGTATATTTACCCCCGCAAAAAATTTTTTTAGGAGTTTTATACAGAATGTACAAACTTTCAAGGAGTAAAAATATATGTCAATGGATATATCACCTTATGGTCAATCACAAGATAAAATAAAGGTTTTGGGAACAGGAACTGTCGGTGCTGTTGCCGGAATGAGTGCTTATTATTTGCCTGTGAGAAAAGACAGGTTTGTACGAAATGCTTATGATATTATGAAAGAACAGTCAGAAGAAAAGATTTTAAAGTTTAACGAAGCTGCTTTAAACTTATCAGGCGGAGGAAGATTAAAGCCCGAGCAAAGGTTGTTTTTATCTCAGGAAGGTGTCGCTGAAACTTTTGCTGACGTTAACGCTAAAGTTAATGATTTGAAACGAATCATTATTGACAGTAATTATATTAAGACTGTAAAAGAAGATTTAGCTAATAATTTTGCTAATTTTAAGAAATCGGAAGCTTTAAGAGATTCTGTAGCCTCAAAAGCTTTTCAAAAGATACGCTGGACCAATTTTGCCTGGGGCGCAGGTATCGGATTTGTTTTAGCTTCTGTATTAGGTGCTAAAGTTTTATCTGTTCCTCAAAAAACTGTAGAGCAAGCTTAATCTACTGACCTGATTTCATTTTGTAACCTGTAACAATACCTTTTTTAGCATTAGCCCAAGCTGTTTGTACAAGTTTTACATTATCTCTTAAGCTTTTTTTCTTCTTCATTGCTTTTAGAGCTCGTTGATATCGAGGTTCAAAAGTTTTAATTGCAGCTTTTCGTTTACTTGCAGGTAAATCTTTTAAGCCTGAAATAAATCTGTAAATATTACGTTCTAATAAACTTGCTACTCCGCTTTGTCTGTATGTGTTACATAATGCGCTTGCATAATGTCCGTCTTGTAAGTTTCTTTTAATCTTTTTTGTATATTTATTCCAGTTTGGATTTTTAAATCCGTCCCAAATCCCTTTATTGTACGTAATGTCAAGAATTGCACTTTTAACAGAAGACGGAGTTTTTTCCCAATTTTTCTTACCCATATAAGCTACTGTCATTGCTTCGTGTTTTAAAATATCTTCAGCCAAAAGTTCATATGCTTTTTCTTTTGTAATAGTTATTTTTTTGCCCGGAGCATAAGAAAGAGGTTTTCCGTCAACTCTTCCTGTATGTCCAAAACCAATAGTTGGTGCCCCTTTGCCTTTTCTAGGAATACAATCGTCATATGTAGTTAAATCAGGTACCCCAGGTTTTCTTGTTTCAATAATAGTTAATAAATCTTTCAGGTAGTTTTCTGATACGCCTGTGATTTTTGCTACATCTGCCAAATTTTTACAAGAACCTTTTTTTACTTTATAACGGGCAGGTATTGTTATTTTTGTACCAGGTTTAAGTGTGCAGCGAATATTTGCACATTCACTTTTTGAATATGTTACTTTATAATCCTTACCTTCTTTTAGTTGAGGGTTTGCTGCAATGATTTGATATGTATCAATTTCGTATTTTCTGGCAAGTGATACAATATCATCTCCTTTTTTTACTGTATATTGAAATGCTTTTTCTGTTATGATATTAGGATTAGAAAATAATCCGTCGTTTGAATTATTGTTATTATTTACAACATTGTTATTGCTAACTTCGCCAGTATTAAATTGGAATGTCATTACACTGCTTGTTTTTGATTTTCCGTTTGTTACGTATGCAGATATTTTATTTTCATTTGAAAATATTTTTGGATTTTTTACTTTGTAATTTTTTGATAAAAATTCGTGTAAATCTTTTGCGAGTTTGCCGTGTTTGAATTTGTTCATTGCTTCTTTGATGTCTGCAATGCTCAGTGTCCATTTATTACCTAAGCCTTCATCGGTATTATTTGCAACAGCTTTGAAAGTTGCAAATTGGTGATTTGTCATTGATATTTTATCAGCTGTAGTAGTTTTATTGGTTGATTTGTTAAAAATACTGACTTTACCGTTATCATTGACACTGTAACGTTTAGAACCGGCGTCAAAAGAACATCCTTTTTCCATTTTTATGGTTTGAACTTTCCCATAAATTTCAACTTTGACGTTTACAAAATCAGTGTTACTCATTTTTATATTCCCCTATAATTATCCCCTATATTTTTATAAAAAATTTGATTGTGTAATTATTGCTTTTTTATATATTATTTAATTAACATATCGTTACATTTCTTTGTGTTATAATAATCGTATTATGTCAGAACAAGGGATAAAATATTACGTAAAAGAATTACTGACAATTGCTGCCCCGATTATTATGGGAAACTTGGGTTTCATTCTTATTGGTATTGGGGATGTTGTGATTGCGGGAAGACATTCAACTGATACATTTGCGGCAATAAGTATTGCTACTGCTATTATAAATTGTATAATGACGTTCGGAATAGGTTTAATTGGCGGGATTTCTCCTTTATTGTCAAATTATCGAGGTGAAAAACGTGCTGTTAAAAAATATTTTTACCCGTCAATACGCTTTGCAATGGTTTTGGCTGTAATTATGTGTATTCTTTGTCTTGCGGTAATTCCCGTTATTCCATTGTTGGGGTTTGAGCAAAAGTTGGTTCCGCATATTCAGGAATATATATTTATAACCGCGTTTTCAACATTCGGGGCATATTTGCATATGTGCTTGAAAGAATATTTACAAGCTTTTGAAATCGTGATGTTCCCGAATTTGGTTACGATATTTTGTGTATTTTTAAATCTTTTATTAAACTGGATTTTTGTATTCGGGGTAGGACCTATACCGTCTATGGGTGTTATAGGGCTTGCGATTGCAAGTTTACTTGTAAGATATTTTATGGCATTTGCTTTGCTTATTTATTGTTATATGAATATGAGATTCAATAATTATCATGAAAAAGGTTATTATAAGGCTTTATTAAGTATCGGAATGCCTATATCTTTGGCTGTGTTGGTTGAATTTATAGCATTCAATTCTGTTGCAATATTTATGGGCAGAGTGGCGGGAGTTTACGCTGCGGCTCAAAATTTGGTTTGCTCATTGACGACAATTCCGTTTATGGTAACTTTTGCCGTGTCAAACGCGATTGCAGTTAAGGTAGGTTTTGCAAACGGTGCGGGACATATTGAAGATTTGAAAAAATATTCGCTTGTCGGAACAGTTATGGCTGTTGGGTTTATGATGTGCAGCGCGCTTATTTTTTGTTCTTTCCCGAAAGCTATTGTCGGCGTGTTTACGGTCGATGAAGTTTTATTTAAAATTGCGGTTCCTGTTGTTTATGTTATTTCGGTATTTCAGGTGTTTGACGGTTTGCAGGTTGCGCTTTCAGGAATATGTAAGGGGGTAAAACAAACGGATATTGTTTTATTGGCTAATTTCCTTGCGTATTGGTGTGTTTCAATTCCTGTAGGATATACATTGGCGTTTAAATATAATCTTAAATTAATTGGTTTTTGGATTGGTCTGTGCTTGTCTGCTGTTGTTTTATGCTTGATTATGATAGTAAAACTGAAAAGATTTTATGACAGACAATACAAAAACAAGAACTTAGCTTAAGTTCTTGCTGTATTTTCGGGGATTTGTATATAATAAGTTTATTATCTTACAAAACGAAGAATAAAAGTGTAAACATGAAGCCTAAAGATGCTGCACTGAATAAAAACCATGTATGCATAACAGGGTGTTGGTATGACCATATTTCTTTAATTGTACTGGTTGCATTATTGATAGTTTGCATGTTTTATTCTCCAAATAAACTCGTGTTTTGTATATATTCTATTTTCCATATTTAAGCTAAAACAACATCACCTGTTTGGTTGATTATTAATTTAGTTTATTTTATTATTGACTTATGCGAAATGTTGAATTATTGATGCCTGCGGGCAATTTGGAAAAGTTAAAATATGCCGTAAAATACGGTGCAGATGCTGTTTATCTGGGTGTTGTAGATTTCAGTTTAAGAGCTATGAGAAAAGGTGAAATTATCACTTTGGAAAATCTTAAACGAGCTGTTGATTTGGCGCATGAGTTAGGCGCAAAGGCTTATATGACGTTAAATATTTTTGCGTTTAACAGTGATATAAAACATCTTGAACAATGTATGGAAATAATAAAAGACGCAAATCCTGATGCAATATTAGTGAGTGATTTTGGGATTTTACGTTTATTGAGAAAATATATGCCTGATACTGAAATCCACGTCAGCACACAGACAAATATTTTAAATTACGAATGTGTAAGATTTTGGCAGGATATGGGTGCAACACGTGTTGTGTTGGCTCGTGAGCTTTCAATCCCTGAAATTGCAGAGATTAAACGTCAGGTTCCCGATATGGAAGTTGAGTGTTTTATTCATGGTTCTCAGTGTGTGTCATTTTCGGGAAGATGTTTGTTAAGTGATTATTTTACAAACGGAGAAAGAAAAGCAAATTCGGGAAATTGTTCTCAGCCATGCCGCTGGAGTTACAAACTTGTTGAAGAAACCCGTCCGGGTCAGTATTATGAAATCAATCAAGATGATAGAGGTTCTCATATTTTGAGTCCGAAGGATTTGTGTCTTGTAAAACACTTAAAGGACATGATTGATGCCGGGGTTGATTCATTCAAGGTTGAAGGACGTACAAAAAGTTTATATTATGTTTCTGCGGTTGCTAAAACATACAGAAACGCGATTGATGAGATTCTAAAAAATCCTGACGCGGATATGGAAAAATATTTTCTGGAACTGAAAAAGGTTGGAAATCGCGGTTATACAACAGGTTTCGCGCTTGGAGATAACAACTGCGACAGTTACAGCTATGATATTTCAAAAGGTTTGGCGGGTGCTGATTTCCTTTTTGAATTTCATGATAAAAAAGTTGATTTTGAATGCGGAGATAATCTGTATTTTGTAAAAGTTAAAAACAAAGTTCTTTTAGGTGATGAGGTTGAAATTATCACTCCAAGCGAACAGTTTATAACAAAAATTACGGGAATTATTGACGAAAAAGGCGAATCTTTAGAGTTAGCAAACACAAATGCTGATGTTTATTTGAAATTTGAAAATGAGCCTGTTGAGTATGACGTTGCAATTGCAAGAACGGTGGGAGTAAAAGAACATGTTTCTTAAGCCTGATTATAATTTAAAAAGAATTTTTGATATTGATTTAGCCGAATTAAAAAATAATGGAATAAAAGCTATGCTGTTTGATTTAGACAGTACCTTAATGGCGTCAAAGTCCGGTTTTTATTCTGATGAGATTCTCAAGTGGCTTGGGGATGTACGTAAAGATTTTTTTATAGCGGTTGTATCTAATAATAAAAATCCTGATTATATTAAAAAAGTTAAAGAAATTTCGGATTTTCCGCTGTTATTTAATGCTTGTAAGCCAAAGACCGCTTGTGTTCGTAAATTTTTAAAAGAACATGGTTTAGATGAAAAAGAATGTGTATTGGTAGGTGATAGACCGCTAACGGATATTTTGTGCGGTAAGAACCTTGGCTGTAAGACAATTCTTGTAGACTCGATTACAGCGGATACGGAAGCATTGATTGTACGATTTGTAAGAGCGTTGGAACGATTAACGATTCGACCTTAGGTTTTACATCTAAAGATTGAACTTTTTGCCTTGTGGTCAACTGTTACAAAATATTAAACGGATAAAACGCTTGTTATATCTGTTGTTTGGCTGAATTTATGTGAATATTTACCCCTGGGTTTGCTTTTTTGCCTTAATTTGAAGATTATGTTATGATTATGTATGGATTATCAGTTGCTAAAATTACATTAAATGACTGATACTTAAATATAAGAGCTTTAATATAATGTTAATATTACAGGACTTAACAGATGGGAAAAGACATGGGTAGTGATTTCTATAGTATGGAAAAGTTAACGAACAGAGAGTCAAAGCTTGGCGGCTTGAAGGCAATAGTCGTATTGTTAAGCGCAGTGTTTGTTGTATGTGCAATAACAGCAGGATGTGCGCAAAAACAAGAAGAAGATGTTGCTCAAGTTCCACAGCCTGCACCTGTTGAAGCTTCACAGCAAGAAGGTGTAAAGGTTCCTGAAGAAACTTCTGTAGATTTGGATGTTGATACAAATCAGGCAAGTAAGATGGTTTCTTATGATGTGACTTCTGTTGGTAGAGCAGATCCGTTTATGCCGTCAGGCGAGTTAGATGCTTTTGATGAAGCTAAAAGAGCAGCTTATGCAGAAGCAAGTGCATACAATTCAAAAATTGCTGAAATTCAAAAGCTTAAAAATGTATCTTACAGAGAAGCTGATGATATAAGTCCGTACAGCTTTAATTTGCCGGTACCGCCAACTTCTTTGGCATCATCTGAAGCGGCAGCTGCAAAGATTACAAGAACAAAAGTTGTCGGCATTATGTATAACAAAACAAGCCCGTCTGCGATTATAAATGTTGATGATAAAGATTATCTTGTAAGACAAGGTGATAAAATTATCGGTCAAGAATATAAAGTTATGGAAATTAATCCTTCATGGATTACCGTAAATATGGGATCAAATGTTTATTCTGCAAGTATTGGGGAATTATTCTCTAAAGCGGATTTGGATAAATCTCAAAATGACTTGTATAATTTAAGAAACAGATTTGGTGGTAGAAAAGGTTAAGAAAAAGAAGAACAATAAGCAGGAGCAGATATGAAAAATAAAATTAGAGAAAAGTTAATTGCAGGTGTTATGTTATCCGCATTCGCGATAACAAACTCTTTAACTGCAGCAATTGCAATGGAAGATTATTCTAACGGCTACGGAGCACCGGTATTAAGAACAGGTGAATCGGTGTCTGTAGGTTTACATGTTGATGAAGATATTCCAAATGCAGATTCTGTTGTAAACTTAAGTTTAAGAGATGCTGATGTTAAGCAAGTATTAAGAATGTTTGCCGATCAGGCGGGTATGAATATTATCTTCACACCTGAGGTAGAAGGTCAAATCACTATGGATTTGGTTGATATCCCGTTAAAAGAAGCTTTAGGTTTAGTTGTTAAAACTAACAAATTATACTACGATATCAAAGCTAATACTTTAGTTGTTTCAACAGAAGAAAATTCTTTATCTTTAGTTGATCGTAACCAGAATATGACAATTATTCCCGTTAAATATGTCAATGCTGTAGCGATTTCTTCATTCTTAAATAAGAGTGTCTTTTCTCCAAAAGGTAAGGGTGCTGTAAGACCCGGTATGTCTAACGGATTTATTGTTGCAACAAACCCTGCCACAAATGAGCTTATTGTTACAGGTACTGATAAAGATATAGCTTTAGTTAGAAGAGTTGTTGATCAATTTGATAAAAAACCGACACTTACAACTTTTAAAGTAAATCATACAACTCCTGCTGAAATGTCAAATCTGATTTGTACATCACTATTTCCTACAATGAGTGTGTTAGATCCTGATGATTCATCATCAGGCGGTGCAGCTGGTGTTCCTACAGGTTTTGCATCAGATGACAGCGGCAGTGATGGCGGAGGCGGAGCTTCAGCAGGTATCGCTGTTGGCGGTGGTAAACTTGCTTGTGCTCTATCTTGGCAGCAAAAAACAGAAGAATCTTCAGGTGATGAAGAAACTTTCTCTCTAAGCAGTTTGCCTTTATTGAACCTTTCTGTATCATACTTCCCTACATTGGGTACAATTCAGGTTCTTGGCGGTTCTGATTCTCAAATCGAAATGATTAGAGATTATATCGCAGCTAATGATAAGAAAGCTCCTCAAGCATTTTTAGAAATTCAAATTATTACTTTATCTGAATCCGGTAGTAAAACCTTTGATAATACCTGGTCATATATGAGTAAAAACTTCTCATTTAATGCCGATAAAGGTAATGGTTTTGTAACTCAAAATCCAATATTTTTATCAGGAAAAGGTTATTATACTTATGACAAAGAATCTTGGGATCCTGACAAAGGTTCAGGTTCAAAACCTTGGGAAGGTTACGAAACAAGCGGCTGGACAGGTAAATCTTATCAGGCTTCTCACTTGCATTATGCCGTAAATTATTTGATTGAAAATAATAAAGGTCGTGTACTTGCTAACCCGAAAGTTCTTTTAACAAGCGGACAACCGTCAGTTATCGACTTAACATCAGATTATGTATCTAAAGTAACTACTCAGTATTTGGATAATGCATCTGCAGCCGGTTCATCTCAGGTTCAGCGTGATGTAGAAGTTGCTGATGATAACGGTATCAAGGTTACGGTTACTCCGTTTATCAGTCCTGACGGTTATGTAACATTAGATATCGCACCTAATTACAAAACTATTAAAGAAAAATTCTATACAGATGGTGAAGCTGGTAAAGATTTGGCAGCGACATTACTTCAAAGAAGTGATTTGAACTTAAAAGGTATTCGTATCAAAGACGGTGAAACAATGGTTATCGGCGGTATGATACAAGAAGGTGAGACAAAAACTGTTTCAAAAATTCCGTTCTTAGGTGATTTGCCTGTAATAGGAATGTTCTTCAGAAGTACAACTACAGCTAAGTCTAAAGAAGAAATGGTTGTCATGATTACTCCGCAAATTGTTGTTGATACTGAAGATGCGGTAGCTGATGATAATATGCTGTAATTTCAGACTAAAATAAGAAGAGAAAAGTTTAAGACTATAAATGAATGCACTAATATTAAGATTAAAAAATAGTATTGATAAAAAAATACTCGATAGTATTGATAAAAATCTAATGGGACAACATTATTTTGTCCCAATTAGTGTTAAAGATAATTTTCTTTTTGTTGCAGTCGGTAAAAATTCAAATAAAGATGAAATTAACAATATTTTAAAGAAAACTTTTCCTCAATCAATAAAGTTTATGCTTGTTGGGGATGATGATTTAAAAGAGTTATTGTCATCATTATTACCGCAATCAAGTCTTCCTAAAGAAACGTCAGCATCTGCAGATACAAAGACTCAAACTGTACCGTCAGGAGAGAAAGTCGGTGGAAAACTTGGTGAAATCCTTATTTCAAAAGGGTTAGTTTCAGAAGTTGACTTGATGAAAGCGTTAGCTTCTGCTAAAAGAAGCGGAACTCCTATCGGTTCAATGCTTTTTGAAATGGGCTTGATTTCTTTAGATGATTTGAAATCAGTTCTTCACGATCAGTCAGGTTATGATTTGGTAACTGCAAATCAGTTGGTTGATCAGAAGAAGTATGTAAATATTTTGCCGGAAGATTTTATTCGTGCAAATTCGGTTATCCCAATTTCATCAGACGGTAAAACTCTTGTCTTAGGGGTTGTTAAACCTATAAAAATGGATGTATTGAAAGAAATCATCTATTTAACAGGTTTGAGTCCTAAGCAATTGTTGATGACTCACTATGAGTTCCAAAACTCTTTAAATACTTTCTTCTCAGCTCAGAAAAAGCAAACCGAAGAAATTATTGAACAAATTAAAACTGAAACAATTGATTCAGAAGAAGAAGCTACACTTTGGGAACAAGTTGATGCTGAACTTCAAGATTCAACGGGTTCGGTTGCAAAATTCGTTAACCAAATTATTACAAACGGTATTGATAATAAAGTTTCCGATATTCACATTGAACCTCGTTTATCCGGTTATATTGTAAGATACAGAAAAGACGGTATGTTACAGAAGGTTCTTGATGTTCCTGCAAAAGTTGAAACATCTGTAATTGCTCGTTTCAAGGTTATGGCGAGAATGAACATCGCAGAAAACAGACGTCCTCAGGATGGTACCTTCTCAATTTCTTATAAAGATTGTTCTTACGACTTCCGTATTAACACTCTTCCTGTATCCGGTAAGGAAAAGGTCTGTATCCGTATCTTGGCACCTGCTGTTTCTCTTGCATCTAACGATAAAGAGATTAAGATTGTCGGTGCTAATGAACGTGATATTCAAAAACTTAAACAAATGGTATCTTGTCCGAACGGTATTATCTTAACTTCAGGTCCTACAGGTTCAGGTAAAACAACTACTTTGTATTCAATATTAAAAAGCTTGAATGATGAATCCGTAAATATTACGACAATCGAAGACCCGATAGAAATTAAGTTAGAAGGTATTAACCAATCGCAAATTAACGCGAAAGCAGGTATCACGTTTGCATCTTGTATGCGTGCTATCTTGCGTCAGGACCCTGATATCATTCTGGTCGGTGAAATTCGTGACTACGAAACTTTGGAAATCGCAATTTCTGCTGCGTTAACAGGTCACTTAGTATTAAGTACCGTCCACACCAACTCGGCAGCTGCAACTGTTACACGTATGATTGAAATGGGTGCAAAAGACTATTTGGTATCTTCAACTTTATCAGGCGTAATTGCTCAACGTCTTGTAAGAAGACTTTGTGACGATTGTAAGGAAGAATATTATCCTACACGCGAAGAAGCTGCAATGATTACTACAAATCCTGAAGAAATAGAACAGCTTACAAAGACTCCGATATACAGAGCTAAAGGCTGTAACAAATGCGGATTCCAAGGTTATAAAGGCCGTCTTGGTGTTTATGAAATCATGCAGATAACAAAAGAAATTAAAAAACTTATCGCACAAGGCGCTCACGATTTGGAAATCGAAGAAAGTGCTGTTGCAAACGGAATGACAACATTAAACAGATCTTGTTATGGTCATATCTTAAAAGGAATGACTACAATTGAAGAGTTTGTCAGAGTCTTGGGTATGGCAGGTGAATAATAGGTGGAATTATGGCTATTTTTAATTATACAGCGATAGATAATACAAATAAATTGGTAAAAGGTAAGGTAGAAGCAGACGATTTGCGTGCTGCGCGTGCTGCTGTCCGTGAATTAGGGTTCACACCGACAAATCTTACCGAAGAACAATCTACGAAAAAAGAGGTTAAAAAACCTAATGCCGGTAAAATGCCGAAGCTTGGTTTAAAAGAACAGATTGATTTTACTTCTACTCTACAAATCCTTGCTGCTGCAGGTATTCCGATTATTGAATCTTTGCTGTTTATTGAAAACGATGCCGCGAAGTTAAAAATCAGACAGTGTGCAACAGAATTAAGACGACAAATCATGAACGGCGGTACCTTTGCGGGTACCATTGCTAAATATCCTGAACAATTCGGACAGGTTTATATCGGTCTTGTAAGAGCTGGGGAAGATGCCGGTGAATTGGAAAAAACTCTTGACCGTTTGTTGGAACTTTTAAACAAGCAAGATGCTATTAGAGGTAAGGTTATCGGTACATTGATGTATCCGGTATTCGTTATTTTACTTGCTGTATTTATCATTATTGTCATGTTGGTGTTTGTATTCCCTGTATTTAAAGAAATGTTTGATTCAATGGGGATGCAATTGCCTTGGATTACAAGAGTTTTGATGAATATGGGCTTGTTCTTGAAGAAACAATGGTATACAATTCCTTTAGGTTTTGCGGCTGTTACGTTCTTTATTAACTTCTTGTTCCGTTGGAAACCTAGTAAATGGAAAATTGATGAATGGGTTTTGAAAGTTCCTGTATTACAGGATTTGATTCAATATTCAAACTTTGCAAACTTTATTGCAGTTATGCAGGTAGCATATGACGCGGGTGTTCCTATTTTGGAATGTTTATATCTGTCTAATATGACTTTGACCAACCATACATTAGAAACAAGGGTTGAAGAAGCAACCGTAAGGGTTCAACAAGGTCAGCACTTGTCAGCTGCACTTCGTGCAACAAGAACAATGCCTAAAATGATTCTGTTTATGATTGCAACCGGGGAACAGTCAGGTCGTTTGGGTGATATGTTAGGTCAGGCAACAAACTATATCGATAAGCAGTTAGATACGATTATTGATATTATGACAAAGATGATTGAGCCGATAATGCTTGTTGTAATCGGTACAATCGTACTTATTTTGGCTGCTGCGTTATACTTACCACTGTTCGCATCTTACATGGGTATGTGATGCAGAAGACAATTATTATTACAGGTGCAACGTCAGGGTTAGGAAAAGAACTTGTTAAACTTTTTTCCGAGTCTGCTGATTGGAAAGTATTTGCAGGGTATCGCAACAAGGATTTGATAGAACCAAAAGAACATGTTGAGTACTTCTATATTGATATGCTAAAACGCGACTCTATAGTTGAGGCAGCTGAATTTATTAAATCAAAAACTGATAAAATTGATGTAATTATAAACGCTGCCGGAGCTGTTGTTGCCGGACCTGTTGAAGTTTTAGATACTGACAGTTTAAGACGTCAATTTGAAGTTAATACTTTTTCTCATATTGAGTTTGTACAGAATTTACTTCCCGCGTTAGATAACGGCAGAATTATAAATATTAGTTCTATGGCAAGTTTCGGGCATTTCCCGTTTATAAGTCCTTATTGCGCTTCAAAAAGAGCTTTAGATATATTTTTTAATGCTTTTGCGCTTGAAAATCACAGAAATATTGAAGTTATATCGGTTAAGGCAGGTGTAATTTCAACTCCGATTTGGAAAAAGTCTGTTGATGCTAACCTTAATTCGCTTGAAAATTGTGATGAATACAGATGCGAGTTGGAATTTTTAAAGAACAATGCCTTAAAAAATACTAATAAGGGCTTAAAAGTAGAGGATGCTGCTGCGTTTGTTAAAAAAGTTGCGCTTATGAAAAATCCGAAAGTTTCATATACATTAGGGCGCGATGCTAAGTTTGCGCATATGATGTCTTACTTACCTCAAAATGTAATAAATAAGCTTGTTAAGTTTGGTTTAAAATATAGAATAAAGAAAAATACCTAAAATTTTTGCCCTGTGGTATAATGAATTTGTTATGAACGATAAAGAAATTGATAAAATATATGAATTAATAAATTCTGAGCAGTATGAATCAGCAAAAATGGTTATAGAAGAAGTTATACAGAAGGATTCAAGTGATATAGAAGCTCAAAAATTGCTTGCGCTTTGTTTTGTTAACCTTGAACAATTCGATAATGCAAGAACTATTCTTGAAGATGTTATTAAATATTCTCAAGATGATGCTTTAAGCTGGTTTTATCTTGGTTGTTGTTATGATAATTTAGGTGATTTAATTTTAGCAAAACATGCTTATTTAAAGGTGATAGAATTAAGACCTGAATATTTGGATGCTTATACAAGCCTTTCTATTGCATATATAAAAATGGAAGATTATGATAATGCAATCGAAATCGGTAAAAAAGCGCTTGAGATTGCAGGCGGGGATGATTATTCAATATATTACATTTTAGGTACTGCATGTATGGCAGGTAAAAAGTTTGAAGAAAGTATTGAGTATATAGAAAAAGCAATTTCGATAGAACCTGATAATCTTCAGCTATATAATAATTTAGGTACATCATACTTAACTGTCGGAAATCTTGAAAAAGCTCGTCAAGCTTATGAAAAAGTTTTAAGTTTAGATGATAAAGACTCACTAACTTATTTTAATATTGCATCAATTTTACAATTACAAAATAAACACAAAGAGGCTTGCGAATATTTTGCAAAGGCTAATGAGTATGAACCTGAAGAAGACAGTTATATTGTAGCTTGGGCACTGTCGGAAGTCAAAGCGGGAATGTTTAAAGAAGCTATTGAACATTATAAGTATCTTGCTTCTGTTTATCCGCAGAAACCTAATTATAAATATAATCTTGCATGTTGTTATCAGGTTGTCGGCGAATATGAGATTGCTATTTACTTACTGAAACAGCTGGTTGTTTTAAACCCGAAAGCGACAAATATTTTAAAGAAATTAGCAGGGGTTTATATTGATATCGGTCAGTATTCAAATGCAAAAGAAATTTATGAAAAAATAATTAAACAAGGTTCAGTATCTTTTGAACTTTATTATGAGTTAGCGCAATTGTGTGTGAAAACAGATGATATAGATAGAGCTGAACAAATTTTGAAAAAAGTTTGCGGGCTTAATCCTACATTTGCAAGAGCTCACAAAGATTTGGGCGTAATTTATTTGAATAAAAGACTTTTTGATTATGCTAAAGAGGAATTTGAAAAAGCATATTCTCTTGAACCTGAAAATGTTTCTATAATTGTTGAATATGCAAATTACCTGCATTCAATATCAGATTTTAAACAAGCTGATGAGTATTATCAAAAAGCTCTTAATCTAGAGCCGGAACATGCAAGCGCGCTTGCTTTTTCAGCTTTAAATAAAACTCATCTTCACCAAATAGATATTGCGAAAGAACAGATTACAAAAGTTATTGATAAAGCTTCCGGTTCAGCGTTTTTACTGTTTATCGCAGGAAGAATTTATCACCTTGCGGGTGATTATGAAAATGCTAAGATGTATTTGATTAAAGCATATGAAATAGAAAAATTACCGGATGTTCAAAATTTACTCGGATTATGCTATTACGAACTTGGTAATTACGAACAAGCAAAGACAATATTTTTAAATATGCTTGAAAAAACTCCGATGAATGTCAATATATTACTAAATGTTGCGAAGTGTTTTGATAAACTCGGAGATGCTGAAAAAGCCTTAGAATACGCGGAAAAGACGGTAGATTTGTTTGCCGAATGTGAGGAAGCTCAAGAGTTAATTAGAAAACTTTCTTAAGGATATCTATTGCATATCTTTTTGCTTGGTGATAAGATATACATATAAAATTTAACCAGATTTGTAAGAAAGTAAAAATATGAAAAAGATGTATATTGAAAACCTGCCCTTAAGGGCAGCGGAAATTGCGCCTTTATTGTGTCGCGGCTATGGTAATGCTGAAATTGGTAAAATTATACATTTAAGTTATTATACGATTCAGACTCATGTTGTTAAGATGTTAGAACATACGGATTCCAGAAATAGAATGGAGCTTGCGTATAAATTAGGCTGTTATGAAAAAGAAATGGAAATGCAGTCTTATATAAAAATAAAAGGCAAGGGTCACTAATATATAACTTTACACGGCTTGTTCTTTTTTGTATAATCCTTGTATGATAACTTTGCAGAAATATTTAAAACAGTCGGCAACGTATAAGGTGTTTTCACATTTTTTACTTGTTTTTGCCGATTTTTTGGATACTTTGGGCAAAATTGCACAGATAGGTTTTCATGTTTTAAAGTGCATTTTAAAATTTGAAATATCAGGAAAAGAATTACTTACACAGTGTGACAGGTTTGGCGTAAGTTCTTTACCGATTACGTTGTCAATTGTCGGGATGACTTCTATTATTGTAGCTTCGCAGGTTGCGCATGAAATGGTAAAACAGGGCGGAGGAAATTTTGTCGGGCTATTAATGACAATACTTATTGTAAGAGAAGTCGGTGCAATTATGTCGGGGTTTGCAATAACTTCAATGATTGGTTCTTCGTTAGCTTCTGAACTTGCAACAATGCGTGTAACAGAACAGGTTGATGCGGTTGAAGTTTTAGGCGTTGATCCTATAAGATATTTATTTGTGCCAAGAGTTTTATCAGGAATAATAATGATGCCGTTTGTTGTAATTGTAGCATCTGTTGTCGGGGTAATCCTTGGTGCTGTTACATCAGATATGTTTGCCGGATTAACATATAGAGCTTATTTTGACTCAGCTTGGCTTGGGTTATATATGAAAGATTTGACGGTATGTCTTTTAAAAGCTGCCGTATTTGGCGCTACAATATCTTTAATCAGTTGTACTTGCGGATATTTTGCATCAGGCGGAGCTAAGGGAGTTGGTATTGCGACTACCAAAGCTGTTGTTTGGTCATTTATTGCAATTGTCGTATGGGACATGGTATTTGCGGTATTATTTTTCTTTTAATTTGTAAGAAGGTTTAGTTATGAGTATAGAAGTTAGAAATTTAATAAAAAAATTCGATGACAGAGTTGTAATAAACGATATATCATTTAAAGTTGATGATGGTGAAGTTTTGGCAATTGTCGGTTTTTCGGGTTCAGGAAAAAGTACTGTTTTAAAACTTATTTGCGGGCTTATTCCGTTTGACAGCGGCGAAGTTATAACCTCAGAAGGTGATATTGCAATGGTTTTTCAATATTCAGCATTGTTTGATTCGTTGACGGTTGCTGATAATATTGCATTTGCGCTAAGAGAAAGAAAAGACTTAAGGAAAAAGTTCACTGAAAGCGAGATAAAAAATATTGTATCTCAAAAGTTGGAACTTGTAGGGTTACGCGGTATTGAAAATAAATTCCCGTCAGAATTGTCGGGTGGTATGCAAAAAAGGGTAAGTTTTGCCCGTGCAATTGTTACAAAGCCTAATTCAATTCTTTATGATGAGCCGACAGCAGGTTTAGATCCTATGTCATCTACTTTGATTGAAGATTATATTGTAAGTTTAAAACGAGAAATTAATGCGGCATCAATTGTTGTAACACACCAGATGTCAACGATTACAAGAACAGCGGACCGTGTTATAATGCTGTATGACGGAAAAATTGTTTTTGAAGGAACCCCGATCAAATTACTTAAACAGGAAAATCCTTATACAAAACAGTTTGTAACGGCGTCGCTAGACGGCCCTATGCAGATGCAGGCTTAATTAAAAATTAAATGAGGAAGTATAAATATTATGAAAATGGAAAAATTATTTAACGAAGATGTAATGGCTTTAGATACATATATAATGGTTAAATTAAAAGAAAAAACCGCGCAGTTATCAGAAAGTCTTTCAAAGAAAAACAGAGCGCCGATTGCTTTGTCAATGGGGGCTCCGACAGCGAATCCGCCAGAAATTCTTATAGAAAAATTAAAAGAATTTTTAACAGAGGATAATATTCACACATATTCTGTAACAAGAGGCGAATCGTATTTCAGACAGGCTGTAGCTCAGAGAATGAAAGATAGATTCGGAGTTGAATTAGATGAAAATAAAGAGATTTTTTCACTTTTGGGTTCAAAGGACGGGTTGGCTAATTTAATCAGATTTATTACAACTCCAAGACATGAAGAGTTCGAAAAAGATATTATACTTGTCCCGGATCCGGGGTATGCGTCATATGGACAAATGGTTCAATGTTCGGGTGGTAAGGTTTATCCTATCGCTTTGACTAAGGAAAATAATTATCAGCCTGACTTAGACAGCGTAATCGAAAATTTAGAATCTGACGGGTATGACAGTTCTAAGGTTAAAGCTGTTATAATTAATTATCCGAATAATCCTTTAGGGGTATCAGCAACAAGAGAATATGTTCAAAGAGTTATAGATTTTTGTAAAAAACGTGACATTTTACTTATTGCAGATGCGGCTTATTGTGATTTATATTTTGATGAGGCGGAAAAACCTTTCAGTGTATTGGAGCTAAAAGGAGCAAAAGATGTTACTGTAGAATTATTCAGTTTGTCAAAACCATACGGAATTACAGGCTGGCGTTTAGGTTGGATTTGCGGAAATTCTGATGTTATATCAAGGTTTGGTAAAGCAAAATCTACTATTGATAACGGTATATTTAAAGCTTTGCAAAAGGCTTGTGCGTATGTTATGGTCAGTCCTGAGGGTGAAGATTATATTGCTCAGGGTAATGCAGCTTATCGTCGTAAACAAAGTATTATGGTTAAAGGTTTAAAAGAACTTGGCTGGCCGATTGATGAATCAACATTACCAAAGACAACATTTTATCTTTGGATGCCGATTCCGAGAAAGTATGATTCTTCATTTAAATTCTGCGAAGATTTGTTAGAAAAATCAGGTGTTGTCGTGGTTCCCGGAGATGCTTTCGGAGCTTGCGGGCAAGGGTATTTTAGAATATCTTTTGTATGTTCTGATGAAAAATTACAGGAAGTGATTGACAGAATGAAAGCTGACGGTTTTAAATACTAGGAATATTAAAAGCGGGCTCAAACCTATGGCTTGAGCCCGCTTTTTTATACTTATTTCTAAAAACTGAACGGGTAATCATCTTTAAATTCCCATTGGTCGTTTTGTAAAAGTTTTGTACACCATTCCGGATCAGATTGGCATTTGGTAATCATTTGAGCTCGAGTTGTTCCTACTGCATTTTGACCTGAACCGTAGGTTCCGAAAAATATTTGATTATTTCCAAAGTGGCCAAGTCTGTTTGCATCAGAAAAGCAGAATAAAAACCTTTGTATGTCATATCCTTGCCTGTTCGGACCTCTATCTCCGTTTATATCATAATCTACATCTAAACATGCACCTGTCCAGAATGTCATCAGTTTGGAGCCGTCTTTATAATAAACCTGCTGATCTTTTATAAATTGATGTCCCATATAAGGATCAATATTTTCCATATACCAATTATATCCACTTCCTTGAGCAGGGGTATTCATGTCTCGGAATGACCCTTTATCTAGTTCCATATCAAGAACTGCGTTATTCATTTTACTGTAGAAGTTTTTGAGTTTTGCGGTGTATTCTTTTTTTACTCTGTTATAATGAAGTGTCGGGATTGTCATAGCTGCAACGACACCGACGATAGTCATTGTGAGTAGAATTTCTGCCAGAGTAAAACCTGCTTTATTCTTTTTTATCATATAAATCTTCCTTAATTATCCTCTTTTTTATTATAACATATTTTGGGTATCACCTCAACAATTTTTATGGTGTATAATTGTTTTGTAAAAATTTTTATGAGGGTTTTATTATGAATATTGCAGATAATATGACACAATTAGTCGGAAATACTCCGATGGTAAAATTAAATAAACTGAATACAGGGGTTGCAGAAGTTTATTTAAAATTGGAATATTTCAACCCTGCAAATTCAATAAAAGACCGTGCAGCTTTGCAAATGATAATTGATGCGGAAAATGACGGCAGAATAAAACCTGATTCTGTAATAATTGAGCCGACAAGCGGAAATACAGGAATAGGTTTAGCAATGGTTTGTGCTATTCGCGGGTATAGATTACTTCTTACAATGCCTGAGTCAATGAGTAAGGAGCGCAGAATGTTATTGGCTGCATATGGTGCCGAACTTGTTTTAACTCCCGCAGCAGAAGGTATGAACGGAGCGGTTAATAAGGCTTTAGAACTTAGTAAAGAATATCAAAATTCGTTTGTTCCTTCTCAATTTAATAATCCGTCAAACCCTAAGGCTCATGTTTTAACAACCTCAGAAGAAATTTGGAAAGATACCGACGGTAAAGTTGATATTTTTGTAGCAGGTGTCGGAACAGGCGGGACAGTTTGCGGAATTGCGAAGAATTTAAAGTTAAAAAATCCTGATATAAAAGCAGTTGCAGTGGAGCCTTATACCTCTCAGGTTCTGGCAGGGAAAAACGCAGGGGCTCATAAAATTCAGGGAATCGGTGCTAATTTCGTTCCGGGAAATTATGACCCGTCGCTTATTGATGAGATAATTCCTGTCAAAAACGAGGATGCAATTGAAATGACAAAATTGTTGCCTAAAAACGAAGGAATTTTGTCCGGAATTTCAGGCGGAGCAAATGTTTGGGCGGCTGTAGAGCTTGCAAAACGTCCAGAAAATAAAGGAAAACGGATTGTAACCGTTATTCCTGATTGCGGGGACCATTATTTAAGCTGTGGATTATATGGAGATTAATTGATGAAGTTATGCGTATTTCAAGGAACGTTTAATCCTGTACACAATGCTCATTTAAGGGTTGGTGAGTGGGTTTTGAACACTTATCATCCCGATAAATTGATTTTTATTCCTGCGGCTAATCCTCCGCACAAAAACTGTAATCCGGAATATGCAAAACATCGTTATAATATGGTAAGTCTTGCTGTTGAAGATAATAAAGGGTTTTCTATATCTGATATTGAATACAAACGGGAGGGAAAATCTTATACATATCTTACCCTTTGTGAGCTTAAAAAACTTTATAACATAAAAGACAGAATTTTATTTATTATTGGGACTGACGCATTTGAAAAGATTGAGTCCTGGTATGAATTTGATAAACTAAAAGAGTTGGTGAAATTTATCGTTTTTGTAAGGGAGGACAATTTTATCCCTTCACGTTATGATTATTTAAAAGAACTCGGTGTTGAGTTTGAATTTCAACCGCTGCCGTTTGAAGATATTTCATCAACCGAATTAAGACGAAAAATCAAAAATAACGAAGATATAAGTTTATACGTAAGTAAAAAAGTAGAGGATTATATAAAGGAAAATGGATTATACAAAGATTAGCAGGGAAGCTTTACTGGATTGGCTGAAAAAGAATTTGTGTGAAGAACGTTATGAGCATTCATTAGGCACCGCAGAATGTGCTAAAGAATTAGCATTAAGATTTGGTGTTGATCCTGAAAAAGCCTATGTTGCAGGCTTGCTGCATGATTGTGCAAAGTGTTTTTCAAATGAGAAATTAATGTCAATAATAGATGAAAATTTGACAATAGAAGATGCTGAAAAATCTAATCCGAAAACTCTTCATGCTCCTGTTAGTGCGTATGTTGCAAAAACTGATTTTGGAGTGGAGGATGAAGAAATCTTATCCGCAATCAGGTGGCATACTTTAGGTAAATTAGATATGAGCGATTTTGAAAAGATTATATTTCTTGCAGACAAAATTGAACCGAGAACCCGTGAAAAATGTCATTGTGAACCGATAAAAGCTTGTCTTGAAGGTGAAAATGGGCTAAATTCCGCGATGCTTCAATGTTACAGACAGACAATAAAAAGTTTAATCGACAGGGATTTGAAAATTTGTCCTGCAACAGTTGATATTTACAATTACCTGCAAGGCTGTTAACTAACTTAATAAACTGTCATATTTCTTTATTTTTCATGGTACAATTTTCATAAAAATTAGAGAGGGTAAAGATGAAAATACTTGAGATTAAGAATAACCTGGTAAAACTGGCTTACACCGAATCGGAAGTTCCTGTTCTTGGTCGATTTATTGTTCTTACAACAGATATTAAATCATACGTTGCTCAGTTTGTGAACTTGAAATCTGATAGCGTAAACAGTTATGCCATAGCAAAGTTATTATTCACCTTTACACCTGACGGAGTTGTCGATAATTATGACGGTTCAATTCCTGATGTTAATTCTCAAGTGTCATTCTTGCCGTCTTCAGAGTTATTAAATCTTTTACCTGTTGAAAATGCAGTTCAAATGGGAAATCTTTCTCAGCAAGATGAAATGTTGAATATTGATGTTTCTGTTTTTGAAAGAAACTTTACTGTTTTTGTAGAAAAAGATTCTAATAAAACAACTTTTATTTCAAACTGTGTAAGACAATTGTTCAGAATGAAAGAAAAATGTGTTATTGCAGATACTTGCAACTTGTTTGAGGATTATCCGAAAATTGAAATTTCAAAAGATTTTAAGTTACCGTTGAACGCTCAAATGATGGATTATATTTTTGAATATGATTTAGCAGAAGTTGACCCTTCAACAAAAGCTATTATTCAGGATATTTTTTATGAAGTTCAACAATATATCAAAACTCTTGACGGTCAATTTTTGCCTATAGAAAAGTTTGTAGATGTTGTTGCAGGGCAGTATAAGGCGACTCAAATGCCTGAACTTGCATTATTAAAAAACAAACTTTTAAAATATCGTGATGCCGGAATTTTTGCTGATACTAAAGAAGAAATTGATGCAGTAAAGGAAAAACTTGACGCTAAAAATTGTATAATTATTGATTTAAAAGATATTAATGAAGCGTTACAAAAAGAAGTTTTATCATATGTTCATACAATTTTAGAATCATTTGATAAGTATGTTTACTTCTTTGTGCCGTTGACTGATGATAACTCTGATAAAAAACTTTTAAATAAACTTATAAATCATAACCATGTGTTTACGACAATTTTAGTAAGCAACCGTTATAAATATTCAGCGGAATTAAAAGGTCATGCACAAAATATGATGCTTTTTGCACCGTTATCAATAAATAATGATTTCAGTTCTTATAATACATTTTTATCAAAACTTAACCCTGATGAATGTATAGTTGAAGGTAAATTGACACAAGGTATTCCGTTTATTATTGATATGGATAATCTTGACGTTGATTTAACAAAAGATGATGTATTAGGTGAACGGGTTCAGTTTGTACCTCTGGCAGAAGAAGGAAGACTTGTCAGAACAGATGAGTTTGGCACTCAAACTTTTGTAGATGAGGAAGAACCTGAACAAGTTGAAGAACAAGAACCTGTACAGGTAATCCCGGCATCTGCGGTTGAAGAACCTGAAATTACGGTAGAGGAGCCTGAACCGATTGTTGTTGAAGAACCTGTTGCTGTTCAAAAGCCTGAAATTATTGAACCTGTAACAAATATTATGGAAGCAGATGAAGATGAATCTTTTGAATCAGAACCGATACAAGAGTTTGAAGAATCGGTTGTTTCAGAACCTGAAATAACAGAAGAACCGGAAGAAGAACTTCTTTCTTTTGACGATGATTTAAGTTTTGAAGACGAATCTTTAACTGATGAAGATTTGAACTTTATTGAAGAAACTCAGCCAATAATTGAAGAGGATTTTGGTGAGTACGAAGAATCTCCTTATATTGATGAACAGCCTCCAGTAGTGCCTGTTTATCCGTCAGAAGATGAAGGTTCGCTTGAATCCGCGGGTGAATTTTCTCAAGGCGACAGCGTAACCCACCCGAGATACGGCAGAGGTGTTATTGAAAAAATTATTAAATACGGAAATAAGACACTTTGCTCAATTTCGTTTGAGAATGTTGGCAGAAGATTGTTAGATCCGACAATTTCAGAACTGACAAAACTGGGTTAATGTATTTTTAATTTATGTCACCCTGAACTTGATTCAGGGTCTATCCATGTTGATTTGTCCTGTAATAGTTTCTAATCGAGCCCTCACCCTAGTCCTCTCCCAGGGGGCGAGGAAAGATATTTACCCCTGTCAAGCACGGAATGACCCATATAATATAAATATTACCCTCTTAATTTTTCAGCACCTTTTAAATAAACGAATTTTGGCTGAAAATTTTCATCACAATTTAGAACGATTAAGACTCTAAGACACATTTTTGGTGCCTCAGGTACGTCAAGTTCGTGAAAGCACATCATTGCAACATTATCCCAGCCAAGTTCAAGCCGCGGAAATCTTGCAGGAAACGCTGCGTTTAAGTCTTTTGTTGTGGTAAATATCGCGTGCGAAATATTTTCAGGTTTAATGTTATTTTCTTCAATCATTTTAGAAAGAAGTTCTAACGTTGCTGATTTTAAAGCTTTTTCGGAATTTTCTTCAACTGTTATTGCGCCTCTGATACCTTTTGTCATCATTATAAAATTTACCCCTTTACCCCCTGACGCCGTTGAACCAATCTCTTGCGTTCATTTCGCCTTTGCCTTCGGGTTTTACTTTTAATACTCTTAAAACACCTTCACCGCAGCCTATATCTATTCCTTCTTTGGATGTTACTGCGATTTCGCCAGCTGTAAGTTTGCCTTCAATTGGTTTTGTTTCGATAACTTTAATCAGTTTGTCGTTATGATAAAAATATGCGCTCGGGCATCTGCAAACCCCTCTTACAAGGTTGTGTATCCGGGTGTTTGTTTTTGACCAGTCAATTTGACATTCTTCTTTTGTAAGTTTGTTTGCCATACAAAGCCCGTCTTCACACTGTTTTGCCGGAGTTAAAGTCTTATTTTTCAGTCCGATAAGTGTATCTTCAATCATTTGTGGAGATTTTTCGGCTATTTCTTCCCAGAGTTCTTCACAGTTCATTGTATCAGATATCGGGATAACAAGTTTTTGGCAAATATCACCGCAATCCAAACCAAGTTCTGTTATCATTGTGCAGATTCCTGTTTCCTTGTCGCCGTTTATAATAGCGCGCTGAATAGGGTTTGCGCCTCTGTATTTTGGCAATAATGATGCGTGAAGATTGATTGTTTCATATTTTGGAATATCAAGAACTTCTTGTGATAAAATTTGTCCGAAGGCAAAAGTTACAAAAAAGTCAGGTTCAAATTTTTTTAGTTCTTCCTGAATTTCAGGTTCTTTTCTTATGGATTTTGGCTGAAATACGGGAATGTTATGTTCTAATGCGAACTTTTTTATCGGAGAAGCTTGCAGTTTATGCCCTCTGCCTGCGGGTTTATCTGGCTGGGTTACAACGGCGCAGACTTCTATTTTATCCGAATTATATAAGTATTCCAGTGATTTTAATCCGATATCGGGTGTTCCGAAAAATATTGTTTTAATCATTCTTTGCTAATTCTTCCTCTAATTCTTTTTCATCTATCAGTCTTTCCGGGTCAATCGGCGGAAGATTATATTTTTTTAGCGCAGCTTCTGCATCAAATCTGTTTATGCAGTGGTCTATGAATAAAATTCCGTCTAAGTGATCATTTTCATGCTGGATAGCACGAGCAAGAAGTGTTCCGTCTTTGGCTTCCATAACAAACGTTTTTCCGTGTTCGTTAATTGCTTTTACCATAACATTTTTGTATCTTTTTACGTCTGTGTAAGCTTCAGGAAAACTCAAACAGCCTTCATTACTTTTAACAGCTCCGCTTTTTTTTATGATTTTAGGGTTGATAAATACAATCGGGTTTAGCGGTTCATTGCCTGTTGCAACATCTATTACAAAAACTCTTACATTTTCGCCTATTTGAGGTGCTGCAAGTCCTACCCCGTTTTGTGCGTACATTGTGTCCAGTAAATCTCTTACCAAATCAGTTATTTTTTTTGAAACTTTATGAACTTCTTTAGACGGTTGTCTTAAAGATGGTTCTCCGTAGTGTAATACTTTTCTTATTGCCATAATTAACCTTCCTAACTGTGTTTTTATGTACAGTTTACTATAAAATTGTGTATTTTTAAAGTCGTTTTATCGGTTGAGTTTTACTGAAAAATTTGTTATACTATATATGTTTTATATAAATGGAGTTTATGATGAAGAAGTTTTTAGTATTATTAGGAATCGCGTTAAGTTTTACATTTTGTTCTGTGAATTTTGCATATAGTGAAGAAAGTTATGAACTTCTTGAAATTACCAATGAAATTGGGACTTTAATTGCGGTAGATGAAAAGTATGATGAAGGACTGGCAAAATGTAACGAGGCATTGAAAAAATATCCTGATAGTGCTGAATTATATTCATGGAGAGCAACCGTATTGAATCGTAAGGGTAAAAATATGGAGGCTTTAGCTGATATTGATAAGGCTATTGAATTAGATCCCGAGGATTTGTCTTATCATGTTACAAGAGGAAGCTGTATGTTTGATTTAGGTAATACTTCAGCGGCTCTTGAGGAATGTAATTATGTTATAAGTAAAGACCCTAATGATTCGACTGCATATGCGCTTCGTGCAGTTATAAGAATGCAGAGAATGGATTTATCGGGTGCTTCTGAGGATTTAGACAGAGTAAATAAACTGCTTGATGAAGAAATAAAGAATATGAAATAATCCCTTTGTAACAAAATTTTAATAATCTGTAAATTTTCACCTCAAAAAATTTTTTATAAATAAGTAAGAGAATACGGGGATTATTATATGTTTTTAGGGATTAATGATGTTAAATTTGCACAAAGTGAGCGTGTAAGCGGTAATCCGTTTGCAACAGCGCCTGTTAAGACGAATAAAGCTAATATGTGGGATGTTTATAAGGCAGATGGTGCTAAAGAGGTTAAAAATATTAGTACTGTTGATGCTATGGCAGAATTAAACGCTATTAATAAACCGCAAGATACTAAAAAAATAAAAGCTATGGAAAAAATGGCGAAACTGTCTAAATCAATGCAGAATAAAAATTTTCTGAATTTGACTCAAAAACATATGAACGCATTTAAACTTTTGGATGCAAATCCTGCATTAAGCGGTTTAGTTGGGAAATTAGATGAAAAACTAATAGGAATAACCTCACAAAATGTATATTTAATTCAAAAACTTGAACTTTCATCAATGCAAGATTTGTCTGCCGATGAAATTAATAAAATCTGTAATGATATTTCAAAAGCTGCAAAAGATTTAGAACAAGACGCAAAAAAAATCAGAGCAGGAATCTTAAAAGCTGGGGCTTACTCAGAAGCTATGATGAAAATAGATGACCCTGATAAAAAGGCTAAGTATGAAAAACTTGCAAATGAAACTGTTCAAAATCTTCCTGACGCGTTCAAAAATAAAGCTGAAGCCGCAGAAGTTCAAGACCAGTTAGATGAACTTAACGGTGAAGATGGGGTTGAAGAACAATCTGCGGACGAATTTGAAGAAAATAATGATTTTTCTGAGGCTGATGAGCTTGGGGAAGTCGGAGATTTCCAAAGTCCGTTCTTATATGACGAAGACGGTTCACTTCTTATTGAAAAGTTTGAACAACCTGATTACAATCCTGAAGCTGAGGCTAAAGAAAATGATAAAGCTGAAAAAGATGCCGATAAAGAACTTAAGAAAATTAAAGATGAATATAAAAAAGATTTGAAAGAACAAAAGGAATTAACAGGTAAAGATCCTGAACCTATCAAAGACAAAAAAGGTCGTATAGTAAAATCTTTACTTGACGAAGATTAATTATCTGACATCTAAGAATTTATGAACCTGCGGAATTAGTCGCACGTTAGGATAAAATGACGTGAATTTATCTAAAATTTCGTTACAAAATTCAGATGATACAGTCATATTATACCCGTCCATTTTTGGCTGGAGTATAAGTTCTAAATTAAATTGATGTCCGAGATTTATACACTCCTCAATATTTTTATCCGAGATATTTTCATCAAAGACTATTTTTGCAAAAGTTTGAATGCCTCGGCATTGTTCAAAAAATTCTTGATGAATTTTCGGATCAAGCGCTAATTTTATATCAGCAGAGATTATATCAACATAATCTCTGATTTTTATTAGGTTTTGTGCTAAAGTTGCATTTGTTTCAAGGTAGATTTTTGTTTTCCCCTTTATCATCGGTAGAAATTCTTGTAAAAACTCGACAGAAAGCAATGGTTCTCCGCCTGTTAAAGAAATTGAGTGGAAAGATGCAAGGTTATATTCTGTTGTTATTTTTGTATAAAGTTCTTCCGCGCTGTAACTTATGCCGTTTGCAAAATCAGTATCACAATAACTGCACTTTAAATTACATCCGCAAAATCTTATAAATAATTGTTTGTATCCAACAACCGGTCCTTCACCTTGGATTGATGAAAATATTTCGTTTACTTTAGTTTTCATTGATAAAATTCTTTCTCACATCATCTTTTGATAAATTCTTAAGCTCTTTATAAAGCTTAATTTCATCATCCGATAAATCATGAGAAAATTCAATACTTACCGTAATAATTAAGTCACCGATTTTACCATTTTTCTTAATTCCTTGATTTGCAATACGAAATTTTTGCCCTGAACAGGTGTTTGGCGGAAGTTTTAGTTTTATCGTTCCGTCAAAAGAAGGTATTTTTATTTCTTCTCCTAATGCTGCTTCAAACGGGGTTATCGGCACATTGTAGTAAATATTTAACTTGTCAAAGTGGTATTTTGTTTTTGTTTCTACTTTGACATTTATATATAAATCTCCGTTAGCACCGCCGTTTTTACCGCTGGCGCCTTCGCCTTTCAGTCTTAGTTTTGCTCCGTCTTTTATGCCTTTCGGGATTGTTACGGTTATTCTTTTTCGTTTTGAAATTTCGCCCGTACCGTTACAGTTATTACATTTCCCACCGTTGATGAATTTTCTGCCAAAACAGTTCGGGCAGGTTTGAGTTGTAAGAATATTTATTATTCTCTTACTGCCTGTTATCACTTCTTCTGGGCTAATTTTTATATCTGTTGTTATGTTTTCGCCTTTTTGAGGTTTGTGAAGTTCTTTTGTGTGTTTTTGTTTTTTTAATTTAGTCTGCCAATATTTGAGTGTCTTTAGCGGATTAAATTCTTTAGATTCTTTTTTAGTGGTTGGTTTTGGAGCTTCTTTCGGGGCTGGTGTAGGAATCGGGGTCGGGGTCGGTTTTTCCTGTTTAAATATCCCGTTTATTATATCGTAATTCTTACGTTTTTGACTGTCTGAAAGCGTTTCATATGCGCTTGTAATTTTTTTAAAAGTATCAATAGCATTTTTTTCTTTATTTAAATCGGGGTGGTATTTTCTTGCAAGTTTTCGGTATGCGCATTTTATCTGAACGCTTGTTGCATCAGTTTCTACACCTAAAATCTCATAAAAATTTACATTATTAAACGCCATATAATTTATCTAATGATAAATTATAAAATTTCAACATTGTCTGCATGTGGTAAGATAACAGGCGACGAATTATTTACTAATTCCCCCTAAAATATCTTTTCTATATTTCATTCCGTCAAAAGAAATTTGAGATAAATCTTCATACATAAGATTTTTAGCTCTGTTTAGAGTTGAAGCCGTTTTTGTGATAACAAAAACTTCACCCTTAGCTGTTAAATATTTTTCGTCGTTTGTTTTTGTTATGTTTAAAAATTCGATATCTTCAATATTATCTAACCCTTTTATGACTTTATTGTTCTGCCTTGATAGAACTACTGCTGAAACAGAAGACAGTTCGTTTGTCTTGATCTGTTCGTATTCATCAGCAAAAAGCCCTTCAATACAAGCCATAAATATTTCAATAAGGTTATCATCAACAAGGTTTAATACAGCTGCTGCATCAAAATTTTGTAAAAACGGTTTAAATTCATTGACAAAAAACTTATCTTCGCCTGTTAATGTACATTCAACGCCAAGAATCCCCATATAAGGAGTTCCTTTTCGGTCTAATGAAGTTAAGGTATTTCTTACGATATTATCAACTCTTGAGAATACAACATCTGAAATTTTATAATTCGGAGCAAAACATCCCATACCGTTTGTTAATAAGCCGCCGTCACCGTTTTCGCTGAATTTGTAATTACCAAGAGCAGTTATCGGTAGTGCGCTGTAGCCGTCTGTTATATAGTAAATGGTAAAATTATGTCCGCTTGTATATTCTTCTATTAATACATTTGTTTCATTTCGGGTTGAAAAAAGAATTTCCAGAAATTCTCTTGCAAGTGCGGTTGTTGTGCATACAAGTCTGTCTTCAATTCCGTTATATTTACTACATTTTATTGTAATCGGGAAATTTGCGCTTTTTAAAAATTCTTCTGTTTGTTGAAGTTTTTCAAAAACTCCGAATTTAGAGGTTTGTGCCCTGTTTTTATATAGGAATTTTTTACCTGAAGATTTATTTATTGCAATGTTACAGGCATCTTTAACAGGACCAAAAATGTTTTGCCCGTTTGTTTGAAAAAACGATACAATATCAGCCTCAAGTGCTTTTTCGCTGACAGGAATTGTTAAATCAATCTCATTTTCTAATGCGAATTTTAAAAGTCCCGTTAAGTCATCTTCTCTTATATCAACATTACTGCTGGGCGCGATAAAAATATTTTCAACAGATTCGTTTTGGGTAAGTTTTTTGCTCAATGCTTCAGCAGCTGCGCCTTTACCGATTATTAATATGTTTTTCTTTTGTTTTTCCATAAAGAGATTATACTACATAAAACAGATGATTTTTGTTAAGTTATTTTAAAATTTTTAAACAAGCTATGATATAATTATGACAAAACGATTTTTATAATTAAAAACTACGATAAGTAGAAAGGTTTTTAAATGGCAGGTATAGTAAATTTTTTATCAAACGTATTTCAAGCTCCGGGTGTAAATACAACCGCTCCGGTGGTTCGTCAGGCACCAAATAATAATCCTTACGGAAACAACCCGTTTGTTAATTATAACGGTAATCGTTACAACCAGTTTTATGCACAAAATAAACCCGTAAAAGGCGGATATTTTGCAGGTTATTACAACGGTAAACAAAATATAGTCGGCCGTCGTTTATTTATTGAAGTTTAATTTAAATATATAAAAAAGGGGCGGAGCCACAGGCTCCGCCCCTTTTTTATTAAATCTTTAATAATCCATTTTCCAACCGTTTGCCATAACATATGTAAAACAGCTTGAGGCATTACCGTTTTGGCAGTTAGTTTTTAGTGATGCTAAACTTGATGTAGTAGTTGGAAGTTTACCTGTATTAGATATTGTAAATTCAAATAAATCTCTTCCGACAATATTTGGAGCTTCTGCGCCATTAATATCAACAATAACAGTTGCACCTGTCCAAGCTAATTGATACTTTAACTCTGGGGTAACCAAAGTAGGGTCAAATTTTTGCCACGGTTGAGCTGTTAATTCAGGAGTTAATGAAGTTACAGGAGTATAAGTCGGTTGTTTTAATACTGCCGCATATGTCGGTAATAATTTGAATGATGTAATTGGTCTGTATTTTATATCACTTGGGTCAAATTTTAATTGCCATTCCGGGTTGGCTTTTATATCAAATTCTGTTGTTCCGTAAGAATAACTTAAAACGGCACCATTTTTTAGTTTAACGGATTTACCTTCAGCGGGGAGTGTTATATCAACTTCAGACATGTTTGAAAGTCTTTTGTAAGATTCACCCCAGCAATCAGAAGTTTCACCTTCTGCAACTTCGCAGGATTTTGTTATTTCAAAATGAGAGAAAAATCCGTCAGGTGTTTTAAAATCAGTATTCCCTATAACTTTTGAATTGTTGTTTAATAACTGTTCATCGATTAAGAAAGTAATATCATGGGTAATATTTTTTAATTGGCTTGCTAAAACCCGCCTGTTGATATTATCCATAATGCTAGGTGCTGTAAGGGCAGCAATGGCACCTACAATACCAAGAGCTAAAAGTAATTCTATTAAAGTAAAAGCTTTCTTTTTCATAAAAATCCTTTCTTAATATGGCATTTTCCAGCCGTTGTCAACAATAACTCCGTAACAAGCATCTGCACTACCATTTATGCAATTTTGTTGTCCGTTTACTGAATTGAAATTATTTGCTATATCATGGTTAGGATATAATTTCCCTCTTTTGGAAACATATATTTCAAAGTAATCCCGACCTGCAATATTAGGGAAATCATCTCCATTTACATCAATATAAAAATGCCCGTAGACGGTATCTTCCCTCGGCGTTCCAGGAAAAGCTACAGAACCAGATACGATTCTTGCATATGTCATAGTTGCACCGTTTTTTAATTTTACAGTTCTATAATCTGGACGTGATTTGCTTGCCGAAGATGTGTTTTTTAATGTTTTGTAATTTTTTGTTCTCCAGCAAGTATTATCTGAGTTACTGCAAATTGATTTGGCTAAATTAAAGTTATTTGTTGTAAATAACTTTGTAATACTATCAAAATCCGTTCCTTCCAGAGTTCTGGATGGGCTGGTTATTAATTGCTTATCTGCAAGTAGTTTAATTGCTTCTGTTGTACTTTTTAAATTAGTGACAAACATTCTGTTTTGAATACGTGTCATAAGGCTGGGAATTGAAATGGCAGCTATTGCTCCGATTATTCCGAGTGCGACAAGTAATTCTGTTAATGTGAATGCTTTATTATTAATTTTCATATTAAATCCTTTAGTTAGTCTAAATAATTAGGGTCATAACCGCTTCTTTCAACAAGTGCATAACATTTTGCGGACTCTCCGCTTTTGCAGCTTGTTTTCAGTTGAGTATCAGTTTGGTCATCATATCTGAAAGCTCCGACATCACCCATTCTTACCCCTGTTGAGGTGTTGGTATTTCTTACTATCTCAAGCCCAAAATAGTCAACTCCGATAATATTTGGAGGTTCCGGTCCGTTTAAATCAATTACTAAGGTATTGATATCAGGTCTTATTCCTATATAAACCCCGTTTTTTAAAATAATTTCACCTGTAGGGTGAGAACCGCCTTTTTTTTGTCCGCTAACGGAATAATATTCAACGTCAACATATTCGCCTTCTGCGTTAAGGGTTTTAAATACGTTGGTATCTCTTGAATAATCAAAATGGTTTTTTAAGAATCTTGACGGATTATTATAAACATCTGTTTCCCAGATCGATTTAGCTTTCTTTTGAATGATTTCTTGTTGAACCGCATCACTTATGTTTGCAACGGTTCCTTGTAATAATGCCATATTAGCTTTATTGTTTAAATCTTTAATGAGTCCGGGTAAGACAAGAGCTGCAAGTGCTCCGACAACAGTCAGTGTTATTAAAACTTCGGGTAATGTAAAACCGTTATGTTTAATCTTAATCATCAACCAATCCTCATTATTTTTATTGTCATTCCGTGCTTGACACGGAATCTATCAATTTAATAGGCATTGACAGACCCTGAATCAAGTTCAGGGTGACAATATTATTATTCATATATATATTTTAACATTATTTTGCAAAAAGTTCAATCTTCTTGACGGAATATTTTGAGCAGGTTAAAATTTAAGAGTATATAAGGTGAAGGGAGTAGAAAATGACTAATATACAAGTTTCACAAGAAATTCAAGAAAAATGCTGCGTAGCTCGCGGTGTAAAAGGGGTACCTGCTCCGATTCCTCAAGAAGGAGAATGGACAAAATGTAAGGAGATTAAAGACATTTCAGGTCTTACTCACGGCTGCGGCTGTTGTGCTCCTCAACAAGGTACTTGTAAATTAACATTAAACGTTAAAGAAGGTGTTATTCAAGAAGCGTTGGTTGAAACCATCGGTTGTTCAGGTATGACACACTCTGCTGCAATGGCAGGTGAAATCCTTCCTGGTAAAACTATTTTGGAAGCTTTAAATACTGACCTTGTTTGTGATGCTATTAACGTTGCTATGAGAGAATTATTCTTACAAATCGTTTACGGTAGAACTCAATCAGCTTTCTCTGAAAACGGTTTACCGGTTGGTGCAGGACTTGAAGATTTAGGTAAAGGTCTTTGCTCTATGTGTGGTACAATCCACTCAACAAAACAAAAAGGTGTAAGATATCTTTCTTTAACTGAAGGTTATATCCTTCAATTAGGTTTAGATAAAAATAACGAAGTTATCGGTTACAAATTTGTTAACCTTGGCAAAGTTATGGATGCTATCAAGAAAGGTGTTGACCCTAAAGAAGCTTACGAAAAGAATATCGGTACTTACGGCAGATTTGCTGATGCTGTTAAATATATCGATCCTCGTGAAGAATAAGGGTAATTCGGTGTGTCCGCCGTTGTGACTTTAGCGAAAGCGAAAGGAACGTAGCAATCTTTGATTGCACAGGCGGAAATTTATGAGTAACAAAATATAAAGGAAAAATAATTATGACAGTAAAATTTGAAGGACAAGATAGACGTGAAGCTACTTTGAAAAAAGTTTTACCTGAATATGGTTTTAAAAACTTGGAAGAAGCTCGCGATTTATGCTTATCAAAAGGAATTGATGTTGATGCGATTGTTAAAGGAATTCAACCTATCGCATTTGACAATGCTTCTTGGGCTTACACTTTAGGTTGCGCTATTGCAATCAAAAAAGGTTTAAAAGAAGCTGCTGACGTTGCTGAAGCTATCGGTTTAGGCTTACAGGCATTTGCTGTTCCCGGTTCAGTTGGTGACAGACGTCAGGTTGGTATCGGTCACGGTAACTTAGGGGCTATGCTTTTAAGAGAAGAAACTAAATGTTTCTGTTTCTTAGCAGGTCACGAATCTTTTGCAGCTGCAGAAGGTGCTATCGGTATTGCCAGAAATGCTAACAAAGTAAGAAAAGAACCTCTAAGAGTTATCTTGAACGGTCTTGGTAAGGACGCTGCTTATGTTATCGCAAGAATTAACGGTTTTACAGCTGTTGAAACTGCATATGATTACAAAACAGGCGAATTGAAAATTGTTAAAGAAACTCCGTTCTCAGACGGCGAAAGAGCAAAAGTAAGATGTTATGGTGCAGATGATGTATCAGAAGGTGTTGCTATTATGATTAAAGAAGGTGTTGATGTTTCTATTACAGGTAACTCAACTAACC
>CAJUAL010000007.1 GCA_910584405.1 uncultured Vampirovibrio sp.
TCCTTACTAATAAATGAGAATACAGATGATTATAAAAAGACAATGTTGTATACAAATGAAAGTGCCCCGAGCAGTTATGCAACAACAAGCGGCGCGTATATAACGAAATACTTAAAAGTATCGAAGTATTGCGGAGATAATAGCGGAGCTTGCTTTGCAGATAAGTATTATGAGTATAAAGACGGGGATAAGAAAGAATATACTCCGACATATAAGGGAGCCTGTGCAAGCTTAAAGAACGGTTCAAGTATCTGTATAGAACCCCAGACACCAAGCCATGGAGTAAGAATCTTACTTGATATAAACGGAAAAAAGAGTCCAAATGTAAAAGGGAGAGATTTGCATGAGTATGAAATAGCGTTACCCGCAAAAGGAAGTTTAGATAGAACAAGTAATGCAGTAAATTGGGATTATAAGCTGGTAGATATAAAACCTCCATGTGCGGAAGGCGAAACAAGTGAAGAGTGTTGTGAGTCAAACTTTAATGTGGGCTGTTGTACGGAATTTCCGGAGAAATATGGGAGCCTTGATGCATGTAAGGCTTGTACTGCAACAAAAGGAAATCCTGCTGATTGTTGTACAACATCAAGTGAGTATGCGAATGCACATAAATCAACATGTTGTACAACAATTACCGAGTATTTTGATTCAAACAAATCAGCTTGTTGTACTTTAAATCCTAGTGATTCAAAGTGTCAGGAAGATCCTCCTAAGCCTGATAAAACAGTAATAATGGTAATTATGTATAAATGTGATGTTTGGTTTCCATATAAAGATAAGTATGGGAATCATAGTGGTTTTACTCAATGTCTTGTAAATGTTAAAAATCCTCCGAAAAATGAAACAGTTCATGTAAAATCTAATTTTGATAATATTACATGTAATGGCTCAACTTGTTCGCCCTTGACTTATCCATATGACGATTTACATTATGGTGGTGTACTAAGTGGGTTAACAAGTATTAAACCTGGTAAAAATTCTTATTCCTGTGAATATTCTTTTCATGGAACAAAGTATACTCCTTCAGGGTTTGTGCCAAGTAATACCTCTGTTTTAACTGCCAAATATGAGTATACAACAACAAACTCGGGTGAATTTATTTCATATACCGACAGAGTTTCTTGTGAGTATAGTGAGAGTGCTCGTTCTGCAAGTAATCTTGCGCCTCAAGAATCATATAGCGGTTTCCTGCGCGGAGGTTATGGCAACCCTTAAAAGGAAAAAGGTTGAACATATTTGTTCAACCTTTTTGTTATTAAACATTATTCTAACTCTTTTTGCTTATGTAAAATTAGTTATTTAGAATTAATGCGGAAAAGAATACTTTATTATATAATTTTTATATAGAAAGAGGTTTTTATATGTCAATTGATGATGCATTAGTAATGATTTTAGCAGGTGGTGAGGGAAAACGTTTGTATCCTTTAACTAAGGATAGAGCAAAGCCTGCCGTGCCGTTTGGCGGAAGGTACAGAATTATTGATTTTGTTATCAATAATTTTATCAACTCAGGTTTTTACAAAATTAAAGTTTTGACACAATATAAGTCAGATTCTTTAAATAAACATATTACCAGAGGTTGGGCGTTATCACCATTTTTGGATCAGTATGTTGATTTAGCGCCTGCACAAATGAGAACAGGCAGTGACTGGTATCGCGGTACTGCTGATGCTATTTACCAAAATATGTTCCATATCCTTGATGAAGATCCAAGGTATGTTTGTATTTTTGGCGGTGATCATATTTATAAGATGCAAGTTAATCAAATGCTTGATTTTCATAAAGAAAAGTGTGCGGATTTATCAATTTCAGCAATTCCTATTCCTATTGAAGAAGCTTCAGAATTTGGAATTATGGAAGTTGATGAAGAATGGCGTTTGATAAATTTCGTAGAAAAACCGCAAACTCCACCAAAAGAAATTCCGGGAATGCCTGGTATGTGCTTAGCTTCTATGGGTAACTATATCTTTGATAAAGAAATTCTTTTAACCGCATTAGAAAAAGACTTTAACATAAAAGAATCTAACCACGATTTTGGTAAAAATGTTATACCAATGTTATTGAATGAAGGTAAAAATATTTATGTATATAATTTCTCTGATAATTCATTTTTAGGAATGTCAGATTCCGAACGCGGATATTGGAGAGATGTAGGAAGTATTGACGCTTATTGGCAGGCTAATATGGATTTATTGGCTTATACGCCTGAACTTAACTTATATTCTAAGGAATGGCCGTTAAGAACATTTAATTATAACTATCCTCCTGCAAAATTTGTTTGGGAAGAGGGAGATAGGGTCGGTATGGCAACTAATTCTATGGTGTCAGAAGGCTGTATAATCTCAGGCGGCGGCTTATCTCATTGCGTGCTTTCTCCAAAAGTGAGAATTAACAGTTATTCAAGTGTAACTGACAGTATTTTAATGGAAAATGTTGAAGTCGGAAGATATTCACAAATTAAAAAAGCCATTATTGATAAGAACGTTGTAATTCCTCCTCATACAAAAATTGGTTTTGATAGAGAAGAAGATGTTAAACGTGGCTTCCATGTATCGGCAGGCGGGGTTACAGTTGTGCCTAAGGGGGCTATTTTATAAAATTTTATTTATTTTTTAAAATTTTTGAGGTACAATTTATTTGTACCTCATTTATTATGTAAATTTTTGTGAATTTGCCCCTGTTTTTAGGCAAATATTTGTATTCACCTGATTTATTGATTTGGGTAGGAATTTATGGCGATAATCGGATTAAACTCAATAAGGACATTTACCAACGCGGCATCAAACCGTGTAGTTAACGTTTTTCCTACAATGACCGTAAATTCTGAGAAAGCTAATAAAGCCTTACACTGGATAGGTAAGAATATTTCATCGCCTGAAAATCGTTTAATCCTTGGCGTTTCAGCTCTTATGAGTCAGCCGTTTATTGATTTACATAATAAAAAAGTTGATGAAGATACAAGAAAAGTTTCTGCAGCAAGAACTGTCGCTAAAATTATTGCAGGAACGTCTACCGGTGTTCTTATCCGCTATGGATGTATTAAAGCTATAGATGCCTTTACTAAGTTCCCTGAAGAAATTACATCAGTAACAAAGAATCCTCGCCTAAAAACATTCTTTACCCCGTTTGAAGCAATAAAAGACGGTTTAAAAGATTTACGCCATTATAAATCTGCCCTTGGAACATTGGTTTCTCTGGGGGTTATGGTGTTTACAAACTTCCTTATTGATGCGCCGTTCACTAAATTTATGACAAATAAATTTGTTGATAAAATTCACCAAAAAGACAAGCAAAAACAAGCTCAAAATAAGGAGGTAAGAGATGCCGCTTAAGCCTTCATTTTTAGCTCCTTTTAATGAGTTTGTCGCAAGACATTACGGCAAGGATACAGGTAAAATGCTTATCCATACAGGTGTTGTCGGTTGGATTCTTTCAGCTGCTGCACAAGTAATGGCAATTGTTTTTAATGATAAAATTCCGAAAGAACAAAAGATGTATCTTGTTCCTCAGGAACTTGCCGATGCCGGGGTTAATATTTTATCATTTTACACTATTACCCAAGGTTGCAAATCTGTTGCGTCAAAACTTGTCAAAAGCGGTAAATTGCTTCCAAAATCTGTTCGCGGAATACTTGATGCTAAAGGCTTAACAGATAAAGTCGGAAAATTTGATTTTAATGTTTTTGAGGATGCAGGCTTATCCCCAACTGCGATAAAACGTCTGGAAAAATTTAAAAGTGGCGTAGATGTTACCGCAGCTACTATCGGTTCTGTTTTATCTTGTAATATTGTTACTCCGATTGTTCGAAACGAAATTGCAGCAAGTCGTCAAAAAGATTTGGTTGCCAAAATGCATAACGCTGATACAAATCATTCTTCTTACGTAAAACCTGATTATTCTTATACCAAACGACCTTCAATGTATGATTTTACTCATAACACTTCAAGTCTAAAGATATAAGTATATAAATCCGCAAATAATAGCAGTTACAAGAATTACAAAAATTACTATCAGTTTGTAAAAGTAAGTTGTTGTATATTCGTTTCCGTTTTGCATTTTTGTCATTATATTTTTTGAGTAGTCAAATCTGGTGTCGTTTTTGGTCTTTTCGTAAGCTGAATGCATAACTTTTTTAAATTTATACATTGTTTCAAGTTCTTTTCTTGCTGAAGGATTTGAAATCGTCATTTTTTTTATTTTTATATTATCGTTTGAATCAAGTTCATTATCTACATAGGCTGATAATTTCCCGATAAATTCGGGTTGAAGCGACGATTCTTGTTGAATATTTTCTGTTGAATTGTTTTTTGTTTTATAAGCACTTAATATTTTTTGCAGTTCTTCTATTTTCTTTTTGCATGCGGGGCATTTTGCAATATGATGGTCTACGTATTCACGTAGCCTTGGGTTTAATTTATTTTCAATATAAAAATTTATTAATGCGGATACCTGATTGCAGGTTAGCTCTTTATTCATTATGTAAACTCCTTAAATATAATTTTTTAGTGCTTCTTGTAGTTTAATTCTTGCTCTGGATATTCTTGATTTTACGGTACCGACACTTGCGTTTGTTGTTTTTGCTATTTCTTCATAGCTCAAACCTTGAAATTCTCTCAGTATTATTGCAATCCTAAAGGCTTCTGGTAATTCTCGGATTGCAGATTTTATCAGTCTTTCGCATTCTGAGGTGATACATTTATCTATGGGTTTTGTTTTTTTATCGGGAATTTCTATTTTTACTGCAAAATTAAGCGGTTCGCAGGTGTAGTCTATGGAAACTGTTTCCGGAACTTTTTTCTTCTTGCGAATTTCATCATAGTATGTGTTTGTAATGATTTGATTTAACCAGCCTTTAAAACATTTTGGGTTTTTCAGACTGTGTATATTCTTGGCTATTTTAAGCAGAACATCTTGAGTTAAATCAGAAAGGTTATCATTACTTTTAAGGAGGTAACTGAGGGTTGCGTAAACGTCTGATTGAATTTTTCTTATTAGTTCTTCTATCGCTTTAAAATCGTCTTGCTGAGCAAGTACGACAAGTTCCTCTATTGTCATTTTTTTATAGAGTAACTTATTTTCACTCATTAGTTTTCCTCCTTAATAAAAATATTAGGAAGAAAAGTTTTTTATTAGTATCAGCTTATTGCTAACTTAATAAGGTAATATTTTTATATCTATTATAATAATTGATATTATTTGTTCAGCTTATAACGAAGAACAGAGTTGCTTCCTTGGGAAGATATGAATAAAAACCCGTTTGTATAATAGATACAGTAAGGATTTTGAATGTTAGAAATAAGTTCTGTTATTTCTCCTGTAGTGCTTACTTTTAGAACGTTATTTTTGTTGTAATTTGCGATATAAATATTCCCGTCAAAATCCATAGCAAGTCCTATCGGACCGTCTATTTTTTCGCTTTTGATATAGACAATTTTTTTATTGTCAGGTGAAATTTTATATATTGTGTTATCAGAAAATCCTGCAACAAAAAGGTTTCCGTTTGTGTCTGTTGTAATCCCCGTAGGGCTTGTTATGTCGTTATATGTCGCGTTTGAATCGTATTGAGGATTCTCTGTTTCATATCTTTGAACCTGTTCTTGCTGAATCTCTTCTGCGATTGCCTGTTGATTGTTTTCAGCAGGTGGATTTTGATCTTCTTCAACTTGCACTTCTTCTGCCTGTTTTGGTAAGGAATTAGCAAGCTGTGTTGCTCGTTGACCGATTAGCGTATCTGTTGGGATTAATCCAAGATACATTCGTGCTTTATCGTACTCTCCGATTTTTTTACTTAAACTTGCCGCTTTGTAAACAGCTTCATAATCATCAGGTTTTCTTAGAATAATCTGTTTGAATACAGTAAGTGCTGCTTCATCTTGTTTTAAGTACTCCAATATAGAGCCTAAGTTATAATAGGCATCAATATAGTTTGGGTCAAGTTCAATTGCCTCTTTAAAGCATTTGACAGATTCTTCCAGCTGTCCGAGCTGGTAGTAGTCTATACCTTTGTTGTAATGAAGCTTTGCATCTGTCGATATTGCCGCAAATACCGTACTTTGAGCAGAAAGCAGTAAGATTACGGCAGCAGATGTTAAAATCTTATTGAATTTCATCTAATTCCTCGATTATTTCTTTGTTTTGTTCTGCAAACTGACTTCCGCGGGCTATTATTGCTTTTTTCAAGATTAGCGGTAAGTTAATAGTTTGCATTTGAGTAAAATTATCAGGTAATCTTAAGCTCCAGTTTTTATCCCCTGAAGTTCCCGGAGTATTATATGTTTGTGATATGTTGAAGAAATCTGTGAAAAACATTTGGATATTTTCAGCTTTGCAGGCAAATAATTCTACTAATTTTGTTTCTTTCAAAAGCTCTGCATTTTTTGTCATTTCAACAATTATGTCATCTTTGTTGTCTGCTTCCTGGAATAAATCTTCAACAAGGTTTTTAACGTGTAAATAGCCTTCATGAGTATTTACTAAAGATTTAGCCCATAAAGTGACAGGTCTGTTATCATGTGTTCCTACCATAGCCCAGCACTTTTCAGTAATATTCCTGCATCTGTATGGGTCTTGTGGTTCTGTTGCTACTGTGAATTGAGTTAATCTCATTCCCAGAAGTTCGTAGGCTTTCATAACTGCTGCAACAGGGTTTGTTAAGGTTCCTAAGTCTTCACAGACAATTGCGTCTTTTGTTAAACCCTCTTCTTGAGCTGCTGCTATTACGATTTTTTCGATTAATCTTCCGTATAACCTGATTTGTTCCTCTGTAAGATTTTTTACGCGTTTTTCATTATCAGGAGTCATGTTTGAGTCTAAATCTTCAATTTTTGGAATTGCGTATTTAGCTAACTCAGGATGTTCTGGAGATGAATAAAGTCTTCCAGCTCCGCATTCAGGCAGCGGTTTTTTACCTGATTTGTATACCCAAGGGTCTATTAAACCTACGATGTGGTCAATTCTGACTCCGCCCGGGTTTTCTCTGAACATCTTTTTGAATAAGTTTTTCATCAAAATTCCTGCTTCGCCAAGTGTTCCGTCAGAATTGTATAATTTTTCAGGATCAATTACAGGAAATCCCCAGGCTTGACCGTCTTTTGAAAAATAATCAGGAGGACAGCCCAAGCACCAGCCTTCTAAGAATAATGACTGATAAGCCCAGCAATCTCTGTCTGAGAATGCTACCTGACGGTCTGCTATCATTTTTATACCTTTTGAATCTGCGTATTTTTTTGTTTGTGCGTTTTGTTTATTTAAAACGAATTGAATAAATTTGTATTCATCAATTTCTTTTGCGTATTTTTTAGAAATTTCTTCAATACGTTTTGCGTATTCGATTTTTTCTTCGTATGATTTTGGGTTAAATAAGTTTTTATCGGTTTTGCTTTTCCAGTTTGGCCAGTAATCTGTTTCGTGTTCTATTGAAAGAGCTTCATATAAGCTGTCTTTATCAAGCCATGAATCATTTTCGTTTTTGTATGCTTCAAACTCTTGCATTAGGGCTTTATTGTTTAATTTTATAAAGTTTTCGTAAGCTTCTGATAATGCTTGAGCTTGTTTTACTGTAATGTATGAATAACTTGTTTTGTTTGTGCCTTTATTCGGGTTGTTTTCAACAATTTCATTAAATGTTGATTCTGATAGAATGTTATACCATTTTGGAGAGGTTAATTCTTTCAGGTCTATAAACAACGGATTGTTTGAAAAGATTGTACCGCAGTATGGTGAAGAATCAGAAGATTTGGTCTTTCCGGCAGGTCCCATTTGAATAGCATCAAAAAGTCCTGCTGCGTAGTCTATAAAGTTTCGTCCGGCTTGTGAATTTACTGTGCCGAAGCCTGTGTTTTCACCATAAATAGACGGAAAACTTCCGTTATGCATAATAAAAACAAAATTCTTTTTACCTAAAGCTTTTAATGCTTTTTTTATAGTTGTAATCTTGTTTTTGTCTGTTGTGCAAACCATTGATTATACCCCTTCTTATTTAAACTGAACACTAATTTCCTAAAAAAATATGAAATTTGGGCGCGGTGGGACTGTCTTGGATTTTGCTGTGTTCGGTTAAATTGCTCATTTCGCTATCGCTGACATTCGCTTTTAACGCTCACACCTGACGGGTCTACGCTGCACTTCGCCCTACGCAAAATCCGTTCGAACCTTTAACAAAGCTCCCGCTTTGCGGTTCTCGTCCTTACACTTTGAACCAAAATTCTTAGATTTGGGCGCGGTGGGACTCGAACCCACGACCAATTGATTAAGAGTCAACTGCTCTACCGACTGAGCTACACGCCCTTATCTGCTCTTTTAGTTTAGCACGTAAATGCCCCATGTCAAACCGTTTTTTTATTGTGAGCAATTTTTATGAAGAAAAATTTTTAATATATATAAGGGGAAATATGTCAGGAAAAGTAGATTCAATTAATAGTAATTTATCATATAATACATATTTGACGGCTTTAAAACAAAAGAACGTTAACGCTGTTGCGTCTTCAAATCCTATATCAATGACATCAAAACCCGATGCTAATATTGATACTTGTCAATTTAGCAATTCTACAGGAAATGCCCAATTAAAAGCTGTTTTGTCTTCAAGAGTTAATGCTGTAACCGCCGATTTAAAAGAAGCTGAAGATAATAACGGCATTATAGGTAAAGCTTGGAGCTGGACTAAGAATACTTTCGGGTTCGGTGACAGCTCAAATAAGGTTAAAAAATCTCAATCAAAGGAAAAAGAACTTCTTGCAAATTTTGATAAAGACCCTAAAGGGACATTTGAACAATTAACGGGAGTTCCTTATTCTAATGAAAATGTTGAAAAATTTATTAATGGTGAAATAAAACTAAAATCAGAACAAAATCTTGACGGATACAAAGAAGGTCAAGAAATGTGTGTTGATATTGCAGGCGATATTGTATCAGGCGTTGTATCTTTAGGCGCGGTTGCAGCAGCTCCGTTTACCGGCGGTGCATCATTACTGTTGGCAGCAGGTGCAGGTGCGATTGTAAAAACAGGGATTAAGTATGCTGATGCAAAATCTGCAGGACGCGAATATGATTCTTTCGGACGTGATATGGCAACGGGTGCATTTTCAGGATTCCTAGCACCATTAACAGGGGGAGCAGGCGGTGCTGTCGGTAAAGCTGTTGCTACCAGAATGGGGATTGAAGCAGTTCAAGTCGGAGCTAAATCTGTTGCCGTTAATACGGTATCCCAAACTGCAAAACAAGGCATAAAACAAGGTTTAAAAACTATGATTGCCAATCCGACAGGATATACTTACGCCGGCGGTAATATCTTGAAACGCGGTGTAGCTTACGGTGCCGAAATGATGACAGACGGTGCCTTAGGCGGAGCTGTTGATAATGCATTTAGAACCGCATATGACGGTGGAAGTTTGGAAGATGTTTTAAATTCTGCAAAAGAAGGTTTTGTCGGCGGAGCAATCTTAGCTCCTGTTGTTGGCGGAGGATTTAAAGTCGTTGGTCATGCGGGACATTATGTTAATAATAAAATTACTACTAAAAATGTTCTTCCTGACGGAGTTAATACAAAATTTGTACAAGGGCAAGCTCCTGATTGTGCAGTCTTATCAGTAATTGACGGGATGCTTGATAATCCTGCGACCGTAAGTAAAATAAAACGTGCTATAAGCCGTGATTTTGACGGAAATTATATGGTAAATATTGGTGATAAAACTGTTATTGTACCAAAATCTGCGATAACAGATGAGATGCTTGCCGATAAATCAGGAATAAAGATTTTTGAAACAGCATACAGAACTCTAACGGGTGAACTTGACGGCGGATTTGCAGATGTTGCGGCAAAACATTTCGGGCTTAATCCTGTTCATATCGACTCTTCTATGATAACCGATGAAATGTTATCACGTATTGCAAAAGAAAAAGGTAACGGAGTTTTCTCATTCGGAGCAAGAGTAGATGTTAATGGAAACCTAGCAAAAGAAGGAACTCCGCATTATTTCTCAATAAAAGAAATTGACCCTGCTTCTAAAAAGGTTCGGGTTGTGGATACTTATGACACTTCAAAAGTAATTGAACTTTCATTTGAAGATGTCAAAGCCTTCGGCATTTCAATAGACGGCGGTACTGTTAATCCTTCAACACTTCCTAATGCTGCAAGAAATCTTGATGATGTAAGATTTAGAGGTGTTGAAGAATCACTTAGCGAAAATTTAGGTATTTCAGCAGCTGAGCTTAAGGCTAAGGTGGCTGTAGATATGCCGTTTGAAGATTTTGTAAGACTTTGTGATTATAACGGATTTAAAGAAAAAGATATTGTTCGTTATATTAAATCTCAAGCTGATGATTTAGGTTGTACAATTCCTGAGTACTTGAGCGAATTTGGTTTGCAAGAAATCTCCAAACACTTGCATATTCATAAACAAATTCAAACAAGTCCGATGTTTTCTCCGTTTAGCTTATCTTTAGAAGAATCAATTTCTATTGCTGATGCTTTGAAACGTAACCAATATGATAAAATCTCTGAAATTTTAGAGAAAAATAATTCTGAATTATTTAATAAATTGAATAATGCTGCTGACGGAAATTATATTGGCAAAACATTGAACGAATATCCTGACAATATTACTTCCGTTTCTCAACGCTTAAATACTGATTCTTATATTGATTCTGAATACATAACAACTTTAGATGTTGATATTAACGGTTCGCCTAAAGCCGTTTTAATGCAAGACGGTTCACTACCTTACTCAAAAAGTTCTATTGATTTGTCTGTAGATAGAAACTTAGAAGACCTTATTAAAAGTAACATGATAACAACTGATGTTCTTGATGAAATTTTATCAAATCCAAAAACAAGAGATTTATTCCTTAATATGGAAAAATCAGGTCAACCGTTAGTAACCGGCAGAGTAAAAACCTCCAGAAATGTTAAAATGCGTGAGCTTATTGATGATATTTTATCATCTGACGGAACTATTGATGTTGAAAAATTTAATCAGTTATCTCCTTATGATATTCATTCTTTAACAGATATCTTAAAAGACAATTATAATATCTTAATACCTAATAGAAAAACTTTTGCTAAAAAGATTCAAAATAAAGCAAATGTAATACAAGGGTACGTTAATTCTTTAAAAGCAAAAGCTGAAAATGTTTTAGGTAAAAATTCAGGTGTTGAATTTGGAGATCATTTCTTTATGAGAATGATTGACAGGGATATGTTAAATGTTGTTGATTATAATTCTATCCCGCCAAGATATTTGAACTATGACGAATTTATACAAAGAATAGTTGCTAAAACAAAAGAATGTATAAAACCTAATCAAAAAACAGGAAGTATCTCAGATATAACTTTACCTGATTTAGGCTGTTCTCATGGCGTTTCTGTAATCGCAAGAATGGAAAACGGTAAGATAATTATTGATAGTGTTATGATGTAGCTTAGCTTATCAAATGTTAAAAGTTTTTAATATTTAATCTGATTCGTTAAAGAAAATACTCTTTTTACCGATATATACTGATATATAAATAAGTAAAAGGTAGCATTTGATGAACGAAAAAATAAAGTTCGGTAAAAACAGTGGTATTGATTTAAATAGTTTAAAAGGCGGATTAAGAAAAGAAAAACTTAAGTCTGATAGTCATAAACTGCTTTTTGACGCTATTGATACTGATAAAAACGGGATTTTAGATGATAACGAAATCTCTTATTTTAGAGATTCTATTGATATAGAAAATAAAGATAAAAGTAAAAATGATGGATTTATAAGTAAAAAAGAAGCTAAAGAGTTTATAAAAAATAATAAACTTGAAATTAAAGAAGAAGAATTAATTACGTTTTTACAAATGATTTTTTCTGAAGGTGCAAATATTAAGTCTACAAAAACTGAAGAAAAAGACGGTATAAAATATTTTACTGCTGAGTCAGAAGGGGAAACTTTAATGCTGAATTTGGCAGATATGAGTTATACCCGTTCCACAGAAGATACTGAAGGGTGTAAAAGTGTAAAATATTTTAATTCCCAAGATGTTTTATTAAAAGAAGTAATAACAAATAAAAACGGGAAAACTGAAATTATTACTTACGATGACTCAGGGAAACCTTTGCAAAAAGAGGTAAAACACGGCAGTACCTTAAATATATCTGTCTATGATGACGCAGGAGAAGAACAGCTTGTAAAAACTATAGAAAATCAAGGTATTGATGGTATAGAACGGACAACAGTTTATCAAAAAATGGCTGGAGGTGTTGTAAATAAAATAATAACCCAGTCAGGGAATAAAAGTGTTCAGGTCTTTGTAGATGATGTTTTGTTGGAAGAAGAAATAACAACTCCTGAAAGTAAAGTTAAAACAAAATATTCTAAAGAAGGTAATGTTGTAATCGAAACAAAAGATAACAAAGAAACTGTTACTCAGTTTAATTCTGAAGGTAATAAATTAAGCCAAACAGTAACAACAAAAGACGGTCAAACTTACGAAGTTAAGTATGACGGTAAAGGTAATACTTATATAATCGTTCAAATAAATGAATTACCATCAGTTATTGCAAAGAAATTTGGCGTTAGTGAAGCTGTTTTACTACGTAACAACAAGTATACTGTCGACGGTCTTGGAAACAAAGATTTTGGCGGAGGTTCAGAAATTAAAATTCCCGGAGAACTTGATGCTGATGATGAAAGACTTTTTGGCAGAAAAGATAGAAAAGGCGTAAACAATGATTATGTCGTTTTCGGCGGAGCCGCTCGTGAAGCTGCAATTAATGCAGAAGTTGCTTCAAGAAAAAATATTACTTGGGTAGAAAAGAAAAATAATACTTTTGAAGCTGTAGCAAGATATTTATTCAGTCGAGAAAATGTTGAAAATCCTTCAACGCTTCAATTAAGTGCACGTATAAAAGACTTGAAAAAAGATAACCCGACTTTAAAAGACGGTCAAATAATCGGCAAAAAAATTACAGCAGGTGTTAGTCAACAACGCTATAATACTGTCTTAAGTGCCGAGCAGCAAAGACAAACTAAAAAATTGCTTGCAGAAGAAAATAAAAGAAGACTTGAAAATTTTGATTTATGTACTGCTTTGTATCATTATTGTTCAAGTAATACTTATGCCTGCAATGATAAAGCTTTTAAAGATTTATTACATAAAATTAATCCGCAAAATGTTGTTGATGTGTTGAATCAGTATAAATCTTATATGAAAAAAACGAAAGCCTCTGATACTTCACTTATAGATACTATTCGTTCTGAATTTGGCGAAGATAGTAATAAAGAAGCTTTAAATTATATAATGAATCAGCTTGAACAAGCTGCTGTCAATGCAGGTGTACGTAAATACGATATTAATTCAAGTGTTTTGGGTTTTAGATTATCAGTTAATTCGTATCATTCAGGACCTGCAACAACACGTTGTATGGAGCAATATGTTGATGATGTTGTTAACCAAATAACTTCAACTCAAAATAGAGGTGGAAATATTTCAACAACCGATGCAGTAAAGGGTTTTAAAGCTCAAGCTGAAGAATTAAATAAGACAACTCAAAGTGAATATTCAGAAGCAAGAAAAAATGATAACTGGGCTGGAAAAACAGGTGATGTCGTTTGCGGTTGGTTCGGCTGTAAAACTGTTAATGAAATGAATAAAAAACTTGCAACATACGATAAAGATATGCAAGATTTGATTAAAACTGCTCAAAGCGGTGATATTAAAGCCTTTAAAGATAAATATTTTGATGTGTTCAACGCAGAGTTTGATTCTGCAAAAGTTCAAGCAAGAGAAAATGCCATAAACAAATATGTGACAGCTCAAATGTACGAGTCTACTAAAAAATTCTTTAACGAGCTTGCTGATGAATTAAATTCTGTACAAAGTAAATATAATAACAAAAAAAATAAAACTTCATGGGATGAAACTTGTCTTAGATTAGCTTTATTTTATCAAAATAAAGGTGTTACCGGAAGTTCTTTTGAAAAAATGTTAAAGAACTATGCTGATACAAATAATTTAAGTTTTGAAAGTTATAAAGATAAATTTACAGTACTAAAAAACTATATTAAGACTTCATATAACACGGCAGAGTCAAATCGAATTAACTCAATGGGTGGTAAATCTTATAATGAATTAGAACAAGATATCAATAATTGTAATAATGCTTTATTTAAAGTAAATGGCAATTTATTACCTGAAGTACGTGAGTTTAATCAAAATATGCACAAAACTCAAGCTTATACAGAAATGATTGCAGAGGTTGGAATAACAGTTGCAACAATGGCTGTTCCTAGCGCGGGTTCTGCTGCTGCCGCAAAATTGGCTACAGTTGCGTCAAGATGCGGTACTGTTGGAACAAGAGTTGCTAAAACTCTGAATTTTGTATCTAAAGGCTTTAATACTGCGTCAAAAGCCCTATCAAGTGATAGCTTGGCTGTACGGATGGCTGCTAACGGTATCGCTACAGGTGTCGGTTCTACAACGGCTGAGCTTATAACAAAGGGTGAAGTTGATTTTCAACAGGTTTTAAAAAATTCTTTATATGGTTCATTAGGTGCGTTTTCTTCAAAATTATCCGAACAATTTGTTGAGAAGTTGTCAAAGAAATTGACTTCCGGATTAGGACAAAAAATAGTGCAAGAATCAAGTGAAGACATTATAGATGCCGTTTTATCTTTTGTTGTTGAATCAGGAAATTATGATTCTGTTGACGCATATACTGATGCTGCTATGAACTTTGTTATGTCAAGAATTGGCGGTTCAAAAGGTAATGTTAAATCAAAAGATACTAAAACTCCTAAAGTGATTGATGTAAAAGATTTAGGAATGTCTGAACAGGTATTTGATTTTGATAAAAGTACAAAAATCCCTAATAATAACTATATGCCATCAATAGCTGGAGAATCTGTTTCTATACCTCATGCTGTTGAACCTGCCGAAATTACTTTAAAAGATAGGGTAAAATCGTCAATATCGGATGTTTTAAAAGATAATCCAGAGTTATTAGAGGTTGCTACTCATTTTTTACAAAATTATGAGTGGTCAGAGAATATATTTATTTATCTAAATAGAAAAATCCTTGAGTTTAAACATAAAAATGACGGTAACTTGCAGCCGATTAAAAGTATACTTTACAGAATGGATCAAGCTTGCAACTCTAATGAATTTCTTGGAAAAACTTTTGGTGAAGTTTATACTTATTTTGCAGATTTACTAAAGGATGATAAAGAAACATTAGATAATTTATATAAAACATTAAATGAAGGTTTTATAGACAAACAGTTATTGTATTTAGGTTCTGAATTATCAAAAAAACTTACATATTCCGGAGATGTTATTACCGAAGATAAGCGGAAAGATATTATTAAAAATTATATTAAATTGTCCGAAGCTGCTGGAACTATTACAAATAAAAAATTTGCTAATTATTATCATTCAATAAGACTTCCGTTGCCAGTTCAGCAAAAAGAATCACTTTTGGAAGTTATATCTCATATGGAATCGAGTTTAACAGATATAAAAGATCCTGATGTGAAAAAATATATTGAATCAATTATGAGTAAAGATGTTCTTGATAATCGAGCAATGAATGAAATTTACGACTTGATTAATGTTGAAAATACTATAAATGGAAAATACTCTATGCTGAAGTCAAATCGTTATACATCTTTGAATGAGGCCTTAGTTTATGATTCAGAGAGAATGATAATGTTAAAATGGTTGAAGGCAAATTCGCCAGATATTTATCAAAATTTAGATAATTCCAAAACTTCTGCTAAAGTAGAGAGTGATTATGTAAGTAATATTGCAAAACCATTATCTGATGATCATAAGTTAATGGAAAAATATCAGGAAACAATCAACTACATAAAAAAATATCCTGATTCTTCTATGAACGAACATTTATATGACAGATATTTAAAGGATTTGGAAACACAAGGTATTGCTGCCCCGATAATTGAAGAATGCAGAAAGTTTAATGAAAAATACGGGACAAAAATCTTTGTGTCAAAGGATACTGCTGAAGCTTTAAAAGTATGTAAATATCTGAATGAGGAATTTACAAAGTGGGTTCAAGCAAGTAATGGACAATCTAAATTTCCTCCGGTTATAGATTTTAATAAATTTAGAACTCTTTGGTATGATAACAAAGCTGCTTATGGTCAAGGACGTGCATCAGGGCTTTCTGATTCTGTAGGTGGTTCACTATCTTTTCCGGGTTTTTCTGAATCTAATATGAAATCTTCATTAAGACATGAGTTAACACACTCTAATGATAGAACCATGCATACGAAATATACTCTTCCTGAAAAATATGGTGTGCTGGATACAAGAGAGCGTATGGAACAGATGCTTTGTGAATACAAAAATGAATTTAAAAAAGCCGGTATAAGTGATGAAGTTATGCTTTCTTATGCATATAATAACCACAAGGAATTTATAGCGGTAGCTTCAGAAGGCGATATGAGTAAGTATTCTCCTGAATTTAAACAATTGTTAATAGAACTTGGAATGCCTGAATGGGTATTTAATCTTGATTCATGATAAGATTGATTATATCGTAAAATGTTTTATTCCTTGACGGCTGGTCTTTGCATATGCATCTAAAGCTTTTTCTATTGTATCGTCAAGTTGGGTTTTTGTAGCCAGTTCTTTTCTAAAGTTTACACATCTTTCGATTATCGTATTTATCATGTTTATTTCAGGTCTGTAATTGTCTGTATATACTTCTTTATTTTTACCTAATTGAATACGTTTATAAAAAGGTGCAGAATCATCTATGAATGTTCTTGAAAAAGTGTCGCTGTCTGTTTCTTTTGATATGTATCTATCTGTATCTATCATCAACTGATCCATTAACAGCGGCATAATTCTGATACGTCTTTTTAAAATTTTCTGAGCTTCATTCATATCAATATCATTATTGACTTTTGAATAAAAAGTGTCATTATTCATTAGATTTTCCCTTTGCAATGCCTTGAGAAGCTTTGCTGTTTCGTCTTCTTTTTCGCCTTTAAAATTTATTTTTGCAGGCTTGCTATATTTATAAGTATTTATATTATTTTGTATTGATAACATCATTTTATCTGTTTTTACCTTTCTTCGCTAAATTTTTACATTAGTTAATCTTTAAAATTGAATATTGGTCTGATGATTGTTTCAATTTCTGCGGTATCTTTTATGTTTTTTATTATTTCGCTTGCATCTTTATATGCTTGAGGAGCTTCATCGAGCGTTGCTGTTGAAATACAGCTTGAATGAATCCCTTCCATATCTTTTTGGTAATCTTCAATTGAAATCAATTCTGAAGCTTCGGCTCGCGAAAATTGTCTTCCGGCACCGTGCGGAGCACTTTTGTTCCAGTCATCTTTGCCTTTGCCGCGGGCAATTATTGCGCCGTCGCGCATGTTTAGAGGAATAATAATTTCTTTATCTTTTTCTGCTGAAATTGAACCTTTTCTTATCATTCCGTCTTCTGATATATAATTGTGAATACTTTCAAATGAGGAAATTTCCTTCCAACCCATTTGTTTTAATATTTCATCTGCAATAATTCGTCTGTTTAATTGTGAATATTTTACTGCAATTTGCATATCTTCAAGGTATTCTTTTGCTTCGTCGTTACTTAAGTAAGATAAATCTCTTATTTTGTACGGGTTTTGGCTTTGTGCAATTTTTTGGTGGTGATCAAATACTTCTTTACCAAAGCTTCTTGAGCCTGTATGGATGACAAGATAAGTATCTCCGTTGTCATCTTTGTCCAGTTCTATAAAGTGGTTGCCGCCGCCTAAGGTGCCTAGTGTTTTAAACGATTTTTCAGGTGAAACTTTGTATTTTTTACATAATTCATCTATTCCGCGCTCAATTTGTCTTGAATGTTTACTTAGTGTCGTTGGCTTATCTGTACGTGACATAGAAACGTATTGTCTGATCACATCATCAAGTTTGTCGTAATCAATTTCTTCACCGTTTGTGTCTATTTTTACACAAAGCATTCCACAGCCGATATCTCCGCTTATTAGTGAGGGGATTACTTCTCCTGATGCGCCGATTGGGGCCGTGAATCCTACAACGGCAGTTTTACCTGCGTGAGTATCAGGCATTATCCTTACCGGTAAATCTCTGAATACGGGATGTGAGCAGATTTTTTTTATCTGTTCAAAGGTTTGGTAATCGAGATTATTTGTAAAAACTTTTGCTTTTGTTTCAGAACCTTTTATTTCAACAATGTCACTTGACGGACTTTTTTCCAGTCCGTTAAAACTCGGGGTGTTTTTTTTGATTTGGGGTTGATAATTAAAATTTTTTCCTAATTGAGAGATACTGTTTATCATGTGAAAACTTCTTTCTTTTTATTTTCCACATTTATAAAATTCCTCAATTTTTGGAATTGCTTTTATATAAACTTTTGTTACAAAGCTTAATAAAAAAGGCTTCCGTATAAGGAAGCCTTTTTATTATATATTTATCCCCTTAGTATCTTTCAAGGTATTTATCAAGTTCCCATTGAGAAACGTATGTTCTAAATGAATCCCATTCTTTTTTCTTGGAGGTCATAAATTCTTTAAAGATGTGTTCGCCAAGTGCAGCTTTAACAACAAGAGATTTGTCCATATGTTCCAATGCTTCTGCTAAGCTTCCCGGAAGCGAATCGATTCTTTGTTTTTTACGTTCTTTAGATGTTAATTTGTAAATATTACTTTCAACAGGCGCAGGCGGATCAATTTTGTTTCTGATACCGTCTAAGCAAGCTTCAAGAATTGCCGCGAATGCTAGATAAGGGTTGCAGGCAGGGTCAGGTGAACGTAATTCAACACGGGTTGAGATTCCGCGTTTTGCCGGAACTCTTAGCAGTGCACTTCTGTTGGCAAGTGACCATGCAAGATATACAGGTGCTTCGTAACCAGGAACTAATCGTTTATAGCTGTTTACTACAGGGTTTGTGATTGCCGTAAGACTTTTAACGTGTTTTAGCATACCGCCGATTGAGTATTTTGCGTTATCTGAAAGCTGATATTCTGCTTTTTCGTCAAAAAATGCGTTCTTACCGTCTTCAAACAATGATATGTTGCAGTGCATCCCAGAACCGTTGATTCCAAAAATCGGTTTTGGCATAAATGTTGCATGTAAATTATGTTTTGCTGCAATTGCTTTTACTGCAATTCTAAATGTAGTAACGTTATCTGCTGCGGTTAAAATATCAGCATATCTGAAATCGATTTCGTGCTGTCCGTCAGCTACTTCGTGGTGAGATGCTTCAATATCAAATCCCATTTCCTGCAATGTTAATACGATATCAGAACGAACATCTTCGCCTAAGTCTTCAGGTCCTACATCGTAATAGCCTGCGTGGTCTTGAGTTTTTGTTGTAACGTTTCCGTTTTCATCTTTAGAAAATAAGAAAAATTCTGCTTCAGGACCGATGTTCATTGAAAAGCCCATTTTTTCGGCAGCTTGCATAACCCTTTTTAAGTTGCATCTTGGGCAGCCTTCAAACGGAGTTCCGTCAGCGTTATAAATATCGCAAATAAGTCTTGCTGCATTTATTCCGTTATGTTCTCTCCAAGGTAAGATTTGAAAACTGTTAATGTCAGGGTGGAAGAACATATCTGATGTTTCGATGCTTCTAAACCCTTTGATAGATGAGCCGTCAAGCATTATTTCATTATCTAATACTTTATCTATATGCTCAGATGGAATAGACATGTTTTTAACTTGTCCGTTTATGTCTACGAACTGTAGTTTGATGAACTTAATATCATATTCCTTGATTAGTTCTTTAATCTCTTCTCTGGTAAACTCTTTTCCGTCTAATCTTCTGTGCTTAAATTCTGTCATGCAAACCTCTTTTCTTTTATTTTATAAGCATAAAGATTTTATTAAAAAAGGTCAAGCATTTGTGTATTAAGATTATATAAAATTATTTCTTTTCAATAATTTTGTTATTATCATCAACAATAACGATTGTAGGTTTGAAGTCTTTTAATTCTTTTTCTTCAAACTGACCGTATGTTACGATAATAACCTTATCACCCGGTTGAACTTTTCTGGCAGCCGCTCCGTTTAGACAAATTTGACCTGAATCGGCTTTTCCTTTAATTACATAAGTTTGGAATCTTTCTCCGTTATTAACGTCTAAAATTTCAACTTTTTGCCATTCTTTTATATTTGCGGCTTTTAATAATGTTTCATCTATGGTAATTGAGCCTACGTAGTTTAAATTAGCATCGGTAACCGTAGCTCTGTGTATTTTTGAATATAAAAACTCTAATAACATAATCTTATCCTCTGAGTTTATTATATAACAAATAAAAATCTTGCCAAATATAAATAAAAATGCTAACATAATACACAGAGGAGAAAAGGTATGAAAAATCAGACTATGATTAGAATTTCGGGGGGGGTAACTCTTGCAGCTTAGCGCGAAGCGCGTTTACAAGTCCTGTCATGCTGAACTTGATTCAGCATCTATCAATGCTAGTAGAAACCCTAACGGGACGAACCAACATTGATAAATTCCGTGTCAGAGCACGGAATGACAATAACAAAATGGGTTTTACCCTTGCGGAAGTATTAATTACCCTCGGTATAATCGGAGTTGTTGCTGCGCTGACTATTCCTTCATTGATTACAAATTATCAGAAAAAAGTTACTGCCGAAAGATTAAAACAAGCATATACGGTTATTTATAATACAATACGATCTGTCGAAAATGAAAATGAAGGACCATTAATAACCTTAACTAAGACGGATAAAGGTGATGTTGTAAAACATAATTTCTTTGCCGAGCTTTATCTTGTACCTTATTTAAGCGGTTTAACTAAAACTAAATATAAAAAGCCTCCAACAACCTGGAAGGGAACTTCGACTTATTTCAGTCCTTCATATATTTATTGTATGCAGAACGGAATATGCTTTTGGAGTTTGGGAAATGGTGGTTATAATCCTGAAACAGATTACGGTTGGTTAAATTATTTATATATTTTAGTTGATATTAATGGACCGTCATTACCGAATATTACAGGTAAAGATATCTTTTATTTTGCAGTACATTTCAATGATACAGGTACGGTAATTGATGGGAAAACCTTCGGGGTTAAAGCTACTTCAAGTATACAAGAACTCTACGGGGATGGCGCAGATGCATCTGCCGGCGGCTGTAATAAAACAGGCGTAAGCTGGTCAAACGGGTCAAAATGTACTGAAATAATTATGCGCAATAACTGGAAAATTCCAAAAGAATACCCGTGGTAAAAAATAAAAAAGCGGTCTTATGACCGCTTGGTTTATTGGGTTTCCTATATCCTTTTCCTAAATCTTTCTTTCGCTTTATCCTTATTGATTATCCAACGATTTTTGATACAAAATTTACTGTTTCGAAGAATGTATCTTTTACAAACTCTTTTGCTAAAACGCTTACGGGTCTGTTTTCAATACAATCAAAGACGTAATAAATAGGGTCTTGTGAGTTATTGAATCTCATTCTTCTGTCTTTATTTTCTAAATATTTAAAATCTTCTATTGATTTTCTTTTGGCTGATCTTCTTGTCATTGTTCCAAAAGCTTGTCCTGAAGTTGCTAACATAATGTTTAATCTCTCTCTTATTTACTTCTTACATATATATAAAGTAAATACTTTTTAAATAATTGCCTTTTTTGAAAGAGTTATGTTAACAAAACTTAATCTTTTTGTAATTCAACAGGAGGTTCATCACTGCAAATGTTTTTGCCTATTGATTTTTCAAGGTTTGCTTTTGCAGAATTGTATTCATATAATGCGCTATAATATGTTAATTGGGATTGCTCATAGGTGTTTTGAGCATCTTTAAGTTCTGTCGGTGAACCTTCTCCGACTTTGTATCTGCCAAAAGAGAGTTCGTAATTTTCTTTTGCTTGTTTAACTTGTATTATTGCGTATGGAAGCTGATTTCGTTTCTCGTCAAGTGTAAGGTATGCGTTTTGGATTTCTAAATAGATATTGTTTTGGGTATTTCTGGCATTAGCAAGTTCTCTGTCGTAGTAGTATCTTGCTTCTTTTATTTCATTTCTTATAAGCATTCCGTTTATTGTCGGAAATGTTAAATAGGCACCTATATTAAAACCGTAATTTGATGTCCAATGTTTCCCGCCTCGTTGGTATTGACCTTCAACCGATATTGTCGGGAGAAAGGATTTTTTGGTAAGGTTAAGTGTTTGGTGTGCTCCTTCAACTTTTATTTCAGCATGTTTTAGTTCGGGTCGGGAATCTCTTGCGATATCAATTGCCTGTGTGAAGGTTATATTTGTGGGTTTATATTGGAGTTTTTCGGAAATATCGTATTTTTGAATATAGGGAAGTCCCATTACATTGTTTAATTTTGCTGCCGCAAGGTTTACGGCATTCTCGGCTTGGATAAGTTTTAATTTTGCGTTACTGAGATTTGTTTCTGCGATTGTTACGTCAACTTTCGGATTCATGCCCATTTTATATAAAGCTTTTGCCTGATTATAAAACAGTTGAAATTTATCTACGGTATCTTGGGCGACCCGTCTGTATTCGTATGCGTATTGAAGATTAAAATAAGCATCTTTTGTTTGGTAGATTACATCATTGACGGTTGCTTCAAATGTCTTTTTGTACCCTTCGTAATCCAGTCTTCTTATTGTTGCTTGATTTTGGGTTACTCCAAAGTCATAAAGCATTTGTTGCAGAGATACCTGACCTAATAGAAAATAGTTAAATTCAAGAGTTTCCCCGAAAGCATCAGACAATTGAAGTTGTCTTAATCTTGTTGCACTGGTTTGCCAGGTAATTGAGGGGAAATAGTTTGACCAAATTTGTTTAATTCTCGCGTCAGACGCTAAAATATCCTGAAATGCGGCATTAATTTGGGGGTTGTTGCCAAGTGCCAGTTTTAGGCAATTGTTTAATGTCATATCTACGTTTTTTTCAACCGAACCCGATATGACAAATTCAGGTTTTATCTTGCTGTTTGGTAAAACATCTTCACTTTGCGGAAATTCGTCAGGATTTATTTTGTTTTCATTTTCGTATGAAAAACTTTGCAGAGGAATTGTTATTAGTATTATTAATAGAAAATATTTAAGCATTGGTTTTATCTTTCTTGAATTTTTTAGACAAATTTAATTTAAATTCTTCAATCATTACGTAAAAAGCCGGAACAAGGAATGTTCCAATAAACGCTACTGCAATCATTCCGCCAAAAACAGTCATACCAACGGAATGCCTTGAGGCTGCACCTGCTCCTGATGCGGCAACAAGCGGAATTAAACCTAAGATAAAAGCAATATTTGTCATCATAACCGCTCTAAACCTGAGTTTAGCAGCTTCCATTGCGGCTTCTTTTATAGGTAATCCGTTTTCGTGTGCGTCTTTTGCAAATTCTATAATCAAAATAGCTTGTTTTGTACTTAATCCGATTAACATTACAAGTCCTATTTGCGAGTAAATATCAAGTGAATAACCTGCAACATATTGAAATACCAAAGCTCCGCCAAGAGCTACAGGTGTTACCAAAAGTACGCTAATCGGTAAAAACCAGCTTTCATACAGTCCGACCAAAAACAGAAATATAAATACTAAAGACATCATAAGTATCGGTACTATTTGGCCGCTTGATTGTTTTTCCTGCAAAGATGAACCTGACCAGGCATAACCCATGTTATTAGGAAGTATTTTTGCCGAAATTTCTTCCATAAGTTTCATACCTTTACCTGAACTTACCCCTTGACGGGTATTTCCGTTAATCGTTATTGCAGGGTACATATTAAACCTTGTTCTTGCTTGCGGTCCGACGGTGTTTCTGGTTTTTACAACAGAAGATAGAGGTACCATTTTCCCGTTTTTGTTTTTTACATAGATTTTTCCCATATCAGAAATCTTTGACCTATAGTCAGAGTCCGCTTGAACATAAACTCTGTATACCCTTCCGTATTTGTTAAAGTCATTTACGTAGGATTTTGCAAAATACGCGGCAATTGCGTTATAAATCTCCATTATATCAATGTTTTGTGCCATTGCTTTATCAATATCAACGTCAAGGATTATTTGAGGAATATTGGCTGTATATGATGTGTAAACCATTGAAAAATTCGGGTTTTCTGTTGCGGCTTTTATTAGTTTTAAAGCTTCATTGTATAATTCTTCTGCCGGTCTGTCGCCTTTATCAAGCAGTTGGTATTCAAATCCGCCAAACATCCCGAGTCCTGATATTGCAGGAGGTGAAAAGGTTGCTATCGTTGCGGATTGATAGTTTGAGAACTCTTTATTTATGTTTTGTAAGATCCCGCCTAAAGATTCTTGTTTTGATTTTCTTTTTGACCATGGTTTGAATCTTGCAACAATAAATGCCGTATTTTCACCATTTAATCCTACTAAACTGATTGTGCTGTTTACCCCCGGGATTTTTAAGATTTTATTTTCAACATCTTTTGCCACTTCATCTGTTCTGGAGGCAGACGAGCCGTCAGGAAGCTGAATTTGAGTAAACGATGCTCCTCGGTCTTCAGTTGGTAAAAACCCTTTTGGAATAAGCCAAAACATTCCGATTGTAAGGACGGCTACTATTGCAAGACTTCCAAATGTCAGCGGGGCGGAATCCGTGAATCCTTTTACATATTGAAGGTATTTATCTCTGATTTTGTTAAACCAATCATCAAATATTTGGATAAACTTAAAGTCTGCTTTTTCTTCTTCTTGTTTTAAAATTATTGAGCAAAGTGCAGGTGCAAGAGTAAGTGCTACAAGGGTTGATAAACCTATGGATGATGCGATACATAATGCAAATTGGCGAAACATTCTTCCCGTAATCCCGCCCATAAATGACACAGGTACAAATACTGCCATAAGTACAAGAGAAGTTGCAAGAACGGCTCCAAAAACTTCTTTCATTGTAATTTCGGTTGCTTCTTTTGGAGATTTTCCTTCCTGAATATGTCTTTGGGTGTTTTCAAGAACAACTATCGCATCATCAACAACAAGTCCGACGGCAAGTACTAAACCGAACAAGATAAGAAGGTTTATTGAAAATCCGAACAGGTGCATAAATATAAATACCCCGATTAACGATACGGGAATTGCCGCAAACGGAATAAAGGCCGCTCTAAGTGTACCTAAAAATAAGTATGTAACTATGGATACCAATAGTATTGCTAATATAACGGCATCTACTACCTCTTTGATTGATTCTCTTACAAATTCGGTTTCATCATGTTCAATTTTGTATTCAATATCTTTTGGAAATGTTTTACTGAGTTCATCAAGTTTTTTCTTAATTTTGTTTGATAAATCAATGGAATTTGCTTCAGGTAATTGGCTTACCGTAATAATTGCAGAATTTTTTCCGCTTATTCTTGAGTGGTGGGAATAATCTTCTGAACCCAGTTCGACGCGTGCAACGTCTTTTAGTCTTACCTGAGCACCATTTGCTAGTGATTTTATAATTATATTTTCAAATTCATGAACGTCTTTTAGACGACCTTTTGTCTTTAATGTGATTTTTATCGGTTGTTTTGTATTAAGCGGTTCATCACCTAAATCTCCTGCGGGTGATTGAATGTTTTGAGATTGAATGGCTGATATTACTTCTGAAGTTGAAATATTATAGTGTGCCATTTTGTCTGCGTTTAACCAAACTCTCATAGAGTAAGTTTCAGAACCGAAGACGGCGACTTTACCTACCCCTTTTATTCTGGCAAGTTCGTCTTTTATGTAAATATCTGCGTAATTTGCTATGTAAAGGTTATTGTATGAGTTGTGCGGAGAGTTTACGGAAATTAACAGTAATCCCGGTCCGCCCGTTGATTTTTGTACGGATAAGCCATAGCGTTTTACTTCTTCCGGCAGTCTTGGTGTTACCAATTGTAATTGGTTTTGAACATTAACAACTGCCATATCAGGATCAGAACCTACTTCAAAATATAAAGTAAGAGTGTATGAACCGCTTTCTGAGGTTGATGACATATAAATCATATTCTGAACCCCGTTAAGCTGAGCTTCAACAGGAGCTGCAATTGTTGATTCTATTACATCGGAACTTGCACCGGCATAAGTTGCTGATACAACAACCTGCGGCGGTGTGATTGAGGGGTATTCCTCAAGCGGTAGTGTTTTTATCATTAGTATTCCTGCAAGTAATATCGCAAGAGATATTACAATAGCAAGTTTTGGCCTATTTATAAATAAATTGCCTTGTTTCCCTTCTGTCATTTTATTTTCCTGATTAGATAGTTGTTATTTATTTTGAAATTATATTAACAGCTTCGCCCGGGGTAACTCTTTGAAGCCCGTCTGTTATTACTTTATCTCCTTTGTGTAAACCTTCTCTGACAATCCAGTTTGTACCTGATTGCCCGTTAACTTTTATGTAAGTAAGTTGTGGTAAATTTTTTTCATCAAGTTTATATACATATTTACCTTCTTGATTTTCCTGAACAGCCACTATCGGGACTATAGGAACATTTAGCGGATTATTTGCAAACAGTTTTACGTTGACAAATTCCCCGTGTAGTAGTTTATTGTCAGGGTTTTGGAAGGTTGCTCTCATTGTAACCGTACCTGTTGATTGGTCAACTTTGTTGTCAAGAAAATCCTGAACTCCGTCGTATTGATATTTTTTCCCGTTTGAAAAATAGAGTTCTACTTTCCTTTTTTCATCCGCTTTGTCATTTGTAGAAGCTAAAGAAGAGTATTCCTCAGATGATAGCGGAAAAGTTACGTAAATTGGGTTTGTACTGTTAATTGTTGTCAGTGAACCAGAAGATGGTGTTACATAGTTTCCGATTGTAACATCAATTATTCCGATTCGTCCGTCAACGGGTGCTTTTATTGATGTATAACTTAGGTTTCTGTTAGTGTCTTGGTAATTAGATTCTGCTGCTGTAAGTTGAGCTTTTAATGCATCACGATTAGCCAGAAGTTCGTCATATCGGGATTTTGCTATGTAGTCCTGTTTTACAAGTTCTTCTGCTCGAGCAAGCTGTTTGTTCGCGTAAGCAAGCTGAGCTTTTATATTTTGAATATTTGCTCCTGCTGTTTTAGATGCGTTTTGAAATTCTAACGGTTCAATTAAAAATAAGGTATCGCCTGCTTTTACATAATCACCTTCTTTGAAGTAACTTTTTTGAAGGTAGCCTGAAATTCTTGCTAAAATACTTACCTGATATTTTGAAACAACACGTCCCGGAGCTTCAAAACTTGGGATTACATTTTCTTCTTTTATTTCAGTAACCGTAACATCGGGGGCAGGTCGATTATTTAGAGCCTGCTTTTTTAAATTCGCACCGATTAAGGAGATTCCGAATCTTACTCCTATTGCGATAAGTATTATTGATAAAATTATGATTATCTTTTTTTTCATTGATACCCTTATTTTAGATTATCTTGTAAGTAGGTAATAATTTTTCTGAGCGCATTACTTCTGTGCGAAATTTTATTTTTTTGAGCTTCTGACATATCTGCCATTGTTATACCGAATCCGTCAACCAGAAATACAGGGTCATAGCCAAATCCGTTAGTTCCTGATTGCTTTTTCGCGATTTCTCCGTGACATTCTCCTGTTTGCTGAGTTAAAATATTACCTGACTCATCAACAAGAGTCATAGCACAAACAAATTTAGCTCTTCTATTACCCGATTCGGTAAGCTTTGATAAAAGCTTGTCAATACGCTCTTGCGGGGTTGGCGCGTATCTGGCTGAGTATATCCCGGGTTCTCCGTTTAAGGCTTCTACACACAAACCTGAATCGTCTGCAAGTGAGAGTGTCTTAGATAATCTTGCTGCTTCTTTTGCTTTTATGTAAGAATTTTGTTCAAAAGTCGTTCCGTCTTCAATCGGGTCAAAACCCTCGGGCGGTAGTATAAATTCTATCCCCGAATCTTTTGAAATATCATTGATTTCTTGTAATTTATGAGCATTTCCTGTTGCAAATACGATTTTTATTTTATTTTCCATAGCGTCTTTGCCTTTTTCCAAATTCTTGAATACATTCAGATAACAGATTTTTATCAAATTCCGGCCAAAATTCGTTGCGGATAATTATTTCAGAGTATGCAATCTGCCACAACAGATAATTTGAAATCCTTTGCTCTCCGCCTGTTCTGACTAAAATATCAGGGTCGGGAACATTTGCGGTATATAGGTATTTGCTGATTGTATCAGGTGTTATTTTTTCGGGTGATATTCCTGAGCGAGTAATTTCTCTCACCGCGTGTGTAATCTCATCGCGAGAGCCGTAATTTAGTGCAATTTGAAGTATTACACCCGTATTGTTTTTGGTTGTTTCAACAGCGTTAGCAAGAATCTTTTGCAAGCTTGCTGATAATCTTGTTAAATCTCCTATGAAATGAATTTGAACGTTTTCTTTATGCATTTCAGCCAGTTCATTGGTTAGTGTAACTGCTACAAGGTTCATCAAAAAGTCGACTTCTTCCTGCTTGCGGTTCCAGTTTTCTGTTGAAAATGCGTAAACTGTCAGATATTTTACTCCAAAATCATTACATGCCCGAAGTGTTGCTTTAAGCGCTTCAACACCTTTTTTATGCCCGAGAGCGGTAGGCAATCCTTTTTCTTTTGCCCAGCGGCGGTTTCCGTCCATAATAATTGCTATATGCTGTAAGTTTGTATCTGTTATTATTTTTTGTATTTCTTTTTCCATTGTTTTCCTTTATTTTAGGTATAGCTTTATTGTTTTATTTGTCACCCTGAACTTGATTCAGGGTCTATCAATGTTGGTTTGTTTATAATTGCTATTGTTAGATTCCGGATCAAGTCCGGAATGACGTAAGACTTGTTTGTTTTCTACTTACACTATTGCTCCATGTGAGGCATCTTGAACATTTTTTGCGTATTTTGCCAAGTAACCTGATTTACATTTTAATTCAAACGGTTTTAAAGCTTTACGGCGTTTTTCAAGTTCAACATCAGACACAAGCAGATTGATTTGGCGTGTGTTTATATCGATTTTTATTCTGTCACCGTCTTTTATAAGTGCAATATTTCCGCCGTTAGCCGCTTCAGGACATACGTGTCCGATACAAATTCCGCGGGTTCCGCCTGAAAATCTTCCGTCTGTAATAAGAGCGCAGGTCGTTCCTAAACCTTTCCCGACAAGAAGTGAAGTCGGAGCAAGCATTTCTCTCATCCCCGGGCCGCCTTTAGGTCCTTCGTAGCGGATAATTATTATATCTCCGGCTTTAATCTTATCATCTTCTAAAGCTTTCATTGCTTCTTCTTCGGAGTCAAATGTTTTAGCGCTTCCTTCAAATTCATAGCATGACGGGTCAATTCCCGAAATCTTTGTTACACACCCTTCTGTTGCCAAGTTACCGTAAAGTATTCCAAGTCCCGGTTTTGTTGTAAACGGTTCGTCATAAGGGTGAATTAAATCAGTATTTATATAGGCTTCTTTTGTGATTTCTGATATATTAAGCCCGCATACAGTTTTGTGATTTTTGATTCCGATATTAGCATCCGTAAGTGTTTTTAAAAGCGCCGGAACTCCTCCTGCTTTATGGAAATCTGTCATAGTTGGTACTGCTGCAGGGTCTAACTTAACAACCTGATGAATTTTATGGCTGAGTTCTTCAAAGTCTTTTAGGGTTACATCAATTCCGCCTGCGTTTGCTATTGCAAGAATATGTAAAAATGAGTTTGTAGAACCTCCCATTGCCAAATCACAAATAATTGCGTTTCTCAGAGTATCCTTATTGATAATATCTGACGGGCAAAGGTTTTGTCGTACAAGTTCAACAATTTGCAACCCTGATTCAAAGGCGATTCTTCGTTTTTTTGAAGATACGGCGGATGATGTTGCGCAAAACGGTAAACTCATTCCCATAACTTCTGTCAGGCATGCCATTGTATTTGCGGTGTACATTCCTTGGCAAGAACCTGCTGTCGGGCAGGATTCTTCTTCAAGTTCAAGAAGTCTTTTTTTATCAATTACACCGCTTCTATATTTTCCTACAGCTTCAAATGAGCCTTTTATCATTGTAAGCTTTTCGCATTTGCTTTCCCCCTCAAGCATAGGACCTGCTGTGACAATTATTGTAGGGATATTTATTCTTAGCGCTCCAATAAGCATTCCCGGGGTTATTTTATCGCAATTTGAAAGCAAAATTAGCCCGTCAAGCTGATGAGCTTGCGCTACTGTTTCAACACAATCGGCAATTAAATCTCTTGACGGCAGAGAATATCTCATTCCGCAATGTCCCATAGAGATTCCGTCACAAACTGCGGGAACCCCGAATATAAACGCTTGTCCGCCGCCTGAGTGTATTCCTTTTTCAATCTGGCGTTCTAAATCCCGCATTCCGATATGACCCGGAACAAGGTCGGAAAACGAGCTTGCAATCCCGATAAATGGAGCTTTCATGTTCTTTTTGCTTACCCCTGTTGCCATTAAAAGTCCACGATGCGGAGTTCTTGCGATTCCCTCTTTTATATTGTCACTTCTCATAATGTTATCCTTGTTATGTTAAATTTATCATCCCACTCTACTTCTCCGACAGGTGTCAGGTTGTGGTATTTGTATGAATTTAAAATATATTGCTGAGGAAACATTTCTTTTTGCCCGAGAATTTTTATAATATCCGGTAAAAGCTTTGTGCTTCCCGCAATTGTTCCTGTTGCGGATGTTGCTTTTTCTCCGTCAAAAAAGATTTTTGAACCCGCAAATTCAAATTCTTTTACTTCACTATGTGTACACGGTAAGCAGTCAGAAATCAGCAGGATTTTATCAAGATGTTTTGCTTTAAAAAGTAAATTTAGCGCATCATCTGATACGTGAACCCCGTCTGCAATAATTTCTGTATAAATATTATCGTTTATTAAAGCTGATAGTGCTGTTGAACTTCCTCTGTGCGAAATTCCACTCATTGCGTTAAACATATGTGTAACCCCGTCACACCTGTTTAGGTTTCCTCCCATACAGTGTCCTGCCTGAATTTTTATACCTTTATGATGTAAGTATTCAAAAAGTTCGGTTTCACACAACTCAGGAGCCAGTGTTACGATTTTTATGAAATCATCTTCCAGCAGTTTGAAATTCTCAACTGTTGGGGACAAAAAGTATTTTTCGTCATGGATTCCTTTTTTTTCGGGATTGAGAAATATTCCTTCAAGATGAATCCCGCAGATTTTTGCCATATCTTTGGTTTGCCGTGCGGAAGCTTCTTTTATAACGCGGATTTGGCGTTTTGTATTTTCAACAGAATCAGTTACAAGTGTAGGGAAGATAAATCCGATACCTTCTTTTAAAAGTTTTTGGCAAACTTCCAAAACTTCTTCTACCCCTGCGGTGTTAAAATCAACTCCGTAACAGCCGTGAAAATGTTGTTCTATTAAAAGCGGTGTTTTCATTTTTCTCCCTCACTCTAACCCTCAGCCCTTCGGCACGCAGTCTCACTCGGCTTATAACTTCGCCGGTTCGGTTAGTGTCCCTTAAGGCGCGAGGGCAGGAAATCGTTTATATTACACTTCCTGCAAATACTTTTCTTGCTTGTTCTCTGTCATCAAAATGGATTGTTTTATCTTTGAGAATTTGGTAATCTTCGTGACCTTTTCCTGCGATAATTACAACATCGTTATTGTCTGCAATTGTTTTTAACAGTGCAATTGCTTCTCCTCTATCAGGTTCAACAGTAACTCGTTCAGGTGATACTGATTGAAGTCCTGCGATAATATCTGTGATAATTTGCTGAGGATCTTCTGAACGTGGGTTGTCACTTGTTATAATTATTTTATCTGCAAGTTTTTGAGCTATAGCTCCCATTTTTGGACGTTTTGTAGCATCTCTGTCGCCGCCGCAGCCAAACAGACAAATAAGTTTGCCGTCTTTTGGCGTAATTTCTCTTGCTGATTTTAATACGTTTTCCAAACCGTCAGGTGTGTGTGCGTAATCAACTATTACAAGCGGTTTTTTGTTTACAATCTCAAATCTTCCCGCAACACCGTGAACATTTTGTAATGCTTTTAATGCAACTTTTATATCTATTCCCATTGCAATAGCAGAACTTACAGCCGCAAGTACGTTATAAACACTGAACATTCCGTTCATATGAAGATTTACGTTGTATTCTTCGCCCGCGATTACCAGTTTAAACTCAGCTCCGTTTAGTGAAAACTCAATATCTTTTGCCATAATATCTGCTGTGTTTTTAACCCCGTAAGTGTATTTTCTTACCCCTTCAGGAACCACAGATAAGAACTTTTGTCCGTATTCATCATCAAGGTTAATTACTGCAAAATCATCTTCTGTTAAGCGTTCAAAAAGAAGTGCTTTTGCTTTAAAATAATTTTCCATTGTAATATGGTAATCCAGGTGGTCTTGGGTCAGATTTGTTAAAATTGCACCGTTAAATCTGCATCCGCCGACTCTGTTTTGCTCAAGTGCGTGAGAACTTACTTCCATAACAACATTATCAATTTTTTCAACATCTTTAATCATTCTAAGTGTTGCTTGAAGTTCGGGTGCTTGCGGAGTTGTATGTTTTGCATCTCTGTATTCTCCGTTTGATGATAATTTGTAGCCTAAAGTTCCGATAAGTGCACATTTTTCTTGGTTTTCTTCAAATATCTTTTGAATAAGGTGTGTAACGGTTGTTTTTCCGTTAGTACCCGTAATTCCTATTAAATTTAAGCCTAAAGACGGTCTTGAGTAAAATCTGTCTGCGATATCTGCAATTTTGTGTCTTGTAGAATCTACTATTACCTGAGGAACATTTACCCCTTCAACTTTTCTTTGTGCAAGTAATGCTGCAGCTCCGTTTTCTATTGCCATTTGTGCGTATTCATGACCGTCAGTATGTTCTCCGACAAGACAGATAAAAATATCGCCTTTTTTAGTCGTTTTGGAATTGTATGAAATTCCTGAGATTTCTACATCTTTAAAGTTTATTAAATCGTCATATTTCAAATATTCGATAAGTTCGTCTAATTTCATTATATTTCTCCTTGTTATTGTTTTTTCCCTGTTGCAGGTATTTTGTCAGGTTTGAGGTCAAGTATTCTTGCCGTTTGCTCGGCTACTTCGTGAAATACCGGACCTGCTACTGTATTACCCCAGATAGCACCTTTTGAAGCACTGTCAACAACTACATAAATAAGTACTTTCGGGTCGCTTGCAGGCAGGTACCCGATAGTTGATGTGTACATTGCGCCTGAATAACCTGAACCGTTTTCAAGAGGTTTTCTGGAAGTTCCTGTTTTTGCCGCTACATTATATTTATCAAGTTTAATACAAGATTTACCGTTATTTACACTCATTGCAAGAAGCTTTGTTATTGTTCTTGCTGTTTGAGGGCTTACGGTCGGTATTCGTTTAACTTTTTCGATTTCTTCTTCAGGTGAGTATTTTATAATATGCGGGGTTACTCTGACGCCGTCGTTTGCAAGTGCTGATACTGCTGATACCATTTGCATAATGGATACTGATGTTCCGTATCCGTATGACATTGTCATATGTAAACCTTTATCCCAGAATTTTGGTGATGCTAAAAGTCCTGAGGATTCTCCCGGTAAGTCTATACCTGATTTTTCTCCGAATCCGAATTTTTTCAGCATATCGTAAAATTCTCTGTGTGTCATCAAGAAGCCGACATTAACGGAACCGATGTTACTTGAGTGTTCAAAAAGGTATACAAGATTGATTTTGCCGGGGGCTCCTCTTTGCTTATAATCGTAATTTTCAATTGTGTAAGGTCCGAATTTCATTCGACCCGGGTCATCAATCATTGAATTTTCGTTGATTTTACCAAGTTCCATTGCACTGGTTACTGTAATTGTTTTAAATGTTGAGCCGGGTGGATAAACATCTGTCAGTGTCCAGTTTTTTATTTGGGTATTTGAAGCTTTTTGGAATTTGTTAGGGTCATATGTCGGGTAAACCGCATAACCTAAGATTTCTCCATTTTTCGGATCCATTACAATAACAGCTCCGCGCAGTGCTCCTTTTTCTTCAATAATCTTAAATAATTCTTTTTCGCATACGTGCTGAATTGCAGCATCGATGGTTAAGGTTACATCTTGCCCTTTCGGGTTTGTTGTAGGTACAACAGGGTCTGTTGAAAAATTGTAGATAATTTTACCGTCGCGGGTTTTATCATAAGTTGCTCTTACCGCGTGTTCAAGTTTATCTTTAGCTGTAAGTTCTACTCCGTTTGAAACCCCTGCGTCAAAGTTATAAAACCCGAGTACGTGAGAAGCAAATATTCCTTGCGGATATTCTCTTGTGTTTTTCTTATCAAGGCTTATCGAACGGAAATGGTTTTCTGCAATAATTTTTGAAAGTTTTTTTGCCGTATCTCGGTCTACATCTTTTTTTAGTGCAATAACAGGAATTTTTGTGTTAGAAAGTTTTGCATATAACGTTGCCTCAGGTATTCCTAAAACAGGCGAGAACAATTGGGCTATTTTTCTCGGGGTTTCTGTTTTAGAGTAATCTACGGGTCTTGCGTAAATATTATAGTAAATTCTGTCGGTTGCAAGTTTTATTCCGTGTCTGTCGTATATATCTCCGCGAACTGCAAAATCATGGCTTGAACGCTGCATTTTCCCGCGTTCACGGTATTTCTTGAAATCAAATATTTGTATCATAAACAGATGGATAAGTAAAAATATTAGTGCTACACAGTATAAAATATCCAGCCAGTTTGATACTTTATTACAATACTTTCCCCTTGAGATTTTTGCTTTGTCTTCAATATCTCTTCTCATTTTCTATCCCTTAATACTCTTATTTTATCACAACGCTTGTTAAATATCACAATTATTAAATAAATTTACGAAATTATAATTTTTTTTAATTTATAGTATATTGTTTGTATGAAAAGAACCTCTATTTGTTTAATTTTATTATTATTTTGCAGTATTAAAGCTAATGCCGTAGAGATTGTTTACCCTAAATCGAATAATGTTACGATAAATTCCGAGTCAACATTTTTTATCGGAAATGAAAACCCCGAGCGTGAATTGTATATTAATTCTGATAAGGTTAATATACACCCCTCTGGAGGTTTTTTACACCCTGTTAAATTAAGTGTCGGTGAAAATATATTTAAAGTGGGTGATTTAGAGTACAAGATAACAAGAAATGCCGCTGTTGATTACGAGTCTTCCGTAAAAGAAGTTTTATATAAACAACCAAAAATATATCAAATGGCTAAAGATAATGTTCCGTTGTGGGCTACTCCTTATGCTCATGGACTGAACAGATTACAACATCTTAAAAAAGGGATTGTATTAAAAGTAATCGGTGAATTTGGCGATTTTTATAAGGTTCAATTGGCAAGAGATGATTATGCGTGGGTTTTAGTCGGAGATGTCGTAGGGGGGGATACAGTAAATCCTCCTGCAAAAGTTCAAGGTTTTATCTATAGCGAAGAACCCGACAAAAGAGTTTTTACAATTAAATTAAGCAAGAAAGTTCCATATATTTTGAGTGAGTCAAGCGGATTGGATTTGGTTGTATATAATGTATCAGGGTATCCCGAGGATAAGTATGAATTTCATATAAATAAAACCGGAAAACTTTTCGGGTACAAAGCGTATTACAAAAATAACAGTGAGCTTGTTATAGAGGTTAAAAATCATCCCTCTAAACTTGAAGGACTTAACATAACGCTAGACCCCGGTCATGGCGGCTCTGAAATCGGTGCGATTGGTTGTCTTGGAGATAAAGAAAAAGATGTTAATCTTGCAATAATATTGAAATTGAAGAATATTCTTGAACAATCAGGAGCTAATGTCTTTTTAACAAGAGAAGATGATAGTGATGTCGGGCTTTATGACAGGGTTAAAATCTCTCAGAAAAACGATTCTGATATTTTTATAAGTATTCATAATAACGCATTACCTGATTCTCAAGCTTTTTCAGGTCGATCAGGAGCTTCTGTATTTTATTTTTATCCTCAGTCGAAAGATATCGGGAAAAAAGTTCTGGAACAATTGATTAAAGTTGGAATGTGTGATGATAAGGTAAGGCGTGAAAGTTTTGCGGTTATAAGAAATACCGAGTCTTTGGCAATTTTGATTGAAGTCGGGTATATGATTGTCCCTGAAGATAATGCTAAAATTACTGATGAAAACTTTCAACTGCAAGCAGCAGAGGCTATAAAACAAGGTTTGGAGAATTATTTTAATGAGTTATAACGGAGAAAAAATAGGAGCATTTATTGTCCCGACAGGAATTGGCGCATCAATTGGCGGGTACGCGGGGGATGCAGGAGCGTATGTGCGAAAATTTGCGAAAAAAGCAAAGATGATTGTAAACCCGAATGTCGTTAATGCGGGCGGATTTTCTGCAATTACGGATAATATGCTCTATACAGAAGGCTATACCCTTGATTCGTTTTTTAAAGGTGAAGTTAATCTTTTGCCAACAATAGAAAATAAAGTCGGGGTAATTTACGATAAAGCCATATCGGAAGATGTTTTAAATGTTCACATAAATACCCAAAATGCCGTAAAAACAGTTTACGGAGTTGATATTCATTCTTATGTGATTACAGAAGATGAAGTCGGGGTGGAATTTTTTATGACAGATGAAGGGATTTCTGTCGGCAGTGTTAAAAATATCGAAACATTAAAGCAGGCATGTCAAAAACTTTTGGAGCAAGGTTGTGATGCTATTGCGATAGTTTGTTTATTTGAGGATCCCGAAGATGATAACCTTGATTATGCCAACGGGCAGGGAGCTGACCCTGTGGGCGGTGTTGAGGCTGTGATTTCTCATTATATTTCTAAAGAATTTAAGGTTCCGTGTGCGCATTCTCCTGCGTTTGATGATTATAAGATTTATCCTGATTTGGTTAATCCGAAATCCGCGTCAGAATATATTACACCGACTTTTTTGCCATGTATTTTATTAGGGCTTTCTCAGGCTCCGAAAATTACTCGAGATAATGAAGGTATAAATGTTAAAGATGTGGATTTCCTTGTTATGCCTTATAATGCAATGGGCTCCGTTCCCGTATTTGAAGCTTTAGATAGAGGGATAACTGTTTATGCTGTTAAAGAAAATTCAACAGAGCTTGATGTTACTAATGAAAAACTTTTCAATAATCCTAATATTATTGAGGTTGACACTTACGAAGAATGCTTAAACCGCATTTAAAAAGGTTAAAAGCTCCGGTGTTTCTTTTACATCATAAAACATTTTAGCAGATTGTTGGAACAGTTGAGGATTTGAACTTACAAAAAATCTTTCGTAATGTTCTTTTTCGCAGTTTAAAAGCCCATCTTTTTCTAAATCATCTTTGATTTTTTGAGCAAATGATTCGGCAGGGTCAATAAACATGTCCTTTGGCGCAAATTGAGATAAAATCTCTAGCAAAAACGGATAATGTGTGCACCCAAGAACTATTTTTTCAGGGTTATTTAACAACATTTTTTCTAAGTCATTGCGTACGATTTCAATATTTTTAGGTTCTTTTAGTGCGTTTTCTTCAACGATATGAACCCAATTCGGGCAATGCTGACCAAATACTTGCTTGTTTTTATTATATTTTGCTATTTCGCGTTGGTAAGCATTTGATTCAATTGTTGCTCTTGTTGCAAAGATTCCGAGTCTGTTTATCGGTAATTTTGATAATATTTCTGATACTGATTGGACTATAGGAAACAACTTGAAACTATATCTGTTTTTAACGTCTTCATAAATAACTGATGATGTTGTGTTACAAGCCATTACAACTGCTTTACAGTTCATATCTTCAAAAAGCTTGAAAATATTATCTGAATATTCAATAAGTTGCTCTTTAGTCTTTTCTCCGTAAGGCATATGAAGTGTATCGCCATAGTATACGTAGTTTTCGTTTGGCAAAATCTTTTTTACTTTGTTTAGAACGGTAAGTCCGCCGACTCCCGAATCAAAAAAAGCTATTGGTGAATTGCTATTTATATTATTTTTTGAAGTAATCATTTATACCCTCAGCTATTGCTTTTGCAGTTGCCTGTTTTCGAGATTCTGTTACAAGTTGTGCTCGTTCTGTCGGATTTGATAAGAAGCCTATTTCGACAAGAATTGCAGGTGCTGTCGTATGATTTATAACATAAAATTTTGATTTGAACAACCCGCGATTATTTGCTGAAATATGGTTTAACATTGAAGCATGGACTGTTTTTGCTAGTTGCAGGCTGTTATCTTTATAATAATGTGTTTCAAGCCCGTTAGGAGCTTCGCTGTTACTAGAGTTAACGTGAATGCTTACAAATATATCAGGGTCTAGGTTTTCGCTAAATTCAACCCTGTCTTGAAGTGATACGGTTGTGTCTGTTTCACGTGTCATTTTTACTTCGTAGCCTTTTTTGCGTAATAAATCCGCAACACGTTTTGAAACATCCAGTGTAATTGTTTTTTCATAAATGTTATTTCTGATAGCTCCGCAATCTGAACCACCATGACCAGGGTCAAGGACAATATAATATTTTCCGTTTGTTTTTTGCGGAGTAGTAACAATAGGCGGAGTGATAATCTCAGCTTTATTCGGCAGTTGAATTCTGTTGCCTTTTTCTTTTATTCTTAAGGTCTTTCCGTCAGCTCCGGTGTGGATATCAAGTGTGTTTTCACCCTTATCGGTAATTGTAAGCTTAAATCCTCCGGTTTTTAAAGCTATAAGGTTTGCGTTATCGAAAATAAGCGATTTTTTTAGATTAACACTGCTTGATTTTTCAACATTAAAAAGATAAATCTCCAACCCGTCAGAGTTTCTTTCAACACCGTATAAAATAGGTTTTGAAAATACTAATTTCATTGAATGGGTTTTATCGTCATTAATTTCATCTGAAATATTATTTAATGTTGATTTTGCATTAAAAAGATTCTGAGAATTTGTGGAGTTTTTATTTATAAATACAAGATGCTGAGTATCACCGTATAATGCAGGAATATAGTTCTGCGCGTTTGGGCTTGTAATAACAACTCTTGCGGTATTTCTGTCAAATTGTCCGATTTTTATGCTTTCACCCTGAGCAATTTCAAATTCGTTATTTCTAAGTACAGGATTTACGACAGTTGAGCGAATATCATATGCAATTCTTGTAGGATTAGAAAGCTTTATCGGTTTTGATAAGGTCGCAGAGCCGATTCCGTTAATATGAATTACTTCCGGTTTAATGTTAATATTATTTATGTAGTATTTTGATGGTAATATCAAATTCTTTTTACTTAGTATAAAATTATTTTCGTTTGACTTGTCATCAAGATTGAATGCTGAATTAATTCGGTCTAAAATTTCGTTAGTTTTAGATGGTGAATATACGGGTGTTTGAATTGAAATTGTTTCATAAATATTACTTATTGCATCAATTGTGTCACTGTAAATATGTTGAAAATAATAATTTGAAATTTTAGTTGGTTTAAATCTTACATAGAGCGTGTTATTAACTTGTAAAAGTTTAATGTTTTTCGGATCGTAATTTTGAGAATATGAAATAACAACTCTTACTATATTTGGGTTTAGCGAAAATTGTTTGACTTTTATCTCTTTGATATCTGTTGAATTTAGTATAAGTTCTTGCGGTGAACACTTTAGGATTGAAGAATTTATGTCAAAGTAAGCTTTTTGCTCATCTTCAAGAATTATAAGTTTTGGTAGAGTGTTCAATTTAAAATCATCATTATCAAGTGAATTGATTGTTAAAAATGATGACGAGTTATCATAAGTTACCGATGTTATTCCTAAATCTGCGGCAAAAGTGTTTGACACAAAAAACAGGATAAATGCTATTAAACATAATAGTTTTATAATAAATTTTTTCATAAGCGTGTACCTATAAAAATTATATCTCTATTATGAAAAATAGCAAAAATGTTACATCTCTATAGATTTTTCCCATCCAAGAAGGAATGCAAGATGTGTTCTGTTTTTTGTTCCTGTTTTTTTTAATATTTCACTAATGCTTGCTTTTACCGTGTGAGAACTTATATGCATAAGATTACTTATTTCACGGTTATTTAAGCCTTGAATCAAATATTTACATAATTCTGTTTCTCGATTTGTCAGTTTCATTTTAGCCTCCATATTTATATTATATTGGTTAGATATTATCAAAACCTTAATAATATTTCCAGATTACTAAAATTTTTAAAAATTACTTGAAAAATTTCTATGTTTTTATTATTATAATTATACAAATAAATAAGCGCCCGTAGCTCAGCTGGATAGAGCGTTTGGCTACGAACCAAAAGGTCAGGGGTTCGAATCCCTTCGGGCGTATATAAATTAAGGCAGCATTAGCTGTCTTTTTTATTTGAAGTATTTAATCATTTTATCTGATATTGTGTTAATAATGGTGTTTGAAACTTATCTTCTATATATTTGTAACTTGCCAGATGTTAGCATCTTTTGATTTTGTTTTGTTTAGTGGTTGAAATCCTAGTTGTTCTAAGACTTTTACTATTGTTCCGTTTTTATCTACACATTGAACCTTTTCTTCTTCGCCAAGTACTAAAATTCCGTCTTTATTAAGACTGTTTTTTATTCTTTGAAACAGATTTGTACAGACTTCTTCCATATCTTCTCTCGGGAATCTTATTATTCCGTCTATTTCGTTTGTTATTAAGTGATATAGTGAATTTGTAAAAGTTATTACATCAGCCTTTTTTTTACCTGTAATTTGTTCAATATCCATGATGTCGCCTTGTTCAAAAGTACAGTTATTCGCTTTTTGCGGTTTTAGGGTATAGTGTTTTTTTTCTACTGTTTCTTTAAAATAATTTTTACTAAATATTTGTCTTAGTATCCAATTACGTATTCGATGTCTTAGTGAAATCTTTTCTTTTTTCGGTAAAGATATTGATTTTTTAAAAAATTTTTCAAAAAGTTTTTTATATTTTAGCTGCATTGGAGTTAGTCGTTTCGGGGTTGGCGAAACCAGGTAGGAATCTTTATATGCAGAATAAAAATCGTTTAAAAATATTATATTCTCTAAATCGTTTGAATTTGGAACTTCAAAAAGGTAATTTCTGCTTCTTGCTTGTTTTATCGAGTCTGCACTTAAATCAATCCCAAGTATATTAATTTTATTTTTTATACTGTTAAGAAGCATGCTGTAAGTGATACATTCTTCACCTGTTGAACAGCCTCCGACTATCATTTTTATTTTATTTTTGTTTTTAAAATGTCTTAAAATATAATTTTTAACAAATTCTTTAGTTTGTTCATCCCTAAAAAATGCTGTTTCGTGTATTAAAACGTCTAATCCGTTTTGTAAATACTTTTCACTCCCTAAATGACCTGAAAATTTAACGGGTTTTTGAGGAGGATATGAGTAAGTTACGGGTAAAGTATTTATATTCATTATGTTTGTATGAAGGTTTCTAAATATAAATTTTGATATTATTTTAAGAAAACGTTACAAGTACAAACGGGTATTATGCAAAACAGGGAAGTTTTAACTTCCCTGTTGATTTATTATTTTATAATGAAAAATCGTCTTCGGCAGGCAGAATGTCAGGAATACCTTTTATCCAGTTTTTAGCCCTGTCGTTTGCTTTTGTCCAGTTAACGGATACAAGCCCTCTTTGAACCCACATAAGTTCTTTGAAAAATTCATATTGAGAATTTAAGGCATCAATTTTTGCCGTGAAATAAAGATGTTGAGCATCTGCTACCTGATTAATCGGAACTTGTCCCATTAAGTATTTGTTTTTAACCATTTGATAGTTTTCTGCTTCTGCAAACATGGCTTTGTATGATTTTTCAATAATAAAGTATTTTGCAATTGCGCGGTTAACAACTTCTCTTACAGTCATTTCAAGTTCTGTATTTACTTGTTCTAAATAGGCTTTTAATTCATTTAATTCCGCTTTACATCTTGCAATTTCCGCAATCTTTGTACCGCCTTCTATCGGTTTCCATTGAGCGGCAACCATTACACGTGTTGAATGTTTATCTAAGCCAAGCCATGGAGTACCCATTAGTCCGCCAGTTGACAGATATGTCGGTGCCATTTGAAGGTGTCCTTCGTTTTCATATGGCAGATGTCTGTCAAATTGGGTGCCGTATTCAAGTGATAATTTGGCATTTGGCATAACAAATTTTTGGGCATAATTTGAAATTTCTGCTTTTTTCATTGCGATTGCGGCTTTTAATTTTGTTGTTTCAGGTGCAAGATAGATAACTTCATTTACCAGCATGTCTGTAAATTTGCCTAACTTTTGCGGATCTCTGACGTGGTCTATAATATGCAGGTCTGAGGTGAAAAATGCTGGGTCGCTTGCTGTCAGCGGAACGAGTGTAAAATCACCTTTTTGATCTTGGTAGAGTAATTTGTTTAATGTGATTTTAATGTTTTTGTAGTCAGCTCTCATGCTTAGAAGTTTTTTCTCAGCTTCGCTGACTTCACCTGCCCAACGTAAGATCTCTTCAGTTCCGCATTTGCCTGTCTTTTCACGTACTCTTGCTATTGCAAGGTTTTCACGAGTTTCCTGAACATATTCATCTTGAACTTTTATCATATTTTCAAGCATAAGCATGTCAATATATAAAAGTCCTGTATCTAGTCCGATTGTTGCTTCTGTCAGTGCTTTTTCAGCTTTATCAAATTTTAATTTTTTATGTTTAACAATAATGTTTGTAACCAAATCAGGGGAATAAATTACTTGATCCATACCGACTGTAAATTGTCCGACACGGGTTGGTACGTTTGAATATGATTGAGCATAGCCGTCATTATATGATTGGTGCCCTAAATCCAGTCTTAGAGTCGGCAAGTATCTTAAATATGCAGCTGTTGTTGCTCTTCTGGCTGCTGAAATTAAGAATTTTTTACGCGCAATATCAAGGTTGTTTTCTTCAAGTGTATTTAAAATATAAGCTAAATCATATTTTGGAAGCTCTTTATGTGATATTACTTCCGCATTATTTAAAAGTCTTAACGGTGCAGTGTAACCTACTGCTTCTGCTGTATCAGAGTTAAAGAAAATTACCTTATCATCAAAAAACGGTATTTTTTCGTTTTTAACGGCTGCTCCGTGCAGGACTCCGTGAATATTAAACGATGTTGCTTCTGCTATTTTTTTATCTACATCAAATGTTGAAGTTCCAAGCATTGCGCCTAAATCAACATCTTCCTTTCCTACGGATGAAAATGTCGGTAATTTCTTATCATTAATAGCTTTGTATAAGTCTTTTCGTTGTGCGGTTGTAATGTTAAATAATGGTGTTACAAATACTGTATCTGCATCGTTGGGGATTTTTTCAACTACACTTTTAATGTTAGAATTTACGGGGATTACTACATAATCAAGGTCACAGTTTTTTTCTTTTAACTTTTTAGCGATAACCTGATTCCAGTTGCTTCTGGTTTTGTAGAAGTTTTCATTCATTAAAATTGCTGCTTTTTTCTGGTTTGGAACAAGTTTTTTGAATAAAATGAAGTCATTTACTGATTGTTGAACCGGGTTAAAGAATTTATCTCCAAAATCTCTTAAGCCGTATTGGTCAATTGTTATTACATATTTATTTTTGTTTTTCTTATCTGCATAATAGTTACTTGAAAGATATCCGAGTGAAATTACCATAAACGCGCGGGACGCCAGAGCTTTTTCTGATGCTGTTATTGCCCCTTTGTCGCTCCAATCTCCGGTAAATATTAAATCATTCGGAAATGATGCTTTGTAATCAGGTAGAAGTGATTTTGTAATTGTTTGTTGAAACACTTTCAATACTTCCTGATTTTTATCCGACGGACCGTCAAATACAAATGCTAATTCTACGGTTTTTGCATTCGGTGAGGCTTGTAACGGTCTTTTTGCCGCAGGCGATTCAGTTATTGCAAAACTCATTCCGCCGTACGAAAATAAGAGTACAAACATTAGTACTGTGCTGATAAATCTTTTCATTTCTTTCCCCTAACTCCTAATCTCAATAATATTTATTTATATAAACACTAAAACTCAAGTCAAGTTTAACAGTAAAATTTTGATGTGTCAAAATTTTACGAAGGAGTGTAACATACCGTAATATTATCAGGGTTAGCCGAAAACTCTTTTTTGAACTTCCAAGCCTGTTTTTGTTGTTGCTAAGCCTGCTTGAGAGCTTTCTTTTAATGTCGGTGACATTAGTGCTCCTGTTTGTTCCATTGCATCAATTATTTCATCAATAGGAATTTTTGACTCAACACCTGACAAAGCCAATTCAACCGCAGTTATTGATAAAACTGCCATAATAGGGTTTCTTTTTACGCATGGAACTTCTACAAGCCCTGCAACAGGGTCACAGGTTAAGCCTAATATATTTTTCAATGTTAAGGCTGAGGCGTTTAATACTTGTGAAACTGTTCCGCCTCTCATCTGACAAATTGCAGCAGCACTCATTGCGGCGGCTGTACCGCATTCTGCTTGACAGCCAGCTACAGCTCCTGCAAGTGCAACTTTATTTGATATTATTCTGCCGATTTCTCCTGCTGTTATAAGAGCGTCAATTTGAACTTTTTCGGAGTAATCAAAGTCTTCACTTATTGCCATCAGAGTTGAGGGTAAAATTCCGCAAGAACCAGCAGTTGGGCATGCTACGATTTTGCCCATTCTGATATTTTCTTCGCTTGTTGCTAGTGCGTAAGTTATGATTTTTTCAAAGGTTTTACCAAAAATTGCCGGAGTTTGTCTGAATCGTTTTTGAACTCTGTCACAATCCTGCCCGCACATTTGGCTTAATGAAAGTTCTTTACTTGCAAGTCCGGTTTGGATAGCTTCTTTCATTGCAAATAAGCTTCTGTTTGTGAATGCACGTACTTCTTCTATTGTTATATCAGCATCTTTTGCCATATTTTCTTGTGCGACTTCGTAAATCTTTTTGTTTTGCGATATGCAGATTTCGTGTAATTGTTCAAATGTATTTATATTCATATCTTTGTCTTTCCGATTATAATTTCTTTATGTAACTTACAAAATAAATTTCAGGAATTTCTTCAACAATTTCAATAATATCTTCGTTTATATGTCCGTCGATACTAATTACCATTGATGCTTGCTGACCTTTTGCACTTCTGTCACAGAATAGCGATGCAATATTGATATTGTGGTATTGTAAAAGCGAAGAAACTTGCGAAATCATGCCTGGTTTATCTCTGTGTACGATAAGAAGTGTATTGTATTTACCCGTAAGTTTTACGTGAAAATCATTAATTTGTCTTATAGCGATTTCGCCTGCTCCTACTGATTCGCCCGATATAAACATTTTATTTTTACCAAGAAATGTTATATCAACAGCGTTCGGATGGTATTTAAAGTTATCTTGATATTCAAATTCGTATTCAATTGTTTTGGCAATATCCGATTCAAAAATATCTTTAATTCGTCTGTCTTCAACACTTAGTCCCAAAACCCCTGCAAGTAATCCTTTTTCTGTACCATGCCCTTTTCCTGTGTGAGCGTAAGAATTATATAGTTTAAAAATAACTTTTTCAGGTGTATTTTTATATATGTTTCTTGCCAAAAGCCCTAATCTGACGGCACCTGCCGTGTGTGAGCTTGACGGTCCTATCATAATCGGTGAAATTATATCAAATAGTGTTGACTTTTTCATTTAGTATCCTTTTTGTAAATTCTTTTCAATATCTTGGCGTAGTTTTTTGTAGTCTTCAATTTCTTGAATCTTATTGTCAACGGCTTGTTGTTGCGTTTTTACTTTTGTATTATCATCAAACGGGTTTTTACGACCGTAGTTTGAGTGATAGAAGCTGAAATAAACAACAATGGCAATAACTATAACTATGAGTAATTCTATTACTCCAAATGCTTTAGTTTTATTCATATTTACTCCTAGCCCTTGCAATGATTTACCTTTTGTCAAATTATACTTATATCCTTTTATTTACCCCTTTTGAAATAAATGACATTATTGCTTCGTCTTTGTCAGTCGGAGTTCTTAGTGAATCAGCGTTCATTTTAAAGTCTTTGATTTGTTTATCGACAAAAAATTTATTGTAAAGCGCCAGTCCTATAGATATTACTATAGAAAAAACAATAACTCCTGCCATTGCAAGTGAAAACTTGGTGATAATTGTTTTCATCTCAGCTGTTACAACAGGTCTTGCACAAGCAGCCTCAGCAGTGGCAAAAACCACTGCTAAGATTGCTAATTGTAATTTATTTAAGAATTTATTCTTCACTTGTTTCCTCTGTTTTTTTAGTTGATTTTTTTGTTTTTGAAGAACCTCTGTTTGGTCTTCTTGTTTTCTTTTTAGGAGCTTCCTCTTCAACAGCAGGTTCAACTACAGGTGTTTCTGTCTGAGTTTCTTCAAGCTGAGGTGTTGGAGTTTCTTCCTCAACTTTTTTAGCTGAAGTCTTTCTTTTTCTTGATTTACCTTTAATTTTAGGCTCTTCAACTACGGTTGGTGCAGGTTCTTCTACTGTTGGAGTTTCAACGGTTACTTCTTCTGTTGTTTGTACAGGTTCTTCCTGAGGTGCTTTAAATTTATTTTTTCTGTTGTTTTTATTACGTCTGTTATTTTCTTTTTTTACAATTTCTTCTGCCGCAACTGCTGACGGTTCTGTTTCAATTGCAATCTTTTGCGGTTGTTCCTGAACAGGTTCTGATTCTTGTTGCTGCGGTTGGTTATTGTTGTTTTTATTGAACTTGTTGTTCTTTTTGTTGAAATTGCTTATAGGAAGCTTTGTTTTAGCCGCTTTTGCACGATATTCGCCTTCTGCGGTTGGTGTTGCGAAGTTAAATTCTATAATATGCTCTCCGCTTCCTTGACAGTGTGGGCATTTTTTCGTAAAGATTTCGGATAAAGACTGTCCTTGGCGATGTCTTGTAAGTTCTACAAGTCCCAAATCTGATAATTGACCGACTTGCGGTTTTGCTTTATCAGGTTCTAATGCGATTTCTAATTCTTCCATCATTGCAAGTTTATCGGCTCTTGTCATCATATCGATAAAGTCAATGATAATCATACCGCCGATGTTTCTTAATCTTAATTGACGTGCAATTTCGTGAACTGCTTCAATGTTTGTTTTTAGGATTGTTTCATCTTGTGTCGCAGAACTTATAAACTTGCCGCTGTTAACATCGATTACCGTAAGTGCTTCTGTTTGCTGGATAAACAGATAACCGCCTGACGGCATATTAACTTTAACATTTAATGCTGCTTTAATTTCTTTATGAATATCCATAGCAATTAAAAGCGGCTCGGTTCCTTTGTATAGTGTTACCTGAGTACCTTTTGCCATGTGCCAGTTTTGAAGTATTGACTGAACTCTGTTCATTGCAAAAGGTGTATCTACTATAATTTCTTTTACATCATCAGTACAAGCTTCTCTGATAACTCTGTATAATAAATCCTGATCTCTATAGATAAGATTTGGCGGGTCAAGAGTTTCTGCTGATGTGATAATGTTGTTCCATTTTTCCAGTAAGATTTCCAAATCTTCCTGAATATCAGCTTCTGATTGACCTTCTGCTTCTGTTCTGATGATTACGCCAACGCCTACAGGTTTGATTAAATTAATAATAGATTTTAGTCTTGCGCGTTCTTTAGAGTTTTCGATTTTTTTACTTACGCTGACTCCCGGCTCGTGCGGCATAAGCACAAGAAAACGTCCCGGTAAGCTGATTTCTGTTGTAACACGAGGTCCTTTGTGTCCTGTCGGTTCTTTTACAACTTGAACAATAAGTTTTTGTTTAGGTGAAAGTTTTTGTTTTAAAGTACCTTTACCCATAACATCTTGAGCGTGTAAAAATCCCATTTTATCGGTACCGACGTTTACAAATGCCGCATCAATACTTGGTAAAATGTTATCTACTGTTGCAAGGTAAACATCACCTAATAATACATCTCCTCTATGGATGAAAAAATCAGTAACTTTTTTGTTTTCAAGAACTGCTGCAATATTGTCGCGTTCTGCAATAACAATCTTTTTTTCTACAGGTTGATTTGAATTTCGATTCTTTTCGTTCATAAAAATTCCTTTACTATAACTCATGCAAAGACTCGGTCAGGAACTTCTCGCGCGTAATTTCAAACACTACATCAGGTGCTATAATGTTCATTAGAACATCTGCTCTCAGCGCAGGAATTTCTGAATTTTGTCCTGTCTTTAATACTATGTACAAACTATCATCTTCAAATCGGTGAGAACCGATTGATTGCTTGATGTTTGCTTTTTTTACTAAACCTTTTTTGTTTTTCTTCTCGATTATAATTTCATCAGAAGATAAAACTTTTTCTGTATTATATACGAAATCTTTAAATTCGTAAATAGCAGGGTTAAATATTTTTACCTTATATTCTGCCCAGCAAGCACTCTGGTCAATTGCAGGTGCTGAACGATCGATTTTTTGTACTGTTAAGACTTGCGCTTCTTTTGGCAGAACTTTTGAAAGCTCATCTTTTACATAATCCGCGCTTACATCTTCCCATAAATCAACGTCAACAAGCTCTGATTTACTTTCACAAAACAACGGTAATGCTACGCCCATTGAGATTTTCATTGTCGGGTTGTAACCGTATGAAAATGCTACGTTAAGTTTAGAGCGTGAAATTGCTTTGAAAAACGTATTTTGCCAGTCAAGGTGTGAAAAATATTTTAAGATACCTGTTTTTGTAAGTTTAATTCTGTATCTGAAAACTTCTTTTACATTTTTCGGACATAAAGACGGGTCTGTGTGTTCTTCTTTTACAATCTTTTGAGCCGCTTCTGAGGCTTTATAAGGTTTTGCCATAACTTTTTTTACGCCAAAGTTTGTGCAGACCCCGCAATTAACGCATTTTTGCTGACAGGTCGGAACAATGTGCGGTGAATTTGCATCAATTTCGTGAGCTTTAATATATTCAGCTTTGAACCAGTCTTTATTAATTCCTACGTCTATAAAATCCCACGGAAGTTCATCCTCAAGATTATACTGTCTTTGTGCAAGCTTATTTAAATCGATACCAAGTTCGTTTGCCGTATTAAACCAGACTTCTTTATCAAAATGTTCGCCCCACGCATCTAAATAACAGCCTTTTTTGTATAAACTTTCAATGTATTTACACAAATTCCTGTCACCTCTGGTCAAGACAGCTTCAAGCAGGGAAACAAATTTTTCGTGATAGTTAATTTTTACACCTTTAATATGTTTAACTTGTTCCATTAAATAATGAATGTGTTCTGTAACTTTGTCTAAATCCATTTGAGGGCACCATTGAAACGGTGTAAACGGTTTTGGTACAAAAATGGATAGCGTACAGGTTAAATCAAGTGAGTGTTTTAACTCTTTTTCTTTTTTCAAAAGTTTTGAGCGCCAGCGGATTTTTCTAAATAGTTCCGCCATTTCGTCCATATCTTCCAACGTTTCTGTCGGAAGTCCGCAGATAAAATAGAATTTAACCCTGCTCCAGCCGTTTTCGTAAAGCGTTAAAACAGCGTTTAAAATTTGTTCTTCTGTTATGTTTTTCTTAATTACATCTCTTAATCTTTGACTTCCTGCTTCGGGTGCAAGTGTCATGGTTGATTTACGAACGCTTTGAACGAGGTTTGCAAGTTCTAAGTTAAAACCGTCAATTCTTTGACTTGGCAGTGATACAGATATTTTTCTATCATTAAAGTCGACCGCAAGTTCTTTTATTACTTCGTTAATATTTGAATAATCATTTGAAGATAGTGATAGCAGTGAATATTCATCATATCCTGTTGTGTTAACAAGTTTTTTTGATAAATCAATAATTTCTTCTGCGCTTCTTTCTCTGATTGGCAGTGTTACGTGTCCGGGCTGGCAAAAACGGCACATTCTTCCGCATCCCCTGCGGATTTCAACAACTGCTCTGTCTTGTAATGAGGATGAGAACGGAATCGGGTAAGATACTGCCGCTGTTTCAGGTGTTAACTGCGCTATTCTTTTACGAACTTTTTTATTTACGCCCAAGCTCCAGCGTCCTGAGTTTTCACCTTCACACAAAGCTTTAATTCTTTCAGCTCGAGGCATTCCTTTTGTTTGTTCAAGAATTTTACATGCTTCAAGGATTGAGTCTTCACCGTCACCTATCATAAATACATCAATAAATTCACTTATCGGAAGCGGGTTAAACGTACAAGGCCCGCCTGCCATAATAATCGGGTCTTCATCTGTTCTGTCTTCGTTACGATATGGAATCCCCGACATTTCAAGCATTTTTAATATCGTAGGATATGACATTTCGTATTGAACTGAAAATCCGATAGCATCAAATTCTTTTAATGCTTTTTTTGATTCAACGCCATAAAGTGTTGAAGGCTTAAAATCTGGTTCCGGTGCGTAAACCCTGTCACACATAAAATCAGGTTCTTTATTTATAAGTTCATATAAAATTCTAATTCCAAGGTTTGATATTCCGATTTCATATTTATCGGGAAATGCTAATGCAAATTTGACTTTTGCGCTGTCAAAATCTTTGTTGTGGGATAAATACTCTCCTCCTACATATTGGTAGGGTTTAAAACATTTGTATAAACTTTCGTGGTACTTTTTAAAAAAACACATATTCCTATTTCTCTTAAGCTAAATCTTCAGGGAAGTATTTTTCTATCTCTATTATTTTTCCGTTAAGTGTATTTTCTTCAAACGATTTCATAAACTTAAACAAATCATCATTAGATACATCATATCTGTATAATAAAGTCTCTCCGTCTATTTCACGCATTACTGTTACCATGTAATGGCATTTTTGAGCATAACTGAGAAGACTTTCTTTGTTGAATTTGTTTCCGTTAGTGTCTTTTCGCAATTTTACGTAATTAAATCCTGCGTAGAATTTAATTTTTTCATCTGCTGTATGATTCGCTAAATCCTTTTTATTGTTGGCAAATAAACTTATTACATTTTTATCAGACACAAAACTTCCCTCCTACCCTATTAAACAATAGAATAAAGAAAATGTCTAAATGTTAAGTTTATTTTTTATTGATATCTTTAAGAAATTTTACAACTTTTAAAGCCGTTTCGCGTCTGACTTCAACGGGAGAAAGTCGTAAATATTCAATAGCGTGCGAAACTTTGATATTTTTGTCATACCAGCGTTTCATGATGTAATTGTATTGATCTTCAAGACTTAACTTTTCCAGTTCAACATCTTTTAATAAATCAATAATAAAATCAGCACATCTGACCTGAATATCTTCAGGAGCCTTCTCTAATTCGTTGACTGCGCGAGATACAACCGCGTCAGCATCATACCAGCGTTTAAACATGTTCATCTTTTTACCCTCATATTGTTAAGAATATTAAAGCAGATTTTAATAAAAAAGTAAATTATTTTATAAAAAAATACTTTATATAGATGTAGGTTAACAGAAGGTTATAGTTATGATTGAAAGACTTGATTATTATTTACCAAATTGTGGTTCAGGCTGGGATACAGGAATGCCTATGGGAATGGGAATGGGAATGGGGATGCCGATTGGCGGCTGCTATGGATATGGCGGAAATGTAACCAATCGAGATGCACTTACTCTCAGAGGACCGTTAGCGTATGACCAGTACGGTGATCCGTCAAAGAAAACTAAGGAAAAAGATTCAGGATTTTGGAAAGGTTTAGCTGCAACAGCTATCGGTGTTGGCGCGGGTGTTTTAGCTTGGCGTACTCCTGCTATTAAAAACGCATTAGTAGGTGCCGGTAAGTATGTCGTAAATTTAGTTAAAAATTTTTTAAAATAGTAAATTCCCGTAATTAATGTGTAGTAAAAGTGTGTAATTTATGCAGGATTGTAAAATCCTGCTTTTTTATGTTATACTGTGCAAAAAGGAGGGTATGTTATGGCTAAAGATTGCAGTTTTGATATTGTGTCTGAGTACAACAAACAAGAATTGGTTAACGCGATTGATCAGGTTAAAAGAGAATTAACTTCAAGATTTGATTTGAAAAATTCTAATTCGGAAGTTGAACTTGAAGCAGATAAGTCTGTTACAATTACAACAAATGACGAAATGAAATTAAAAAATATTATTGATATTTTGCAGTCAAAACTTGTGAAAAGAAATTTAAGTATTAAAATTTTGGATCCTAAACCTGTAGAAAATGCTTTAGGCGGAAATGTCCGTCAGGTGTTTGAATTGAAAAAAGGCTTAACTCAGGAACTTGCTAAATCTATAGTGTCTGATATTAAGGCTACTAAATTAAAAGTTCAAGCGTCTATCCAGGGAGAACAGGTGAGAGTTACGGGTAAGGATAAAGATGATTTGCAAGCGGTTATACAAATGCTTCGTTCAAATGAAGATAAATATGATTACCCGCTTCAATTCACAAACTACAGATAGGGGTAAATAATAGAAAATCCCGCAATTCGCGGGATTTTTTTTAACGATTTTTATCGATTCTTAAAACTTCGTAGATATTCATTTTTTTTGCTTTTCCGCGTATCTGAACTTCGCTTATTTTAATAACATCTGCGATATCTGCTATGTGAGAGTATGTTGATGCACTGACAAGCAGGTTCGTTTTGTATACTTTGTTGTAGCTTTCTATACGGCTGGCAAGATTTACGGTGTCTCCAATTACCGTGTATTCCATGCGGTTTTCTGTACCGATGTTGCCTATGAAGACTTCACCTGTATTTATTCCGACACCGATTTCAATTTTGGGTTTACCCTCAAATAACCATTTTTCACGCAGGTATTCTACCTTTTTAAGCATTTCATAAGCGCATTTTACAGCGTTTTGCGGGTGGTTTATATCTTGTATCGGTTCGCCGAATATTGCCATAACAGCGTCCCCGATGAATTTATTAATTACACCGTTGTATTTTGAAATTATCGGCTCCATTTCTGCAAAATATTCATTTAGAATAATAGAAACTTCTTCTGCCGTCATTTTTTCGCTAAGACTTGTAAACCCCCTTATATCAGAAAATATAACAGTTACCACCGCACGTTTCCCGCCAAGTTTTAAGTCATCAATGTTACTTACGACATTTTGCATAATGTCTTTTGACAGGTATTTACCCATTGCCTGCTTAATTTTTTCTTTATTACGGTTTTCTGAGATGAATTTGAATGAGTACCCGAAAATTAAAGTAACAAGCTGAATTGCAATCGGTGTCGGGAAATAATACAAAATATAGCCAAAATGTCCTGCTATAAATGTTATTAGAAATAGTAGTGCATCAGCTGATAGTAATAATATTAATGATGTTATAAATTTAAATTTGAAAATACATAATAACGTAAATCCTGTTAACAGGATTATAAACAGATATTTTGTAAAATCATTACCCAATTGTATGAAGTCATTATTTTCAAGATTGCTGTATATGGTTGCTTGTACATCAACTCCGGGATGTCTTTTTGACAACGGAGTGTTTAGAATATCTGTAGGCTCCTGATTTGGACCGTCTACAAATTCTCCGATAAATACAGGGGTGTTTTTATCAAATATAGCGTGAATCTGTTTCTCTTCTTCACTCAATTCTTTTCCTGATTTTAATTTGTTATAAATATCAAGAATTTGTGATGCCGAAATTGCAAAATGTGTGAATCCGTTAGTGAATGTACTTCCGTCTTGTTTTTGGTATGTCGGATATCTGTAATAGCGGATATTTGTTTGAAGCTGTCCTTTTTGTACTCCGTCTAATGGGATTTTTAGCGAAGTTTTTGGTACAGTTATGAAATTCCCGTCAATCCTGACATCATTTGTTGAATTTGCGACCAAATACATTTTAAACGGTAATGACGGATAATATTTGTCTTTTATTTTTATTATATTTGACGTTTCAAAGTTTGTTCCGCTGTTTTGCTCATTTTGAATCAATACTGATGCAAAGTTTTTGGCGCTATCCATAAATGGTTGTTCAACTTTTGAAATATTTTGATATTCGGAATCTATAGGTATTTCATTTGTAATATTTAATGAATATTTGTCTTCAAATTCTTTCATATTAATCGTTGCTGATTCAGAAATATTTTGTGACGGGGTAAAAGAAACAACAAGATTATTCATTTTTTTTACTTGGTTAAGAAATTGAACATCATTGCTATTTTGCGGGTTTAAATTGCTAATCATGCTGTCTAATCCGATAACTTTAGGGTGAGCATAAGTGTAAAAATAATCTAATAACTTTGTTGTATAAGCTCTGTTCCAGCTTCCATAACTATTTAAGGTATTCTGATCGACAATAACAATGATTGCATTATTATCGGTTCCTGTATTACGGGCTGCAGCTGTCTTTATTAAATAACTTGCCATATCTGTTTCTACAAAAACTCTTGATAATATAGAAACAATGAATATTAAAATAAGATATAAAATAATTGAGTTTATATAAAATAGTTTGTTTTTTAACTTTTTCATTTAATGCTCCCTAATATAATATTAATGCTATAATATAATAAATTTTTGGAAAAGGACAAATTATGAACGTAAACTTAACAGATAAATTAAAAGAGAATAAAGTTCTTCCAATAATCAGGAGTTCTAATCCTGAAGAGGTAAAAGGTATTGTTAGAGCTTTAATTGAAGGCGGACTTGATATGATGGAGGTTAATGTCGAAAATCCGAGGATTTTTGAAGCTATAGATGAACTTTCATCAGAGGCTGTAATTTGTGCAGGTGGAATTATTACTTCAATTCAGGCTCAGTCTGCTATTGATTGCGGAGCAAAGATTATTTCTTCCCCGATTTTTCAGGATAATCTATTAAAACTTTCAAAAGATAAACAAATTCCGTTTATTGCGGGAACTTCAACGGCTAATGAAGCTTATAACGCTTGGAAGCTTCGTATTCCTGTTGTTAAAATTTATCCGATTACGGCAATGGGCGGGGTTGAGTATTTGGAAAACCTTTTAAGACCAATGCCGTTTTTGAATGTTATTCCGCAGGGTAATGTGGCGTTATCAGAGGTTAAGGATTATATCAAAGCAGGTGCTCTTGCTGTCGGGGTTGGAAGAAACCTTACAAAAGGCGCGACTTATGCTGAAATTACCAAACGTACTAAGCAATTATTGGAGCAGTTAAAATAATGGTTGATATTATTACAATAGGCGAAAGTCTTGTTGAATTTTCAACAAATCAAAAACTTGAAGATGCGGAATGTCTGCATAAATATTATGGCGGAGATTCTTTGGTGGTTGCAATTGCCGCAAAAAGATTAAATTCTTCTGTAGGTTTTATTACATGCCTTGGCAATGACGCATTTAAGGATTACATGCTCAAAAGTTGGGAAAAAGAAGGGCTTGATATTTCGCATGTGAAAATCGTTGATGAGAAAAACGGTGTTTATATGGTTTCAAGACCAACTGACAGCGAAAAAGAATTTATTTATTACCGTAAAAAAATTGCTCCTGCAAAATTGTCTATTGATGATATTGATGAAGATTATATTAAAAGTGCCAAAATTGTTTACGCATCAGGTATTACCCAATCATTATCAATAGCGTCACGCGAAGCTGTAAAAAAAGCTTTTGAAATTGCAAGAGAAAACGGAGTTATGACGGCTTATGACCCTAATTATTCTTCGTTAATTTCAACCAATGAAGATGCCAGAGAGTATTTTGACGAGATTTTACCGCTTACTGATGTATTATTTATGAGCTCAAAATACGATACGAAAAGTATTTTTGAAATAAGCTCGTTGGAAAATATTATGAAAATGCTCACTGATTCCGGGGTTCAGACTGTCGTTATTAAATCAAGTCAGGATTGCGGATATTATGTAAACAGCCAGAGAAATACTGTTTTTGTACCGTTTTACACTGATAAAGTTGTTGATACAACTTCCTCAGGCGATGTTTTTAACGGTGCTTTTTTGCATGCTCTGACAAATAATTGCAATCCTGTAGAAGCAGCTAAACTTGCCTCAATTGACGCGGGTCTTCAAGCTCAAGGTATCGGGGCAGTTAAATCTGTTCCTTATTGCGATGAGGTTTATAATATCTATAATGCCGAGGATGTTTAATGGATAAAAAAAGGTTTGTATTATCAGGTTATTTCGGATTTAAGAACTTTGGCGACGAGGCAATTTTATCTGTCTTGGTTAATAAATTGAAAGAACTTAATCAAAGTATTACCGTTATTTCTTCTAATCCCGAGTATACAAAATCTAAATTTAAACATATCAGAAGTATTTATACTTTTAATTTACGTGATATTCTCGGAGCAATTATAAAATCTGATTACTTGATTTCAGGCGGAGGAAGCTTGTTGCAGGATGTGACAAGTTTTAAGAGTCTGATTTATTATTTATTAATTATATTTTTAGGACTTTTGTTAGGGAAAAAAGTTATAATATTTGCCCAAGGTATCGGACCTATAAATAATAAATTCGGTCAGTTTTTGACAAGATTATTACTAAAACACTGTACGTATGTAAGCGTACGGGATGAAAAAAGTTTGAAGCTTCTTGAAAGTTGGGGAGTACATGCTGATTTGGTTTGTGACCCTGTTTTTTCTACTAAAATTGAGTCAGCTGCAAAAACAAATACTGTTGCTGTTCAATTAAGAGATTTCAAGACTATGAATGAAGATTTTATCGATAGACTTGCTCAAAAGGTTTCTACGGAATTTTCTGATAAAACTGTTGAAATTTATTCGTTTCAAGATGATATTGACTTAAAAATCTGTGAAGCTTTTGAAAAGTCACTCAATTTATTAAACCCTGATATTAAAACTGTTTTGTATTCTAATTTAACTGATGAGCAGATTATAAGCGGGATTTCAAAAGCTGAATACCTTATTGCAATGCGCTTTCATGCAATTATTGTCGGGTTGATATCTTCAACAAAAATTCTTGCTGTTGATTATGATGTAAAAGTTCAAAAGATAGCTGCCGAATTTGGATTACCGATTATTGATTTAAAAAATGATTTCGGAAATAAGTTTGATGAACTAAAAGCGGCGCATATTGAGGTATTAAATTGTTTGGTTAAAAATAAAGCTTTTGACTGGAGTGGATTTTTGAAAGCTATCAAGGAGTAAGCATGGCTTTTTTTTCTGTTATTATTCCTGTTTATAATGTTGAAAATTATCTTTCTAAGTGTTTAGACAGTGTAACATGTCAAACTTTTGCAGATATTGAGATAATTTGTGTAAACGACGGTTCAACTGATGAGTCTTTATCTATACTTGAAAAGTATGCGCAAAATGATAAGCGTATCAGAGTTATAAATAAAGAAAATCATGGGGTGTCTGCTGCAAGAAACGATGGAATCTCTGTTGCAAACGGTGAATTTATCATGTTTTTGGATGCAGATGATATGTATTTACCTCAAACATGTGAGTATGTTTATGAAAAAATAAAGCAAGATAACCCTGACATTGTTTGTTTTGGTCATTCTAATAATGTTAAGCTGGTGGAAAAACTTGCAAAACGTGCAGATAAAGCAAAGCTTGGTAATATTATTGCAAATCAGGTTTTTATATGGAATAAAGCCTTTCGTAAAAGTTTTTTAACCGAAAATTCAATAAGTTTCCCGATAGGTGTGAAAACTGCAGAAGATATTGTATTTTGTTGTCGCTGCTATTTTTGTAAGCCTAAATATTCTTACATTCCAAAATCCTTGTATTTATATACAACAAAACGTGAAAATTCAGCAACAACACAAAACATTTGTTGTATTGAAAATGATATGAAAGCTTATCGGGTGATTGCTGAATCTGATTCATATAAATCCTCGGATAAGTCTGTAAGATTATTGATTACAAACCACTTTTTATCAGGTTCTGTCAGGTATTGGAACACTTTGACGGTTGAAGAGTACAGAGAAAAATATTTAAATGATATAGAAGAATTTTTAATTTTAGTTAAAAATCAATTTTCTTTTGCTGATTGTTTTAAGATTAATCGATTTAGAAAACTTTCGCTTATCATTTATCGCAATAAATTGACACAATATCTTAACAAGCATAAAATTAATTTATGAATATAAAAGAATTTTTAACAGGTTATAAAGGAAAAGATATCCCAAAAGAGTTGAAAGCTTTCAACTGGGGGGCGTATATTTTTACTTTTATCTGGGGGATAAAATATAAAGCATGGATTACATTACTGGCAATTCCGTTTATGGTATTTCAGCTTCCTCTGGGGTTAAATTGGTTATTGTTTGCTGTATTGCAAATATATTGCGGTATAAAAGGTAATGAATGGGCCTATCAGGTTGAGTGGTGGAAAAGTCCTGCCGAATATAGAAGAACTCAGCTAAAATGGGCTGTCTGTGCTATGCTGCTTACTCTTCTTTGCCCGCTTGTTGCAGGAATATTGGCTGTAAAATTTGCTAAAAATCCTGATAATTTAAAAGATTTTGTCAGAAACTCACAGTGTGTTACTGCAAATAATAAGGTTAAAAAAGGTATAGTGAGAGTTTCTGTTACTTCGACTCCTAATGAAATGGCTCAGAAATTTTCAACCAGGTTTAAGAATACACGTGTTGAAGGCAATAAGGTGATTTTTACTAACGGAAAAAATGAGTCGTATTATATTATGTTTGATAAAATGGACAATGATGCAGCCTGTGATGTTTCTAAAAACTGTTTTATAACTTCAAATTATGAGCTTCCTGATATGATGATACTTCCGTTTGACGCATGTACTTTCTATTTTGATAATAATAAAAATGTTATTCCTGATAAGAGTACTTCTGAAGCTTTGCAAAAAGGTGCAAACATATTTAAGTATTTGTAGTAATTAATTATTATAGACATTAAAAAAGACTCACATACGTGAGTCTTTTTAAGTTTGCTCCAGGCCAGACTTGAACTGGCACTGGGTTATACGCCCAATTGGATTTTAAGTCCAACGCGTCTACCGATTCCGCCACTGGAGCATATCTGTCGGCTACTCGTTTATAATATAACAAACAATCCTTATTGTCAATCAGAAAATTTGTTCAAATATTTATCAATTTCTCTAATTCTTATTGTAATGTCTTCAATAATTAAATTTAGAGAGTTTGAAACTGTTTCCACATTGGCGCAGGTTGAGCGTCCCAGTAAGCCTGTTTTTATATTGTTAAATGCAAGTTTTTGGAATAGAGAAATTGCATCGTAAAGCTCTGAATCTATAATTTTATTTACACCTGCAAGGTATATAAATAATTCTGCCAATGCGTTTTTTCCTGCGGAATATTTTTTTAAAACAAAAAATCCCTGAATATTTCTCAATTTATCCAATATTTCGGAATAAATTTCTAAAATATTTTGTTTTTTCATGACCAGATAATTTTTAAAATAGTTCATTGTCTGGCGGTATCCGTCATCAATAATTGCTTGTCTTTTTTCATTCGGGTAATTAAAATCAACAACAACTACATTTCCTGTATCTATGACAAGATAATCATATTTATCTTTTTTGCCGTAGATATTCTTTATAAAATCAGTTTCAGATGATGTTATACAGGTATACATGCCGTTAACATATTCTATAGGACTTGCGTCTTTTCCTGCATAAGTTCCTTCAAGCCTTATTTCAAGAATCCTGTTTTCTGTGTTTTTCAGATTCTTTGATAAAGACCACATAGGTTTACCTTTCATCAAATCTCCGTCAACAAGCATCTCATCATCAACTGTTAATGCTCGCATTAATCCGGGCATACAGCATGAAATTCTTACTGCCATCGCAACTTCAAAATCAGGCGTTTCGAAGTTTGAAAATTCTTTGCAGGTAAAAGTTTTCATATTTGTCGTTATAATTACAAGATTTTTGTTTAAATCCTTGAAAGAAACAGGTCTGCACTGACCTTTTAAATACGCTTCTTTATAGTATTTTCTTTCTATTAAATCTCTAAGCCATTCAAGGAATACTTCCCCTTTACTTAATGCAAATTTCTGGTTAAATCCGAGCGATATATCTCTGAATAACTCGAAGTTTACTGATAAAAATACCTCTGCAATTTCTTCATACGTATACCCGACAGCATATAATGCTGCAATCATTGATCCGACAGAAGAACCTGCAAGGGTTGTTGCTTCTATACCTAATGTTTCCAGAGCTTTTATTACCCCAACATGAGCCGCTCCCCGTATCGCGCCTCCGCCAAATAAACATGTGTATTTAAAATTATTATGCTCTCTCATTTCTAATTCTCATTTTATCATAAAAAAAGGATTAACCATTCCCCGGTCAATCCCTTTTCTTGTTTTGAAGTTTTTTATGAACTTAAGCTGCGATACCTTTAATTTCTCTAATAAGATATTCTGCAACCCATTCAAAATCTTTATTATCATGTGCTGCTTTTTTTAAGTATTCAACTGATGCATCACCGATTCTGATAAGAGTCATTGCAACAACACCTCTTTTGATACCTCTTACTACTTGTAATTGGTTTACTAATTCAGGAAGTACTTCTGTTCCGATACTTACTAATTCGTTTTCAATTTTATTTTTTGTTGTGTTGTCTGCGTTTTCTAATTCTGATAATATTTCATTAACTGATGGCATATTTTCATCTCCATGTTTTAATCTCATTTACATTATTATTATAATTTAAAAAATAAGCGATTCTTGATTTCCTTACATAATCTTTATATCTTATAAAGATTATTAATATCTTCTTTATATGCTGTCTGAAAAGTCAAATTTTCCGCGGGTTTCTTCTTTTACAAGATCAATGATGTTTTGTGCCCAATCCTCATAACCTTCCAGTTCTCCGCGTTTTGCCATATCATTTATTGTTCGTAATTGGAGCGGGAAATATATTCTGGCTTTCGGATTTTGAATAAGCCACGGGAAGATTTGCTTACCGCCTTTTATAACTTGGTTGCAGAATTTGCATAACCCGATCATGTTATTTTTATTGTTTTCTCCGCCTTTTTTCTTGGCGACAAGGTGGTCGGCTGTTGCTAAATCTGAGTTAAATATTTTATATATTATTGTTTGCAGCGGGTCTTTATCTTTTTGCATGTCTTGTTCATTGTATTTTACTATAGTATTTTTATTGCAAATAATTTTTATTTTATTTAAAAATGTATACAAAAAGACCGGCATATTTTTATCAAAATCAAAGTCTTTTAATCCTTCACTGACGAAACTCATGTAATTAAAGTCTTTTTTCAGTTTCCCGCTTGAAATATATTCAAATATTGCTTTTGCTATTTTGTCGTAATTTTGAACTTCTGCAAGCGGTCTTGTTTGAAGTATATAGCTTCTGGCCTTTGAAAAATCTTTGAATGCTTTTAGTACTTCTTCTTCCGCGTTTTTATCAGCATGATATTGTACTAATTCAACTAGTTCTTGTTTTGAAATGTCGGGATTTTCTTCTGCTAACTTTATCACTAAATCAGCATTTTCTCTTGCATATTCACCTATGTATTTATCGTATTCTTTGAGTATGCCGATATAGCCTTTTATTGTTGAACGGTGGGCAAGTTCATGTTCGATTTTTTGCTTTATTTCATGCGGCAGCAATGTAGAACCGCAGCCAGCACAAGGGATATCGGTTTTTGTTTGACTTATTGGTTCAAATTCATTGTGGCGGGATGCTATTTGATTTAGTTTTTTTATTGTGTTTATTTCATCTGTGCTAAAAGTTATTTCATGCCTTGAAATTCTGTCTATAAAGGTTGTTAAATAATATATGTATGATGAATTGGTTTCCAGATTTCGATGCCCTAATTTTACTGAAATATCTTGAAGATATTTTCTGATGTTTTCTTTTAGTGCAGGATCTTCTAAGTCTGTTGGGATTAAAAATGTTTTTCCGGATTTCTGAGCGCAGGAATGACATGTCAGAATTTCGTTATTAGGGTTATCCAGCTCAAAGATGTTTGAAATTTTACCATGATTTACCAATGATTTGGAAAAAATTCTTCCTGCCATTATTTTTGCAATTTCTGATGGTGATTTTTCTTCTATGTCAGGAATTTTAAATACGTATAAGTAATCGCTGCTCTTTTTAAGGCTTAAAACTGTATTATTTAAAATCTCAATATATTCTGCCTTGTTCATATTACAGTTTTTTAGTACAGGTATAAGTTTCTTATTATAATTGTAACTACTTATGGTTGGTTTGATTTCGCTTACAAATTGTTGGATTTCCTCTTGATTTTCCTGAGATTGAGATTTTGAAAATTCTAAAAGATAGTTGTTTGATTTGTCTACAGCATCTTTATGTTTTAAGAATGCACCTTTGTTGAGTTTATTAAAGTATTGTTTAAAATCATTATCAATGGTTTCGTGTCTTCTTAATATTTTATGCATGCCTGACGGGACATAGTCTTTATATTCATTTACTAACTCGGAAAAATCACTTGCTGTTTCAACTTCTGAAGCTTTATCTAAAATAGTTTGGAACTCTTTTTCTGTCAGCATAGCAGTACCGCATCGGGGGCAATGTATTCCATTTATATCTGTAGCTTGTGATAGATATGAAGGAGCATTGCTTTTTGATACTTCAAATGAATCCTCTGTAGGGGAAGCTTGAAAGCTTATAAATGGGGATTTTTGAATATTTTGAAGCTGTTTTTGTATGTATAAATTATAATTTATCGGTAAAATTTTCATTACAAGGTTAGTAAACCCTGTCAAAATATTTTTTGCCTATACTTTTACACCTTTTAACGAATCAATGTACTTAAGTGCATACACTGCCCCTGTAGCTCCGTCTGAGGCAGCTGTAATTACTTGTCTTAACGGTGTGTTTCTGACATCTCCGACCGCGTAAACTCCCTCAATTGAAGTTTTCATTGTTTCATCAGTTAAGATAAATCCCTTACTGTCTTGTGCTACTTGTCCGTTTATTTTTTCAACGTTAGGACAAATTCCTATATATGGAAATATTCCCTCAACTCCAAGGGTTGTGAATTCTGCGCTTTTTGCATTTTTTAAGATGATTGAGTTTACTGTATTTTCACCTTTAATTTCGGTTACGCAAGTGTCCCAGATTATTTCAATCTTTTCGTTGTCAAAGGCTCGTTGTTGAATAATTTTATCAGCTCTGAGTTCATCTCTTCTGTGAATAATGTATACTTTTGAGGCAAATCTGGTTAGATAAACAGCTTCTTCAACCGCAGAATTTCCTCCGCCGACAACCGCTATAACTTTATCCTTATAAAATGCTCCGTCGCATACTGCACAATAACTTACACCTCTTCCGATAAATTCTTCTTCTCCGGGGATACAAAGTTTCATCGGCTTTGCTCCGGTTGCAATGATTACTGTTTTTGCATGAAATTCATCGGTTTTTGTTTTAATAATTTTAGGCTGCGATACAAGATCTATAGTTTCAATTTCCTGCATTGGAAATTTTTGCAGCCCAAACATATCTGCGTGCTGTTCAAATTTTTCCATTAAGTCATATCCGCCTATTTTAGAAAAGCCCGGGTAATTTTCCAGTTCCAAGTAATTAGATGGTTGACCGCCAAGCATGTTTACATCAACAATTGCGGCAGAAATTCCTCCTCTTGATGCGTATAATCCTGCGCTAAACCCTGCAGGGCCTCCTCCTAAAATTACTGTATCAAATTCATAAGTTTGCATATTACAATCCTCAATTCTTTAATATACTTTCTCCTGCAATTTTTTCGCCGCGAAGTGAATATTTTGCAGTTTCTGTTTTCATTGTTTTTCCGTTAACTTCTGACACTGTGTCTAACTTTAGCTCATCGAATCCTTCAAAACTTTCTCCGTTAATTGTTATACTTACAGTATCCGTTAAGTATTTGTTTCCGTTTCTTCCGCTTTTTGTAAATGTAACAGTATCTCCTTCAACACTGTTTATTTCAACTTTAGCACTTGCTCCCGAAAACGGATTACTTAAATTAATGACGTCATTTTCAACAGATAAGTTCCACAAATCTAAGCCTTTTTCTTTAAAAGTTATAGGTGAATCCGTATCAATGCGTTTTGATACAACCCGCCATAATCCGTACATTGCATTTGGTACGGCAGTAACCGAACCTTTTAATACGGGCTGAGTTGCTTTTGCAATACTTATTACGCTGACTACAACGAAAAATATTAAAGAAACTATTGTAAGAACTTTTTTCATTTTAAGCTGATGCCATTTTCATTTGAAGGTTTTTTGCAGAATCTTCATATCCTGCTCTGCCCATTAATGCATAAGTGTAATTTTTTGCCTGTTCAACACCTGGCTGATTAAAGGTATTAATATTATATAATTCTCCTGCTATTGCTGTTTGAACTTCAAACATATAAAGCAATTGTGCAAGGTAATAACCGTTAACTTTAGGCATAGTGATTGTTACTGTCGGTCTTGCATAATCAGATAATGAAACTCTTGTTGAATCTGCTTCTGCATTGATTAAATCGTTCATTGTTTTCCCGCCTAAGTAACCTATTCCTGTGTATTCAAAAATTTTAGGTATATCGAGCGTTGTATCAAATTCTTTAACTCTGATAAAGTTTATAATCTTGTCATTCGGACCTTCGTTATATAATTGAATTTGAGAATGTTGATCTGTTGCACCGAGAGCTTTAACAGGGGTTTGACCGATATGAACGTGATTTCCTTGTTTGTCGGTATCTTTTCCCAGTGATTCTGCCCAAAGTTGAACATACCAATCCGAAACATATTTTAATTTACTTGAATACGGCATCATTACAGAAATATGTTTGCCTCGTTTTATATCAAGTAAGTATTGTATTAACGCGTTTTGGGCTGCAATATTTTCATTGATGTCGGTATTTTTTAAGGCTAAATCCATATCCTTAATACCGTTCATTATTTCATCAATATCAATTCCCACTAATGCAAATGGTAAAAGACCTACTGCTGAAAAGACCGAAAATCTTCCACCAACATCATCCGGAACTACAAATGTTTTATAACCTTCTTGTTCTGCAATTTGACGAAGTACACCAGTTTGTTTATCGGTTGTTGCTACAACATTTTTTCTGTATTCGTCTTCTCCGAGTTCTTTTTCCAGTCTGTCTTTTACAATCATAAATTGTGACATTGTTTCTGCGGTTGAACCGGATTTTGTTATTACATTAACAAGAGTTTTTTTCAAATCTAAAATATCAAGTAATCCGTTTATAGAATCAGGGTCGATATTATCAAGAAAGAAGATTCTCGGGAAATCGTCACGTTGTTCTTTTGAAAGTAAATTCCAATAAGGTTTCAATAAAGCTTCTGTTACGGCAATTCCGCCTAAAGCTGAGCCGCCGATTCCTAAGACCAATATATTATCAAATCTTCCACGAACCATTGACGCGTATTCTTTGACATACCATAAGGTTTCTTCATTATAACCGAGATTCATCCATTGAAGCCATTGACCCGGTTTGTCTTTACGTTTGTTTAAGTCGCTTATGATTTCTGCGATACGTTCTTTATATTCTGTGAATTCTTTTTGAATATTCAGTCCGTGTTCCGGACCTACAACCATTGCATCCGCGTTTCTATAGTCAAACGTAATCATTGATACCTAAAATCCCTTCCTCTTATATTTTTCAATTAACCTCTATTTCTATTTTATATACTCAACAATAAAAAACAAGCCCTCTTACTGGAAGAAGGCTTGTTTAAGGTTTTCTTATTATGCACTTTGATCAAATTTGAATGTTCTGTCAATGTTTTTTGTTATTACTTGTTTGATAGAATCGTATTCTGTTTGTAATGATGTGTGTTCTGTGTCAATATTTTTCAATTGAACATCGTACATATTATCTTTTGTTTTAATATCGTTAATTGCTCTGTTGTATTCAGCTTCAGCTTTTGCAACAGCTTCGTCATCGGTAACTTCTGTAATTCTGGTACAAGTTTTATATTCAAGAGATTGCCAGTTGTAAGATTTATCAACTTGTTCCATTGTTACAAGTCCTGTTTCTAATGCGTATTCAATCCATTGTTGAGAAGATGCAAGACCGTTTTCAAGGGTTTTGTAACCTTTTTCCATTCTTTTATAAAGGTTAGTATACCATTGAGCTTTTGAATCGGCGTTGCCTGTATTTTGAGTGTCCATTTCATCAACCCAAGCGTATTTTGGTGTTCCGTATTTTGCAATAAGTGTATTTTCTATAATAAAAGTTTTGACTACGGTTTTGAAGTTTTCGGACATGAATGATGTTTCTTCTGTTAAATCATTACCTGAAGCATCTTTACTGTTTTTTGCAAGCCATAAAACATATTCTTCGTTTGTTAAGCTATTCATTTTTACTGTTCCGTCATCAATAGCTTCTTCTATATTCTTTGCTGTTGAATATCCGGTAATATTTCCATCATCATCAGTGATTGGGAATTGATATTGAGTAGTTGTATCTTTAAAAATTGTTTCTATGAATGCTTTTTTATAGTCGATACAATCTTCAACATATTTTATTACAGCAGGTGATAGTGATATTCCACTTATCTGACCGCGAATAATTGCTTCACCAAATTTTGAGTAATCAGTGTTTTCTTTTAAAATAGTTAAAAGTTTTTCATTAAGGTTTTGGATTTCACCTTTCATTGCTTCAGAATCTGAATATTTTTTTGTAATTGTAATATTTTTTTCGGTATTAATTGTAGTGTCTGGATATGAAGCTTTAATTGTAGCAATAGGTGTTTTGGTTCCGTCATCTGCTACCCTGTTTTCTGTAATTTCAAAACTTTGTAAAAATTCTTTTAATGTTGGTTGTTTTGTATCTGCTTTAGCCGGTACAGTCCAAGAAGATTCACCTTCATCATTAAATGTAGGTGTTGAGTAAACGCCTGGAGATGTCTCATATTTAAGTGTAGAACTTAAATCTCCTGCATTAGAAGTTTTTATTTCTGTTACTCTGCCATCAGCATCCATTATGATGTTATAGTCTTCAAAAGTAAAGGTATAACCTCCTGCAGCATTTTGAGTTAAATTGCTTGTTTCTTTAACAATCAAGCTTCCGACAGAGAATGTATAGCTATTTAATAAGTCATGCATAGCTTTTCCTGCGCCACTTGTTGTATTGTTTAATCCTTCAACAAATTTTTGAGTTGTTGTGTTGTTGTAACTGTACTTATTAGTTGCATTACTATAAGCTGTTTTTAACTGAGATAAGTTCCATTGAGCTGTTTGCTCGTTTTTATACTCATATCCGCCGCTTGTTCTATTTTCGCCAGAACCACTTGCTCCGAAATATTCTTCTAATGTTTTACTTAATGAGTGTGTAAGTGTATTTCTGGTTGAATTATAGTTACTGTAAGCTTTGTTATAGTTTTCAACTTCAACAGAATTTTCGTATGAACCGTATTCTTCATACCATTGTTGTAAAGTATCACTTGAAACATTATTAAATGGAGCAGGATAATCATTGTTTTCAATTCCGCCTGCTTCTTTAAAGTAGGTTGTTGTGTATTCTAAACCGTGAGCTTTTAAATATTTGTTCAAATCGCCGTTTGCATCTTTGAACATTTTAGCTTCAGCTTCACTTACTAATATTTGACCTGATGAATTTACAAGTCCGTATTGAGTATTATATGAGCTGTAAGCCATTAATGAATTATAGGTTAACGGCTGAGTTAAAGCTGCTCCTGTTTCATCATAGTTTGTGAATTTTAAGGTAGCGTTATTTAACGCATTAATGTAATTTTCACTTGCTTGAGAACTTTCTGTAGCAAGGCGCATTTTTGCATTATTAATGGTTTGAGATCTTAACTCGTTGTCTGAAAGACGAGCTGTTAGAGTTAATAATCTGGCTTGTGATGCTGCCATTCCCATAGTTTGCGTTATCCTTTCGTTTTCCTTAAAACTTTTCTTATTCTGTTTATCGGCATTTTTCCGTGAAACTTTAATATTTTGCGGGTATTTGTAAAGTTTTTGTTACAATTAATTTTTGCAAAAGTAACGGGCAGAATTTTTAAAAATTCTGCCCGTTTATTTATCATCCATCGTTAATTAAATCTAAATCACTATTATCCGACTGAGGAAAATGAAGAACAAGATGCTCCGCTAAATGAGCCTCCGCCACAATCAAATCCGCCTGCTGAGAAGCCGCAATCTCCTCCAAGCATTGCAACTGCTGCGGAAAATTCACCCATAAATCCTGAGCTTTCACTGTCTGTAAAGTCGCAATTTGCATACATTGAATAATCAATTGCTGCAGGATTAGAAGAAATATATGTATCGTATTCGCCCATTGTTAACATGCTTTTTGCATCACTCAAGTTCATTGCTAAAATTCCTGAATTTTCAACCGGATGATTTTTAATATTATTAGTATTATTTGTTTTTGAACTTCTTGATTTTGCTGCTTTGTCGCCGAATAATAATATCATTTTTAGCTCCTAATATCTCGTGCTCTTTACATCTATATAAAGGATTTTGTTTTTGGGTGATTTCAGCATGGTATATTTTCGTTACAATTCTTCATAATAATTTAGAACTTTAGGTTTACTCATCTAAACCCATGGGTTGATGTGTAATGCTTTGAATCAGTGTAGTATAAACGTGTTAGGGAGGGAGAAGAAATGAAAAAGTTATTTTCAATATTCACATTCTTAATTGTGTTCTTATTTTCAACCAGCGTTGTGGAAGCTGCTGAAAATAGTTTACACACAATAACCTTAGAAAAAAATAATTCAGGATATAATATTATACTTGGTTCGGATAAAGTGGCAAAAGTTACGAAAAAAACACCGTCTGATGATGAACTTGTTATGACTTTGTATGGTGTAAGTTCTTCAGAAACAGTTAATGCTCTTTATAAAGGTACAAATAACATCAATAGTTTAATTATTGAAAATTCAGCTCCAAACAAGTTAAAAGTTTATATTAAAGCTGAAAATATTAAAGATTCTACGATTATGATTGAGCCGATAGTTGGCGAAACTACAATTGTTGCGGAATCTGTTCCTTTAGATAAAGTTCTTTGGGTAATGTTTGTTTTAGCTTTATTTGCTGTAATTTTCAAGGTTTCAAAAGATATTTCGGAAGATGAAGACAAAATTTTCATCAAAAAAGATATTAAAGATAGAGAAATCGAGTTGTATAAAAAGTATAAAAGCCAGAATTTCTCAACTGCACGCATCTCTTCAAATTCTGATTTAAGAATGAAAAAGATGATTAAAAAAATTGACAGAAGAATTGACGACAGATTAACAGCTTCTATCAGATAAAGATTTAAACCTCAAAAACTTAAATATATCCCTAAAACATTTTATTTCAGGCAAGTATTTTTATACTTGCTTTTTATTATTTATTTAAAGTATTCGTCAATAAGGTTTCTGATAATAATTGAAGAATCGCCTTTACCATATGGATTTAAAGCTTTTAACCTTGTATCTTTTCGAGGTTTAGATAGAATTTCAGAAGCGTAAGATGTAATCTTATCGTATTCAGCACCTACAAGTACAGAAACTCCCGCATCAATTCCTTCTTGTCGTTCAGTTTCGTATCTCATTACAAGTGTTGGACAGCCAAATGAAGGTGCTTCTTCTTGGATTCCGCCAGAGTCTGTCAGAATAAGTTTTGCATTTTTCATTAAGTACACAAGATAAGGATAATCAAGCGGACTTAGAAGATATACATTCTCAAATTCTCCGAGTTTTGAGTAAATTTTACATTTTACATTCGGATTCGGGTGAACAGGTATTACGAATTTATGGTCAGGATAAGTTTTTACAAGGTATGTAAGCGCTTCAAGTATCCTGTCAATTCGCTCACCATGGTTCTCGCGCCTGTGTGCGGTAATAAGTACAAGCTTGTCATCAATCGGAATTTCTTTTGATGCGAAAAATTCTTTTGCCTGTTCCATTGTGTTTTCTGATAAGCAGAAAAGTGCATCAATTACGGTATTTCCTGTAACATGAATTTTGTTTTCTGAAATATCTTCTTGTAAAAGTGCTTTTTTATTTTTTTCTGTAGGCGCAAAGTGTAGTTCTGCAACGCGCGATGTCATTTGGCGCATAACTTCTTCCGGAAACGGTTCATATATATCGTATGAACGTAAACCTGCTTCTACGTGGAATACGGGAATTTTTCTGTAAAAACTTGTTAAAGCACCGCATAAAACCGTCATTGTGTCACCTTGAACGATTGTTGCATCAATTTTATTATCTTCAAACACTTTATCTAAAGATGTTAAAATTCTTGATTGGACTTCTGCTAATGTTTGATTGGGGCGCATGCAGTCAAGGTTTATATCTGCTTGTAATCCAAAATAACAAAGAGTTTGATTAGATAATTCTTTTTGCTGTTCTGTATTACAAATAATTACTCTGTATTTTTCAGGGTATTTTCTTAATTCAAGTATTATCGGAGCTAATTTTATAACTTCCGGTCGTGTTCCAAACACAAATAGTATATTCTTCTTATTCATAATTTGAAGTTTAGTATAAAAGTTATAAATTTGCAATTAGGGGTAAATAATAGCCGAAAATTACTTTTTATAACCCTTACAACATCGCAAATGTTTTGGATTATATTTATTCTTTTGAGTATTTTCTATATGAATCTTACAAATTATCTTCCCGTCTAATTTATTTAATTCTCAATACTTTCTAATATGCACTTGAAGGAGATAATTATGCTTGATTTATACATTCTGGAAACCTGTCCTTATTGCAGGAAGGTTATGAGTTTTCTATCTGAAAATAATATTAAATTTCATAAGTTTGAGGTTTCTAATAAGGATAATATACAAAAGCTTCTTGTTTTAGGCGGGAAAGAGCAGGTTCCGTTCTTATTTGACGAGGATTCTAATATAAAAATGTATGAATCTGATGATATTATTGAGTATTTGAAAAGTTTAAAACAGGTGTAAATATGAGTTATGGTTATAATGCAAGAAATTCACATATAGATGTAAACGAATGTACATCTCGCGGAGCATGTTCTATTTCTCCGTCTATATCAGCATTGTCAGAACTTGCAATGGTGTTTTTGCAGCATATTGCTTATTATGTAATAAAGCTGGAAAAACTTGGTGCAAGTAATGATAAATTAAAATTTGATATTATAAATGTTCTTGCAAGTTTTGTTTCGGTTAATGAATTTAGCGAAGAACAATTATTCGAGATTGTGCAGAACGAATATTTTATGCTTGAAGATACCAAAAAAGCTTATAATGATTACTGCAAACGTGAAAATATCACATCTAAAGATTTAAAAGAAAAAATTCTATTTAATGAAAAAACACTTGTTTCTAAGGCAATATCTATAGGTGAAAAAATCTTTTTAAGAAACTATAATACAAGAAGCAGTGAAGTTAAAAATCTGATAACAATTCTTGATATCGTTATTAAAAGTGTTAGTCTTAATATTATTAAACTTACGGATTTTAACGAATTTGATACAAAAGCTTACGATGAAGTGATTTTGACGCTTGATTTATTTAACCACAGACCGCTCAGCAGTAAAAAAATTGCTGATAGTATTACTAATCTGGCAGATTTAGATAGCCGACTTCAATTAAAAATCAGTGATTTACTGTTATCTTCATTTGGAGGAATTTCAGAAGTAGAAGTTTCTCACTCAAGTGAAAAAGGAAAAGCTATTCTTGTATCAGGGAACAATTTCTTTGACTTATTAAAAGTTTTACGAGAAACAAAAGGGCAAGATGTTGATATTTATACACATTCTAACCTTTTAATCACACATTCGCTCAAAGTTTTTCATGAATTTGAACATTTAAAAGGGCACTACGGGGATTCCACCGAGAATTGTATTCTGGATTTTGCAACCTTTCCGGGAGCCATTCTTCTAACCAAAAACTCAAAAAATAATACCGAATATTTGTACCGCGGAAGATTATTTTCAAACGATTATATTGTACCAAAAGGTGTAATTAAAATTGAAAATAATGATTATTCAGCATTGATAGAAGCTGCAAAAAACGCAAAAGGCTTTTCTAAAGGTAAAACAAAACCTGATACGTTATTAGGATATAATGAAGACGACTTAAATAAAAAATTTGATAAAATCATTGAAAAGTTGAATAACGGTAAAATAAAACGCTTATTTATCGTAGGAACAGACGCTCAGTTGCTTGTTCAAGAAGAGTATTTTAAAGAATTTTTTAATATGTTGAATGATGATGAATTTGTAATAAGTTTTTCATACGAATCATCAGGCGAAAACATTTTAACTATTCCAATCGGAAATTATATTCCGCTTGCGACAAACATTTTAATGAAATTTTTTGAGAAGTTTCCGATATCGGATAGTAAGATTATATTTATGTTTACAACCTGTGATGTTATGACTGTTTCAAATATAGTTAAATTAGAAAGTGTCGGCGCGCAAAATATTTACATGGCAAAGTGTTCACCAACCCTTGTTAATCCTGCTGTGTTTGAAACTTTTAGCAAGAAATACAATATTCATACCACAGATGAACCGATTCGGGATTTGTCAGTAATACGCAATGAAAAAAGCACCCAATAAATATTGAGTGCTTTTCTACTATTATTACCGACAAAATACCACTGTTGAACCGTCCTTGCGGAGCTCAATTACTTTGCAAAGAGCAATGCAATTGGTAGCATAATACCCGGTCCGGCGAGGACTAATAGCGGTAATGAGCGAAAGCTTTGTTAGCTTCAGCCATTCTGTGGGTATCTTCACGTTTCTTGCAAGCTGCACCTTGTCCGTTTGAAGCATCAATCATTTCGTTAGTTAATTTATCGATGAATGATTTACCGCCTCTTTTCTTAGCTGCTTCAATTAAAGCAGAAGAAGCAAGAGCAAAACCTCTGTCAGCTTTTACTTCGATAGGAACTTGGTAAGTAGAACCACCGATACGACGAGCTTTAACTTCCAAAAGCGGTGTAGCATTTGTCATAGCTTTTTGGAATAATTCAATCGGATCTTCATTAGTTCTTTCTTTAATTCTTTCCATTGTTCCATAGAAAATCTTTTCAGCTAAAGATTTTTTACCACGGCGCATGATTCTGTTAATAAATTTAGAAACATCAACGCTGTTATATACAGGATCTGCTAAAGGTATTCTTCTTGCAGGTTTAGAACGTCTTGACATTACTTCTTACCTCCCTTTGCATTTTTCTTAGCACCATATTTAGATCTGCTTTGAGTTCTGTTAGCAACACCTGCAGTATCTAAAGTACCGCGGACGATGTGGTAACGAACACCCGGTAAATCCTTAACACGACCGCCTCTTATAAGAACAACACTGTGTTCTTGTAAGTTGTGACCGATACCCGGAATATATGAAGTAACTTCAAATCCGTTAGTTAATCTAACCCTTGCAACTTTTCTAAGTGCTGAGTTTGGTTTCTTAGGGGTTGTTGTATAAACCCTTGTACATACTCCACGTCTTTGAGGACAATTCATCAAAGCAGGAGATTTTGTTTTGTCTTGAAGCTTTTTACGTTCAGAACGAACAAGCTGGTTAATAGTTGGCATAATTTCTCCTTTTAATTTTACCAAATTGCACTGACTAAGCCTTCTTGGGAGCTTGTGCTTCGCGTCCCGGCTTTTACTTTTTATACCTACCGTCAAATCCAGCACGAAAATTTCGGCAAGTATACTACTATAAAACATCAAGCAGGGGGAAATGTCAAGGGTGCTCGCCGCACGGGGTATTCTGCTACAAATTGTAACTCCCTGAACTTTGGCAGCCCAGCTCCGCAAGGTACTTCGTAGTAAAAAGTGTAGTCACTCTGAACTTGATTCAGAGTCTATAAATAAAAACAGGACAGACTCAGTGTCGAACACGGTGCGGTGTGCAATATTTTACTTTGCTGCGTAGTCTATAATTTTTGAAATCCCGAAAACTCTCGGGTATTTTCCGCAAATTGAGAATATAGCCATATAAATTATTAATCCGGACATAATGGCTTGAATCAAGGAATAAGGACCGATAAAAGGTCTGCTTAATAAAAATGCGATTTGTGCAGCTAAATAGTTTATGAACGGGATAATTGATAAAAATTTCAAGATTAAATCAAGCCCGCCCGCGATTACAAAAAATAATAATGAAATAAATATTGATTGAAAAACATTAAATCTTAAGAAACGGGAAGGTGATTTTTTTTGAAAATACAAAATAACAAGTATAATCATACCTGCCCAACCTGCTGTAAGATATGTTGCAGTACTGAATATTCTATCGAACCAACCGACAGAAACAGAATTTCTCATTATTTTTCTCCGCGTACAGATTTAACGTAATCTTCCATAACCTGACTATAAATCAATCTGTATTCATCATTATCCGGAGCCAGACTTATTGAAGCTCTATATGCTTGAATTGCTTGTTCAAGATCTTTATTAAGATAATGAACATTTCCTAATAACATGTAAGTTTCAGGGTCATTTGGTGCAGATTGAATTGCGCTTTTGTAAAGTTTAACCGCTTCATCCAAACGATTTGAACTAGAATACAGGTTTGCTAAAAGAACATAAGCATTCGGTGCTTTTGGTTCAAAGTCTATTGCTGTTTTAAACATTTGTTCAGCCTTTTCGTATTCCTTAAATTCGGTTAATGAAATTGCGTAACAAATATAAATTCTGTATTTGTCATCTGTCATTGATAAAGCTTTTTCATAATAATTGTAAGCTTGTTTTTTATCCTTCATAAGGGTAAGCGCGTTTGCTATACAAACTGCAACAAGTTCGTTATCAGGATTTAATACAAAAACTTTTTTGAAAAGTTTTAATGCTGTTTCATAATCAAATAATTTAAAACAAACATTACCTAAATCTATCAATGCATTACAATTTTCAGGATCAAGAGATAATGATTTTTCGTAATAAGCTTTTGCTTCGACATAATCTTCTATATCTTGATACAATAATGCTATAGCATTATAAATTTCAGGGTTTGTAGAGTTTAAATCGATAGCGCGGTTGTAATAGAATAATGCTTTAGAAAAGTTTTTCCATTCCGCAAAAACGTTCCCGATATTGTAATAAATCAGGTAATTTTTAGGGTTAACAGCCAAAGCTTTATTGTAATATGACAGTGATTTTCTAAAGTCACGTTCATAAAACCACATTGTACCCATTCCGACTAAAGCTTGAACATCATCAGGCTTGATTGCAAGTAAACTGTCTAAGACTGACATAACCTTATCATAATCTTTTTGCATCAGGTAAAGTTCTGATAATTGATGATAATTTTGAATATTTTCAGGCTCTTTAGCCATTTTAACGACAAGCTCGTTAATCTTCTCATTTAAACTCGTATTTTCCATGTCTTAATTGTAGCTTATAAAGTGTTTTTTGTAAAGTTATTATCATTATTGTCATCCTGAACTTTGAAACGACCTTTACAGATTATGGATCAAGCTCGGAATGACAGAAAAAGAAACGTCACTCTGAACTTGATTCAGAGTCTATTTATGCTAATAGAAATCCTAACGGGATGAAATGACATTGACAGATTCCGGGTCAGCTTCGAAATTACAGTAACTGGTAATACTAAAATCGGGACAGATGATTTACCTTGTCCCGATTATTAAATTTTGTTTGCTTCTATTTTCTACTTGTAAATGTTATTCTATCTTCTAATTTCTATCTATCAAACTAAGTCGTTACTAATTAGCTCCCTGCGGTATATTCAGGTTTCATATTTTTAGCACCGTCTTTTTCCATTTGCTTACAAGCCTCGTAATCTTGTTCTGCAACTTGAAGTTGAGACTCTAAAGTTTCCTTTTCGGTCTGTAATAGTTCTTCTTCCTGCTTCAATGGTTCAAGCTGGCTTTCACGAATATTTTCATAATAATTACTTATTGCAGTTTCGTAATTTGATTTATAAGACTCAAGTTCAGATGTTTGTTGAGCATATAAGCTATTATACTGCGCCATAGTGTTTGCATCGACACCTGTAAAATCAGGTAATCCATTTGCACCAACAGTTATTCCACATGCTCCTGCTGCATTTGCTACGGCAGCATTTCTCGCATCAGAAATAGCTTTTGTAATTTGATTTTTTGCATTTTGTTCAGCTCTGGATAAATCTTTGTCCATTTTTGCAACGTCTTTCGCCGCTCTTCGGTGACGACGTTGAATATTCATCAGCTGGGATTGTATTTCCCGTTTGCGCCTCCCGGCGGACAGTTTTCCAAATGCTCCTAATAAGAAACCCATTTTTCTATCCTTGTGTTACTTGTAGTGTCCTCGTATTTATATAAAAAATTTGTTTTTCCCATAATTGCTTTTTTTGAGCCGTTTTATTAAGAATTGTTACAAATCACTTAAATATTTGAGTATATACTTTTTATATCGCAGAGTATCTAATCCAGTATTTACGCCAGTATAGCAAGTTGAGATTTTTTTGTTTTTTTTGTAGTATTATTTTTGAATTTACATTAATAGACAGAGGATTTTATCATGATAAAGAAGTTTTTTAACCCAAAAACTATAATTTTTACACTTTTAACAATAGTAATTCTATTGTTAATGCCTAAATTAATCGGATTATTTATGCTTTTATTTGCCTCATTTGTTCTGGCTGCGGCGTTAAATCCGTTTGTTAATAAGTTAGAGTTAAAGGTTAAAAACAGAGCTTTATCCTCTTCAATTATTGTACTTGGTTCAATTGTAGCTTTATTTGCATTAATTTTACCAATTATAGTTATGTGTTATAAAGAAGTTGAGTTATTTATTGCAATCATGCCTCAAAAGGCTATGAATTTATATAATTTTGTAACACATTCAAAACTTTACGGGCATACATTAGCGGAAATTATTCCAATGGAACAGCTGGTGGACGCTTCATCTAACATTGCACAAAATTTGCTTAATCAATCCGTAAACTTTACCATGGCTGCAGCTCAAATGATTTTTGTAACCTTGGCTTTAACCATGTTTATTTATTATATCCTTGTTGATAAGAATTATTTAAGGGCTAAATTTATTGAATTTTTTCCTCCGAATTTAAAAGAAAAAGCAAGTTGTATTTTGCATAATATTACATCTAAAGTCGGTAATTATGTTAGGGCTCAGGTTGTATCTATGATAACGGTTGGCGTTATGATTACAATTGCGGTTGCTGTTTTGGGTATTGATTATCCTATTTTGCTTGGTTTAATTGCAGGTATTTTGGATATTATACCGCTTTTAGGTCCGACGATTGCGCTTGCCGTGATAATTGCAGTTGCTTTCCCGCTCGGGTTAACAAAGATTATTCTTGCAGTAATTCTTTTCCTTGTTGCTCAACAAATTTCTAATTATGTAATTCGTCCATTCTTGTTTGGTAAGTTTATGAAACTTCATCCGATTACAATATTGGTTGCCTTGTTTGTAGCAGAAGAATTTCTGGGTGTTTGGGGGGTAATCTTATCTCCTGCAATTGCAGCTACAATTTGCGTATTGATTGATGAATTGTATTTAACTCCAATAAATGAAAAGGAATCAGGTAACGGAGTTGAATAACAATAGCGAAAAGTTTTTATACCAAAGAGAATTAAGAAAAGATGCGGATTATAATATGTGGTTTGTATTTCCGGGACCTGAATCTTTTGCTCTATCTTCTCTTGGTTATTTATGGCTTTTTCGTGAAATTGACACACTAAGTAATATTAATATAGAAAGAGTTTATTCTGATACTAAAACAACGCGATTGATGCGTAATGATATTGATTTAATTGCGTTTTCTCTAAGCTTTGATATGGATTTTCTTGAAGTTTTCAAGTTTATGGACTGGTGCGGTTATCCTTTTAAGGCAACAGAACGCGGTGAAGATATTCCGCTTATTTTTGCGGGAGGTCCTGTAATTACCGCGAATCCTGAACCGTATAGAGAAATTTTTGATTTCTTTGTCATTGGTGACGGCGAGGTGCTAAATGTACAGATTATTAATATTTGCAATCAAATGAAAGGACAGCCGAAGTCTGAAATTTTAAAAGAATTAGCAAAAATTGAAGGTGTTTATGTCCCTAATATAAGCAAAAAAGTCATAAAATCGACTAAAAAGCTTCCCGAATGTATCTATACACCTATAGTCAGTGAAAAGACTTTTTTCCCGAATACTTTTATTTTGGAAGTTGAGCGCGGGTGTGCAAACAGATGCGGCTTTTGTCTTGCTTCATATATTAATTTACCTATTCGCTTTGTTCCGTATGAAAAACTTATTGAAACAATTGAACTTGGGTTAAAGTATACCAATAAAATTGCACTTTTAGGGGCACAAATTACGGCGCATCCTAAATTTGAAGATATTTGCCGCTATGTTGAAGCAAAAATTGATAACGGTGAAGATATTGAAATGGGTGTTTCTTCTTTAAGAGTTGATTCATTTACCGTTCCAATTGTAAGAACTTTAGTGAAAGCAGGACAAAAAAATCTTACGCTTGCAATTGAAGCCGGAAGTGAGCGATTAAGACGGGTAATTAATAAAAACCTTACGGAAGATCAGATTTATTCAGCAATAGACGCTGCTGTTGAGTGCGGGCTTCGCGGAATGAAATTTTACGGAATGATAGGTTTACCTACTGAAACTATGGAAGATATTGAAGAGATTATCGATTTATCAAAACGAATTAAAGCAAAATATAAGGGCTTTGATATATCTTTCGGGTTTTCGACGTTTGTACCAAAAGCCAATACTCCGTTTCAATGGTTTGGAAGAGATAATGAAAAATCGTTGGAGCAAAAATCGAAATATCTTCAAAAAGAGCTTCATAAAATTGGGGTTCAGGCAAGTGTATCAAGTCCTAAATGGGATTATTATCAGGCTGTTTTATCTCGTGGTGATGTAAATTTGACGGATTATTTAATTGAGATATACAGGCAAGGAGGAAAACTGGGGGCTTTCAAAAAGGCTGCAAAACTGCTTAACATTAATACCGATTATTATGCATTAGAAAATTATGGTTACGAAAAATGTCTTCCGTGGGATTTTATTGAAATGCGTCCGGGAAAAGATTTTCTTATAAACGAAAGTAAACGTCTTATTTCTTAAATAGGGGTATAATCCGAATAAACAAGGCTTGCCCAATTTTCGAAATAGCTGATTTGGGTTGCACTCCCTGTTCTTATGAATATTTTTGATAATTTATCGGCAGGAATATCAAGAGCAGCACAAATTGCAGCTTGAATCACTTCAGGGTGAGTAACGATAATAATTCTATTTCCGATATTTTCTTCAACAAGTCGTTCTATAACTTCTTTTACCCTAGTGACAAGTTGAGCTGAACTTTCAGCATCTCCCATTGATTCGTCAGGGTTTAAAAGTAAATGATTAAAACCTTCCGGATATTTATTGAGGAGTCCGCCGATTGTTTGACCGTTCCAGTTTCCGTATTTTCGTAATGTTAAATCATCTAATATTACATAATCTTTTTTAAATAATTTTGCAATCATCATGGCTGATTGTACGGTTCTTATTGCCGGTGAGGTATAAATAACATCATTTTTAACTCCTCTTGCTTTCAGGTACCCCGCAAGAGCTTCCATTTCCTCAACTCCGCCTTCTGATAACGGTGGGTAGTTAAGTGCATCTGAAAGACGTCCCTCTTCCGAATAAATAGTTGCTCCATGACAAACAAATGTTATTTTACATTTTCTTTGAAAATACATATCAGCTCCTTATATTATATATTATAGCATAGTTTTTATTTTTGCGGTAGTATAAGAGAAAAAGGAGATAATCATGAAGGGAACAGCTTTTAAATTCGGAGATAATATTTCAACAGACCATATTGCACCCGGCAGACTTTATCATTTACGTTCAAATCTGCCTGAGTTTGCAAAACATGTCTTGGAAGATGCTGATGAAACTTTTGCATCTCGCATGAAAAAAGGTGATTTTGTTGTTGCAGGGTCAAATTTCGGATTGGGTTCTTCTCGTGAACATGCTCCGCTTATTATGAAAATTGCAGGTGTCGGAGCTGTTTTGGCTAAGTCTTTTGCAAGAATTTTTTATAGAAACGCTATAAATATCGGACTTTTGGCAATTGAATGTGATACTGATTCTATTGATGAAGGTGATGAATTAGAACTTGATATAGAAAAAGGAATTATTACCAACCTAACTAATGGCGCAATTATTCAAATTGAGCCGTTGCCTCCTGTTATGATTAAGCTTTTGGAAGACGGAGGGTTGGTTGAACATATTAAGAAAAACGGCGATTTTAAACTTACTGACTAATTGTTTTTAACGTAAACTCTTAATATATTGAGTTTAATGTAAAATTATTATATCCTATTTGTTATAGGACAGACTTATTTTAAAGGGAGAAAGCATGAATATTCAAGAACGTTTAGACGGCATAAATGCAGTTATTAAAAACATTGCAGAATTTATTCAAACTGATGAAAATATAAAAACTGATTTTAACGAATACTTAAGAACAATCGGTGCTAATTCAAAAAACGGTATTCCGTTACAAACAGCATGTTTTAGCTATATATTAGAACGAAATCTCGGGGAAGATTTAAAAAGTATTCCTCAGCTTTATCTTGAAAGTAACAAAGGGCTTGATAAAGATATAAAAGATATTGTAAGTGCTATTGATGAATCAATTTCATCGGTTTTTGAGATTAAAAAGGTTACAAAAACAGGATTTGAACTGCTTAATATCGTCAATGAACGCAAATATATGATTACATCATTGATGAAAATGACTTCATTCAGAGGTTTAGGTTCAGGTGATTATATTATTGCTCGTATTGTTAATATCAATGGCGATTACTTCCTGTTAGAAATCTCAGGAGTTCTGCCTGCAACTAAAAAAGACGATGCTTATCGTTTTGCGGTTGCAAAGATTATCCAAAACCCTGAGCTTGTTTACCTTGACAACCCTGAAAAACAAAAAGAAATCGAAGAAGATGTTGCGGATATTTATAAAAAATTTGTTGAATTTTTTGGTACAACAGAAGTTATTACAACCAATAAAAATGCTGATGCTTTAATCGGTGTATTTAACGATTATGCTGAAGAAGGCACAAAAGCTGATTTCTCAGCACTTATTGCAGAACCTGAAGAGTATAAATTCTTTAATGTCAGTGAATTTAACAACTCTTACGATAACTTTTTGGAAAATTCTTTGGGCGGATTCTCTTCACATAAAGAAACATATGACGTAGGAATTATTTATGATGAAGAATTAGGATTGTACGCAATTCCTTTTTACGGAACATTTAACAAGATTTTTGAAGTAAAAGATTATACAAAAGTTACCAATTACGATTCTTGTATAAAATATTTTCTTCAAAATGATAAATACAGTGCAAATCTTATCAGAATGGTAGCTTCAAAGCATAAAAACTTTATGGAAATTGTTAACGCTGTTCTTGCTAAGAATTATTCATTGGAAGAATTATTGAAAAAGTATAAAAGAAGATATATTAATAATAAGATTATATCTTCAACAACAGTATTATACCGTTCAAATGCATTTTCAAGCACGCTTGGTATAATCGAAGATAACGAATCAAGACCTCAGATTGATACAACACAAAAAATCGGCAGAAATGACCCTTGTCCTTGCGGAAGCGGTAAAAAATATAAAAAATGCTGCGGGGCTGCTGTTCTTCAAAGCTAAAAATTATGATTAAACAGTTAAAACTAAAAAATTACATATTAATAGATGAACTGTGCGCGAATTTTGATAATCGGCTTAACATTATAACAGGTGAAACAGGCGCAGGTAAAAGTATTTTGTTAAATGCAATTGACTTGGTTTTTTCATCTCGTGTATCAAAAGATGTAATAAAAACAGGCTGTGATAAAGCTTGTATTGAAATTACTCTTGATAATACAAAGCATGATTTGACTGAATTGTTTGAGGAAAACGGTATTGATAATCTGGGAACGGAAGTTATTATTACCAAAGAAATTACTCAAAGCTCTGTTCGCTCAAGAATTAACGGAACTCTTGTAAATCAGGAGCTTCTGAAAAGTTTGAGAACTTTGTTTGTTGATATTCACTCTCAGCATCAGACGTATACCTTTTTACAGCCACAGTATCATATTAATTTGCTTGATTCATACGGCAGAGACGATTACGGCAATCTTTTAGACTCTTATAAGACTTTGTATTCCCGATTTGAAGCTTTGCAAAAACAACTTGAAACCGCAAAAAATTCGGCTAATGCTACAGAATCTCAGATTGATTTTCTTAAATTTCAAATAAATGAGATTGAAGAGGTTAATATTCAAGGAATAAATGAAGATGAAGAATTATCTCAAGAGCTTGAAGTGCTTGCAAACGCTGAAAAACTCAAAGATTTGACGGGAAGTTCATACTGGGCAATAAACGGTGACGACGGGTCTATCTTAGAAGCTTTAACAAAAATTAAGTATGATATTTCAAAAGCTGTATCTTTTGACTCTAAATTAGAGCCTTTAAGCCAGCAGTTTTTGGATGCTATGGAAAATTTGCGTGATATATCATCAGAATTAAGGGATTACAGCCAAAGCCTAGATAACGATACAGCACGCTTAGATGAAATTCAGGAACGATTGTTCTTAATGGATAAATTAAAGCGTAAATACGGCGGAACCCTTGAGTCTGTCCTGAAAAGTTATGAAGAATTTTCTACCGAGCTTTCAAATATAGAGTTCTCAACTAAAAATGTAGAAGAACTGGAAAAAGAAATTACATCAATTAAGGCTGAATTAACCGCTCTTGCAGCTCAAATTACCGAAAATCGCAGCAATTACGCTCAAGTCTTATCAGTATTAATTCAAGATAAGTTAGCAGTATTGGAACTTCCTAAAGCCAGATTTGAAATAAGAATAACTCCTAAAAATTTATCTTCAAATGGTGCGGATAACGTTGAATTTATGATTTCGACAAATGTATCGGAGGATTTGAAACCTTTAGCAAAAGTAGCTTCAGGCGGTGAAATTTCTCGTGTTATGCTTGCTATAAAATCTATTTTTGCACAAAATGATGAAATAGATACGGTAATTTTTGATGAAATAGATACAGGAATTTCAGGTAAGGCGACTCAAAGTGTTGCCGATGAAATGGTGGAATTAAGTAAATCTCATCAGATAATTATTATTACTCACCAGGCAATTATTGCTTCAAAAGCTGACAAACACTTCTATGTACGTAAATCGCAAGCTGATGAAACAAAGGTTGAAGTTTATGTCTTAACAGGTGATAATAAAATTAAAGCAATAGCTGAGCTTGCAGGCGGTACGATTAACGAACAATCTATTGAATTTGCAAAATCGCTTATTGAAACGTAATTAATTAAGAAAGGGGAGTTATGTATGATTTGTCCAAAATGTAATATCGCATTGGAAACTTTGCGCGTAAAAAGTGTTACTGTTTATTATTGTAAAACATGCAAAGCTATGTGGGTTTCATTCCCTATGTTAAAGAAAATCGGAGCGATGCTCGATTTAAAATCCGAGCTGTTAAATCCTGCCGATATGGAATCAATTAATGTTAAAGAAGCTCCAAGAGCATGTCCTGAATGTACAAAACCTATGGATAAAGTTTATTTTAACGGAACACTTGTTGATAAGTGCTCTGAATGTAACGGTGTTTGGTTTGATAACGGGGAATTATCTAAGTATTTTAGTTTCTTTATGAAAAATCCTGCAAAATTAACTGATAATGTTACTTTTGTCAAAGAAGTTTGCAGTATTGAACCCAAAAAAGAACCGGAATATCATGAACTTGAAATCCAGAGTAAAGAAGTGGAAAAACCTGTATTATCTGTTAACGGTTTTTTTGTTGCATTTTGTTTGCTACTTGTTATTGCAGTAAGTTTATTACTGGTAATGGTAGCCCCGTTATTTGCAGCGCTTATCCCGATTTTAGTTATAGTTACGGTATTCGTTTGTGCAGGGTTTAAAATTTTAAAGCCTCAGGAAGCTTTTGTACTTACATTATTCGGTAAATATATGGGTACATTGCGAGGCGCAGGTTTTCACTGGGTTAACCCGCTTGCAGTCAGTGTAACTCCGTTTACTCCGGTATCTTTAAAGGCTATGACCTTAGAAAACGGAAAACAAAAGATTAATGATCAAATGGGTAATCCTATTGAAGTCGGTATTATCGTAATTTGGGAAGTTCAAGATACTGCTAAAGCGATTTTCAATGTTGAAGATTACAAATCGTTTATTTCGGCTCAAAGTGATTCTGCGCTTAGAAATATTGTCAGAATGTATCCTTATGATGCTCCTGAAGCTTCAGGAGTCCAATCTTTAAGAGGTGACAGTGCAGAAATTTCTGCTAAACTAAAAGCCGAAATTCAACGTAATGTGAAAGTCGCAGGTATAAGAGTTGTTGATGCTAAAATAACCCATCTGGCTTACGCTCCTGAAATTGCTGTTGCAATGCTTCAAAGACAACAGGCTGCTGCTGTTATTGATGCGAAAAAAGCTATTGTCGACGGAGCTGTAGGTATGGTTGAAATGGCTTTAAACAGATTAAGTTCTAATAATGTTGTTCAATTAGACGAGCTTGAAAAAGCTAAAATGGTTAATAACCTTCTTGTAATACTTTGCAGTAATAAAGAAGCTCAACCGGTTATAGGAAACAGACATTAAGATTTAATAGGGGCGAAGCCTTATGGCTTCGCCCCTTAAACTCTATCCCGCATTCGGGGACAAAAAATAAAACTGATACAGAAAAGCTCCTATATCAGTGATGAAAGATGATGAATTTTACAACTATGAGTATGATTAGTTTTCTATATAGTCTTTAAGATGTGCAAATTTTTCGTTATGTCTTAATTTGCTTATTGCTCCCTCTTCTATTTGCCTAATTCTTTCTTTTGAATACCCCATAATGTTTCCCAGCTGAGCAAGCGTTTTTGGAGTTGATGAATTGATTCCGAATCTATGTATTAAAACTTTTTGCTCCCGTTCTGTTAATCCTTCTAACATTTGTGGTATTCCGTTTTGTAATAAATCTTTTTTTGTTTGTTCCTCAGGTGAGTTGCATGATTTATCTTCTATATAATCCCCCAAGCATAAATCTTCTGTTACAGAGGTTTCTAAACTTATCGGTTCAAGTAAAATTGATTGTTTTATTTTCTTTAGTTTTGGTATACTTATATCTAAATACTCCGCTAACTCAGAATCTGTCGGTTCTCTATCAAGTTTTGTTGATAATGTTGTATATGATCGTTTATATTTTCTTATTTTATCAGCCATATGAACGGGGATTCGTATTGATTTTGAATTATTTGCAATAGCTCTTATTATAGCTTGTTTTATCCACCAGGTTGCATATGTTGAAAATTTGAAATTCTTTGAATAATCAAACTTTTCTGCCGCTCTGATAAGTCCTATTGAGCCTTCTTGGACTAAATCCATAAACAGTACACCTTGACCGACGTATTTTTTTGCAATACTTACTACAAGTCTTAGGTTTGCTTGAATAAGTTTTCGCTTTGCCATGTCTGATTTTTTCTCTTTGATTTCTTTTCCGAGAGTTTTTTCTTCATCAGATTTTAGAAGTTTAATTTTACCTATTTCTTTTAAATATGTTTGTAAAATATCGTCTTCATGAGCTATCGCACTGAATGTTTTAATCTCACTATCCTCTGTAGTGTCAATTATTTCAGGGTAGAATTTTTCGCGTTCGAAATTCTCTAAAGTAACTCCCACAATTACCTCCAACTACTATTTATAAATCCTTACATTTTTATAGACGAAACTTTTAAAAAAAAGTTTCAACAAATCTCTTGACATTAAATTTTGTTCTTGGTAATATAAATCTTGCGAAGAGCAATAACACAATAGCTGAAAATTAAATAGTAATATGGGTGTTTAGCTCAGTTGGTAGAGCGTCTCCCTTACAAGGAGAGGGTCGGGGGTTCAAGTCCCTCAACACCCACCATTAAAAGAAGTCTAAGACTTCTTTTTTTTTGTGTTTCGGGACTCCGTCCCAGACTGGCTTACTCGAAAATCTAATCTCAGTCGAGATTGATTTTCTACGTAATCTGCGCATACATATCTCGTACGGCTCATTCTTCGCCTACGATTTAAGCATCAACACCCACCATTTAAAAGAGCCGGTTAAGGCTCTTTTTTAATGCTAAATATTTCAAAAAGAGGCTTGTTTCAGCCTCTTTTCTTTTAAACTATATTATCAACATTATCCATTCGCTTTTGAGTTTCATGTTTTAGGATTTTCTTTGTCATGTAAACCAGCAAGCTTATACCGAGTAATATTATAAATGCTATAGCAAACCCGCTGTATCTTACATATTGAAGCTTAATCTCTGTCGGCCCGTTTTCTTTAACCTTCCAAGTGTAAACATTTCCTTCAAATGCGCTGTCTGCATTATTGTATGAAGCAAAAGACGGAACTCTTATTGATATTTCCATTTCAGGTTTTTGAGGTTCCTGCGCAGTTTCATTATTAATTTCTTCTATTGCTTCGTTAGTAAATTGTTTTGTATCTTCATCTAAATTAGCTTCAATAGAATCTTCCCTGTCCTGAGGTGCTTCCATCTCGTCCATATCACCGTACTTTTGATAATATTCAGGTTGAAGCGTTTTGGATTCAGGAGTTTCTGATTTATCTTCAATTGGTGTGATTTTACTTATATTATTTTTATAATCATAAGTTAAGTCGATATTGTATGATGAAATCAGGAAGTTTTTCTTTATTTCAATAAATCTTCCGCTTTCGAGATTTGAGCTGAATCCGAGTGAAGACAAATCTAAATCTTGGTTAGAAAGATTTTTTACTTTTTTCGTAGCTTTTATGCCTGATTGTTCTTTATCAAATACTGTTTCGACTTTGTATCCGTCATCAAGAAAGTTTTCGTAATTTTTCATAATAGTTTGAGCCGTATTATCAGCGGCATCATTTAGCTTTCCTTTATAGGTAAGCTCAGTAACTACTTGAGCGGATTTATTGTCGTTGATTGTTATTTCGGTATTAACATTTGCGCACCCAGCAAGTAACGGTGCTAAAATCATAAGTGTTAATAACATTTTTTTCATAACTAACTCTCCCTGTGTCGTAATATAAAATTATGATAACATAATTCTTCGTATATGTTAAATTATAAAGAATATTTAAGGTATAATGCTTATTATGAAAATTAATGATGAATATGTACTAAAAATAGACAAGATGACAAATTCAGGGGCAGGACTTTCAAGAGTGAAAGATATGGTGGTGTTTGTTGAAAATACATGCCCCGGGGATTTGGTAAAGGTTAAGATATCAAAAGTTAATAAATCATTTGCAACAGCAAATATTTTGGAAGTAGTTGAACCCTCAAAGTATAGGATTCAGCCGTTTTGCCCAATGCAAAAAGTTTGCGGAGCATGCCAGCTTCAGTATATAGATTATGACTATCAACTTAAGATAAAAAAAGAAATAACAGACGATGCAATACGTAAAATCGGAGGTTTGGATATTGCGATTCATGAAACAATTCCAAGTCCTGAGGTAAAAAATTATCGCTGCAAGATTCAATATCCGATATCCAGAACAAAAAATTCCGGAAGAATTTTAGCAGGTTATTACAAGCCAAAAAGTCATGAGATTGTTAATATTAAATATTGTCCGATCCAACCTGAAATTTGCGATAAAATAATCGAATTTATAAGAGAAAGAGCTTTTGATTATGGTATTTCGGGGTTTTTAGAGAAAAATCATACGGGTGAATTAAGGCATGTTGTCATAAGAAATTCAAAGTATACAGGAAAAAATCTTGTTGTTTTAGTAGTAAATGCGACAAAAAGTTTTGACAGGTTAAATGATTTTGCAAAAGCAATATATGATGAATTTGAAGAAGTTTCGGGAGTTTGTGTTAATTTTAACTCTAAAAAAACTAATGTAATTCTGGGTGCTAAATCTGAATGTATTATAGGTTGTGATTATATAGAAGAAAAAATTACGGATAAAGTTTTTAGAATTGGCGCAAATACATTTTTCCAAGTTAATCCTAAAAGTGCTGAAAATATTTTTAAATACGTTAAAAATTATATTGCCGATAATTTTGAAAACCCGTTTGTGCTTGATGCTTATGCAGGAATAACATCTTTTGGAATAGTTGTATCTGATGTTTGTAAAAAAGTTGTCAGTGTTGAAGAAAATAAAGAATCTTGCGATTTAGCAAGGGTTGTTGTTAAAGAAAACAATGTTTCTAATGTCGAAATTCACAATATGGACGCAGGTAAATTTTTTGCAAAAGAAAAACGTAATTTTGATGTTGTAATCCTTGATCCTCCGCGTAAAGGCTGTAGTGAAGAGTCTTTGAATGAAGCATTGAGACTTTCAAAAAACACTATCATCTATGTAAGCTGTAACCCTGCAACTTTAGCAAGAGATTTAAAATATTTAACGGCAAAAGGTGCAAAAGTTGAAAGTATTCAACCTTTTGACATGTTTTGTCACACATATCATGTTGAAAATGTTGCAATAATTAAGGTTTAGTTTTATCTTCAGTCTTTTGAGGACCGTACTTCTCAATTGTTGCATTGATATTATTTTGAACTTTTATGATTGTATCTATATCGTCCATTCTATGACGTTTTAGTTCTTCAATTTTATCTTTTCTTGCTTGGGCAATATCTGATGTGTATATTGTTTTGTCTTCACGCTCTTGATATAAAGAAGATGCTTTTATTTGTTCAATAAGTTGTTCATCACAATCATTAAATTTAACTTTTTCTATTTCGTTTTTATAGTGTAAAGGTATTTTATATCTTATACCTTCAGCTAAGCCTCTTAAGGACAAACAATTACTTTGTGATAATTCTACAGGCTGCCTGAACGGATCATTTAAGTAATCTGCATTTTTCGCGTTGGTAAATAGCGGTATTGAAATATTTGAACATAAAATATTTGAAATAATTTTTATATTATTTTTTACCCTGTGAGCAGGACTATGTTGTTCAGGGTCTTCAACTTTTGCAATATGTAAGCTGTCTTTTAATTCACGTCTGATATTGTATGAATACTTAGATTCTGCAATCTTAGCATTAGCAGTTTCTTTACCGAAAAGAATTATAACTTCCATTGGTGGAGCTTTCTTTTTAGTTTTGTCTTTTAATCTGAATTGAATATCTTCATAACCTGTTGGTAGAGGGTCACTTACATATTTGCGAAGTTCAGGTCTTAAGCCTTGAAGTTCTGTTTCTGTTACATCAGCAAGTCTTATATCAAAATCAGGTTTTCTGGTTCCCGGAACTTTAGCAATTTCATAGCCTCTATCATCCAGTTCTTTGATTATGTCATCAATTAATTTAAAGTCATGAGGATTTTTAACATATAAGGTAGAACGAACTCTGTCTAACGGTTTAGCCCCGCTTCTGATAAGTTTTGAAACAAATGAATTTGTACTTTTTACAGGAGCATGTTCGCAGTAATCTCTGTCAAATTCTACTCCGCGATCGTTGAATTTCATTGCAATTGACTCAAGGATATCCATCAACCTATTACTATAGATTGTATATTCTGGAATCTTTTTTTCATAATTATCTTCAACAAAATCAAGTATTTTTGTTCTTGCGGGTATATTTTCATGTTTTAAATCTTTGTTTTTAGCTGTAAATGATACTGTATCAGCCTTTAATTCAGAATGAATTAAAGGCATAACACCAGTGTTATGCGAAATTTGAGATTTTGCGTATTGATTGTTTGCAAATAATCTTGAAGTTAAAAGTTGTATATTCATTAAAATTTTCCTACCTTCTTCACAATGAAAACATATAAAGAAAATTTTTTTACATATTTGTAACATAAATTTACAACTTTAAAATTTGGTCAAAATATATGTTTGTATTATCATGTAGGGGTACAGTTGTAATTAAGTTATAGTAAAAATAAGGAGGGTAAATAATTATGCCGGGAAAAACAATTACAGTTGACGGTAATTATGCTGCCGCTCATATAGCGTATGCTATGAGCGAAGTTTCAGCAATCTACCCAATCACTCCTTCATCTACTATGGGTGAATGGATCGATGAATGGGCTTCACAACACAAGAAAAACATTTGGGGCAAAGAAGTAAGAGTTGCAGAAATGCAATCAGAAGCAGGTGCAGCAGGTGCTGTTCACGGGGCTTTGGCTGCAGGTTCTTTAACTTCTACTTATACTGCTTCTCAAGGTTTATTACTTATGATTCCTGTAATGCACAAAGTTGCTGGTGAAATGCTTCCTACGGTATTCCACGTTGCTGCTCGTGCTTTAGCTGCTCAATCATTAGCAATCTTTGGTGACCATACTGACGTTATGGGCTGCCGTAACACAGGTTTTGCAATGTTAGCAGCTAACTCAGTTCAAGAAGAAATGGATTTGGCTTTAGTTGCTCACTTAGCTACTTATAAAGCTAAAGTTCCGTTCTTGCAATTCTTCGACGGATTCAGAACATCTCATGAAGTTCACAAAATTGAAGAAATCTCTTACGAAGATATTAAATCATTAGTTGAACCTAAATATATTGAAGAATTCAGACAAAGAGCTTTAAGACCTGAAGCTCCTAAATGTAAAGTCGGTGCTCAAAATACCGATGTTTACTTCCAAGGTCGTGAAACTGTTAACAAATACTATGAAGCAGTTCCTGATATCGTTCAAGAATATATGGATAAAGTTGCTAAGTTAACAGGAAGACAATATCATCCGTTTGATTACGTTGGTGCTCCTGATGCTACTGACGTTATCGTAGCTATCGGTTCAGGTTGTGAAACTATCGAAGAAACAATCGAATACTTGAACTCAACTCGCGGTACTAAATACGGTTTGGTTAAAGTAAGATTATACAGACCGTTTGACGTTAAACGTTTCAATGAAGCTCTTCCTGAAACAGTTAAACGTATTACAGTTCTTGACAGAACTAAAGAACCTGGTTCAATCGGTGAACCTTTATACTTAGATGTTGTAGCTGCTATTGCAAACAAAGATATCAGAGTTATCGGCGGTCGTTACGGTTTATCTTCTAAAGAATTTACTCCGTCAATGGTTCTTGCAGTTTACAAACATGCTGAAAATAACGGATTCCACGGATTTACTGTTGGTATCGAAGATGACGTAACTAATTTGTCATTAAAAGTTGATGAACACATTGTTACTGAACCTGCAGGTACTACAAATTGTATGTTCTGGGGATTGGGTTCAGACGGTACTGTTGGTGCTAACAAAAACTCAATTAAAATTATCGGTCAATATACAGATAAAGATGCTCAAGCATACTTTGCTTATGACTCTAAAAAATCTTTCGGTGTAACCGTTTCTCACTTAAGATTCGGTGACAGCCCGATTAAATCAACATATTTAATTACGGCACCTGATTTTGTATCTTGCTCTGCTCATTCTTATATCGGCAGATATGACCTGTTAAAAGGTATTAAAGAAGGCGGAACATTCTTACTAAACAGCCCATACTCTAAAGATGAAGCTTTTGCTCATTTAACAAGAGATTTACAAAAAACTATCATTGATAAGAAAATCAAATTCTACAACGTAGATGCTGAAAAACTTATCAAAGAACAACCGGGCTTAAGAGGTAAAGGTGCTAACACTGTAATGATGGTAGCTTACTTCAAAGTTTCAGGCATTATTCCGTTTGAACAAGCTCTTGAAGGTATGAAAGCTATGACAACAAAAACCTTCAAGAAAAAAGGTGACGATGTTGTTAACATGAACTTAGCTTTAATCGATGCTGCTGTTAACGCAACTGAAGAAGTTGTTGTTCCTTCAACATTAGACGGTGTAGGTTGTGTTGATGATGTTCAATTATTACCTGAAAATGCTTCAGAATTTGCTAAGAAAATCATTGAACCTTCAATGAGATTAAAAGGTGATGATATCCCGGTTTCTGCTATGAGCGTTGACGGTGTAATCCCTACAGGTACAGCTTGTCTTGAAAAACGTGGTATCGCTCCTCGTGTACCTCATTGGAACAGCGAATTCTGTATTCAATGCGGAATCTGTGCTTCAGCTTGTCCGCACGCTGCAATCAGAACTAAATTAATTGAAGATAAAGACTTGAAAGATGCTCCTGAATCATTCAATGCAATCCCTGCAAAACCTGCTTTAGCTGATGAAAAATTCAAAGTTCAGGTTTACTGTGAAGATTGTACTGGATGCGGTGTTTGTATCGACCAATGTCCTATGTCTAAAAACCCTGAAAAAGCAGCTTTAACTTGGTCTACAATCGAAAAAGAAGTTGAAGATTGTGAACTTGTTAATGAAAAATTCTTCGATGAATTGCCTGACAACTTTATGGGTAGAAACACAACTAAAACAATTAAAGGCGCTATGCTTAGAAAACCATTATTTGAGTTCTCAGGAGCTTGTGCAGGTTGTGGTGAAACACCTTATGTTAAGTTAGTTTCTCAATTGTTCGGTGAAAACGCAATTGTAGCTAACGCAACAGGTTGTTCTTCAATCTACTCAGGTACATTCCCTACTATTCCTTATACAACTAATAAGGATGGAAGAGGTCCGGCTTGGGCTAACTCATTATTTGAAGATAATGCTGAATTTGGTTACGGTATGAGATTAGCTGTTAACCAAAACAGAGATACTTTAAAATCTTATGTTGAAAAAGTTCTTGAATGTGACAAAACACCTGCTGATTTGAAAGAAGCATTAGAAGGTGCTATGGCTCATTTTGATAACTCAAAAACAGAAGAAGCAGTTGCAGCTCAAGATAAAGCAAAAGAAGTTCTTGCAAAATACGCTGATGTTGATTGTGAAGACTTAGCAAAAGTAAGAGAACTTCAAGACTACTTCACTGATAAATCAATCTGGATTATCGGTGGTGACGGTTGGGCAAACGATATCGGATACGGCGGTATTGACCACGTATTGGCTCAAAACCAAAACGTTAATATCCTTGTTCTTGATACCGAAGTTTACTCAAATACAGGTGGTCAAGCTTCTAAATCAACACCTACAGGTGCTGTTGCGAAGTTTGCTACAGGCGGTAAACAAACTTACAAAAAGAACATGGGCTTAATGAGTATGTCTTACGGTTATGTTTACGTTGCATCAGTTGCGTTAGGTGCAGATAGAGCTCAAACTCTAAAAGCATTCCAAGAAGCTGAAGCTTATAACGGACCGTCAATCATCTTCGCTTATGCTCCATGTATTGCTCACGGTATCGATATGAGTAAAACTCAAACCGAACAAAAACGTGCAGTTGAAGCAGGATACTTCCCATTATACAGATACAATCCTGCAAATGAACAACCGTTCACTTGGGATGCTAAAGACCCTAAAGAAAGCTACCAAGACTTCATCAGAAGCGAAGGTCGTTATAAGTCATTACTTAAAACAAACCCTGAAGCTGCTGAAGAACTTTATAAACAAGCAGAAGAAGATGCTGCTAAACGTATGAATGTTTATAAAGCGGTTGGCGAATTAATGAAATAATGATTAGTTCATTATAAAAGAAAAGAGTGGGAGAAATCCCGCTCTTTTTTGCTTTTAAATTGAAAATAGTGTATAATAAAAATGTTATTTGCAGGAGTTTATGGTTAATTTTTCATACAATTTAATAACAAAAGACAGAATTAAGATTGCGCTTAATCATTATAGTAATAACCATGATGAAGTTGTAATAATTATGCCCGGCTGGTGCATGACAAAAGATTCTGAAGCATTTGTCAGAATTTCGGAATTTTTTGCAAAATATTATGATGTAATTTGCATGGATTTTAGAGGTCATGGAAAAAGCGGCGGAATGTATACTTTTACATCGCTTGAACTAATGGACGTTGACGCGGTTGTCAGATATGCAAGAAAAAAGAATTATAAAAAGATTTATCTTGCAGGTTTTTCGCTTGGCGGAGCAATGGCTGTAATTTACGGTTCAAAAAGTATATTTATTGATAAAATTATTGCAGTATCTGCTCCTGCGGATTTTGATAAGATTGAAAACAAAATGTGGAAAAAAGAAGCATGGGGTGAAACTTTCAGAAAATTTGAAATCGACAGATTTATTTCTATAAGACCTTATCCTGTGATTTTAAAGAAAATCAAACCTATTGATGTTATTGAGAGGATTAAAGCTCCAACACTATTTATTGCAGGAGAAAATGACCCAACGGTTTATTCTTGGCACACAAAAGCTTTATATGATAAGGCAAATTGTTCTAAGCAATATAAAGAATACAAAGACGGCTGTCATGCGGAGGATTTATTTTTACATTTTGAAGATGATTTTTCAAAACTTTGTCTGGATTGGTTAAACTGAATTTATCCTTAGTTCATCTGGTCATAAACTCTGCGGACTTCTTTTATATCCTGCCACATTTGCCATTTAGGCGAACCCGGTTCTCTGCTGTCATTTCTTAACAGATAAGACGGGTGAAATATTGGCATCATTTTTGAATAATGCGGACCTTCAAACCATTTCCCGCGAAGTTTTGTAATACCGAGTTTTGTATCTATAAAAGAATTAACTGCAACTCTACCGCATAACAAAATAATTCTTGGTTTTAAAATATCAACCTGAGCATTTAAATACTCCCAGCATGCTGCTTTTTCATCAGGAAGCGGGTCGCGATTTTCAGGAGGTCTGCATTTTAAAGTATTGCAAATATAAATATCTTTCTCTCTTGAAAAGCCTACACAGCCTAATATTTTGTCTAACAGTTGTCCTGCTTTTCCAACAAAAGGTTCACCTTTTTGATCTTCATAATACCCCGGAGCTTCTCCTATGAGCATAAGTTTAGAATTTGGCACTCCACCTGAAAAAACTATATTTGTTCTGGATTTACAAAGATTACATTTTTCACAAGTTAAGCATTTATTCTTAATTTCCGCTAATTGAGCATCAAATTCTGTTGCCAAGTTTATTCTCCAGGTTCAAGTAATGATATTACGGCATTGTTTATTGATAAATATTGTTTGATTGAATTATTTATATCATCAAGTGTAATATTATCTAAATCTGAAAGATAATCCTCTACAAGCTTTAAATCGTCACAAACTGTCATATAATAACCAATTGTTTCACCGATTTCGGATACTGTTTCTGCTGCGTATGCAAAACGTGATTTAATACGTTTTTTAGCTTTGGTAAGCTCTTCATCAGTAATCGGAATATTTATCAGGTCTGCAAGCTCTTTTTTAACCAATTCAACAGCTTTTTCTTTAAAGTCAGGATTAAAGTTTGCCTGAATAAAGAAGTTGTTACCGTCTTTAAATTGATAGTGTTCTGATGATACCATATTAAAGATTTTTTCAGGTAATTTTTCTACAAGATTTTGGTTAAGTCTTGAACTTGAACCGTCACCAAAGATTATACTAACTAAATCCAGACATATTGTTTGTTTTAAGTCGCATGCCTTTGGACCTAACCAGCCAAACATCAGATATGAAGTTTGAACATTACCTTTTTCTTCTACATATTTTGTTTCAGAAACAGGTAAATCTATTTCATTTAAGCGAGGTTCTGATTCTATTCTGTTTGGGAATGTGAATTTTTCACAAATAGTATTTAAAACTTCTTCATGATTAAAATCTCCGACAACAATTGTTGTTACGTTTTTCGGAGTGTAAAATTTTCTGTAATAATTATCAATATCTTCTCTTGATACTTGAGAAATAATCTCAGGAGTTCCTATTACATCACGCTTATATGGGTGATTAGTGTACATATTATGATTACAAGTGTTGTAAACTTTTGTCCAAGATTGATCTTTTCTCATTCTGATTTCTTCGATAACAACATGTCGTTCACGTTTATCTGTTACTGAATTATCGTTTATATCAAACGGAGCACCGAGTTCTTCTGCCGGAAATATCGGATCCATCATCATATCTGAGTGTAAATCCAATGCAAGATTAAAATCTTTGTTATCAACTCCTTTTGGCAGAGTTACATAATAAAAAGTGTAATCCTTCCATGTTGCAGCATTAACGATTGCCCCTTTAGATTCAAGCATTCTGTCAAACTCGCCAACCTTAAATCTGTGGGTGCCTTTAAACATTAAATGTTCAAGGAAATGAGAAATTCCGTTATTATTGTTATCTTCATTAATTGAACCCGTTTTAACCCAGGATGATACGTTTACCATATCACCTTCTTTGTGTGCCAATACTATTTTATGTCCGTTATCACGTTCATAGACTTCTACTTCTTTTGTTAAAAACGGATAATTTACTAATGTTTTTTTCATATAAAATTCCTCATCTCAAATTTGATACAATTATTATAACATAATGCAAAAAGTTTTGTTTAATATATAATTCATGTATGAAGGATATTTTAAGACAAATTAAGGGAACCGTTGTTGTATCTGTACAGGCTATGCCGTCTGAGCCTTTATATCTTGAAAAATGTATGGCAGCAATGATGAAATCTGTTGTAACGGGCGGTGCTTCTGCGTTAAGAGTTGCAGGAGTAAGAGATGTGCGCAATGCAAAAAGACTTTTTGACGTCCCTGTAATAGGGTTGACTAAACCTAATGTAATCCCTAAAAATTGGAAAGAAATTGTTTATATTACGCCAACAATGCATGATGTTATTGATTTAATACAGGCGGGAGCTGATATTGTTGCTTTTGACGGAACTTTGCGAAAACGTCCGAATAATGAAAAAATCGAAGATTTAATAAGATATATTCATGTACATAAAAGACTTGCTATGGCTGATATTTCAACTTTAGAAGAAGGTCTTGCGGCACAAAAAGCGGGAGCTGATATTCTATCAACAACCCTTGCAGGATATACTTTAGAATCTGCGGATTCACCAAAAGATGAACCTGATTTTGAACTTTTAAAACAGCTTGTTGAAAATACAAATCTCCCTGTAGTTTTGGAAGGAAGAATCTGGGAACCAGAGCAGGTTGATAGAGCTTTTGAGCTTGGCGCGCATTGTGTGGTAATAGGTTCAGCGATTACAAGACCTCAACTTATTACAAAACGTTTTGTTTTCAGGAAGGGATAATTTTATGAAAAAAGCACTCGCACTTGACGTTGGCGGTACAAAAATATATAGTGCCATAATAAATGAAAATGGTGAAATTATCAGTGAAGTTGAAAAACACTCTACACCTAAAACTTTTGATGAAATTGAAAATGTATTTCGCAAAATAATTAAAAAACATGAAGATAATGTCGATGTAGTAGCCTTTTCAACCTGTGGAGCCGTTAATAATCAAAATGACGGGATTGTCGGTTCAACGGGGAACATTGCAAAAGAATACCCTTCTATGCAGTTTAAATCTCTTTCTAATAAACCTATATTTGTTGAAAATGATGCAAATTGCGCAGCTTGGGCTGAACATAAAATCGGTGCTTCAAAAGGTTATGCTGACTCTGTTATGTTAACTTTAGGAACAGGTGTTGGCGGCGGAATAATTGTTAATAACAAACTTTTAAAAGGTAAAAACGGTGCAGCAGGTGAAATGCATTTTAAAATGTACTCAGATAAGCGTAGAAAGTGTTCTTGCGGTTCTTGGGATTGTTTTGAAATATACGCATCAGGAAACGGTTTAAGATTAACCGCAGCAGAAATGTCAGGTAATCCTTCAATTACTACATATGATGTTATAAACGGTGTTAACAACGGTGAAACTATGATGATAGATATTCTAAACCGCTGGCAGGAAGATATCTCAAACGGAATTATCGGACTTGCTAATATTTTTGATCCTGATTGTTTTGTATTATCAGGCTCAATGGCTGATTTTGTTGATACTGAAAGAATTGAAACCTCCGTTAATAATGAAATAGTTACTACTCCGACAAAAATATTTAAAGCAACTACAGGTAATTATTCAGGTATGATTGGAGCTGCACTTTTAGCATTTGAGGTAAATAATGGGTAAATCAAAATCAAGAATCCTTCGTAAAGGTATTAATAACCAATTTACCAGCATGACACGCGAAAATGCAATTTCTGAAACAGCAAAGCTTCTTAACGCCAATAATATTACAGATGCCAGAAATTTAATTACAATGTTTGGTCTGTCAGCTGAAGAAGTTCTAGAGTCCGGAGCAAGCTATGAGGCTGTTGTTTCATTAAAAAATATATTTAAGGACTCTTAAGAATGGTAAAAAGCATTATATTTTGGCTAAATTGTGCAAGAGTTTATTCTCTGCCTATTACGGTTTTAAACTGGCTTGTTATTTTTCTTTATTCGATTAAATCAGGTGGTAATGCTTTGTTAGGCGTGATTGCATTGTTTGGAATCGGACTTGTCCATATGGCAACAAATCTGTTAGACGATTATTTTGACTATAAAGATGAAAAATATATGCGCTCTTCCCAAAATTGTAAATGCGCTTATCTTAAATCAGGTGAAGCAACTGTTAAAGATTTAAAAAATGCAATAATAATATTTTTATCTGTTGCCGCTTTGATTGGCTGCTTTTTATTCTTTAAATCAGGTGTTTATGTTGCCTTACTCGCTCTTATTGGGCTTCTGATTGCTATTACCTACCAAAAGTTTTCAATAAACGGGCTTGGCGAAATAGCTATTATTATTGCTTACGGTCCGTTATTATATGAAGGTGTATATTATGTAATGACAGGAAAATTTTCTTGGGTAGTATGCTTGTTGTCGCTGTCTTGCGCATTTATTACAAATACAATACTGTATGTTCATATGTTAATGGATTTTGACGGAGATTTTGCCGCTGAGAAAAAAACTCTGTGTACAACATTAAAAACTAAAAATAATGCTCTTAAAGCTCTTGGAGGTTTTTATTTTATCGGTTTCATACTATTGTTAACTTTTGCATTTGTAATAAAAGATTTTTGGCTTCTTTTAACTCTTTTGATTCTTCCTGAAATCTTTGATTTATATAACAGCATGAAAAAATTCAATCAAGATAAACAAAGCATGCCTAAAATTTACCCTTGGCATTACCCGCTTGATAACTGGAAAACTATTGAAAACACTAAAGATGCACCGTTTTATTTCAGGTTTTTCTATTCTCGTAATATTGTAACTTTATTCATGCTTTTAGTGTGTATTTCTATTCTTATAGGTTAAATATTAAGTTTTGTAAATTACTAACACATGACTAAAACTCACTAATATCAAGAAATTCTTAAACTTGTATATATTTGGTATATAAAATTTAGCACTTTTTATATACTTAAATCCTTTATATATATGTAAGCCTTAAGCGAATAGATAATAAAAAAGGAGAATATATGGCCAGAGTACTAATTTCAATGCCGGAAGATTTTTTAAACAGGATTGATCAGATTGCAGACGGAGAGAACCGTTCAAGAAGTGAGCTTATCAGAGAAGCTTTAAGGACGTATATCTATAAGCAAAGGATTAAAGAATCAACAGGTGCAATGCAAAATGCTAACTTGTTAGAATCGTTGTTGGGATAATCAAAGGTTAAGGAAAAAGCGAAAGATTTGGGACAAACATTATAGAAGCCCTCGGTAATCGGGGGCTTCTATATTTTTAAGATATTTTTAAAACAGTATTGTTTGCGGATAAACTGCTTCAACGTAATTTGCCCAATCTTTTATCGGGAAAAATCCGAAAGATATTTCTGCACTGTTTTCACCTAATTGCTGAAGCGCGGGAGTTTCTATCGGTGGTCCTGCCGGTGTTGTTCTTGCAGGATTTTTCGGGTTAGAAATTATTCCTGTACTTCTTAGTAGTGTTATAAGAAGTGAATTTTGCTTAACTTCATATTCTGTTAAACCGCTTGTTATAAATCCGCAACCTTGAGTCCATGCAAAGCGCTGCATTGGAGCTGTATTTGTTTTAACCTCTAAACCTCTTTGGGTTGGTAAATTTTCTCTAATATCATACTCAGAATCAAATTTACGTTTTATTAGCAGATTCATATCTTCCGAATGAACTTCTGTTACAGATTTAGGGAAGTTAAATTTAACCTGCCAAAGCTTGTTAGTAAGCAGGTTTAACCACTTAAACTTCATATTAATCAATTTAGAACGTTTATCTATTGAAACGTCGACATTAAAAAATGATGTTTTTATTCTTAATGTCATACGTAACTTTCCGTCAAGAATAACTTTTGCCGATTTTATTTGAGCATATTCATAATTATCATTTTTTACGGGTCCGAAGTTATAACTGTCGCCTTTGTCATTACATCTTACAAACTCAATAAAATTCTTGTAACACTTTGCTTTATCATAAATATTCAGTTTACCGTCTTCAATTTCAAGTCTTATGTTTGAATTAAAAATATTTGTGTCATCTGCATGCAAGTCGGATTCAGAATCATCTTTATTAAATTCTTTAATTACCGTGTAAATTGTTGTATAATCTTCAGTTACAGGTATTTTATCAGTATTATAGAGTAACTCTTTCGGGAAACCTTTGCGTTTTGATATAACCTGCTCTGTTTCTGAATCAACAACAGTTCTTTCTGCTGTCAGAATTTTATACTTATCGGCATTTTTAAAACTTATTGAAAGGTCTTCGGGCTGATTATACGTAATTTCGTTAAAAATAGTATCTGCAATTTGCAGAATTTTTTTATAACGAATAATATTTTCTTCATGCACATTATCTTTTGAACAACCGCAAATACTGTCATGCGCTTGATTCTGTAATAGAAGCCTGTAAGCATATTCTATCGCATTATCATAATTTGAACCAAAGTTATATTGTAGTTTGTCAGCCAAATCCAATTTGTAAGAGCATAGTGTATTTAGCTGTTTTAAATCCATACGTGAAGAGTATGAACCCTGTAAAATAAATGTTTTTGAGTTATCACGAAGCTCATCATTATGCTTATGTTTAAATTTTACTTTATCAAAATATTCAAATAAGGAACCGAGCTTAATTTCATAATCGTCTAAAAGCAAATTAACAGCTTCAATTTGTTCTGAGATATCTTCAGGAACCCCCAAATGGTCTGCTCCGATTGGTAGGAGTAATGTATCACCTGATTTTTCTGCTATTTTATCTAAATTTGACTTAAGAAAATCTGCTTTTTCTTCAATTGATTTTTCTGCAGAAAAAATATCCATAAAATAACCGCGAACAAGGTTAACAGTATTAACTCCGTTAAATATAAATTCAGACGGTAAATCTCCGCAGCCGCGCCATACAACAGCTTTATCAATACCATACTCTTTTAGAATTTCGGGAATATTTTGACTGTGTCCGAATGTATCTGCAAGATATGCAATATAATTTTTACATCCGAACTCTCTTGCTATTTTTAACCCTATTTCAATGTTCTTTCTAAAACAAATACCGTCAGTTAAAAATTCATCTACAAGACAGTAAAAAGGCCCAATAAAGAGTTTTTTCTGCCCTACAAGCATTCTTATTAAGTCTTCTTTTTCAGGTCTTAATTCCAAATAATCAAGCAACGCTGATACTTGTCCGTCAAGGTAAAAAGACGGAATTTTATCGTTTAAAAGCATTTCTAAAACATTATCTATAACTCTTATCAGTCTTAACCTGAAAACTTCATATTCCTGATACCACTCTCTGTCCCAGTGAGTATGAATATATGCAATTACTTCTTTTTTCTTCTTATTATTTTTTTGATTAAACATAACAAAATAATAGCACTTTGATAAGAATATGGCTAATTGTTAAGATTACCCGAATGCGGAATGAAATATTTATTATTAGCTCCTAGTATTGCTTTAACAAGGTGAGGTAAATTATGAAAAAATTTTTAGCAATCAGTTTTATTTTAACAATTTTTGTTAGTTTGTCATTACAAGCAAATGCTGCAACAAGAACAATAAGACAAGTATATAATGTTCCTAATCAAAATTATAACTACAGTAATATTAATCCTTATACAAACGATTTATCAAAAATTGAGGATTATCTTTTTGGCAGAACATATAGAGGTGAAACTCCCGAAGTTCGTTTAAACCGAATTGAAAAGAACTTGTTTAACAGAACCTATCCGTCTTTAAATTTAGCACAGAGAATGAATAATGCACTTGAAAACTACAGAGATGACTATTATAACAGAAACTACTTAACACAATACGCAAACACTCCAACCGCACGTATCAGAAATCGTTTTGTAGGGCAACCGACCGGTTTTACTCCGCCGATTATGAACTTACCGTTTGGTCCGTCATTTTCAGGAATAAACCAATCTTTCTCATCTAACAGAGGTTACGGCTATAATAATTACATTCCTGCAAATACCGGAATGGGTGTACATATATTAAATTAATATTAATGACTTAAAATCTTGCTATTTTAATGATACTATATATATTGTAGTTATAGATGGGAGAAGTACAATATGTGCGGTATCGTTGGATATGTAGGGAATAAACCCGCAATTGATATATTATTAGACGGATTAGAACAGTTAGAATACAGAGGTTATGACTCATCAGGAGTTGCGCTTAAGTGTTCGGATTCAATAAAACTTTATAAAGCAGAAGGCAAGTTGAAAAACTTAAGAGAAGAACTTGCTCCGCATGCTTACGAGTTAACAAAATCAACAACGGGTATCGGGCATATCCGCTGGGCAACACACGGAGCTCCGACAGTTGTTAATGCTCACCCGCATACTTGTAATTGCGGTAATCTTGTTGTTGTTCATAACGGAATTATTGAAAATTATAAAGAATTAAGAGCAGAACTTGAAGCTAAAGGCTGTAAATTCAAATCTCAAACTGATACAGAAACAGTTGCTCACCTTGTAGCGTCTGTTTATGCAGAAGTTAAAGATCTTAAAAAAGCTGTACAAGCAGCTACTAAAAAACTTCAAGGGGCTTACGCTTTATGCATAATGCATAACAGCGAACCTAATAAAATTGTAGCAACAAAACGAAATGCCCCACTTATTGTCGGTGTTGGTGAAAACGAATTTTATGTTGCATCAGATGTTCCGGCATTTATTAAGCATACAAAACGTGCAATCTATTTAAACGATAATCAGGTTGTAACACTTACTTCAAACTCAATCGAGCTTGAAGATGAATCAGGTAATATTCTTACTCCAAAGGTTGAGTTACTACCTTGGGAGCCTGTAGCATTAAGCAAAATGGGTTACAAACACTTTATGCTTAAAGAAATTCATGAGCAGCCTGACGTTATCAGAAATATTTTAGTCGGAAAACTTCATACATCAGATTCTGATATTGTATTAGATGAAGTTAAACTGACAAAAGAAACTCTAAAAAACTTAAACAGAATCCAAATAATCGCTTGCGGAACATCTTTGCATGCCGCAATGATTGGTAAATATATTATTGAAAATTTCTGTGAAATTCCTGTTGACGTTGAAGCTTCAAGTGAATATATTTACAGAAAAACCGTAACAGATGAACATACTCTTGTTATAGGTGTTTCTCAATCCGGAGAAACTGCTGATACTTTAACAGCAATAAAACAATCAAAAGCAAGAGGTTCTCACATTTTGATTATAACTAACCGTCCTGATAGTGCTATGGCTAGAGAAGCGGACAGTTTAGTTCCTGTTAACGCAGGTATTGAAGTTTCTGTTGCAGCTACTAAGTCTTATATTGCTCAGTTAACTTCCTTCTATCTTTTAGCTTTATATATGGCAGAAGTTAAAGGAACAATGGCAAAATCTGATTTGACAAGCTTAAAATCAGAAATTCTTCAACTTCCGCAAAAAATTGAACAAATTCTTGCTCATAAAGAAAATATTCAAGCTTGCGCAAGAAAATATGCAAATACAAGAGATTTTATCTATATCGCAAGAGGAATTAATTACCCGACTGCGTTAGAAGGTGCTTTAAAACTGAAAGAAATCAGCTATATTAACGCAACAGGATATCCGGCAGGGGAATTAAAACACGGTCCGATTGCAATGCTTGATGAAACAATGCCTGTATTATCAATACTTATGAACGGAACTGTTTACGAAAAACTTCTGTCAAACAGTGAAGAAGCAAAAGCAAGAAATGCAAGAATGATTGCTCTGACAAACTCTGATGATGCAAAATTAGATGATTTGTTTGACTATATTATAAAAGTTCCAAATGTAACCGAACTTTTATCACCAATTATAGCAATGATTCCGCTTCAATTAATTGCATACTATATTGCAGAATTTTTAGGTAAAGACGTTGACCAACCTAGAAACCTTGCAAAATCAGTAACAGTAGAATAAGGAATAAAAATGATACGTTCTGATATCATATTCTTAGACTCAGGTTTAACCAGAGAAGAAATTGAAAAACAGTTAGCCGATAAGTGCGGCGAAGTCATTCGCTGGGCAATTATCGGCATAACTGATAATAAATTAAAAATATGCGTATCTACACTACAATAATTTTTTGAGCTTGTTCTCGTTCTGCTATTTGTTCATATTTTTTATCAATTTGACCTGCATTGTATGCACGTTTAGAAAGTTGATTGATTAACCATATAGCGCCGCCACCAACTAGCCCTGCGGCACCAAACTTACCAGGATTATTCAAAACTTTTGATAACAAACCTGTGCCGAAGCCTTTTTTGAATACTTTTTCTGCTAAGAATTTACCAACAGTACCAATACCTTTACCAATTGCAGTTGCGGTTTTTGTTAATAAATCAGGTTTTAGCGCTCCTACAACACCTGTTGCACCAATTGCAGCTAAAGCCGGTGCTCCATATCTAAAATTGTTTTTTGCATGTTCTTTTGCGCGATTAATACGATTGTCAATACTTCCATAGTTCACGGTTTGTGCCGCGTTAATAGCTCCTACCATATAATTACCTTCCTTTTTAAAATAAAAATAACCTACTCTTATATAAAGTTTTTGAAGAGGTAAAAATTGATTTTTTTAAGCTATTTAATTAACATATCTTAATAATCATTTAAAGCAATAGCATTAACAGGGCAGTTAATAGCCGCATCAATACATAAGTCTTCGGTATCATCTATACGATTTGCATTAATAATAGCTTTAGAACCTTGAATATCAAAAACCTCAGGATTTATAATCGCGCATGCTCCACATCCTACACAGGTATTTAAAATACTTATATACATTAAAAAGCCCTCCATTTTCTGTTATTATGGAGGACTTTTTTGTAAATTTAAACAGTAATAAGTCTAATTTTATTAATCATCATTTGATATAATTTGTGCACCGTTATTTTCAACAGACAATGTTTTAAGCGTAGATTTAATATTTAAGTCTGCCCAAGTTTCGTGAACAACTTCTTTAATCTTATCAACATTGTTTTTCTCTGAGATAATAAGAATTGAAGACCCTGCGCCGCTTAGAACACAGCCTAAAACATTTTCAAAATGTTTTAATTTATCAATAATTTTATCTAATCCCGGTACAAGCTTCATTCTGTATGGCTGATGTAATCTATCTTGAAGCGCAAGTTTCATAAGTTCTGAATCCTTTGTATGGATTGCTTCAACAAACATTGCAAGCCTTTTTGCGTTAAATATAGCGTCTTTCATAGGAACTTCAGACGGCAATACAGAACGTGCAATATCTGTTGATAACTCAAAATCAGGAACACAAACCGTAACAGCCCATTCTTGAGGCCATTCAAGTTTCCTATAAACAACGCTACCATCATCTTCTTGAGATGAAATAACAAGTCCGCCAACAATTGCAGGTGTAATATTATCAGGGTGTCCTTCAATTTCACAAGCAATTGATAATAAAGCAACTTCATCTGCAGGACGACCTAAAAGTTCGTTAGCGGCAATTAAAGCACCTACAATAACTGAAGAACTGCTGCCTAATCCTCTTGCAACAGGTATATTTGAGTGAATATTTATTTTTAATTCGCTCGGAGTTTGTCCGATTGAATTGTAAAGAAGCTCTACAGCCTTGTAAACAATACTGTTTTCATCAGACGGAATATGATCTAAAGACAATTGATCAATAGAATCACTATCTGCCATAACATTTATTTCAATACCGGTTCCCGGAAGAACGGTTTCTTCAATAGTAATTGTATTATATATCGGCAAAGCCATACCCAGACAGTCAAACCCCGGGCCCATATTGGCTGTTGTAGCCGGTACTTTTACACTAACTTTCATATTTATAATCTACCTTTCTGCTATATTATACCAAAAACAGGTGTAAATATGACAAATAATACTAATGTTAAGAGTTTGCAACAGATATAAAATAGGTGTAAAATAAGACTATGTATGAATTTCACCCGTATTTTACAGCAGATGGCTCAGTAGGCCTGTACAGTCCACAGTTTAATGACATATATCACAGTGCAACAGGTGCTTTAACAGAAGCAAATGAAAAGTTTATCGAGCCTGTAGATTTCCGAACGCTGCTAGAGAAAGATAAAATTAAAATTTTAGATATTTGTTTTGGAATCGGATATAATTCAAAAAGTTTTTTTCAAAAAATTTTCTCTCTTACAGAATGTAATATCGATTCGATATATACCAATAAAAATAACAAAATATTATCCACATATAGCGATAAGATATATGACGATAACATTTTTAATAAAATTTCTGTAACAGCTATAGATAATGATAAAATTTTAGCTTTTTTATCTCCATTTATAAAAACAGGCGAAAAAAATATTAAAAATAAAAAATTTGATTTTGAGTATAAAAAATTAGAGAAATATTTAGAAGAAAATAAAAATATACCAAAACCGAAAATTGAAAAAATAATTAATTTTCTAATTTTTGAAAAAATAGCCCAAAATTACCCTGAAATCCTGTCAAATTCTGATATTGAGCAAATATTATCAAATAAAGATTATCATCGATATTTTGACTCTGATTTAAGGGGCATTTATAGCCATTATAAAAACAAGCCTAATAAATTAATACCCGATAAGAATAATTTACCCCTTTTACATAATATATATTATGACCATGTATCTAAATGCTATAAAAGAAGGTTAAAAACATATCAGTTGCAAGATATTGATTTTAACCTTAAAATTGGTGATGCTCGAGATGTAATAAAAAAAGATAACAACTTATATAATTTGATATTTTTAGATGCTTTTTCGCCTTCAAAGTGTCCGATTTTATGGTCTTATGAATTTTTTATGCTGCTTTATGATCATTTGGAAGACGACGGATTAATTTTAACTTACTCATCTTCAGCTTCAGTTAGAAATGCCATGGTTGAAGCAGGATTTTTTATCGGTGAAAATTTTAACTTAGCAAAAAATAAATCGATAGGAACAATTGCTTCAAAAAATAAGAAGCACATAAAATATCCCCTCTCAGAATTTGATTCAGGGCTTTTAAAAACTACTGCAGGTATATTTTATCGTGATGAGAATTTAAACGCTCAAAATGAGGCTCTTATCGAGCGCAGAAATTTCGAAGTTAAAAATTCAAACCTTATGTCAAGTTCTAAGTATAATAAAAAAGCTAAATTATTATAGGTATGTATCTAAACGATAAATTAGTTGTTATCAAATTTTTTCAAAACAATTTCATATCCCAAAAGTTTTGCAAAAAACTCAACATCATTAAAATCTAAAGAACCTTTTCTCAATTTGTGAGATAAGCCGTCCATTGTGTATTTTTTATCGCTGTTTTCTGTTGCTAACTTTGCAAGCTGGGTTAAAGTCATACATTCTTTAGCTAACATAATTTTTACAAATTCCCTAACGGACATCTTATCTCCTTAAAAAATAGACTTATATATCTTATTATTGATTATATTGACAATAAATTTCAAACACTTTATAATAATCGTATTATTAGTCTATATACCATGCTATAGTTCTATAATTTCTTAATATAAGGAGGAGATATGAAAAAAGGATTTACGTTAGCTGAGGTATTAATTACACTTGGAATAATTGGTATAGTTGCAGCTATGACCATACCCACAATGATGCAAAAGAATTTTGAAAAACGTACGGTAACTCAGCTTCGCGCGACTCAATCCGTACTCTCTCAAGCTCTGCGAATGGCAGAAGAAGAATATGGCGATATGGAAGGCTGGTTTACCGAACCAACCAGAGCTGCGAGAACCCTAAAAATCGGTGAAAATCTTAAGCCTTTTCTAAAATTAGCTCTTGACTGTGGAATGACAGATACTGATGGTAAATGTATTGTTAATGCCTACTACTTGCAAAAAAATGGCAGCCCCCGTCTCAACTATGCACAATATGATGCCTATAAAGTCGTATTATTAAATGGAGCAGCCGTTTGGTGGATATATGAGCCTAGTGAAGGTATTACACATTTTTACATTGATACAAATGGTAAATATTCACCTAACACCTGGGGTAAAGATTTATTTATGTTTGAATATTCGAACAATTCATTAAGACCAATGGGTGCACCTGATTCTATTTTCCCGTATGAAACGAACTGCAAAACAAAAAATTCTACAGGTGTAGGCTGTGCATATTATGTTTTAACACAACAAAATATGAACTATTTGCACCAAAAAAAATAAACTATTATAATTAAAATATGGACAAATATGATATTGTTATTATCGGTGGTGGGACTGCAGGCTGTGCAGCAGCTTATATCGCAGGAAAATCGGGTTTAAAAACACTTTTACTTGAAAAAAGTCAGGTTTTAGGCGGGACAATGACCTCGGGTCTTGTTGTTCCCGTGATGAAAAGCGGCGACAATCAAATCAACACAGATTTTTACAACGCATTAGTTTCCGAGCTTGCCAAAATCGACGGGCAAGTCACTTACCAAGGCAATTCAGGCTGGTTTAACCCTGAATTAATGAAAATTGTACTTGATAAAATGATGAAAGATGTTAATGTAGAAGTTTTATTTAACACTGAGGTTGCAGAAGTTAAGCTAAACAATACATTATCATCACATATCGAACAGATATATACTAATAACATTTCACTCTTAAATCAAGAAAAGTTATCGGTACCTATCGGCGCGAAATACTTTGTAGATGCGACAGGAAATTGTGATTTTTCTAAAAAAATTAATTGCGAATTTTTGGAAAATAATTCAGAATTTCAGCCAATGAGCTTAAGATTTTTGATGAGCGGCGTTGATTGTGAAGAATTTGCACGCTGGATTACCGATTTAGACACAGATAGAGAGGTTACAACCGTTCAATATACAGATAAACAAGTGCATTTTTCGACAGCTTACACATGGGATAGCGGCAAACACTGGGCTTTAGCACCTTTATTTGATAAAGCTGTTAAAGAAGGAATCCTAGAAGATGAAGACAGGAACTATTTTCAGGTATTTACAGTCGCGGGAATGCCTGGTACAGTTGCTTTTAACTGTCCACGAATAGTTGAAAACCTTAATCCTAATAATCAAAAAGACTTATCAAAAGCTTTAACTAAAGGCAGAGAATCAATTTTCAGGATTTCAGAGTTCTGTAAAAAATATCTCCCCGGATTTGAAAATTCGTTTATCTCAAATATCTCAGATTCAATAGGAATAAGGGTTTCTAACAGAATCAGGGGTAAATATATATATACAATAGAGGATTTAAAAAGCGGTAAGAAATTTGATAATCCTGCACTTATTTCAAATTACCCGATAGATGTACACAGCAAATCAAAAAACACATCAACTTGCGAAAAAACAGGTGAATACCAGCTTCCTATTGAAAGTTTAATGTCATTTAACTACGACAACCTTTTTGTTGCAGGAAGATGTTTGTCTGCTGATTATATGGCACAAGGAGCTTTAAGAGTCCAAGCCAGTTGTTTTTCTATGGGAGAAGCTGTTGCAAAGTATATTAAACAGAAACTTTCTTAATTTTGAATTTTACTTTGAAGCATTAACATTGCATTAATTAAAGGATCAATTGTCGGCGAATACGGTGGAGAATATGTTAAATCATTTCTGCTGTATTCATCAACTGTCATATGTGCAACAAGCGCTGACGTAAGTGAGTTTATTCGTTTATCTGCGCCGATTGAACCTATTGCCTGTGCGCCAAGCAACATTCCCGTTATTTTATCGGCGACAACTTTTAACACAATTTCTCCAACTTCGGGCATATAACCGACTTTATCATGTTTTTCTAACATTACTGACACTGGATTAAAACCTATATTTGAAGCTTCTCTTTCTGTTAGCCCTGTCATTGACATTGTTGTATTAAGACATCTTGTAACAGCTGAACCTAAAACACCCTCAAATTGTTCTACTCCGCCTGCGGCGTTTATTGCCGCACAACGACCTTCCTTATTTGCCGTTGAACCTAAAGGAATCCAAACACTGCGGCCACTGACTAAATGTCTTTCTTCACAACAATCTCCGCAGGCATATATATCAGGAACAGAGGTTTGCATAAGCTTATTTACCTTTATTGCTCCCGTTACACCTATCTCTAACCCAGCATCGCGTGCTATTTCGACATTAGGTTTTACTCCTGTACAAATTACAACCATATCAGTTTGGATTTCTTTGCCTGAAAGAGTTTTAACAGTATGAACCGAGTCTTCTCCTATAAACTCTGAAACTATTTCGCTTGTTAAAAATTCAAAATTACCGTTATTCTCAGATTCAATCCTGTTTTTTATCAAATCAGAAATTTCGTCATCAAACATCGACATAATTCTTTCATTTTTTTCAATAACAGTGACCTTTAAGCCGTTTTTAACAAAAGCTTCCAGTAATTCCATACCAATATAACCGCTTCCGATTATAGTCGCATGATTTGAGTTAAACATCTTTTCTCTGATATTTATACCGTCCTCGATTTTTCGTACTGTAAAAACATTATTCTTACAATTTATACCGCTTATATTTGGTATTAACGGACTTGCTCCTGTTGCTATAATAAGTTTGTCATAAGGCACAAGATACGCATTATTCTCATCTTTTACAAGTACCTGTTTATGCTCTATAAGTATTTTATCTACTCGGGATTTTAAATATACGTCAATACCGAGTTTATTAAATTCTTCAACCGAACGTACCAAAAGTGCAGTGTAATCCTTAAAATTACCCTCAATATAATACGGAAGCCCGCAAGATGAATACGATACATGCGTATCATCCGTATATATTGAAACTTTTGAATCAGGTAGTAAACGTTTTATTTTTGATGCGGCTTTCGCCCCTGCAGCAACTCCGCCAATAATAACGATATTCATAATAAATTTAATCTAATATAATTATTGGCAAAATTCATTATACAATTGTCTAATTACAGCTATATGTATTTAAAATAACGGTTTTCATAAAATCGCAATATAAATCTTTGTCTTCTTCAATATCCTCAGCTTTTTTGATAAGATTCTTAATCTCTACTATAACTTGCTGTCTTAAAATATCCTCATACATTGTAATACACACTCCGTGAAATCTATTTACAAATATATATACGGACTTTTTAACTTAAAACTTGAGGAAATTATCATAATTGTTACAAAAATTAAAAAAGGACGGATTTTACTCCGTCCTCTTTTGTTATAACGATTTAATAACAGCATTATTAGTAGTTCTTGTGGTATTTT
>CAJUAL010000008.1 GCA_910584405.1 uncultured Vampirovibrio sp.
GGATATAAGTTTGATGGTTGGTATAATGGAACTACTAAGGTTACAAGTGCTAGTCCTTATACATTTGCCGCTACAGCTAATATTACTTTAACTGCTAAGTGGTCCGTTTATAATATAACTATTCCGGTTAATGTTTCTCCTACCGGAGCTGGTACAACATCTCCTAGTCCATTTACTGGACAAGAAGGTTCTATTGTAAAGATTACAGCTACTCCAGCAACAGGATATGAATTTGCTTATTGGACTGATAATGTAGATGATACTCATTATACTAATAATCCTCAACCTGTAACAATGCGATCAGTTAAAATTTTAACTGCATATTTTACTCTTAAATCTTATACTATTACTTGGAATGGTAATGGTGGTACTCCTAGCAAGTCTAGTAGTTCATTCCATTACAATGACGCTTTAGGTACACTTCCGACTTGCACTAGAACAGGATATACATTCCTTGGTTGGTACACAGCTTCTAGTGGTGGAACTAAAATTTCTACTACAACTGTTGTAACTAAAAGTATTACATATTATGCTCAATGGTCAATTAATAGTTATACTTTAACATTTAATCCTAATGGTGGTACTGTAACTCCAACGTCTAAAAGTCTTGAATATAATTCTGCTTATGGTACGTTGCCTACACCTATTAGAGCCTCTGATGCACAATATACTTATACATTCGCTGGATGGTACACTGCCGCTACGGATGGAACACAAGTTACTGCTAATACGACAATGGATGCAGGTAATACTACAATATATGCACATTGGACTGCAACTAAACGGAGTTATACAATAAATTATCAAACAACATACGGGTCTTTGAATAGGACTAGTCAATCTGTTGCTTATGGGTCGAAAGGCTCTTGTACTTTGACTGTGCCTTCAAATAATGCTCAGTACACTTATACTTTCCAAGGCTGGTATACTGCTGCTAACGGTGGTGGAACTAAAGTTGGTTCTGGATTAACTTTAGAAACTCCTGCAATTAAAGGAACTGTTACTTATTATGCTTATGTTACTAGAAGTACTAAATCTTACACTCATAGTTTCAATGCAAATGGGGGTGGAACTGTAAGTCCTGCAACTATAACAAAAGCTTATAATACAGCTCTTGGTACATTGCCTACTGTTAGTCGTACAGGTTATACATTTGTTGGATGGTTTGATACATCTGCTGCAAGTGGTGGTACTCAAGCTACAACAGTTACTAAAGTTACTGGAACTAAAACTTGGTATGCTAGATGGTCTATCAATAGTTATACGTTTACATTTGATAAGAATGGTGGTAATACTCCTTCTACTACAACTATAACTAAAGAATACAATACCGCTGTTGGAACGTTGCCCACTTGTACTAGAAATGCAGATAATACTTATACGTATGCTTTCGCAGGTTGGTTTGATACTTCCGCATCTAGTGGAGGAACTCAATTAACTACTAGTACTAAGGTAATATCTAATAAAACTTGGTATGCTAGATGGACTCCAACTTATAAAAATTATACTGTTACTTGGAATGGAAACGGTGGTACTCCTAGTAAGTCTTCTAGTTCATTCCATTATAATGATGCTTTAGGTACATTACCTACGGCAACTAGAACAGGTTATACGTTTAAAGGTTGGTCTACGTCTAAGACCGGTACAGTAAATGTTAGTACAACGACTAAAGTAACAGCTAATGTTACATATTATGCTGTTTGGACAATTAATTCTTATACTTGGACATTTGATGCAAATGGAGGTACAGGTGATACAACTAAGACATTAAATTATAATGCTACACTTAGTACATTACCTACGGCAAGTAGAGCTTCTACCGCGGCTAATAACTATACATTTGTAGGTTGGTTCGATACTGATGCTTCAACAGGTGGTACTCAGTTGACTACTTCAACAAAATGTACTGGTAATAAGACTTGGTATGCTAGATGGACTGCATCTACTAGACAGTATAAATTGACAGTTACTGCTGGTACAGGTGGTACAGTTAGTGGTGGTGGTACTTATAATTACAATGCGTCAGCTACACTAAAAGCTACGGCTAATTCCGGTTATCACTTTGTTAAATGGAGTGATGGTAATACGAGTGCTACGCGGACAGTCACTGTAACTAAAAATGCTACTTATACTGCTACATTTGCTCAAGATCCTTATTTGAATCTTGATAAAACAAGTCTTGAATTTGAGGCATCAGGAGGTACTCAAACTGTTAATGTAACTTCTAATGTTTCTTGGACTGTTTCTTAAACTATTAAAAATTCCGCAACGCTCTGCAAACCCCAGTAGAGAAGGTGATGTGGAAGCGTGCGGAACTCAAAATCTATTTATAAATAATTAAATTTTCATTATTATGAATTCAAATTCTTCTTTAGATGAAAGAGCCACAGCAGTTGAAATTGATGGCTTAGTTGATGGAGTTGGTGTACCTGTAATGCGTGCCGGATATGCTTTGAGAGCTAAACCGAGTTGGATTACGTTATCTTCTGTTGAAGGTACAGGTAATTCACAAGTTGATGTTACTGCTCCTGTCTATAAAGGACGTACAGGTCGTTCAGGATCTATTACTGTAACAGTTGAAGATTTAACGAAAGATGTTGCAATACAACAGTCAGGTTCTAATATTTGGGACGTTACCACTCAATCTTTAGCTTTCGTTAAAACAGGTGAAGCTAAGAAGTTTACAGGTAATTCTAACTTGGCTTCTATTACGTTTTCTGTTAATTCAGATGCTTCAAATTGGTTAACTGCTGGTAAATTAGTAGTTGCTACTAAGTCATATAATTCAGGTGCAGCTATCGAAGGTGACCCGGGAGCAAGTAATGTTTATGCTTTCGAGATTACGTTTACTGCTGCTGCTAATCCAACAGTTAATACTCGTACCGGACATATTACTGTTAATGGGCAGAAATATACTGTAACTCAAGCTGCTGGTGATGCTACTTTGTCTGTATCTCCGACTTCTTTGACTTTTGCTGCTGCTGGTGAAACAAAACAGATTACGATTACTACCAATACTGCTTGGACGATTTCATAATCTAATTTTCATTTGAACATTGTGGGTCTAGTGGGTACTAAGGTATCTACTAGACCTTTTCTTGTATAAACTAGTTAATCATTAAACGTAATTATTATAGCTAAACCTAGTTGGATTTCTGTTAGTCCTGCAAGTGAAACAAATAATGGCAGTTTTGATGTTGCTGCTAAAAATACTGGAGCTGCTAGAAACGGTATAATAACCGTAGCAGGAGAAGAGGTAAGTAAAACCGTAACTATTGATCAGAAAATAGGTGCATTTAAAGTTAAATCTATTAGACTTACAGGTTAATCAGCAAAACCTACTAATGTGACTATTGGTTCTAAAAAATTTTATTTAGGAGATCAAAATCCATTATCTATTATTGTTCCTGATGATGCTATTGGTTTGAATATTCATACCGTTGTAGATTATAAAACTGAGAATATAGGTTCTGGTGGTATTAATATAATTTTTGAGTTCAGTGATGAACTTAGTGATTTACAAATTGCAACTCAAAATATATCGTCTTATATAAATCTACGTCTAAATGGTTCTCAATTTATAATTTATTGCGGAAATGGATTTCCAATAATACCTATTTCTAATAAAATTATTGCTATGTTTAAAAATTCAGTAGGTACATATATTGTAAACTTTGATTTTTATACAGTTTAAACTATGGAAGAAACAATTGTTTTTAATCTCTTTAATTCTATAAGCTTTGCTTTTATCGCTATTGTGCTTTTAGTTACTTATGGTATTAACGAGATTGCTACTAAGATTGCTAAAAAGAAACTACCGAGATACTTCAAGTCTCTTGTTAGCTTAATCGTAGGTATTGTAACTATGGTGCTTTACTTATACAAATTAGATGCTTCATTGGAAACGGTGCTGCTATCTTTTCTAATATGTACCTTTGGGTATGATTTAATTATCAAACCTATACTCAAAGCTATAAAACGGCATTTTGCTGATTCTAAAAGCGTATGATCGCGGACTAATGAAGTACTATTACTAATCTGTTTAGTGCTTCTTTTTGTCGTATAAGGGAAAATCATTGCTCGCTTATATCATCAACTAAACGTTCTATTAATGATTTAAATTTCCTAGTATGACATCTGTGACTTATACTAATTTGAATAAACTCTTGTTAATTAGAGATATTCAGGATATTGCTAAAACTTATATCAATGATGATAGAAGTTGTTGTTGGATTTGGAAGAATAAAATTGCTGATGTTTATCATATAGGTTATGTTACTTTTATGAATTACATTAGTGTTCCCTCCATTAATGCGAAAATTGATGAAGTAATTGCTAAAAGAGAATCCTTGAATATAAAATTCAAGTATTGATATTAATGTTCATGTTATAAGTCTAATTCTTATCATTGCTGATTATAGTAATATATTTGTTGTGCGTCTCAATGTCGAGATGCATTAAAACAAATAATTATTATGACTAACGAAAATGAAACTGGAGTTAAAGTCCCTAAGGGACAAATTAACTACAACACTGTTGCAGGTTCTCTAGGTCTTGCTGCTTTTGCAGGATTGGGTTTGAAAAATTGGTTTGGTGGAGCTTGTTGTAACAATCAAGTTGTTGGTCCTGCTGTACCAGATCCGAATGCTACAACTCCTGCCGCTAACGCTTAATCTTAGAGCAATATGAATAATTCAGAACTTGTTGCAGTAGCTGTACGTAAATGGCTTACTCCTATAGTTAAAACTATTGGAGGTGGAATTAAGATTCCTGTTACTTCAGGTATTGGTAAATTTATGAGTAGTTTCTTTGATTTAGATCTATCTACTTATAATGTTCTTAATGAATTAGATTTTATTATTGAGCCTACACTTGATTATATTATTAAGCCTCAATTGGCTAAGTTATCTAAGTTCATTCCAGATGAACAGATACCTAAAGTAGTTAATAGTTATCTTGATTCAGCTATAACTAAAGCTACTGCAAAAGGTTCTGTAAATATCTTTGGTTTTGAATTTGAAGCTACGGCTTTTCAGAACCTTAAACGTGAAATTGATAACTCTCTTAAAAATAATGTAAGTCATGATGAAAGACCCGCATGAGCATACTGAAATGCTTCACGAAAACGAAGATGTAAGAAAGAGGGATTGTCGAAAATATAAAGAACTTTACGGTAAACATTTTACTAAAGACTTATGTGAATGGGCTGTTTCTAAAATGGAAAATCGTAACGACACTCATCATTATTATACTTTAAAGGAAGTTAAAGAGATTTGGTATAAGTATAATATGAATGATATTCACAATGCTAATTGGCATGATGTTACCTACGTGATGAATATGGCATACGCTGATTTCTATGGTCTCTTATTTACTGAGCATCATGAATGTGCTATTTATGCTTATCTATTCCTCACTGATCCTGATGGATATGAAGGTATAGCATTCCAAAGATGGCTTGCTGATATTAAGGGTAAAGATGAAGATATTCCTTGGAAGAAGTTCATACAATAGCATTTAGTCACAGATGTTATTTATATTAAGGCAATTTTAATTATTCCTGATCCGACTGCTAGTTCCGCTAGTAGTCGGATTTTTTTGTTTATAGCAACTTTCTAAATACACAAATATGAATTATAAAACAAATTGTGTAATGAGTGGTATTTTTATTGCTATATTAAACTTGATTGGTGTTATCGTTTCATCTATAGGTGTTGTCTTTGTTAAAGAATGGATTGCTAAAAAACGTCGTAAGATTACAACTGATATTCTAGCATCTAAAGCTGAATGTTGGATGCAATTAGATAAAATAGCTTCTAATGTTAGGAATGCTCTAAATGCTAAAGGTGTTTATGTAGCATACTTTCATAATGGTGGTAAATTTTGTAATGGTATTAACATGGATAAATTTACTGTTATTGCAGAAGATTATGATATTAGTATAACAGATCCTTATAAGGTTCGTTATAATAATGTTCTTACATCTATAATGCCTTATGCGATTCTACGTTTATATAGAGATAGCAAGTATGTATTTCGTATGAGCAATCTTACTAAATATCATTCTAGTATGTATGTTGGAGATCTTAGATCACGTGGATGTAATACTGCTGTAAGTATTCTTATTCGTGATTTAAAATCTGATATGCCTATTGGATTTTTAAGTGCTGAGTTTAAAGAAGACTTTGAACCTAGTACCGATATGATGCAAATATTTTGGAAAAATCATAATCGTATTTCTCGTAATATGACTATGGTTATAGATGTGACAGAAGACACTCATAAAAACTAATATACCATGACAGTTATTTACGCAAGAACTAGTTTACCGCCTAGGTGTGGTAGGGGTTCAAAAAATCTAAAGAACGTTATTCGAGTTACTAATAAATATGTTAATTGTGGTCCTTGGCATGGAGTTGTTCTCGTTAAGAATCGTCCTATCATAAAAGGTTCTAAACCAGATACTCCAACACTTGAACTTTCAACTGATCATATGAAATTTATCCCTCGTGGTGAAACTAAAGAGTTAGGTATTTTAACTAATAAAACTTGGCGAATTGTTTAATGTATTATTATGGCAACACTTAATCAACTAGGAAGTAAAATTTCTAATATATTAGGTAAGCCGGGTGATCATAGCATTCAAGAAAGAGCAAAGAGTGCATGTAAGTCGCTCTTTGCTACTTTTATTCGTCAAAGTATTGAACGTAATGGTGTAGATGAGGTTCTTAAAGTTAGCTTTAATGTGCCTTTAATCTGTATTCCGCTTACTGATTTAGAAAATACCTATGCTGGAATTGGTGCTAAAGATATGATTCTTACTACTGAGCATCGAGTTCCAACGCCTTTACGTATGCCTAATGATGCACCGTTTCTTCATGTATATACACAACATGATGATGGTAGTTTTATTACATATAAATACGCTAGTAATAGCATAGTTCCTCTCTTGACCACAGTCTATTCCCCTATTGGGGTTTGGGGAGTTTATCAAGTCATTAATGGTAAACTTAAAATTATCATCAAAAATACTCTCAAAAACTTTGAGATTGATGCTAAAAATTATAAGTTTGTAACGATTGTGTTTGTAGCTGAAAATCCTGAAGATGTTATTACTATGTATATGGAAGATGATGGTCAAGATATTGAACTTCCACTTCCAGCAGATATGATAGAAAGAATAATATATGAGGTTCTAAGAACTGAATTTGGTATTAAGCCTACAGAACATGAAGTTAAGATTATTAGTGATAGCACTTATGCTCCTAATGATCCTAATGGAACTCAACGTTTAATCCATAATAAAGTAGAATAAACTATATGGAATCTATACACTATTACCACGACTATCAAGAGTATTGCTATAATACTATTGAAAAACTTAGTAAAGATTTGCATAATACTTATGTTAGACGTAATAATCTAGCTAATATTTGTTATGCTAATCTGAATTTACTTGAATCTAACAAGATAACTAAAGAGTTACTTGATAATATGATTCTAGGTAAGAAAGTAAAAGGAGTTAAACTTCTGAGAAAGCTTGATTGGAGTAACGAAGCTAAAGCAGTATCTCTTCGTATTACTTATAATCGATTCGCTTATCTTTGTACAGTTCGTATTCCTAAACTACTTGCGATTATTAGATATTATGATTGGATGTGTCGTATTCCTCATAGTATTTTTAATCAGATTCAACGAAGTCTTAATAAGAGTCTTATAGAAACTCTGATACGTGGTGGTAGTGTTTCACTTGGTACATATCTTGGTACTTATCAAGTACAACGTGCTGTTGCTAGAGAATCTGTTGATTGGGCTGCGTCTTTTCGTCTTAGAGATGAAATGATTGCTGCTGGTATTGAAGTTCAGAGTTTTCTTAATCCTTATGGTAAGAATTGGAAAGTTAAATCTGATAATCCTTATTATTGGTTCTGTAAATGGATTCGTCATAGAATGGGTGTAGATGTTGTACCTAATCAAATATTTTATAAATATCATCCTACTCATTGTCATATTAATATTAATACTGATAGTAAGATTACTAAATATAAGACAATAGAGGAAGTTATTAAAGCTGATAATCTTGCATTTGACGCTAAACTTAAATATATTCGACAGCATGATCCTACTATTATGGATAGGTATCCTCATGCTAAGAGTAAACGTGAACGTACTAAAAACAATGAAGTAGATGAATACATTAGACCAAAATCTGATTAGCTCTAGTGTTGTTATTCATAGAATTATTGAAGATTATGATGTTCATTCTATGGATTTCATTACTCGTATTCCTACTTGGATATGCGAAGCTCTTGCTGATTTAAATATTCAGCAACATTATATTAACATAGGAGAAACTATTGATTTTGATGATTATCGTTGTGAACTTCCTAAAGGTTGTAAAAATGTTCGTTTAGTTACTATTGGTGGAAAACGTGCTGATTTTACTACTAATCCTGCTCCATTTGAGCATGATAGTGGAAACTATATACCACTTGCTGTTTCATTCCCGATAGGCTGGAATCTAACAGAAAACGTTGTTTTTGACTTCATACGAGCCACTAGAGAGAGTTTATACACTTACTCGATTAACGGATCGTATTTGCATCTAAATGTCAGAAAAGGCACGTTAGGGCTGTTATACCACGGGTTGCCAATGACACTAGACGAAATACTTAAAATCAATGTTCCTCTTATACCTAATAATGATGTTCTTATTGATGCTTTAAAGAACTTCGTTATGATGCGTATTCTTCAACGTAATTACCGCCATCCAATTATGAATCTAAAAGAAAGTAATCCTTACACTAATCCGGCATTAGCATACGATAATGCTAAAATAAAAGTTCGAAATGCTTGCAATAGGCTTACTAAAGATAAACGAGATGATTGCAGTAAATCTATGTTGAACTTCTTCTTAAACATGAAAAACCGTTATGTGAATTAATTATGAATATAAATGATGGTTTATATCCTAATGCTAATCCCGGTGCAGTCAGAAATGGTGTTAAGTCATTTGCATTAAATATAATGTATAATGATGATGGTAATACTCTGATTAACGAGAATGGTTTTGAGGTTTATAAAAAAGACTTAGACGTCTACGGAACTTTAGTTGGTAAAATTGAAGTTCCGTTAGGCGTCATTTTGTTTTTTAAAGGTACTCCTGATAAAATAGTTTATATATATCAAACAACTAAAGATAAAGATGATATTAAAACTATTGTATTTCAAGGTAACTTTAATTTTACTATAGATCATCCTATTAGTGGTACATTCACATATATTGATGAAACTAATTTATTTATAACATTTACTGAAGGTGTATCTAGTGATAATGAAACTCGTATTCTATATATTACTGAAGCTCAAAGTAAATATAAAGGATATATTGAAAATCTTATTATTGAAGATAATGTTACTACAATTACATTTAAAGAAGGTTTTGAATATATTCTTAATCTCATTCCTGATATAGTATTTCCCACATTAGATGTTAATATTATTGCGGGAGGTCTTAAAGCTGGAGGTTATCAATTTGCAACATCTATTAAATTACATGATGGAACATATAGTGATTATTCTCTATTATCTCCTGTATATTATGCCGCTCCTGATTATGGTGAGAACATTGCTATAGGTGATGTAACTAAAAAGGGATTTAGATTTAAATTTAGTAAAGCAGGTACTTACAAATTAGCTATAGTATATAAAAGTCCTACTACAGAAGAATGTTATGAAACTTTTGAAATTAATATTCCATCTGTCAATAGTACTTTTGATTTTACTACTATATCCAAGATGAAATCTATTTCTATAGATGATATAATTATAAGTAATACCGCTTATACTAAAGATGAAGCTCAAACATCTTTTGATGGTTATCTTCTTAGAGGTAATGTTGTTACTCCTGAATATAAAGATATTACTGATTTCTTCACAAGTATTGATGGTGAACTTCTTCTTCAAAAAATTAAAATTGATTTTGTTAAGTTTGCTGAATTTAGTGGTGTAAAAGATTTTGTTAATACTTCTATTACTCCTCATAGTGGAAGTGGTAAAGTTGGAGATTTCTTTAAATCTAAAGATATATCTAATAGTGGTTCTTTTAAGGAAGATGAAGTTTATTATTTCTTTATTACTTTTATAGATCATAAAGGTAAATATATAAATAGTTTTCCTATTAAAAATTCTCGTGGAACTTATGCTCATATAATCAATGCTTCTAAAACTAAAACTCTTGATTTGTATGGAGCTAAAGTTAATATGAATACTTTTGTTTCAGCTTTTAATACTAATACTAATATTACTAAATTTAAAAATAGTATTAAGAGTTATGCTATTTATTATGCTAAATCTACACCTGAGATTTCAAACTGGATTTCTCAATGTCTTACCATTCGTGATATAGGAACTAATGATGTAATTGGAGATAATTATGAAGATCCTTTTAGATCCGCAAGTCGTTTTAGGTTATATCCTATTGAATATCTTGTTACTAATACTGTGTTACCTTCATTCTACATTAAAGGTCTTAGGTATAATAAAGAAGCTAAAATATGCCTTAATAATTATGAAGGTAGTTCTGGTACTGAATGGGGAAATAATGCCATTCATCAAGCATGGAATGCAGGAGATAGAGCTAGATTAAATTCTCTTATTCAAGAAAATCTTATTAATGGCAAAAATCTTAATACTCCTGATAAATCAATTAATGCTGGTGAATATTTAGGTGCTTTTGATAGGCTTAGTAAATATACTAAGAAGACTGATATGCCTAAGACTAGTAAAGATTTTAATATGTTTACTGATTGGGGAGATCATATCAAAGGTCCTTGGGAATCTGGAGATCTTATTCATTCTATTCTTGATACAGAAACTACAGATATTGCAAATAATGCCCCATATCCTACGATTCTTAATGCAGATTTTTATCCTATAAATAATAGTGCTATATCTAATGCTGGATGTGATAGTAGTTTCAAATTAATTAATGGTTCTACTATGCTTCAAGAAAATATCTTTGGTTTAGCCAAAGAAGGTACTGATAGCGAAGGTGGAACTAGTTTACCTAATGAGTCTCTTACGGATATTGTTTATAAACAAGCTGATGAAGAAATTGATGGTATTAAACGAGATGTAAGAACTCAAACTAGAGTTATTTCTGTTATAACCAAAGATAATGATTCAGATAGTTATAGACAAGAATTAACTACTATTAAAGAGAAACTTATATACGCTAATGGTTATAATAATGCTGAATATTTAAAACAAAATTCAGAAAGTATTTGGGAAGTTATAACAGATGAAAAAGAAGCTACTATAGTGTTAAGTAGTGAAATTACTGTTAAGACTCTTACGGCTGAAGAATATAATTCTATTATTATTGAAGTATCTAATAAAGATGATTCTAATTGGATTCTTCTTTATAATGAGAATAAAAAATATTATAACTTTGATACGTTTACTATATTTAATAGAGGTATCGTAGATTTAAATCGTTATTATGACGTTAATACAATTCCTATACCTGATTTATTTAATTTATCTTTAGTTGCTGCATCTAGTATATATCCTATAGAGAATACTGATGAAATTATTCTTATTGGTGATACATTTCCAGCCTGTGTTACTCAACGTTGCACTTGTCCTTCAAATAAATTCAATAATGTTGGAGATGCTACTCATCATAATAATAATATCTATCATATTCATCGTATGATTATTACTTATTATATTAAAAGTAGAATGAATTTTCTTGCACTTCATAGTGGTAAAAATGTAAATAGTTCTATTATTAAATATAAAGGTACTACAGCTAATAATAATTTCTCGGGTAAAGCTAATAAATTCAATATCAATACTATTATCAATAAATTCACAAGTGGTCTTAGTGAGGAATATGCACCTCATACTATGGATATATATCCGACTACTTTTGATTATGATTCTATTATTGATTTAGGTTATAGAGATTATGTCATTGATAACTTTTGGCATACCGAAGATGGAAGTGCTTATGATATTGAAATGAATTGGAAAGGTTTCAATGATATTACTCAATTTAAATCCACCGATAATTTAAAAGATACATTCGCTGCTAGAATTATTCGTTCTAATGTTAATAATATGGAATCGAATGATATTGGTTGGCGTAAATTTAAAGCTGATTCTTATAAAGATATTCCTATTACTAAAGGTTCTATTGTAAATCTTTTATCAGATGCTAAATCTCTTTATATTCAAATGGAACATACTCTATTTGTAACATCTGTTAAAGATAGTCTTAATCAAGAAGAAGATGGGACTTATATTGGTACTAGTGATATTTTTGAAAGAACTCCTATTGAAATTATCTTTAATAATACCGGTAAAATCGGATGTAATAATAAGTTTTCTTCTATTATTACTCGATATGGTTATTTCGTTTGTGATAACTTTACAGGTACTATATATCATGTTAAAGGTGAATCAGATGTATCTGATATTTCATCTATAGGTCTTCAAGGTTGGTTTAAAGAATATATTAAAGAAAATGCTATTAATCCTCTAAATACTAATGGTAATTTCTTTATATTTGATGATTATAATAGTCGTATCATATTTGTTTCTAATAATCCAGATAATACTTATACGATTTCATATAATCTTAAGACTAATCTTTGGATTAGTTTTCATTCTTATAATCCTATTATTACTTGGTCTAATCGCTTAGGTACATTTGTTGTTGATACAAATAATACTAAGATTTATAAGATTAATGCTCCTAATAAGTGTATATATTTTGATAATAAGATAATGCCATCTATTGCTCAATTTATATATAATGAAGAACCTCTTGTTAGTAAGTTATTTAATCATATTGAATGGAATAGCGCACTTGTTCATAATTGGAATTATCTTACTGCTGATAAGATTAAATTCTTATATGATAAGACTATTGATTATTTAATGATTAATACTGATACTCAAAGTACTGGTATTCTTCCAATGATTCTAGATGAAACTTGGTATGATAACCATACTCTTAAGTACAAAGCTGGACGTTATTTATGGAATCTCATAGAAGACCATATAGATAATGATAGAGCATTTCAAATTCTCAATCCATCTAATATACCTTTTGAAATAGATCACCTCTTAGGAATGAGATATGAGCCTAAAGCATGGTATGAATACAACAAGATTCAGAATCAGTTCGGGTATATAACAATGGTGTATTTAAATCGTTTTATTGATACTACTACTAACAAAGATATTAATGAAACTGATGTCAATGCTATCATGGATAAGCATTCAGATAATATTGATATTACTAGTAAAGATTCTAATATCAAACAAGCTGAACTTAGATTATATGATATTAACGTTGTTGTTACTAAGAATACTAGATTATGAACTTAGAGGAACTCTGTAGACCCCGGTAGGGAAAGAGCTTGTGGAAGGGAGAGGAACTCTGCTAATATTGATATTAATATGCCAGATTATAAAAAGAGTAAGATAACTAATGATACTGAAGCTCAAAGTGTTTTTCTTAAAGCCCTATATAAAATACATAATGCTACTAAAGATTTAAATACTAGAGGTACAGGTCTTTATATTCAAGCTCTACATAAAGATAAAAATATTAAAGGTCTTATTGGTAGACCTGAAGTTCATAAAGTAGATTCACTTAGTCAAGTTGGGGCTTCATCTAAAGAAATTCTTCAATATATGGCTAAGACTGGCGTTGGTATGAAAGGTGTTAATACTAAGATTATTGATCCTAGACTTCTATTAGATGATAAAGTTACTAAGCGTATGCGTGATATTTATAATATTGCTAGAAAAAAAGGATTTAATCATGCTTCCGCTAGTGCTTTATTGGCTCTAATACAAGGTGAAACTACTTCTGATAATACAGATGATCTTTTTAATTATCGTAAGATTCAACGTGAAACTGAAGGTAATCTTAATCGTATAATTAATGGAGGTCTTCTTTCATTTGAAAATTTAAGACCTTCTAATGATGATGAAAAAAAGAAGTTAGGTCTTAAGTTTGTTGAAGATACTAGATATAATTATGGTAAATATCAAAAGTATCTTAAAGATAATAAACTAACAGATAATGAATCTAATCAATTAGATTATTATTTAAATTATCATTTACCCAAAGGAGCATTAAAAGCAGTAAATGCTATGACTCCTGAGGATGCAGCTACATATTTGTTTAAACATCAGAAAACAAATAAGAGTTTAGATCCAAACAATCTTAAAACTCTTAGAGAAAGAGCTGCCTTTTATAATAAAACTGAATTTAATAATGGTGGTATGATTAAAACGCTTAAAGGTAGACGTAAACGTTATGATCTAGGAGGTGCTAGAGATAATGTTAATAATGTTACCGGAAGTAGTTGGGGTGCAGGTAGAGGTATTCAAGGTGCTGAAACTAAGAGTGGTTTAGCTAAAGGTCTTGGAATTGGATCTACCGTAGGTGCTGCTGCTGGAAGTATAGTTCCTGGAGTTGGTACTGCTATAGGCGGAGTTATCGGAGGTATTATCGGTGGTGTTTCAGGTTTGATTAGTGGTATCTTTGGTGGACGAAGAAAAAAACGTAAAGCTAGAGAAGCTGCCATTAGAGCAGATATTACTAAGAATTATGAGCTTGGTCAAGATGATATTCGTATTGATCAACAGGCTTTAAATGATGTTACAATTAATACAAATCCTATAGATATTTATGGAGATAATCCTATCCCTACAGGTAATACTCAAACTGTTAGTAATCGATATAATATGATTGGTGTCCCTACAAAAGAAAATTATGAATTTGCTTTTAGATGTGGAGGTAGACGTAAAAGATATGCTGATGGAGGTTCTATAAATCAAGTTGCATCTAATGCGGCAATAGTTGAAGGACCTAGTCATGAACAAGGTGGTGTTCCTTATGGAGCAAATGCAGAAGTGGAAGGTGGTGAAGCAATACTCAATGGAAGTAATGCTGATTATATATTTAGTGATACTCTTAAGCTAGGAGATAGAACTTTTGCAGATATTGCTAAACCTCTTATGTTACATAAAGGTTATCTTGAAGATAAACTTGCTAAAAGTTCTGTAATGCTAGGTGGTCTTTTACGACTTACAGATCGTAGTACTTATGCTATAGATCGTAACACTAATGCTCGTAATACTGAAAAGCAATCTGCTAGACACAATAGACTTCTTGCTGAAATTAATGGAGTTCAAGCCGAACTGAATAATCTTTATAATCAACAAGAAGCTATGAAGGCTGAATCTGGTGATGTTGCAGAGCCTAAACAAGAATTTGCTCTTGGAGGCTCTATATTTGCTTGTGGAGGTAGACGTAAATATCCTAATGGAGGTTTAGCTATTCCACCTTTACAATTTGTAGCACCTACTCCTCAATTTGCTGAAATGGATATTCAAACTGTATCTCCTATTACATCTACTGTAAACACAGGAGCTATAAGTGGTGCTACAATGGGAGCTAATATAATTGCTAATTTTATGGCTCAAGATGCTATGAATAAACGTCAAGCTGTTGTATCCGGATTACCTCCTCATATTAAAGATGCTGTGCTTAGTGAAGTTGGTATGAGATGTGGTGGAAGAGTTAAAAAAGCTGATGGTGGTTCTGTTCAAGTATCTCCTTTTAGTGATTTAAATATTCAAGTTGATAATCCAACTAAACAGATGATTAATCCTAATCCTTATCTTATGACTCCTATGATGCTTAGAAGATGTGGAGGTAAAACTAAACGTTATGATTTAGGTGGATTTATTTCAGATGAAAGTGGTAATCTAATAGGTGCTGCTGGTAATCTTATAGGTAGTCTTATGCAAGGTCGTAGTAAACGTAAACTTGCTAAGAGCATTTCTGATATGCCAATTCCTAAAAGAGAATATCTTGATAATGTAAATCTTGAATGGGATATAAATACTGATGCTGCTAGAAGAGAAGTTATTGATCAAATTTCTGCTATTGAAGATTTTGTTAAATCTAATTCATCTAGTGCTTCTGTAGCAAGACAAGCTATGCTTAGAGCTAGAAGTAAAGGTGCTAGTGCTTTGGGTAAACTAAAACAAGATGAGTTAATGCAAGAACTTAATATTAGAAATCAAGCTCGTCAAACGAATGCTGAAATTGCTGCTAAGAACAAACAGATTAAATACGAGAATGAAGTTGATGCTTTTGAGAAAGCTAATCTTGCTGCTTCTTTATTAGCTGAAGGCAATACAGGTATAAGAGATGCTCTTGTAGGTTTGACGGGTGATGTTCAGAAGATGCTTAATGATCATACTCTTCTCAATGATAAGCGTAATTCTAATATATTACATCTATTATCTAATGATAAATCTATAGGCTTCTTAAAGAATTTATCTGATAAACAAATATCAAGACTCTTTGGTAAAGACGCTGTAGTTCTTAAAGGTAAAAGATGTGGTGGTAAAGTTAAGAAAAGATATAGTGGTAAAAGATGTGCTTAATTAACTGCTGTTATAACTCCGGATTAACGTCCGGAGTTTTGTTGTATATACAAATTTAATTCTTATGGCAATCATAAATAGTATTGAAAATATAGTTGTTAAGTCAGGTAAAGACTTTAAACGTAATGAAATGCAAGATATGTTTACTCCTCGTGCTAGAATGATGGACCAAAATCTTGCGATTATGTCTTCTTTGCAAGAACGTGCTATTCGAAATGAAAATGCTTATAATGAAATGGCAATTAAGATGTCTGAATATAATGCAATTCAAGGTAAAGATGAAGAAGCTCTTGCAGGTAAAATAGATGAAACTCAAAGTATTATTAAAGAGAAAGTTGATGAAGATGGAGGTTGGTTCTTTGCAGATACTGCTGTTTCAGATGGTGCTCGTAGATTTTTAACTGATGAAGGAGTTAAAACTATTCTTGGCAATAAAGCTCAATTTGATGCTATGATGCAAGCTAATGAACAATCTGATGCACCTGAAGAATATAAAGCCGCAAATAGAGCTATGATTCTTGAAAGATTTAATGAAGCAGGAGGTAGTCTAGGAGGTAATGGTAAACAATCCATTAGTGCTTTTGGTACAGCTCTAGGTAAAGGTCATGATCGTTCTATTTATCAGAAAGAACTTCTTGAAATGATGAAAGCATGGAAAGCAGATAAACGTTCTGTGTTCAATTCTCAATTTATTAATGATGTAACTGAATTGATGAATGGTGCTAATACAGATCCTAAAGTTCAAGCTGTTGCTCAAAAGATTATTGCTGGTAGAGGTGGTAATTTATCGGGTGTTCTAACTCGTGATACTACAATTGAATCTGTAAGCGAAGATGAAATTCGTGAAGTATTTAGTGCTGTTCTTGCTAGTAAACCTGAATTTAGAACAGCTATGGCTAAAGAAGCTGAAATAAATAAATGGCTTAACAATAAACAAGGTGGTACTAATGCTCAATTAGTTTCTGATATGGTTAAACAGCAAATTGCTACTGATCCTCGAATGCAACAAGTAATGTTAATGAACTCTAGTTTTGCTAATTTAACTTCTTCTCAAAAACAAATTGCTATGAGTGATCCTCTAGTAATGCAACGATATTTAGAAGAGGGTACAATGCGCTCTATGCCGGAGTTAATGCAAAAAGAAGGTGAAACTGATGCGGATTATCAAGAACGAATGGGATTAGCTTATAATAATGCTTATACTCAAAATAGTATTAGTGCATTGTTGAATATGGCTAAAATAGGAGCTTATACAGCTATTGAAAGTAAGACTGATACTAAATGGTTCGACAATCTATTACTTGATTCTCTTAAAGCTAAAAGAGAGCAACTAGAGAAGATTAAAGGACAAATGACAGAAGCTATTGGATTCACTAGAGCAAATCTTCCATCTAATGCAATGATGTCTATAGTAGATGCAAATATTAAAACTGCAACTGATGCTTTAAATAATGCTAAAGCTACTATGGCTAAATATGCGAATGCTACTGATCCTACAAGTATAAATCTTTATCAACAAGCCGAGAAATCTGCTATTGATGCAGAAAATATTATTAAGCAAAATAATGCTATGCTTAATTCTATTTATAGTCAATTTGACTTAACAAATGCGGATGATGTTAAAAGTATAAATGCTACGGTAAATAATCTTCTTGATGTTAAAGGTTCTTTATCGGATGATGTAAATAAAAATAAAGCTAAAAATATAATTGCTAAAGCTGAAACTATATCTGATAAAATAGATGTTATAACTGATATTCTTTATGATAGTTATATAGAAAATGGTAATAACTTATTTATCGGATTTGATTTAGTTTCTTCTACAGCTAAAAGTGGTTATGGTAAAAATCCTAATGATCCTAAAGATGAAATCCGTAATATAGTTAGACAAAGATTTTTAACTACTGCTAAAAATAAAGGTTATGAATTACAAACAACACCTATTACTTTATTTACTCCTATAAGTAATAATAAGGCTGCATTTAGTGATGCTCTTGATGGTATAGGTAGACTACTAATGGATAATATTGGTGTTTGGAATTTTGCTACAGCATCTTTAGGAGATGATTCTACTAAAGCTAAGTTCTTAGAAAAAGTTATAGGTATGCCTTTAACTTCTAGTGAAGATTTTGCTGATATATTTAGTTCTCGTAAAAGTGGTTCAGGTAATAATGCAGCTTATCAAATATCATCTAAGAATCTATCTATTGGCTCTGATGCTACTGGAAGACTATATCTTAAAGTTACTATACCCGCGCAAGGTGAGAATCAAGTACAAAAAGAAGCTATTTTATATACAGACGATGATGGTGCAAATATAGCTCTTAGAGATGCTATGAGAAAAGGTGCTCAATGCTCTTATAATCAAGCTATGACTAATCCTTATGATACTTATCAAAGACAAACTGCTAATGAAATTATGGCATTTAGTGGAAATATTGAAGGTCTTGGCGCTGATTTAGCTGTAATTACTGATCCTAATGCACGTGATTTAAATAGATTTAATATCATTAATAATCAACATGTAGGAAATATTTCTCAAGCAATTGAAACTATTGTTGCAGATAAACGTATTCATGATACCGGAAATTATTATCCTATAACATCTGGTAGTTTTAAGTATAATATAACTAAAACTCAAACCGGTGTTTATAAAGTTAATGTTCAACAATATAACCCTTCTATTAATAGATATGTTGATGTTGAATATAATAAAGGTAATCTTAATTTCGCTTTTGAAAATGATGATGCTTTACGCAGAAATCTTCCAGCATTAGTATATAAACTTAATCATGCTAATGAACTTAAAGATAATTTTGTTCCTACTCAGTATCTTACTCCTGAACAGAAAGCTGCGTATAATGTAAACTTTTGGTCTAATGATGTATTAATGTTAAACAGATAATATGCCAAACGATAAAACATATCAAACAATGCCTTTATTTGGTGAAGATGGTAGAGTTCATTATACAGATGTAACTAAATCTGCATTCGATCAAATCGGTTCTCAATCTCCTGATAATCGAATGAGTAATAAAGAATTTCTAAATCTTACTAAAAGGCATAATGGAAATATAGGTATTACTCCTAGTAATTACCGTAACTATGTTGAAAGTCGAGCAAGAAATCAATCTACTTTGGGTAGAATTGGTAATGCTCTTGCTCAAACCGTAGGAGAAATAATTGGAGGTACAATCGAAAGTGCAGGTTCTATACTTGCACTTCCTTCTAAATTATTCGGTGATGATGAAGCTTATACTCGAAATTTCTTAGAACAAATAGGTAATTCTATTAATGAAGGAACTAGAGAAGCATTTCCTATTTATATGACTGAACAAGCTCAATATGGTAGTTTATTTGATCGTATGAAAGGTGGTGGTTATTGGGCTTCTATGGTTCCATCTGTTCTAGGTAGTGCAGCTAGTATAATGTTACCTGCACGTGGAGCTTCTTTGTTATTAGGTAAAGCCTTTAGAAATGCTGTTAATCTTGGAAGTAAATCTAAATATGCTAAAGATTTATTTAAGTTAGGTACAGAACTTCAAAAAGGTAAAGCTATTGCTAGAGCTAATAAATTAGCTGATATTTATGGTTCTGCCGTTATAGGTCGTATTCTAGATTCTTCTCGTGAAGCTTATGGTGTTTATGAAGAAGAACGTCAATGGTTTCTTGATAATTATAAGAACTATACAGAATATGATGAAAACGGTAATCCTATTCTTAAAATGCGAGGAGTTGAAGAAGTTCCTTTAACTAATGAAACTATAGAACGTTTAGCTGATCAATACGCAGATGCCGCTGCTTCAAGAGGTTATTGGAGATCAATGTCTAATATTGCTTATGATATTGTTGAATGGATGAATATAATAGGTACAGCTAAAACACTTAGTAATGCTACTAGAGCCAATATACGTAAAGCTATGGCAACTGGTGATAAATTTGCTATAGTTCGTACATTAAATGCTATACCTCAAAATGAACGTAATCAACTTCTTAAAAGTATTGGTGGATTTGCTGCTGGTTCATTAGCTGAAATGGCAGATGAAATGACTATGAGTATTGCTATGAAAGAAGGTGCTCATTCTGCACGTAAAGATTTTGGATTACTTTCTGATACTGATGCTTTAACTGATTTTGGTCAACGTGTTGGAAGTTATCTTAGTGATGCTGATATTTGGACAGAAGGCATAGGAGGTCTTCTTGGTGGAGCTGGAATGCAAGCTGTTATGCCTTATATTGAAAGTAAGTTAAATAAAAAAGGTATTGAAAGAGATCAAATATATGTAAAAGGTCTTGAAACAGCAGTTGAATCTATGCGTTCTGGGCTTGATGATATAGTTGAAGCTTTAGCTAATGGTGATATAGTCGGTGCTAAACTTAAAGAACAAGAAGCTATTTTTAATCAAGTTGCAGCTAATCAATTGGATGGTTCTCTTGAATTATATAAAGAGATGCTTAGAAACATGAGTGCTTCTCTTAAAGAAATTCAAACTCTTAAAGATAAACGTGATAGAAACGAAAGTCTTACTGCTGAAGAACAAATAACTCTTGATAAAGGAGAATCTCTTCTAGCTAATGCTGATTACTTTGAGCAAACTCTTAATAAAATAGAAGCTGTTGAAGGTATATACAGAGATCATTTTGACTCTATTGAAGGTTCTAATAATAAAACTGAATACGAATATCATAGACGTCTTGCTAATCTTGAAGCTCAAAAGAAACTTAATGAAATTGAAATAGCTAATATTACCGCTAATCCTGAAGAATATACTAAACGTGAAGCTGAATCTAAAGAATATCTTAATAACTATGTTGATAATAAGTATTCTGATGAAACAGAAATAACTAATAAGAAAGCTGCTCTTAGTGAATATGCTAGACAATCTGCTACATTAGAATCTACTAAAGAAGCTATTAGAATTTATGATAATATAATATCTAATCTTAAAACTAAAATTGATGAGATTGAAAAATCTATCGCTAATGCTTCTAAAGATGCAACGCCAGAACAATTATTAAGTCTTAAAATTGCTCTTAAAGGTGCTAATAGTAAACTTGAAAATAATAACAAAATATTAAAGCAACTTCAAGCTACTAGAGATGAAGCAGCTAAAGCTATAGAAAAATTAGATATTAATTCGGATGATAAAGATGCAGCTAAACAAGCTAGAACTATGTTGGCTAATCTTACTAATCCTAAAGAAGCTAAAGAATTCTTTGATCGACGTAATATAGCTATTAATGCAGAACTTGATTATTATCTTAATGGTGATGGATATGATAACATTAAAGATGAAATTAAGTTGTATGAAGATGAAATTAAAGCTGCTAACAATAAAGATTTAATGGATGAACTTGATATTTATAAGTCATCTGAATCTTTACAAAAAGATGAAGCTAAATTCTCTAATACTGATGAACGTTTTGCTGCATATAAAGCTAGATTAGCTAGATTGCAAAAACAAGAAGCTGATAATAAAGCTGCAATTGATCGTCAAACAGCTGCGATTAACGCTGAAAAAGAACGTCAACTTAAACTAGATAAAGAGCTTGCTGATCTTAAAAAAGATGAAACAGATACTAAAACTAAAGTAGGTGCTGGAACATTTGGTAAATCATATACAGATTTTAAAGGTATTGATAGTTTATCTAAAGAAGCATCTGATGTTTATAATAGTATAATATCAGAATCTCAAGTTTTAGATTCACCTATAAGTACTATTATAAACAATAGACTTAAAGCTAAAAATTTATCTTCTAAAGATACAATGATTCTTAATGAAATTAAAGAATTTAATGCTAATACTGAAAGAGCTTTAGATAATTCTTTTGATACTATGACTATAACAGATCTTAGATGGATTGTTATTAGACTTGCTGCTAAATATTCTTTATTTGATAATATATTTATGGCACATAGATTCAAATGGAATGATGCTGTTACAGGACAAGAAATTGAGTATGTACCTAATAAAACTGGAGGTGATGTTAGTGCTGAACTTAATGATTATCTTCAACATTTAAGTCGTTATACAGCTCAGGTTCTTAAAGCTAGTGGTAAACCTTTACCTTCATTCTTAGGTGATGAACATTTTGGTCTTGAAGAAACAACTAAATCAGATATTAATAAACTTACTAATAAAATTATTCAAGAAGCTAAAGTAATTCAAACTAAATTTGATTTAATCAATGATACTATAGAAGATAATCTTGGTCGTAAGAATCCTAAATATACATTATATGTTTCTATAGGTGGAGTTGAATATAGAGTTCTTGATACTCCAAATCCACGTAAAGATGCTGGTATTAGGCTTGAAGGATTTGAAGGTCAAATTAATCGTTATGTGCTTACTCCTGCTAATATGAGCAATCCTAATGATGATTATATTCTTATTGCAAAGCATACAGAAAGTTCCTCTCGCGACCAGTCCTTGTCCCCTACCGGGGGCTACGAAGCTCAACAGAGTTCTACTGATGATACTGTTGGCGCATCTCCCGTAGCTTTATCATATCTTTTGGAAAATGGTGTTGGTACAATAGAATCCACAGGTTATTTTTTGCATGGTATTGCTGCTGCATTTACAGCTATTAGTAGTGAAATTGAAAATATTAGAAATAAATATTTAAATGCTATTGATCCTAATCCTGCAAATTTCTCAAAAGATTCAACAGGTGCCAGAAAAGAAATCATGAATGCAATAGAACGTGTTTATGGTTCTAAAGGTATAGATTTATATATGAAATTAGAAGCTAATTCTACTGGATTCATTCCTTCTGAAGGTAGGTCTATTGAAAGAGAGATAGATGATTTAAATTCTGAATTAGATTCTAATAGTATAAATTCTGCTCCTAGAACTGAAGTTACAGAGACTGTTTCTAGTGCTAATGGTATTACTACTGAATTTCAAAGTGATGCCATTACTGAAAATCAAAATGATACACCTATTGAATTTGTAAAAGCCGCAAATCAGCCTATTATAGACTTTAAAATTGAAGGAGTGGATTTAGAATCCATTAATGAATTTTTAGTGTCTCTATTGAGCCAAAATGAGGCAAATTCAGCCTTATTTGATTCGAATATGCTGAATACTTTATTATTAGTTCCGAAGCTATTAAAACATACTAAAGGTAGTACTAAATATGATAGTGATGCTTTCATTAAAAATCTAATGAATAAATATTTTACTGATGGTAAACTTAATAAACCAGAAAAGTTAATTGTAGATGCTGCTATTAAATTATCTAATGCAGTATATATAAACATCGATGGTAATAATAATACAATTAGATTAAATGATGGTAGTTCAGCTAAAATAGCTGTTGATGCTTTAAATGAATTAAAAAGTCTTTATAGTAAAGATTCTGATTGGGAATTAGATATGAATTCAATTAATACTGCTCTTAATGCTTCTTTTGAATCAGATTTTATATCTAAAATGGCTCAGATTCTTACTAGTGATTCTAGTTTAAATTCAGATGCTATTGCTATAAGACTTGATGAAACTCTTCATAATAAATATGCTTTAATTTCTCAAGATTTAGGAGGTATCTTTATTGATAACTTTAATCTTTTTGGTTCTCTTGTTGCTTTTATTAGTGATAAAAGTGGATTTAGAACTACTAAGATTAATTATTATGATCTCGTTAATGGTATGCGTGAATATCGAGGTGATAATTATAAAAATCTTATTCCTGAAATTATGTCTATTATAAATGTTACTAATTTTCTTAAAACAGAATTTGGTAATAGACGAGATTATTATAATGCTAAATTTAGAGAAACTAAAGATAATCTTTATAAAGAACTTTATAATAATTATAGTTTTTTTTATGATCTTATAGATACTGAAGCTACTGGAGGTTTACCTCTTAATGAATCTCAAGTAATTGATTTTATTAATCGTACTCCTGAGATTATTAGTAAAACTTATCATGAAGGTCTTGATATTACTTTTAATCCTAATGGTGCTCCAGAAGATATTTTAAATAATACTATTACTTCTAATTTAGGTATATACGAAATACTTTCAGATATTAGTAAAGGTGATGAAGTTTCTGTAGTAAGAACTAATCTTGAAGAAAATCCGAATAAAGCTACATATGATATAGTTATTAATCGAAATGGTAAAGAATATAAATTAGGTTCTATCCCTAAATTAGAAACTATTATAGAAGGTATAGCTTATACTATTGAAGGTGCAAATGGTCAATATTATCCACGTAAATTTGCATTTACCGATGAAATGGCTAATATATTTGCTGAATATCAAAGAGAAATCTTTAGATTCATGTTTCATTATGATAGAGCTTTTAAACCTCGTAATAATATATCTGCTAAAGATAGAGAAGATTCTGAACGTAACATGGAGATTATCTTTGATCTATTTAGAAAAGATAGATTTAAACCTCTAATGAATGCTTTTAAAGAACTTATATATTCTAATTTAACTTCTAAGCAAATTAAAAATATTCTCGATAGTGAAACTCTTACTAGTATAGTTGATTCAGAATATGAAGGCTCTACCAATGGTGAAATAGATATTAATAATGTTGCTCTTTCATTTAATCAAGTATATCAAATATGTCTTGATTTATTTCCTGCATTTAGAATTACTAATTCAAATATGCAAAGTATTATAAATGCTAATGGAATTAAGAAACATTTTAATGATTCTATCAATCGTCATGAAATGATCTTTAAAAATAATCAAGCTATACGTAATGATATTCGCATGACTAGTTCTAATATTTTTAGAATAAGTCATATTAGCTCAGGTAGAGTCTTAATTAATGATGAAGGTCGTGCAGAAGATAAAGAAGCTAAACAAGGATTACCTATTATGCATCATCGTAATTCTTTAGTTAAATCTATTAAATCTACGAAAGATGTTGTTGATTCTAAAGGTAAACCTAGAGTTCAAATTGTTTATATTGATGAAACTGGTATTGCTAGAGATCCTAAAACTGGAGGTATTATTCAAAATATAAATAAATTTTCTAGTAATCACATTGGTAATATATTTATTGGTAATAGACAAGGAATATCTGTTGTTATTCCTCAAACAAATGAGATTAACACTTTATTTCCTACAAGTCCTAATACTATAATGGGATCTATTACTGATGAAACTGAAGAAGCTCGTATTAATAAATTAAATAAATATAATAAATATATTAGTGATGCTATTAAAGAAATTCTTGCTCTAAATAGTGGTAATATAACTGAAGCTAGACTTGAAATTTCTAATAGACTTCAAAATATTATTATATGTAGTGAAAAAAGTTCAGCTACACAAGATGATATTTATTTTCAATCAGGGAATACCGCTGATGGAAGTAAACGTTTTGTTATGATGAAAGCTGTACTTGGTGAAGGTAAAGGCAAAATTGCTTATCATAAATTTATTCAAACTTCTATTGATGGACGTGAAGCAATTATTCATTATACTTCTGGAAATAAACTTGATGTTTCTAACTATAATGGAGCTTTAAATCATCCTAGTTATCCACATACTATATATTATCTTGATACTCCGGCAGATGTTCAAAAGTTTAATAATAAACTTAATAGTATAATTCCAAATATGGTTCGTCAATTTGGTCTTAAAGATGGAGCTGCTGTATCTAAAGATTCTAATGATAGTTCTTATACTACTGGGTATACAGATCCAATTACTGGAGATCAATACGAAGACATATATGAGTATTATATGGCTACTAATGCTATATACTCTGATGTTGCATATATTAAGAATAAATATGGAGATGTTGTAAGCAATGTATCTATTTCTGGTAATTCACCTATTAAATTTTCTATTGCTACTAAAGCGTTTGATAATAATTCAGAAGTTACTCAACGTTTCTATGATCCTGTTGAATTACTTAAAACTGTTCAAGATAATGAACGTTATAAAGAGGATTGGAGTAGTATTGCAGAACTTTCTAATATTCTTGAATATGAAGCTGGTATAAATCCTGTATATGTTAAGCATACTGTTAGTAGAACTCAAGTGTTTGAAAAAGGTGAAGGCTCTGCTCAACCTGTTAAAACTTCTACTGATATTGATGGTTTTTATCGTAATCAATTTAGAATTGATATTAATTATAATTGGGAACTAGCAAATGAAGAAGCACATAAAGGTTATTTAACTCGTACTCTAGCGCATGAGATGATTCATACTTATATTATGAAGTTCTTTAATAGTACTATGCGAGATATTAATAATCCTGAAAAACTTGCTCAACGTGAAGCTCTTATTGATTATAATAATAAAGAATGGCAAGCATGGTTTGAAGACTTTACTAAAGCTATTGCAAATGCTCGTCAAGAACTTGCTGGTAAAACAGATTTAAATGATAAAGAAAAGTTCTTAAAAGATATGCTTCGAGATGGAGGTATTGTTAATAAATTAATTCAAGTTATAACTAATGAATTTACTAGTATTAATGAATCTATTTCTCGTAAGCTAGAAGCTAGAAAAAATGGAGCTAAAGTTGTAATTAATGGACAAGATGCTGTATCTGAAATTATTACTTATGCTTTAACTGATCCTCGTATATTTAGACTTCTTAATGAACTTCAATCTACTAATGATAGAGTTGAAGGTTCAGAAGATATTGAAACTCCTACATTTTGGGATAAGTTTAAAAAAGTATTACTTAATATATTTCAAAAGATATTTGGAGTTATTGATACTAAAGTTAAAGCAGATTCATTAATGGAACGTCTTAATGATACCATTAATAGAATTTATAATAAAGATTTTAGAGATATGAATCCTAATGTTACAATTAGTAGCATTCGGTGGAGCTTAGAAGCCCCCGGTAGAGAAGGAGATGTGGTAGAGAGAGGAGCGTCTGCTGAAACTACAGTTGAATCTCCTATTCCTATTGAAATTGAAACTAAAGTTCAAACTGAAGAATCTATTGATACTACAATTGAAGAAGATGAAGATATTGATTGGGATGATGATTATGTTGATATTGAAGGTGATCTTAAATTATCTATGTCTTTATCTGATTCTTCATCTATTGCAACTAATATTTCAAAATATTTAAATGATTCGGTTGCTAGTCTAAATAAAAATACTAACTTTGATGAAACTAATAAACGTATTTGTTAAACGTATAAAACTGATATTATGGGTTTAGATTGTAATGTTATCCCACAAATTAAAGTCGGTGATGAATATGTTGATAGCAAATGTTTTAAAGATCTTTGGGATAGGGCTAAAAAGCTCTATCCTTTTGATGCTTCTAAAGCACGTGCTGTTGCTAGAGCTGACTATGAAACTCTTAAATCTAATACATTTACATCCGAGAATGGAGATTGGATTCTTTTGCGTGCAATACAGAATAGCAAACTGACAGACGCTCAATTTGCCACTTTTCAAAGCATCTATAGTAATAATATAGACAGGTTGATCAAAAGTATTACCGTGCCATTAAACGAGCAAGGAGAGCCAGAAATAAGCCAATTATGGAATACGGATATTGCTAAGAAGTCTGAAATTCTATATGAAGATGATTATCCTTTTATTGCTGATAGTGAGCAGATGTATTTGAATCGTATTTTTGCTGCTATTGCATTTAGAAGTGAATCTGAATTTAAGAATCTTAATTATAAAGATTTCAAAAATGGTATTAAAATTCGAGATATAATCGCTAAAGCTATTCTTCAATATGCTTCTAATGCTAATCCGGACTTAGGTTATCTAGGTTATTCAGTCCAACTTAAGAATTATCGTAATCGTAGATCTAAAGAACTTAAAGATGAAGGTAAGAATGTTGCTGAAATAAAAGCTATTGTTCAAGATGAAGCAATCTATAAAGAACTTAAAAGTAAAGCTGATAATCTTATAGCTCTTGCTAATCAATTACAAAACCTAGATGATAAGAATATATGGCAGAATTTCGTTAATTATTATAAAGCTGAATTTATGGCTGATATTAATGATTACGATATTGAAGACCATATGACTATGGGAGAACTTAATGGAGCTACTATGACAGATGAACAAAATATTAATAAATCTTGGAATAGTTCTCTTCAGTTTAAAGTTAATCGTAAAAACACAGCTTCTTCTCGTTTTAAACGTATGCTTACTGAGATGATTTATAATAATCAAAGTAATCTTATGATGCGAGTTGAAGATACTCAATTAAATGGTACAGCTTCTTATTATAATAAATATGGTTTAACTATGCCATTTGATATTAATGTTTTATGGAACTCTTTAATTGATGTTACTCGATATGCAGCAAATAAAGAAGAACTTATAAATAGTCTTAAAGTTACTTCTGAATCTGTTTACAATGGTCAACTTAAACCTTTAATTGATAAATTAGAAATTCTTCCAAACGATGATGTTTCTACTATAGAATCTAAAGAAATATTCTATAATATGTATATGGCTTCAGTTGATATGGCAACAACGGTTGTAACTCAAAGTGAAACTATGAGTTATAATATGTCCGAAACTGATTATAATATGTCGTATGCTGTTCGAGAAAGTAATCGTCAATCTTTTGCTATTACTAATGTATATAATCAATATCGCAATATTCTTACTAATAAGTTTCAAAGAATTAGTACCAGAAGTGCTGTTCAATTTGATATAAATGCTTTGTATAAAACTGGTAAATCTATTACAGATAAAGTAAACAGTTTACTATATAAATCTAATAATGCTGGTATTAATTGGACTTCTAATACTATATTCAATTATTTATCTATTAAATTTAATGTTCCTTTTGATGTAATTAAAGCTTTATATGTTGATGGAAACGCAGATAATAAAGTAAATGCTTTAATTCATCAAAAAATTGAAACTGAACTTGTTCATATTGATGATGTATTTGATAAGATATTTAATCAAATAAAAGCTAATATCACAGATAAACAAAGTGAAAGAGCTAAAGATCGTCAAGCTAATAAGATTCGTAATTTGTTTTATGATACTTATAAACCGGGTGATACAATTAATTCTATCGTTGATGATATGAAAGGTAGAATTAATATTTTAGCTACTATAGGTAGTTGTGATCCTTCAATTAAAGTAGATTTAAGTTATATTAATGTTGAAGGTGAACAAGAATATACTCCTGAGTTTTATAATCATATTACTTATATGTTGCAAGGTATTGTTAATCGTATAGGTAATGTCAATGTTGAATTAATGAAATATCGCTTTGCTGATTTTCTTAAATCTAAAGGTACTAAATATAATCCTATTATTTGGAATTTAGGTAATGGTACTGGAGGAAATGGTAAAGGTTTCTTTAATTTTAAAAAAGATGATAGAGGTAATGAAGTTTTAGATGAAGATGGATATAGAATATTAGATCCTATTAATCCTGTAAATGTTGAAGCTGTTAAAGCATTTGAATATTCTAGATTTAATGGTTTATCTAATAGAGATCAAGGTATTGGAACACCATATGTTGATATGCATGATTATATTTGGACTCGTGATGTTATTCTTCGTCAAATGCAAGAACGTTATTCATTACCTTCCGCTGATGCTTCTCGTATATATGAATTTGTTACAGGTAATATATTAACTGAATCTAATGGTGGTAAAAGAGCATTACCTTTTAAACTTATAGATAATAATGGTACTTTCGTTAATTATCGTATAGCTAGAACTAATGATCTTGAATCTAATTATACTTTCCAAAGAGTTAAAGATACTCTCCGTACAGAAATGGAAATGATGTTGGATGCTAGACGTATGCTATTCGATTATGATTCTACTATTCATAAGCTCACTTTAAAGAAAGAATTTACTAGAAGTAAAGATGAAGTTCGTGAAGAGTTTAACAATATGAATCCTGATGAAAGAGCTGAGATTGTTCATAATAAATTTAATGATGATATTAATTTAGCATTTGAAGATTACTATGAGCATTATTCTTTTAATAAAGAAGTATTTGAAGGTCTTCAAGCTCCTATATTCTGGGATGGTAAAGATGTTATTAAAAATGGTAAACCTACAGGTAATATCTTTAAGTTTGGTAATCTTAATTTCAGATATACTGATGAAAATGGTAATGTATCTGTAAGAAGTATTATAGATTATATAGAAGATGCATTTAAAGAATTACATCCGGATGAATTAGCTTATTTCGGCAAATTTGAACCTTTTATGATATGTGGTGAAGATTTCTCTACTGCATACGGAGATGTAATCGATAATGCTTTTATGCGAATGTTTGTTGATAGAATGAATAGTCATTTACAAGATGCTTTTGATTATTTAGCTCCTATCAGAGATAATATTCAATCAACGTTAACTTATAAGAATCAACTTAAAGTTATAAGTGAACAACTTCCAAATGATTATAAAAATGATCGTTATTGGGGATTTGTTATTGCTAATCTCTTAGCTAATCATTATATAGCAGATATTGCCATTCAAGAATTATTCACAGGTTATACTTTTGAATTTAAGAATGCTCTTGATTGGGCTAAGCGTGCATCTCAAGGTGTTAGACCCGGTTCTAAAACTAGAAGTAATACAACTTATACTCAGATTATCGTAAGTGATGTTAAACTTAGAGATAATATGATTGATAAAATTGTAGCGCCTTTTGTTAAATCAGATGAAACTACAACTAATACTCTTCGACGCAGATTTGGTATTGATAAGATTACAACAGCAGATGCATTTAATATCATAACTCAAGATGAATGTATAGCTCGTTTTAAAGCTATGGGTAGTTATAATAGTTTTACTTTACCTTCCGGTAAAACTCTTAAAGATATTGTGGAAGATGAAGATAGTCCTATTAGTTCGCAAGATTATGCACGTATCGTTGAACAGCTAAAGTATTACTTCTATAAACGTGGTAAGTCTACGTTAAATAATAGATTTAATACTGATATTGTATTTTCACATCAAGATAAAAATTCAACTCTTGTTGTATTCAAACGTATGTATAAGGGTACAAATTATGAAACTCTTTATGATTGGATGAAACAAGAAGGTATTGATTCTATTAACTTTGCATCTGGGCATAAAGTTGGTGGTTTACCTCAAGTTAAGCTCTTTAATATTGCTAATAATGAACAGGATGCTATTCTTAATATTCAATATAATGAATCTACTAATCGTTATGAATTAAAGAATTATCCTAAAGGTATTGATGCTTTTAAACATACGCTTAGTCATAGTAATCTCTATGTGCAACAAGAAGTGCCTTCTCATTTAATGGATGAAGAGAATAAGATTGGTACTCAGCTTCAAAAACGTATTCTTGATAATCTTGTATTTAATGGAGAATACTCTATTGCTGGTACTGTACGTAAAGGTAAAACTGGAGATAAATCTTTTGATAAAGCTGGTATATTTGAATATTATCAAATGCTTCTTGCTACTAACGCTAATGATGAAATGTATCGTTTGCTTTCTGATTGGGGAGCTGTTGATGATAAAGGTAATATCAAATATAAATCTATTAATGATAAGAATGTAGTTGAAGTTAATTTAGATTTAGTTCTCGCTGATCTTCGTAGATACTTTAATGAAACTGAAATTGATAGAAACTTTATCAAAGCTACTATGATGGTAGACGGTAGACCTTTTATACCTTTTTATCATCCTACAATTAAAAGTAGAATTGAATCTGTTCTATTAGCTCGTATTACACGTAGAGTTACCAATCTTAAACTTAAAGGTGCTCACGTTACTATTCAGCCTGATACTTTCTTACAACCTGCATCTATTACGTTGGACAAAAAAGGGTTAATCAAAGGAACTCAAGCTAATGTTTCTAGAATGTATCATGAAGGTCAAATTAAGTTCTCTGATGATTATTGGAAACTTAGAGCTGAACTCAATGATGATGGTAGTATTAAGAGAGATGTTAATGGTACTCCTATAATTAAGAAAGATGCTGATTTTAAACTTCAAAGTGAATGGTGGGAAGAAGTTAAACAAGAAGATGGTTCTATTAAACAGATATTTCATCCTGCTGAAATTATTCTTAATAATTGGGATTCTCGATTTAAATTAGATGCTGATGGTAATCTAGATTTAAATACTGTTCCTGAGAATCTTAGAACGATGTTTGGTATTCGTATTCCTACTGAAGGTCATCAATCTATGTTTGTTGCTAAAGTTGTAGGAGTTTTGAACAATGGTGCAAGTCAAGCTATTGTTCCTGAACATCTTGTTACACGTACTGGTTGGGACTATGATATTGATAGTATTTATCTTTCTATGAAAGAATTTGATGTAATTAACGGTAATTACGTTGAATATACTAAGAATAACACTAATGCATATAAACGTCAATCTTTAGAATATGTTGCAGATATTTATTTTGCTAAAGCTAAAGATTCGCTTAAACAAGATTATCTTAAAGTTAAAGTTCCTTTAATTAATCGACTTGGAGATATTAATGAAAGAATTAATACTCAAACTAGAGTAAATGATCCTGTATTAACTAGATTAAAAACTGAATATGCAAATCTTCAAAGAGAACGTTTTTATTCAAAAAATATTTCTGAACGTGAAGCTCTAGCTAAAGCAATGGAAGCTAAAGAAGCTGAAATTGAATCTTATAATACAACTAATCTAAATCCTGTTATAACTGATTCGGAACTTAAAGCTCTTTATGATGAAAAAACTGAAATCTATTCTAAACTTAAAGAAGCTAAGAAAGATTATGATGCCAAATATAAAGAATTTATAGATAAGACTGTTACTACTAAGTGGAATGAACTTAATGATTATGGAAGAATGCCAAGAGCTGCTAAAGATAATGCTATTATTGATACTTGGATTGGTATTCATTCTGATCTTAAGAATACTCTTAATAAAGAAAAACCTAATGAGTTTGAACATAGTAAATCTGCTGCTTCTTATATAAATAAAATTGCTGGTTATGATAACTCTATGATGAATCAACATTTTCTTATTGACCAAATTAAGATTCGTAATATTAACAATAATATTGCAGTGCTTAAAGGTCAATCTATTGCAGCAGATAATGCTCTATCTATCATGGGTTTTACTGAAACTAAACTCTCCGATGATTTTGCTATTCCTATTAGACTTAATTTTAGTGATATTTCTGGATATAATGAAGATATTCCTAATAAAGCTGAATGGGCTAAGAAACAAATTCTTAAAGCTTTTAAAGAAGAGAAGTTATCTAATGGAGAACGTAGTATTGAAATTAATGTAGATGATAGTACAATCACTGTTTGGTGTCGTAGTTTATATAATAATGATTATGGTACTTGGACAGATATAAATGATGAACCTATATCAGCTCAACGTTCTGAATTAACTTCTCATATTCTTGATGCTGTTAAGGACAATCTTTGGTTTAATCTTAATACTTATACTGTTGGTAATACCGCATTATTAGCTTCATTCCCTATAAGTTGGAATGCTAATTTAAAAACTAAAAATGCTAAAGTTGAAGGTGTTAATAGATATATTTATTCAGCTCTTATTGAATCTCAGCAAATCATTAGTGATTTTGTTACTAATATTTCTATCAAATCTATAGAGAACTCTAATAACTTTACTAATATTAGTTTTCATAATGTTCGCAGTGATTATATGATTGACACTGTAACTGTTATGAGTAAACTTCTTATTAATAAAGGTGAATCTCTTAAAGATTTTATTAAAGATTATTTTGCATTTAATCAAGATAATGTAGGTCTTAAAGCTGTTATTAATAAAATTAATAAATTTCTTGCACAAGAAGATTTATCTAATTTTACTATAGCTAAAGCTCATGAACATGGTTTAACTATAAATCAAAATCAAGTTCAAGCTATGGCTAGATTTATTGAAGCTCTTGCTGAAAAAATTGGAATTACAGCTTATGAAATAAATAGTGGAATTAAGAACAAAGCTAAAACTATAACTGAACTTGATTCTTTATTTAAAGAAGGTCAAAACTACAAACATAATGTTGAAGATCTTGAAGCATATGCTAATTATCTTAATCGTCAACTTGAAGTTTTAGATTATTATATGTACGTTGATAAAGCTGTAAATGCTATGAAACGTGCACAAGGATGTCTTATTACTGAAAAGAAAGGTGCTGGTCCTAAAACTTCTGAAAGTAATAAACTTTTTGAATCTATTGCTATGCTTCAACATAATATCAATACTTTAGTTCAAAATGCAAAAGACGCTAAAGTTCCTGACACTATGATTGATGAACTTCTTTATAAATACTATAGTGTAAATGCTATTACAGATAAAGGTAAAGTTATAGATGATTGGATTGATAAAGCGAATGATTATCTTTTATCTATTACAGATGTTGAAGATAAACCTATTCAATTAAGTAAACCTAAATCTCCTTTTAGAATAGGTAATCAATCGATGATTGAAGCTATATTTCCATCTATTACTGATCCTAATTGGACTATAGAAGATAGTGCTTATCCTATTCTTCAACAACAATTATATTCTACTAATGAGATGTCTGTTAATATGTTTCATGATATATTCATTAGTGAGAATCCTCTTTTCAAAGATAAGATTAATTATTGTATGGCTAAACTTGGTCAGAATAATAATCCTGAACTTAGAGAAGCTCTTATTAATTATGCTATAATTGATAAGATTCGAGATATGTCATTCTTTAATGATAATAGTAAAAGTCCAGAAGCTGTTCTTGAAGATAGAGCTAAACTTTTAGGTTGTACTAGAATTATTAAGAATAATAAAAATGAATTTAGATTCCAATTAGCTACTGATTTATCACTTACATCAGTTAATCTTAAAACATGGTATAATGAAACTGAAAATAGACCTTATACTCATGCTGAAAAAATAGCTATGTTTAAAGATTTACCAGTAGGTATTCAATTAGCTATGGTTAAAAATACATTAACTGATGGTAAATATGTAGTAGTTAATGGACAATATATTACTAAAGGTAATCTTAAGCTTAATCCTAATCATATTCTTTCTTTATTGTCTTCAAATACTATGGAAAGTCTTATTATAAGAAATGGTTACATAGGTATTTCAACTAAAGAAAGTGATGATGTTGATTTTACTAGAGATACATTCTTTCAACTTATTAATAGTCCTGATGAATATTGTCGTATTCTTGGTGAAAATCTAGTTAAATACGCATTTTGGATTAATAAACTTGATTTCGGTCGTAATCTATCTAAATATATTCCTATTGATCTTTATGGTAGATTTAAAACTAAAAATGATGGTTATATAAGTGCTTATAAGACTACTTGGGGAGATCAATTCGATTCTATTAATTTTGAATCTATTGATGGTACTAGCGATAAAGATATAAGACTTGCGATGAAAAAACAAGGTATTACCGATGGAGGTAGTAACTTTAGATCAAATAATGCAGCTCTTTATAATTATGCTAATGCTTTATATGCTAGTCAGTCTAATGAAGATAATATTCTTCTTAGAGATAATAAAGAACTTGATCGTTTTATTGAAGCATTTATTAGAGCTAATTCTGAGAATACTCGTATCGTTAAATATATGAAACCTGAATATATTTATGATACTAATAGTGGTAAACAAAGAGTTAAAGATCAAACCCCTACTTTTACTAAGATTACTAAAAGTAATTTATCAAGAAATGCTTTTGGACTTAAAGGAGGAGTTGCAAATGAATGGCATAATGATGTTGATCCTGAAGTTCGACAGTATATAGAAGATGCTCTCAATAGTATTCTTAAATATGCAATTATTGTTAAACATAATGATATATGGAACATTGTTGGTCAAATGATTGTTGAACCTATAGCATTTGTTAATAATTCTCGTTATGCTAATGATATGTATCTTAAGACTCGTGAAAAAGTTATAGATAAAGAACTTACTGGTCTTAAGAAATCTTATAAAGCTAAATTACCAGAAGGTACTCTTTATAAACGTTTTGATATTAATGATTGTACTTTTTATTATCCTATTAATAAAACATTTAAATCTGAATATCTAACTACAGCTAATGATTACTTTAAATATAACATTGAATCTCAAGAAATATACGAGAAAATAGCTACAGTTCTTAGTAAGTTCTATCGTAAATTTAATAGTTCTGTTACTAATACTGAATCTCATGGGAGTTTAACACAAGCTATTGATGCAGCTACAAGTAATGCAGATATTACTATTTATATTGGAAATGAATCTGATACTAATAGAGGTCTTATTGCTAATGATGATGTTATTACTATATCAACTCAGCGACTCATCGAGGATTCGTATAATACCGAAACATTGCCTGCTAATATCAAAAATTTGGCACTAATCGCCAACGGAGAGCCACTTTCTCAACTAGAACAATTAAAAGTTCAAGGACAAATTTTTAAGGGCTTAGAGAGTCTTATTCAAAGGCTAAATCCAACAAATATTAGTGCAATTCAAGCTGATGGTATTAATGATATTATAGTTGATTATATTGGTATTAAAAAGAATGCTACAACTACAGTTCATACTATTAATAGTATAACTCCTAAGTTCTCTATGGTTTTAGATACTCAGTTTGTAGCAGATGATAATACTGGATTAGGTATATCAAATCTAGAATTTATTAATACTCTCTATGAAGTTGAGAAGACAGCTATTGGTAATACTAAGTTACTTCGAGATGAAATGTCTATCATGGGAGAACTTAATACTGATTTAGAGAAACTAGACGCTAGAGCTAAAGATGAAATAGCTAAACTAGGTAGGGATATGAATAATCTTCCTAATTACATTGATACTTTCAAGTATAATGCTAGAATATTTGAGAGTGTTAAAGATATGATTAATAATATAGTCATTGATTTAAATACTAATAGTATTGCCGATTTATGGACTAAGAAGACTCCTGCTAATCGTAAACAATGGGTTACTGATTTAAATAAACTTAGTAGTCTCATTAAATCTCAAACTTATATTGAAGATTTAAATCCTATTGATGAAGCTAGTTTTGAAAATGCTTCTCAAACTATTAAAGATTCAATTAAAGATTTTAATGAAGCTCTTCTTAATCTTAAAGGTTTATATGCGGAAATAATTCCTCTTAAGCGCAAAGTTATTGATGCTTCTAAGATTTATTTTGGTATTATGATGAATCAAAAATCACATAATGCTAACTTTAATACTAAATTTAAATATATTCAAGATAAACTTGTTGAAACTGGATTTGAATCTGATGATATTGGTCCATATCTTGTAACTGAGAAAGATATTCAAGAAAATATTCGTACTATGCTTGGTGATAATCTTGATTTATCTACTGCTATTAAATGGTTAGATTCTGCTGCACAAAGTGGAATTCCTATTATTGATACAGTTCTTTCTCAATATGAACTTCATGCTCTTAATGCTACCGAATTTGCTCTTAATAAAAACAAGCAAACATTTGCATTATTCAAGAAGTATCCTAACTTCTATTCAGAGAAATCTAATGGTAAACCTAATATCAAATTTTCACAAGCTCGTTCTAACGATTTTAGATCTAAGTTTATCAATGATAATAATGCGCAATTAACTACTCCATTTGATATAGTTAAAGCCGCATTCGATTATGCTCAAGCTAAAGCCTCTATATACGATGAATATATTCGTGAAAGAAAAGCTCTTGAACCTGCACTTGAATCTGATGATTTTATTACAGTTAAAAATGCACAAGATGCTTTAGCTAAACTTGAAAAAGCTCATATTAAACGAGTAAAAGCTGCTAATAAAGGTATCTATTCAACAATGAATGTTTCTATTCCTGCTGAATATAAAGGAAGACTTGAATTAAAACTAGAAGATGTATATGCTAATCCTAAAGCATATTTTCCTAACCTTACTGATACTGAAGCGTATTATTATACTAAACTTATAGAACGTGTTTATAAATCTAAGATACGTAAGAAGTTTGCTCAAGTAAATGGTATTAAACTTAAAGTTCAAGGTCAAACTACTAATAAAGTTCTTCTTGAAATTAAAGTTTGTCGTCCTGAATATCGTGATGGTAAATTTAGTAAACTTACTAAAAATGATATTGATATGATTGTTGAAATGCAAGAACTATTTGCAGAACTTAATGATGTTGCTATGCCTAACACTGTTAAAGGTGCAAACTTCTTTCCAACATTTATATCTGCTAGTTATAGAGATGTTCTTAAACAAGCTGTTGGATGGCACGAATTACAAGATGATGATTATAAGAATACATTAAGTGGTGAAACTCAATATTATCTTAAAGCTACAGCTCTTAATCGTCCAGAAGTTAGAGGTAGAATTAAATATGATCTTTATTCTATAACTAATGTTGATACTTATAACGCTTTAATTGAAAAAGCTAATAATATAGCTAAACATAGAAATTATCATAAGCCTATAACTTCTATTAGCGATATAGTTGAATATAATCAAACCCTATCTGATAAGCAAATGAATGAGCTTAAAGATAGAATGAATTATGATCCTCTTAATGTAACTCTTAATTATATTAATCAACTTAAACGTATTAAGATTAATCGTGATTTTGAACCTGAACTTAATCTTCTTCAAACTATTCTTTCTATGCCTGAGTTTCAAGCTAGAGAATACGGTGTTAAGAGTAAAAACATTATTAATAAAGTTTTATCTCTTTATACTAAGAAAACTGAAGTTGTTACTAAGAAAGGTAAAGATACTTATGCTTTTGAAAGATTTAAAGCTTTTTATGATGCTTTTGAAGGTAAGAATCGTATTAATACATTAACTGATCAACTTCTTAATACACTTCATACAGTTAATAGTAAATCTCTTATGTGGATGAACTTAACTGCTGCTTTAAAGAATATTGGTACAGGTCATATTAATATTGTAAGTGAAGCAACTGGTGGTGAATTTACTACTAAAGCTACACTTCTTAAAGCTCATGAAATGTATGTTAAAGCTCTTCCATCATTATGGGCATCACTTGGTGAATATACTTGTGATAATCTTGATGCAGCTTTAATGAAGTTAGCAGGTAATATTTTTGAAGATCATATTGAAGCTGGTGTAGATACTAAGACTAATATTGTTTCTCTTGGTATGTCTAAATGGGATAATATAATGTTCTCTCCTAATACTATTGGTGAACATTATCTTCAATTCGCTACATTCCTATCTGCTATGCAAACTCATAGAATTGTTGCTGGTTCTATTATGAACTATGATCAATTCGTATTCTCACTTAGAGAAAAAAAGTTTGAACAAATGGTAGATGCTGATACTTTTACTAGATATAAAAATTATAAGACTAAACAAGAATCTCTTAAAGGTAATAATATTGAATTTGTAGATTATCTTTCAAGATTCATTTCTTATAAAGCTAATAACTTTACTAAAGAATGGAAAAACAATTATGTTAAAGCTTATAAAGAAGCACTAAAAGATGCCAAGAAAAAGTTTGAATCTAATCATACTACTCTGTATGATTCGTTTGAACTTAAAGAAGGTATTGCTTCAATTAAAGAAAATAGTGGTATAACTCTTGAAGATTTTGCTAAATTCTTAGGTAAAGTTAAAGGCGTTAATCATAGTCTTCATGGTATTTATAATACTTTTGATAAATCTATGCTATCTGGTAAGATGTGGGGAGAAGTTATTCTTCAATTCCGTAAATGGCTTCGTCCTAACTTTATTAGATATTGGGGTAAACGTGTAGGTAAAATTGTATTTGATGAACGTCTTGAATCTTATAGAAGTGGTGCTTACATGGATATGATAAATTTTATATTATCCAATGGTAAAAGTGCTTATAGAGAAACTATTGATAAAGCTATAGAAAATGGAGAAGATATTGATTTTGCTACTAAAGCTAAAGCTATATTCAATGGGTTCTGCGGTTTATTACATTGGTTCAAAGATATAAACTTTAGATATAATACTTTACCTCAAGCTCAAAAAGCTAATATTAAAAGAGCTATGTTTAATTTTACAACTCTTGTTGGTTTATCTCTTATTGCTGCAAGTATGTATGCTGCAAAAGATGATGACGATGAACTTGATGAAAATCTATTCTTTGCTCTTGCTTGTTATACTATTTATGGTGTTCAAACTGAACTTTATGAAACTTCACCTTGGGGTCTTTATTCATTCTATAAACGTACTATGGAAGCACCTATACCTTTTGAAACAAGTATATCTAATGTCCTTAATCTTGCGTATTGGACACTTATTGCTCCAATGATTGTAGATGATGAAGAAATGCTTTATGATAGAGGTACATATAAAGATGAAGATAAACGTTGGATTGCATTTAAGAAAACTATTCCGTTATTCAATCAATACAGCAAGATGTTCTATTTACCAAAGAACAATACATATTATATGCAACAGAACCCAATACTACAGATGATAGTTGAACTAAATAAGTAAGGATTTTTGTTGGACTTAAAAAAATGAGAGAGGGCTTTCAGATAATACTGTCAGTCCTCTCTCTTTTTGTATCTATACTAAACCTAATACTGTTAGTGCTAACGCTAGATTCCTCTCGCTTCCACATCTATCCCTCTACTGGGGTCTACATAGTTCCGCTATGTTTATAATCATTATATTGATAATTCTATTGGCAAACTTGTTAGTGATTATGATTATAAAGAAAGCATTTTTAGTACTATTAGTAATACTAGATGAGCTTTCCAATCCCCAATAGGGAAAGTGCTTTGTGGTTGCGTGCGGAACTAAGCATAGCACTTGTAACAGCACTATGCTTAGAAGACTAATAATCAATTTCACTATCAACACCACATTCATTAAGTCCACCAAAATTAACTTTATTTACATTAACAATATAAGGTAAAATCTTTTTAATTTGAGTAGAATTAACAATAAAACTTTGATTAGTACCAGGATGTCGCATAACATACTTAATACTACCAATATAAAGATTAGGAGAAATGCGTTTATGTTTTTGCTTTTCAGTAGCAGTCATAGTAGCAAATCTATATACTTTATGCAAAACAGACCAATTACCAGTAAATTCATTAATAAGAGTTCCGTTTGCATCACGAGTGATTACATTACCATCAATTTCAATATAACACGTATGTGTTTTCTGATCTTCCATTATGCAGCTCTTAAAGAAGTCAAAGCAAGATCAAAAGCTCTTTGATTAACTTTATAAGCTGTACGTTTAGTAAGAGCTTCAAAACGATCTTCTGATGACTTATAATCAACAACATTATTCATATAGCAATTCACTCCATTATAAAGCCATAACATACTTCCTCTATGCAGTTCTTGACCAACACCTTTTTCAATTGTATCAAGAACAGCAATAATTTTATTTTGAGTTTTAGTAGATATAACTTCTTTATCAGCAGAATATATGCTAGTTCTTAATTTCATATGATCTTGTTGTTCAGCAGTAAGAAAGAGATCATAAACAAATTTATTAACATCTCTACCACTAACAGAAACATTCTTTAGAGCTTGCATAGATTCTTGAAGAGCTTCATGATAAATATGAGCTGAACGAATTTTTTCAACTGCATTCATGATAGCATTGTGAACATTTTTAGTATGTTTGAATCCAAATACCGAATCAGCATTTTTAATAGCTTGATTAAGCATATTATTACAAACAACACGAATATTAGTAATAGTACAAGTTATTAAACCGGAACCATCATGACTATTAGTAAATAATAAATACTTATCAATAAGATCATTATTTCCAATAGTCATAGTTTCAGGAAACTTTGCAGTTACAAGCATACTTGCACCATCTTTATATACACCTGCTGTTTCAATACGAACTGTCTTATCATAATCACAGACTTGATTAATAAAATCAAGAGTGACAGAATTTTGAACAACTTCATATTTAGAACCAACAGCGCTAAATACATGATTATTATCTTCTCTATAAGTAGCAAAAGAATTTGGAACTTTATAAAGAAGAAACTTATCTGGATCATTAACGTCAGCAAGACGAACACGAGTTTCTTTAATACCAACTTTATAATCCAAACCAGCTTCTTTAATTGCCTCTTCAACACTCAAATCATTAATAGGTTTACCCATTTCATTAAATATAAGAGGACGTCTTTGATAATTTACAAAAGGCATACCGAGTTTTGTTTTAATAATTAATTATTTTCTAATAGTGACAACATCTTTTTCACCAAGTGTCCAAGCATCAAGACCTTCAGGTTCAGTATCAAGTATATCTTTAAGCTCCTTATTAGATACTTTAACTTTAATATCTGAATCATCTATCAAAATACCTTCGTTTGCTGCCATTTCTCGCAATTTGGCTGCTTGTAGTATTGTTAATCCACTGACTATATTTATGGTTGCAAATGCGCTAATTTGGGGCAAATTTGGCATATCTAATATGGAATTGTTGCTGATATGCTGAACAACTGATAAGGCAAAATGATTATATAAGTCATTATCAGTTTCAACAGTTTTAGTTTTACGAACATTAATAGTAATAACAGGAGTTTTATAAGAATAAGATCCAGTTTCTTCTTTAAGACCTGTATCTTTATTTTTCTTGACTACAGGATCACCATATTTATAAACAGCTTCTGCAATAGCATCTTTAAGTTTATCTTGATTCTTTTCAAATCTAGCAATACGATCATCAAGTGCTTTTTTGTATTGTTTTAATAAAGCAATATCACTAGAATATCTATCTATTACAAAAGAATAAGCATATAGTTTATCATCTAGTTCTTCTTGAGCAATCTCAAGTTCAGAAGCAAGAGATTCATCTAGTTCACCTTCATTTTCTATAACTTGATTAAATATATTATCAAGTTTAGCTTGTATTTCAAATAAATTCATCGAAATCTAATTCAGTTTGGTAATGAGTATAATCTTCAATATCTTTAAAACGAACAACAATATCTTTAACAAGTATTCTATCTATATTATATATAGAATGTTTACCATTTAAAGGTTCATAAACAAGAATTTCATCTTTAGAAACTTGTTGTTTAAAAGTCATAGGAATATCTAAAGAATGACCATGAAAAACTGTAGTAGGACTACCATATAATTTTAGATATTCTCTAATAGGTATAAATGCTACAATTTTATTTACTTGCACTTTTACCCGTTCCGTCATCTTGTGCTGCCTTTTGAGATACACGAATAGAATCAAGATGATCTTTACATTTTTGCATAATCATATGCATATTCTCGTGAGCTTTACCATATTTATCATATAGTCGTTTTTCAATTATATTATCCCAATCTTCATTATAACCGGTATAATACATTTCACTTTTAATGCCTAAAAATAAATACTCACGTGCATCTTGTGCAGGAAGTTTAAGTTCATCTTTAGCTTCATTATATAAGATTTCATCAAGAATAGAAGCTCTAATATAATGATAACAACGTTTAGCTTCAATGGCTTCTGTATTTTGATAAAGACAAAAGGCTATATCTTCATAATCATAAAGTTTATCGATTTTATCTTTATTGATATTAGCTTCTTTAACATCAGCTAAAAATCTTTTCATGCAAGAATCAAAAATACTATAATTAATCCAATGAGGTAAACAAAAAGTAATACCTTCAAATTTACTATTATTAGAATAATCACACCAACGAGTAGATTCAACAGCCATAGATTGAACACGTTCACGAACAAGGTCATCTACAACACTTCTAAGAGTAGTAATATATGCACTCATACGAGCAAAAGGATGATTAAAATCCGGAACAAACCAACTAACACCATGTTTTTTCCAAATCTCATCACCTTCCATAGTTGAAGTCATAACAAGTTGTTTAGCTAAATAAGGATTTACATCACAAACAACTCTAAGATTACTATAAATATAAAAAACATCATCATTTGAATTTCGTTTAGATTTTTCAATTATATGTCTTGAAAAATGAGATGTAGCTATATTATAACTATATTCATCCATATCACCTAAACGTCCTGTAATATAAATAGGACAATGTTCTAAAATGGAAGTATGACCTTTATCTATAAGCATAAGAAGAAATTTCTGATAACTTCCAGGTTCAATCTTACTTTCAGATTTATAACAAAGACGACCAGCAAATTCAGCTAATTGAAGACCACCTTTTAAATTATTAGCTGTATGAATAACAGCAATAGGTTTAACGAATTGCATACTTACATATTTAATTTGGTTTGACCGTCAGTTTCAATAGTATGATATAAATCAAGCAGAATAGATTTAAGATGATCTTCAATATTAAATTTAATACCATCATTACCATTACTTAAACCTAAAATACTAACTTCTTTACCATTAATTTGCATATGATAATTTAGAGCAGCTTCAATAATACTTTCAGTATCAATAGGTAAACAAGTGTTAATTGAATCAGTCTTAACAGTACATCTACCACCAAGTCTATGAATTTCATCAACAATATACCAAACAGCTTTTTCTAAATCTTCAATTTGTTTATTAATAGAAGATTTATCAGCATCAATTTTAAGACCAGCTCTCCATAGATATTTGATAGCATTACCTACATTAAAATTTCTATGACGAGTAATATTAATACATTCTATACCACTAGGATCAGAAGTATAATGCTTAGGATGATTAACATTATCTTTTTTAGCCATAATTTATCTATTATCTCCGTTACCATGAATTTTATTTTCTTCCATACGTTTACGAAGTTTATAAATATTCATAGTAGCAATTTCACTTAAATTATAACCGAGTTTATAAGCTAATGTAGAAAGATACCAAAGAACATCTCCAAGTTCTTTAGCGATTTCATGAGCTTTATTTTCATTTAATTTACCATCACAATCTCTAAATACCTTTTTAATTTTATCAGATACTTCTCCAGCTTCACCACATAAACCTAAAGCTTTATATCCAATATTAAATTTATCATCGGGATATACATCAGTATTAAGAGCTTGTTTTTGATAATCATCAAGTTCAACTATATCTTCTATATATTTCATAAATATAATTTTAAATTAAACAAAAATAGCCGCTAGTCAATTAAGACCAGCGGCTTTAACCGAGTGATTCGCATCAATATCGGTAAATTGCAAAATAACAAAACAATATATATGCGTAGCGGAGTTACCGCTTAAAAACATATTTTAACCAACTTCCCCATTTACGACCAATAAGAGAACCTTTAGTCTTCATAGGTATAAATTCAATATATTTAATATTCTTAGCATCATCAATAAGATTATTAATGATAATATTAGATGTATTAATTCCTTTTGAATGTATAAGAATAGATCCATCTTCAATATGAACTCGAACGTCATAATCATCAACATCTAACTCATTATGTCTAGCTTCACGTTCAAATGAAAGTTCTTTATAAGCTTGACCTTCAGTAAAGAGTTTAAAGAACCATTCAACTACATACCAAATATAAAAGAAAATACCAAGAAGATCATTTTGTTGTTTAGTATGTGAACGCTCATGTTGAATAAGATGAAAATATCTACGAGAATTTCTAATAAAATATTTAATTCTACTTCTATCTTTATCTTTAACATAAAGTCTAGCAAATAGATTAATAGCAATAAATTTGCCAAAAGGAATAGTTTTACTAAAATAAACTCTCATAATCTAATTATCTGAAAAATTATAATCAACTATATCTTTCCAAGTATTATTAGGCATACAACCTTTATAATCTGGAATAATAGCTTCCATAAAGTCATCAATTTTCATAGAAATAACAGTACAAATATACATATCTTGAAGACGCATTGTACTATTTTCATCACAAAACTCATTACCTTTACTATTGGGAATACCAATACTAACAAGAGCTGCTAAGAAGTATCTACGAAACATTTCTTTTGTAACACTAGAAACAGCATCCATAATTAAGCTTTCTTATAGATATATTTATCACAAAGAGTTTTAATGCGATTAGAAAGATGTTCCATTTCAACTTCAATCGTTTTAGCTGCGGAAATATAAGTAGTAATGTTAAGTTCACCAATAAATTCTGGAAATAACAACATATTAACTTTAGTTTTATAAGTATTACCAGAATCATTTTGAGCAATCCATGCTTTAGGATTAGCATAAAAACTAAATGTATCAGTAGTTTTAACTTTTGAATTAAGATACAAAGGGTTAAGTTTAGGAAAGAAAGAAAGTATATGATTATCTGAAGGAGATTCAGTTGAAGTCATAACTTCATTTTCTAACCATTCTTTAACAGCTTCTAAAGAACTAAACATTAATCTAGCTGAACATTTTGCTTTAGCAATAGGACTACCTTTAGGAACTTTATATTCTATTATTTTAATATGATCTTTTATTAAACCGTAAGTATATCTATTAAACATTTTAACAGCATGATCACGAGATTCAACTTCAGCAGCCATATTAAAATCAATAGTAACTCTAAATTCAGGAGTATAAGCTAAATCTATATTTTCATTATCAATAAGATAACCTATATTCCAAATCTTATAATAACGAGCATTTTCATTGTTACCATCAAAGAATTCAATAGGAACATTATGAACATAAATATAATATTGAATCTTAAGAAGAGTTTGATAAAATACAAATTGATTACCACTTGTAACAGGAATAAAATCTCCATTTGTATCAAGAATAAAATTAATATTGGTATTAAGCCAATCAATTTCATCTTTATATAAATCATTAATTGTTCTAATATCTTTACAAATATAAGGATCATCTGGAGAATCCATTCTTACAAGAGATGGAACTGTAATTCCATTTACGGTAATAGGTTTATATTTATCAGAAGTAATAGCTAATGTAGTAAGTTCTTCTTTTACATTAGAAGTTTCTTTAAAAACATCTTTAGCTTCATCAATTTCTTTAAAAGGATTGTCTACTTCCATATATTAATCATCATTACTTTCATAATCACGAACTCCATAAGCATTAGCATTAAATGGAATCTTTTTATCAGTTCTTTCGTAGAACTTAATAGCAAGTAGTTTACCAATGAATTGATTTCTATGACCTAAAATATAATCACTTGTCATAGTTTCATCAGTAACACCATTATAAACAGATGTAGGTTTAACTTCAAATACTTCATTATTTAAATCATTCCTACATTTAAACTTAGCATATTCATAAGTAATCTCTTTACCATCAATAACTTTTGTTATTTTATCAATAAGTATATCAAGACAAAGACATTCAGTTTCTTCACAACGTTTGGCTTTCATCATAGTTTGTGGACGAGAACCAAACTGATATTCAGCAGTTTTAACTCGAATAACACAACCTTCATAACCATGCTCAATACAAGCGTCTCTATAATTTTCAACATCTTTATCATTTTCAACATCAATTATAGAACATAATGCTACAATTTTAGCTTTAGTTGTACAACCATGTTGACAAATAGAATTTTGAATAAATATAGAATCAGAATCATTTTGAAGTATAGCTTCAAGTTTAGCATCATTCAATATAGATCTTCGTAACCAATATCTATCTATATTAGACATATCAGGAATACTAAGATCAAAATTAACAAATTGAAGTTGTTTATGAAGAGGATTTTTAGGATTACGAGCAGCACCACCTATAGTTGTATTCTTTTGATCTTTAATATAAAGCTCTCCATCAAAAGTAATATTCTTATAATCTTCTCGATAAAATACATATCTATTAAAAGCATCTTCTATATGTTTTACATTATAACGAAGACCTTCTTTACTACGAATAACAACTTCATGACTAATACCAAATAAACCGTTATCAACAGCTTCATATTTTATTGTACAACGAACTCCATTAATTTTTGGATCAGCCATAGCACCATTAGAATAATCAAATATACCTCTTTTCCACTTCTGACACTTCATAGGTTTATCTACATTATTTGCATCAGTAGCGAATTTAGGAATAACATTATCGAGTAAATCATGAAATTGATTTGCACTTTCATACATATCATCAGTAATACCGTACATTTCGGCTGTCTTATAACCTCTGTCGATTTTACGCTTGATTTGGCTATTATAAGACGTTTTTGTCGAAGCTGATATAATTACTTGTCCGACGTCTGAAAGTCGTTCAAATAAGCCAAATGATACCTTATCGTTGATTCCATCAGTGCTTATTTGCCAATACACGATACGTCCCAGAGCATCACGTTTATAAAGAGTAGTACTCTTATCATCCCCATATACGCTTGCCATCTTCATCAATGTTATGAAGTAAAACAATAGCATGAGTTGGATTATTATAAGCAATTAGCATACAATTCCAAGAATCACGTATAGTTTTATGGGGAGCATAAGCTATAGTTTGAAAGTTCTTATGACAGAAACATTGATAGCTTCCAGTAAGTGTTTGTTTATTATGAAGTTTACCTTGAGTTACTTCAAAAAGACTTTCAATAATCTTAAAATCATCATCAGATTTAATCTTAGTTTCACCCATAAATGCTCCTTCTTTAAAAGGATTAAACCCCCAAGTATGAATGAATTGACCTAATTTAATTTGAGAGTTTTGATATGACATCTTACTCATTACTTCACGTAAATTAGTAATAGCTTTAATAACTATAGCATAATCTTCTTTATTCATCGGATAAAGAAAATATCTAGTACCATCATCAAAACGTTTCAAAGGAATACCATCACATAATAGACGTTGTGCATCAGGACACAACTCTTCTTTCTTTACCATTTACGATTTCATTTAAATACATATTAGCAAATTTCTTTTTAACGAAATTGTAATCAGTAATACGAACTAAATCTGTAGGATCTTTAGCACTATAACCTTTAGTCATAAATAAAGCTGTAAAGCCATAATTCTTTTCATATTCGATAGCAGATGTAAGACCTGTGTTATCCGTATCAAGCATGACATAAATTTGAGATTTAGTAGTTTTTCGTAAAACATCAACAATATCATCTGGAAGTTTTGCAGTTTCACTAGCAATCACATAAACTCCAACATCGTTAATTCTAAGTTCTTTCAATAATCGTAGTATTAGCATTTTATCCTTTTGAGATTTAACTATTAACTTATATGTAGTATTAGCTAAACTATCAAGATTTTCAAGAGGACATTTATTATTTGTAATAAAACGATTAGCAGTATGCTTATTTCTAAATGGAAAATAAAGTTTAATACAACCATCATTAACTTGATATTCATAACAAGGATCATGACGAGTATAATAATACGGATTACTAATACCATCAATCTTAAAAGATTCAACTACTTTAACAAATCTATCAACTAAGTCATTAGTAATACCAAATTGATTATAATACTTGTAATCATAAAATGATGCTTTACGATTTACAGTTGTAATAACACGAAGTTCATTATTAATAATTCTATTTTGACTTTGATAAACACGATTAATATAAGGTGAATCATTCTGCACATCAGAAGCATATTCAATAATATGAGAACAAATATCAACGAAATCTTTATTATTAGTACAATTCTTTTTAAGAACTAAACCAACAATTTCAAATATATCACCTCTATAACGATAATCAGCAAAGTCACGAAAAATTAACTTATTACCATACCATTTAAAACTAACAGAAGGATTAGGATCATAACGAAGAGGATTAGAGATTTTATAATTGCGTAAACAAATACAATTATTTATCTCTGTTTCAGGAATATTAAGAAAGACAGAATAAATATGTACTTGATCAAGTGTATTCAAAATATAATCTTTATCACTTGTACTCCACATATTTACATCTTTTGTAGCATTTGCAGTCCCCAGTAGGGAACAAGACTGTGGTCGAGAGCGGAGCGTTTGCAACACTAAGCACCAAACCAATAGAAACAAAAAAAGAGGGTAGATTTCTCCACCCTCTTCAAAAGTATAAGTTACATCTTAATATTTTCCAACTCCACCACCGTTACCAGCATAGCGATTCTTCAAAGCGTTAATAGCATCAGCATTTACACCTTGACCTTGACCGTAATTCATAGCAACTCCAGCTTCAGCAGCAGCACTATTCGATTTTTCATCTTTGTCAGCATCTTTTGAAAGTTCAACAGTTTCACCTGGAAGAATTTCAATAGAAGGTTTTTTACCGTTAATAACACGTTCAATATAACCTTGACCAACAAAGCCCGGAGTACAAAGATATTTACGATCTCCATAATGAGCAAGAAGTTTCATCCAAACAACAATAGGTTCACCTTTTCCATCTAAGAATACAGGCTTACCATCTTTACCAGCATTAAATGCTTTAACAAAGAACTCACAGAAAGCTCTCCATTGAGCAATACGTTCATTAATACCAGCGTTCATATCAATGGGTTGAGGAAAACCTGGTTCAACAAAGTTAGGACAACCGATATAAGCGTCGAGACGATGACGGCAATTGCGATAAGCTTCAGTTACAATAGAAGTAAATGTTTTCACATCTACTTGTGTTCCATCAGTTTTACGAGTAGTAACTATACGGAAAGAATCGGTATAGAAACGATCAACTTCATCACCAGGAATAGGTTCTTCTTTATAACGGAATACGATCGTAGGAACTGGAATACCAGCATATTCATACGTGGAAGCGATTCCATTTTCATCTACTTTTGGAGTTTCAGTATCCTTAATCTCTACAGACACGAGATGAGCTTGACACAAATTGTTGAACTCTTCACGAGGTTTAAACTTCTTGTCTTGGGTAACAACAACTTCACCAAAATTAATAACACCAACTTGACTTTTATTTACTTCACTCATTTTACAAATAATTTAAAGAGTAAAAAAAAGAGGAACCCTGTTAGTTCCTCCTTTTGTAAGATAGATTCCAAATCAATGGATTACTTATAGAAGATTAAATATCTTCATTTTCAGCTTTTGCTTCTTGAGCTACCTCAGCTTCTGCTACCGGTGCATCCTCAACAGCTACCGGAGTATCATGCTTCTCTTCTGCCTCATCAGCTGCTTGTTCAGCTTCAACAGAAGGATCATACGGACGTTCGATAATTTGAGCATTAACACAAGCATAGATTCTCAACATAGAACCATCAGAGTTCGGATAGTCAATACCGGTATCAACAAGTTCGTAGTGAACTTCACGATTTGCAGTGTACTTAGTATAAGGTTTACCCTCAGAATCTTTTTTATCAATTCCGTAAGCATAACCAAGCTCAGCTAACTTATCAGCGGTGATAGCTTGCGCATCTACTGTATTCTGCAAGAATTGTGAGTAACAAGCGGCATAAGAGCAGAATAATTTACGTCCAGTTCCTTTAGCTTTACCAACAGCAGCTAACGTCATCATATCATCAGTTTTCACTTTAGATACCATGATGAAGAACTTCTTATTAATATCGTTTTCACATTGATCAGCAGTCAAGACCATAGCTTTCATATAGTCACCTGTTTCAATATTCAACATTTTAGAAGCAAGACCGTTAATACACATCTTATTTATAGAGATATTAACAACAAGCTCCGGACGAATTTCATCACTTACTTTAGCAGCTTTAGCTACAGTTTCAAAACGACCTTCATTGATACCAGCTTTCAAGAAATCAAAATTCATTTTTTCCATGACTTTAACTTTATTAATAGTTTATGTAAGATAGATGTTTGCAATAGTATTACCACAAACGGTATTTAATTTTTAATAATTAGCGTTATCATCTGCTTCTACGTATTGAATATCAATGGTATCATCATTAATTGACTTAACATCTTTAAGTTCAACATCACAATACATACCATTAAGAATATCATTAGCGCAGATACGTGCAGCAAGCATAATTGCCATTTTTCTCATAAGCGCACGTGTATGTTTATCCCAATTATCTTTACCTTTAACATCAGTACCCGTTATAGAATGTTTACCCGATTTAAGACCTGCATCTATAGCTTCTTGAAGAGTATAAGAAATAGTAGTTTTCTTACCTTTTCTAATAAGTGAAACAGTAGTACGATAAGTGTCAATAACACGACTAACAGGAACCATACCTTTTTCAGCCATCGCAGCTCTAACATAATCATCATTATATTCATCTACATCAATATGACGATCAGGATTAAATTCAATAATAGGTTTATCAAGTTGTAAATTGAAATATTTATACACAGGAACAAAATCTTCATCAATATCAATATCAATATGATGTTTATTAAGACATCCTTCAACAACATTGATACCTGTATAAACTTGTCTAGTACCACCACTTTCAAAACAAAAAATATTCTTTAAAGAAGCAGTAACACTAAGACCAAGAGTTTTACCTAACTCAACCTTTTGAATTGCATCAAGATTAAGATTACGACCATAAGCGAGAGAAGTCATCGGAGAAAGACCTAATTCTTGCCCAGTTAATAAACAAGTAACCATGTTATCAATATTAATAACTTCAGTGGCAATTCCATCTTTAACAACATTTTCTTTAAATCTCGCACCAAGATCAGTATTAATTAAACTTTCAGCAAAAGTTCTATATTCACCAAGAACAGCGAGATTACGAGTAATTACATCTTTATTTGCTTGTGCAATAGCATTAGTAGAATCAGCTTTAACTACATTTGCATTAGCACCGTCTTTCGTAGCATCATTTGTAATAACTTCTTCACTCATTTCGTTTGATTTGTTGTCTTTATTTTCCATTGATAAAAGTAGATATTAATTTTGATATTAGCAACAATAGCTATAACTAAATCAGCAAAAAATTAAAATTTAACATCTTTAATGCTGTTTGCCCACACAATATCAGTAGTAAAACTACGTTGTGCATCAACCAGCTTTTCTTTCTCCTTTGACGTTTTATAATTGTCTGAATTAAGTGTGAAATCTCGCATATAAAGCCATATTATTAAGATAGGCTTATTTATATATGGTTGTTCGATTTTGTCGTCTGATATAGTCTTAAATGGCTTGCAATATGGAGAGGTACATATAATAGTAGTAAGCCCATCCACATCAAAAACCGAATTAGCAATTTCATCAGTAGCAATAATTGAAACATCACCATGTTCTAAATGTTTAAGACATTCTTTACGAATACCAGCTTCACCAAATACTTTAGGTTCACCTTTCTTAGCACCACTAGCATATAAATAAGGATTACCTTGAAAATCATAACATATTCTCGAAGATATACCTTTATACCAACACATACAATGATCTAAAGTTTCAACATAATTTGTAATAGAACGAGTCTTACTTAGAACAAGACCTTTACCTTTAATATTCTTAATAATAGCAGCAATAGCTTCTCGTTTATTAAGATTATTATTATATAATTCTAAACGCTTTTCTATAGCATTAGTAAATGCTTTAGTACATGTAAGAATATTATCAGGATTCCAATACATTTCTACTTGCTTATTATAATCATTAGAAAGATCAAGATCTTTTTTCCAACCCATAATCTCTGCAACCATAGAACGTACTGTTTCACTATGAATATGCTCAATTTTATCTGTTAGATTATTCACATAATTAACACCTTGATGACAAGCTTTAATTAAAGCCATATCATCTTCAACCATATCCATTCTAAGATGAGTAAACTTTTTAAATTCGTAATTAACCATCTTAGCTTTACCTTTAAATATAGAAAGCATAGAACTAATTTGCTCAGTAAGCTGTTTATATAGTTCTTTTTCCTCATTAGTAAAATCAATTCCAACATTATATATAACATAAGGAGAAATCCAACCTTCTTCCAAAGCAACACCTTTAGTTATAATATCAACAATTGGAATACCAAGAGAAGTAAATGCTTTTAATATATTCTCAGGAATCTTTTTAGTAGTAACAAATAAAAATCTATCAGCAGCTACTTTCTTCATTTTCTTGAAATAAGTATCTTTATCATGATAAACACTATTTGTACAATCAAGCATAATAAATGTATCACAATATAAAAGCTCTTTACCTTTGTATTTAGTTGTAATACGTTGTATAAAACTATTAACATCTTCAATTATAATAGAAGATGAAGTTACATATTTACGAAGTGCATCCTTAATAGAATTATTAGAAACAACAATATGTACATAAGCTTCAACATCAGATTCATATTGTTGTAAATTTACATGTTGAATAACTTCACTAATCACAAGAGGAATATCAATACGTTCTGTATATTGAAATAAACCTTTATAACCAGCTTGTTTCCATTTAAGAATACCTTGATAAATACGTTTATATTTTTCAGAAATATTATATTCTTTCATACATCTTAATTAACATCAGCTAATTTAATAGTTTCTGAAATAGCTCTAGCACACATTTCAATTTCATTACGATTATATAAATCATCAATATAATCAGTTAATAATTCATATAATCTATAACCAGCATCACCAAGAATACGACATAGATCAAAAACAATATGTTTACTCATTTGATTATGATCATAATCTTTAATATCTTTACTATTAAAAGAATATTTAGCAAAAAAATCATCTAAAGCATCATGTAAATACATAACAGCTACAGCTTTATTAGCAGTAAATCTATTAGTATAAAATGCTTTATAAACTAAAGCCCTATCACGTTTCATATCTTACCAACCAAACAAATTATTACTATTGTTATTAATACCTCTACGTTCACCTTTACCTGTTTTTCCGTTACCATAAAGAATTTTATTAGCTTCATTGATATAAAATCCAAAATGAATATTATAATCATCTTTGTATTCATAATCATTAAACAAAGCTACTTTCTGTCCAGCAACAAGAGCTTTCTCATCAGTTATAACACAATCGCTAATATCTTCTCCATAAGCTATATTATCAGAATTTTGAACAATAGCTTTTGTTATAGCACCACCACCAGATTTACAAATATAAAAACGATTATGTTTTTGACATTTAAGCCAAACAGATTTACCATCTTTAATTATCTTATAAATAGTTGTATATTTACTAGCAACTTTTTGACTAAAACAATAATCGTAAATAGCAGTTTTAGAAGTATTAATATAGTTTTTAATAAATTCAGTTATATCAACACCATAAAGGAAATATTCTTTAAGAGCTTTCTTTACAACAGGATATTCATAACCTTTATTATATTCAGGTTCTTGAAGAAAATAGCCTTTGTATTTAATAAATTTATTTTCAATTGCAGCTTTAGAAGTATAAACATTACCTTTATTATCTATCCAACTACCACTACGATTATAAGATTGCAAAGCATCATAGAAACCATATCCAACAGCAATGTAATCATTAACAGCACTTCTACAATACTTTTCAAATTTCTCAGTTTCAAGAGTAAGTTTACTATATTCTTCCCATTCTTTACAAATATGATCAAATATGCCTTTACGATCAATAGGCAGTCTTATAAGTAAACCATCTGTATTAGCAGAAAGAACTTCAAATTTATTTAGTTCAAATGCTTCTATAAGATTACATAGTAATAATTGCAGATTAATCGTTACAGTATAAGTACACTCAGGATCATAAAGATAATCCATAGCATCATTTAAAGCACCATAAATACGATTAATCACAATCTTAAGAGCATCAGCTTCTAGCTTACGACCATTATGTTTTGCATCAAGTCGAGTAGTTCTAAGCCATTCAACAATACCCAAAAATACTTTAGAAGATAAATGATGAGGACTAACACCATATTCAACAATAAAGCTAGGATACATTGAATTTACATCAGGGTCTGCAAGAATCTCATTAGGTTCAGCCCAAATGACTTTAGGATCATCTTTACTATGAAGACCTCCTTTTGCCATAGTATAACCTTTATCATGAGAAAGAAATTCTAAAGATTGAAAGCTCTTTTTCCAAGTAGTAATAGTAATATCACCAATATTTTCTTTTCTCAATTCACTTTGTTTTGCAGCACCAATACCAATGAAAATACTATATCTCTGAATATTATCAAGAATAGCTCTATAAAAAGGAGTCTTAAAAGTAATACTATCTTTTACAATCTTCTTAATAGGTACAGCACTTCTTTCGGTTCTAAGATCAACAAACTCATAAGAAGGCATACCTGACCATTCAGAATAGAACTTAGTCATAAGATTTTTACCAATAGAACTACGTGACATATTACGTAAATCAATACCATACATCTCACTTAGCTTAGCACGAAGATCAAGTTCTTTCTGTTGATTTTTAACAAGAGCATCAGTACCTAGAACATCATTAATATTATAATCTGTAACAAGTTCTATTTCTTCTCGTTTAATACGATAACTCCAATGAATAGGTAAATCTTGAATACGATACCATTTAAGTACAATCATTACAGCTTTAAGTGCAACAAAGGTAGCATCAAGATAAAGAATTTTTTGAATATCAAAATCAGTAAAAGGACGAAAATATCTACGACCTTTATAGAAATCAAGAAGACGTCTATAAGTTTTACCACCCATATCTTTATCAACAGCTTTCTGAGAATGCTCGAATAGAAATTCAGTTATATGTTGCTTCCTACCATAAGTATCTTCACGAAGACCAGTCTTCCAATCAAATGTAGGAGCATAATGAATAAATATATCAAGCATAGTCATATCATAGTTAAAACTATTATAACCAATGATAATTTTATGAGATTTAAAAAACATATAAAGACCTTCAATACCACTACTAATATTATTAGAATCATCCCATGAAGCAGGCGTCATATTCTGACGTTCAAATTTATCCTCATGATAAGCTCTGTAAATAATAAAAGTCTTAGCACCCATAGCTTCAAGAATAAGACGTTTGTCTTCTTTATTCTTAGCTATATCAGCAGCAATGTATAAATCAATAATATCTTGAGGAACACCATAAGGAATGAAGCTAGCCTCAAACATATTAGGATAAACTTCTAAATCATATATCCAACTAGTAGTAGGTGATTTATTAGTAGCCATTTATTTTAAAATAACCCATTGATTAACAAATTTACGATAAGCTATAATAGCTGTATCATAAGCACGATCAAGATAACTATAATCATTAATTTTACGCATTTGTTCAAGACTTATAGTGTAAATATGAATTTTACCATTAGGAAGTATATCAATACCTTCACCATTTTTAGGTAATTGCTTACCTCCACTAATAATAAAATATGGATCTTTACCATAAGTAATAAACATACTAGGTTCAACTCTAGCAATTTCTTTTTGAAGTCTAGGGAAACATTCAGTAATAGCTTTACTATCTACAGTTTGAGCTGTTCCACATTTAACAACAGAAGTTATATAAGACAATGCAAGTAATTTCTTATCTTCAAGAATACGTCTAACAAACGCACCTGTACGACCACTAAGAATGTATTTAGTCTTTCTATCAGCCGGACTAGGAGCAATAACTAAGTGTAAGATAGTTCCGCTCCCTTCCAATCCTTGTCCCCTACTGGGGATTAGAGAGTTCCTTATACATAACTCACATTTATCACAATATTCATCTTCACGTTGATTATCAGAAACATTATCAAACATATTAGAAAATCTATTTGTCATCTAATACTCACTTTTACTAGAAATAATTTCAAATAAATGTCTAGGCATAAAAATATGTTGTGTATAACAAAATACAACATCATATCCTTCCATATTTGGAGAATATCTATTAGATACAAATTCATTAGCATCACAGAAATTACCATAAGTAATTGGAGTAGCTGAAACAAGAATATCATCAATCATATATTCAGCTTCACCTAACACATTATATTCTTCTTGTGTAATAATCATATCAATAATATTTAGTAAAACTTAGAAAACCCCGGTAGGGAACAAGGAAGTGGAAACGCGCAACATCTTGCGTTAATCTTAAATATCAAACATATCAAGAGCTATAATTTCAGGAATAAATAAAACTCCAAATGTACATGTAATTTCATAACCAATATCAAGATCATCATATTCATCAGAAGTAATACCATAATCCATTTTATATTCTTGATAAGTAACACGTTTACAAAGAAATTCATTTTCTTTTGAATGAACATATTTATATTCAGTCGTATTACTTCCTATTAGCTTCGGTTATATCGGCATAAACTATACTTCCATCTTCATATCTAAGTGTTGAACAAACAACTGCCGTAAGATCATATCCTTTTTTATTAGCATATTCTCTTAAGAAATCCATTTTACCAATACTATCAACATTTAAACCACTAGCAAATAAATGTTCTTCGAGAACTTGAACAGGACTCATAGAACATTGTTCAGCTACCCAAGTAATAGGAATCATCCAACGATTATTAATAATACGTTGATTACTACCCATACCACAAAATCCAGCCCAGCATTCTTTAAGAACAAAGAGCTTATCTATATTTTGAATTTGTTCTTCTTTAGTAAGCATAATTTAATGTTTAAATACATTATTAAACTCATTTTCTTTCATAAAAGCTATATATCCTTTAACAGGAATATTGATTGAAGATCTATTAATAATGATATTATTTACACAACAATCTTGTTCATTTACAGCAAGAATGCAAATTTTATCATCACCTAATTTAGAAACACAATCATCACAAGGATCACTTAACATTCTCATAGGAGCTTTTTTATCTCCTTTAAGTTTACCTAATAGAGCAATACCTGTTTCTTTACCACAAATAGGACAAATGGTAATACTTGGATTAACTCCATGTTTTTCACTAAGTCTAATACTTTTACTCATAATTTTAAATAAGCGTGTTTAGTGGCTCTACTCATAGCAACATAAAGAAGTCTAAGAGCTTCACTAGGATTACGACGAATACGTTTACCCCATTTAGTTTGAAAATAAATAATATCATCAAGATCAATACAAACATTTTCAAAGGTAGAACCTTGGCTCTTATGTGCGGTTATACCATAACCATAATCAATATCTTTAGCAACGAGTCTATTCTTGTTAGCAGCATTAAGTCTATAGTCGGTCATAGTAAGATGAATATCTTTAAATCTAAAGTATCTAAACCATCTACTACGATCAGTACCGGTAAGAGCTTTATAATGAATTGCATTTAGCATAGCACCAAAGTTATCCATGTTATTAGAATCCCAAAAATCAATGATCTTAAACATAGGAGTAACTTTACCATCAAATGCAGACCTCAATGTAATACAATAACAAGCAAGACCATTATCTGCTACATAATACCGAACATCATGAACAACATAATCTTCACTATTAATAATAATGGGAGATTTGTATTCATCAAATACAGTACGATATGCAGTAAACATATCATCTTTCGTTATCATATCTTGAGGATTATTTAGAACACCATCACGAATAAAAGTATTCCAAAAATCAATACACTTATTAGTAAAAGCAATAAGTCTAACATAATTAAGATTTCTACTAAAATTATCAGAACTAAACATTTCAATAACTTTAGTACGAAAATCAAATTTATTTAAAATAGTAAAACCTTCACCTGTAGCATTAATTTCTTCACGATGATTAATAATATATTGATAAAAGTTTTGAGTATTATTAATCAAATCAGAACGAATAATACCAAATAATTCAAGAAGAGGATTACCAGCTTCTTGACGAACAATTTGTGTTAAACGAAATTGATGATCAGTATGAGTAAAAGTAGGACTAATACGATTATAATTATCTTCCTCATCTTTATTTTTAGTAACAACATAAGGAATCTGTAATTCATCCGAAACACATCTATTGTCACCAATAGAACTAGACTATATCTTATATACTTCAACAAATCCTTGATCTTTAAGTTTATCTATATCAACATCACAAATATAAAACCAATACATATTATATTTATCATATTTACCTTTAATAGCTCTTTCAATAACACCCTCGTTTATACCAATTTTTCTAAAAGCTCCTAAAGATTTAGATATATAATACATTTTAGTATTCATATTAACACCAATAACACTTTTAGCTTTAAGTTTATTAATAGTTAATTGTAAACCATTTTTATTATAATCATCCTCATAACGATAAATATAATCTTTATATGCATGACGTTGATGATTACAACATAAACCTATAGCACCAGAATCTCCATTCTTATCACCAGCTTCTCTAAGATTTGAATAATGTTCTATAAAATTACCGTTAGTATCAAATTTAAGAACAGGTTTTGAATTTGGATTAAGTTCACCTTTATTACCAAAATTAGGATTAGATTCTCCAACAAAATGCTTACCGTAAAAATAATTATTAGAGCCTTTACTATTTCTACTAAGATTATTTCTACCAAATTCAGTTGTAATACTTTCACCACCTTCAGTAATATTAATTAAACTACCTCCATCAGAAATTCTTTTATATTTAGCAATATATTCAATTTCTTTAATCAAAGCATCATCTTCATTATCAATATTATATTCTAGTAAAATAACATCTATATCTTTAGAATTAAATATATTCATCCAATCAGATGTTCTACTAGCTAAAGAAGTACATCTATATAAATTTCCTTTTCCTATATAAAATGGAATATTAGAATCTTTATAAATATGAGCATAAATATAATACTTATTGAGATCTACATCAGGATATTTATCCTTAATATTAAATTCAATAATTTTTGATTTAGAAGATTGATCTTTAATACTATTAAAAAGATCATTTGTAAGAACATTTGAAAAATCCATAACATATAAAGTTTTAAATTAATAATCACAAACATAACTATAAAATAAGGAATTTGCAAATATTCAATAAGGAATTTGAAATATATCCTCCCGTTTCCAATCAATATTGATTGTACTTGCTTTCGCAATAGTCGTTGAACACACCTATTTTAGAGTTATCACAACTGTAAGAGTAGGCTTCGCTGCTGATTGACTTATAATAATATCTTTTTAAGCATTCACGATTGTATTTTCATACTGCGTTGTAGCGATATTACCTTCAAGTTATTCCAGCAATTAGAGAGGTAAGGGCAATAACTTTGCATTTAACCCAAAAACAAGAGTTTACATCGACACTGAATAGCCGTCTTTATAAGCAGATTAAACAGACCTGGATTAACCATAGAACATTCATCTACAATAACGAGTTTATAACTACGCATTTTCTGTTCACCTATAACCTTAAAAGATGGATTTTCAATATTATAATCTTCAATATCAACATCAGGTCTAAGACCACAAAGAGATTGAATAGTTATACCTTTACGACCAGAACTATTTTCTAATACTCGAAGAGCTTTATGTGTAGGTGCAGTAACACAAACTTTTTCTGTAATAAGATAACGTACAAGATGACGCATAATAAAAGTTTTACCTGTACCAGCATAACCACTAAGAGTAAAAGTTATACTTGAAGATTGCCACCATTGCCAAATAGCATTAATAGCATCTTCTTGCTGTTCTTTAAAATATGAAACCTTAATTCGTTTAGCACTATTAAGTAAAGCTGCTTTATTAAATTCATTCATCACTAAACTTATCAACAATTACAAAATCAATGTCATCTCTAACAGGAATATTTGGTTCTCCGTCAAAATCATTACGTGTCATAGTATAAAAATAAGGATTATCATGATCAAAACTTACATCACAAAGATATGTACCTTTCTTAGTAATATAAATATCACCACTAATTTCAGAACCAATAAGTTTAATTTCTACTTTTTGCATAATTAAAATGGTTTTAAAATATATTTAAAAGCAATATCAATGGTATTATAATAACGAACAAGCGGATGTTGAGGGTCGGAAGTAATAAAATAATCAGCAATATATTGTCTATCGTTGATAACTTTAATAACTGCACCTCCGTTGGGAAATATAGACACTGTGATATTATAAACAACATCAAGGAACTCCAATACCATTCCCAATTGCATTCTCCAAGATAAGGTAGTAGCAAATTCAACAAAATTACCATGACCGTTAGTGACTTGGAGAAGATACCTTTGAAAAGCAATACTAATATCTTCATAAGGTTTAAGCAGATTCAACAAAGATTGTTCCATCATCAAAGAACTCTAAGTCATTAGAATCACAATAATCAATAACGTCTTGTTCATTAATCTCTTCAAACCATTTATAACCTTCTTTTTCATAACGATTACAAAGAGAATTATACCAATTAAGAATAATATCTTTAAGAACAATATAATCTTGAACATCCATCCAATTTGTATTATCTATATCAACTGAAACAGTACGACTATGGCAATACATATGGCTTAATCTAGTAAATTTAATATTATCTAGACAATCATTACAAGAAATAACAAATTCAGCATTTAATTGATCAATTTTATTGCGAATTTCAGCAATTCTATTAAAATCAATCCAATTAATAGAACCTGTAAAACATAAACCATCACCTTGACAATTTCCAAGACTATAATGAAGTTCAACATCTTTAAAACCTAAAGATTCAATAGATTCTTTAATAGCTTTGGAAAAAGTATCTGAATCATGTACAACACTAAGAACATAATTTCTAACTACATCTTTAGCATGAACTTGAAGTTCAGGATATTCATATACACGTTTCTCGATTTTAACTATCCTCATTTTAGTTCATTTTAGGCTTATATAGACACTTTATATTAAAGTGAACCTAGTAGTCCACTTTAATATAAAAATGTTTCTATGACGTTATATTAAAGCATAGGGAGCTTGTTAATGGTTAATTCACTCCGGCGTTCCTCGGTAATGTCCCGATGCTTGTAGATGTAATGATTAATAGATTCTTGTTTAACATTATCAAGAAGGAAATAAGTAAACGTTTTACCATCAATAACAGTTTCAGTAAGTTTACCAAAAATAGGAAGACCTTCTCTAAATGGAACAAAATTCTTACCATCAGCTTTAGCTTTATCCATTTCACGAATAGTACCCGGAATCCAATATTCATTATCATATCCACTAAATTGATGTTTAGGAATATTAGTTAATGGAATAGATATAGGAACAACAAGTCTTGCTTCATTTTCTGAATCATTAGCATCACGAACAGCAAGCCATTGATAATAATCATTTCCTGGAAGTCTATCATAAGTAGCATGCCATTTACTCTTATGAATACGATAAAAAGCATTACCATTAGGATTAGATTCCTTTTGAGTTCTACCTTTAGCTTCAACAGTTTTAGCTTCACCACTTGCAACTAGATTTTTTAACGCATCAAAATTCATATTGAATAAATCATATTTATCTTTATCTCCTAAAACAACATCAGTACGATTTACTGTAATTTCAAAATCATCTTCACATTCATTATCCATACGAACAACGATATATTTAGAATTACCTTTTTTAGATTTAACTCTAACAAGACGTTTCATAGGATCATAAAGACTATAAGCATCAACGATAGGTAAACTTATAATATTTACAACATCTCCAACTTTCAACATAGAATAAACAGGAGAAATATCACCATAAATAGGATTAGCCCATTCTTTAGTTTTAATGAATTGAGAAATATAAGATTCATCTGCGCCTTTTTCAAATGTAAGCATAGGTGAGAATATTTTCTTATAATTTTGATGATTTATAGAAACAGGATTACCATCAACAATAGCAATCAATTTAATTACAGATGTACTATAAGTAGATATAGCATCTTCACAAGTCATTTCTTGTTTACCAAGTTTAATAACTTTACCATCTTCATAATAGAATGAAATAATAGCTTTTTCAGCATTCATTCTACTAATGTAACCAAGATGATCATTGACTAATAAATACATTCCTTGCTTTAATTCAGCAGAAATAATAGAATAAGTAAGATTTGCTTTCATATATTTAAATTTCAATTTTAGTAATAGTAAAAATACCTTTAATACTTTTAGTAATAGCCTTTTTACAATAATCTAACAATTCATTATCTAACGGCTTAGTAAAGTCATATAATTTAAATTGTTTAGGTAAAGTAATTAGCTTATTATAATTTTCATAACCATCTGTATAATAACAAACAACAGAAATTCTATTTTTAATAGACCATAATTGATTATTATACAGTGTGACAGTTTTATTACCAATATTTACTTGAGATGTATTTGTATTTCTATCAATAGAAATTACAGTACCATAGATTCCTCTAGAAGTAATAACTCTATCACCAATATTAAAATCAATATCTATCATAGTATTAATTTTAGTATTACAAGCTACACATTATGGAACTCAGCAACCCCCAATAGGGGACAAGGGCTGGTCGCGTGCGGAGCTTTGTAGAATTTATAACATACCTTTAAAATCAATAGTAACAACCTTTCCATTTTTAATAGAATGCAAAACACAATCATCAACATTATCAAGATTTGTATGAAGTTTTTCAGAGATAACCATAAGTATATCTTTAAGACAAGCTTCAAAATTTCCTTTTTCAATGGGAAATATACCACCATTATCTTTATGATTTAAAGCAAATACACCTTCTCCTTCAAATATCTCAGTTTTTCCATTCTTAGTTAATTCATAATAACCGCAATCAACACAAACTTTAACTTTATTATCTGGAGATACAGTATATGTATGCTTAAAACATTTAGGACAAATAGTAGTTTTACAACCTTGTTTAGTTCTATCGGCAAGAACCATCTGTTGAATATGTTTAAGAGTATCTATAGCATCCATTCTGTATAACAATCACAAGGTTTATGATTAGTATATTTTGCAGGAGTTATCCACTCTTTAGAATCATATTGTATATAATCTAAATCAGGACACTTTCTCTCAATAGTACTTCTCGTTGATATTTTAGTTCCATAAATGCGAACATATTTACCTCTAAGTTTATTTATACTAGGGAATATAAAATAATACCAATCTTTAACTTCTTCAGCATTATCAATATCATTTATAGTATCCTCTTTAATTGCAAACACTTCTTCAATATCTAATCCGAGTTCTTTCCAATGTTTAGATTTATCTTTACAGATTTGAGTAAAAGACTTACTATAATTAATAGAATCAATTACCTTCTTAACATCTTTAACTTTAGTAGGTTTATTATTAATTTTAAGTTTACGTTTGAGTTCTTTAGCGTCATTAATAGCTTTTTCTACTTTAGTTTCTTGATGCTCAACTGTAGTATTTGGAATACCAGTATTAAATATTGCAGCATTGAAGTAAATACAAACTAGACAACGGGGATCTCTACCCAAACGTTGCCTAGTTTCGCAATTATTACATTCACCACTCATTTATTTAAGACCATTACAGTTTGCAGTTCTATAAGTAATACCACCTTCAACATCTACCATTTTAATAGAAATAGAAGGTTTATCACAAAACAGGCTGTCTATAACAGGTTCAAGAATCTTTCTAAATCCATCATAAGGACGTACTCTACGTTTTACAGTTTCAATAACATAACTGTAAAATTCCTCACGATTAAGATGATTAGCTAAGTCAGAATGATCCTTACTTGTAGGATTACTATGACTAACAGCTTTAGCAAAGTGATATTTGAGAGCTTTATCAATATCACTTTGTTGAATAACAAATTTCTTTAGATTTTCTTTTTTCACCATAATATAAGAATGATTTTCAAAATGATTAATAACTACGTTAGTAATACTAACAATATTGAGGGTACAAAGATAAGTATTAAATTTGATTTAACCTAACATTCAATCAGTTATGTTTATGCGAATAACATTGTAGCTATATCTTGTATTGCTCCGAATGCTATACATAAAGACTCAAATATAAATGCGAATACTGCCATAAATAATATAAGTAATACAGCTATTGTAAAACTCATCATTATAAATACTAAATTATCGGTATTATGTAGATTATCTATGAATATTACTAATATATGCCATATTATTGCTCCTACTGCAACTAATATTCCTAATCCGAATAAAATTAAAATAAAATGAATCATGATTTTTGATATATATATTCTATTTTAAATACTACTGCTTTATTGTCTTTGCGTCCTCCCGGCAAACAACGACAACCTATACACTCATTTAAATGTTTAAAATCACATTCTATTGCAGAACATTGAAATTCTCTTATAGGTGATTCTTCTGCTCGAACCATTGCAAAATATTTTTTGTTTGTATTTTTTCTGCTTAATGGCACTTCATGTAGTTTTCCATCTACAGGTACAACAATATACATTTGTTCTGTATTAACTTTAAACTCTTTTAAGAACTCTTTTGAGTATTCCATACGTCTAATTGTTTTAATATTGGTACTGATGGATTTAAGAAATAAGAGAATGTAGGAAAATGTGTTGTATGTGGTATCTTCAATACATTTAATAATGAAGCCATTAATATATAATGTAATTCATTACTACATCTTATTTCTATTTGAAATATCTCATTTGTTTCTTCTATACGTGAGAGATATACTTTACAACATAATGAATCTTTAGTCATAACTTAAACTAATATTGCTACTACATTTTCTTTCTTAAATTATACATTATAATTCATTATTAATCTAGGTGTAATATTAGCTTTATATACAGTTTCAATTGCTGTTTGCATTGCTGTTGAACTATTAAAAACTATTATTATTACGTCTTCATTCTCTATTATAGAGAATACATCAGATGAACATACACATCTTGCTGAATCTATGCTATATTTTTCTATTGCACTTACAACTACTGACATTGAATTTTGCGTTTACTTTTCATTTACTTAATTCAACCTATACTAGAGTACGCCTAGCAAATGCCATTTAAAACGTTTGCATTGGCTCATATGGACCTTGAATTATCGGAGATGAATTAGAGTTCATCCCCGATAGAAAAAGGCTTAATTCTCAATATATGGCGATCAAATCTTTACAACTACAATTAATAAGAGTATTGCTATTATTGATAGTAACCAGATTATAGTTACAATAGCATATCTTCGTTCTGCATCTAAATACAACTGCAAATCTTCATCATCTACATCATTGAATAGATACTTATATCTTGCAGCAATATAAAATACAAATGGTGCTACAAAGAAAGATATAATATAAAATATCTTTTCTAATGCAGCTCTACATCTAATATGACGTTTAATTTCTTTTTGGGTTACGGATGTCTTTCTCATGAATGTAATAATGCTATTTCTAATAGTGAAACTAATGTATGCGCTAGATTCCGCTCTTGACCAGTCCTATCCTCCTACCGGGGATTGCAAAGCTCATCTAAACTCATATTAATTTTACAAATACTTTCTTTGGTTCTTTTGGTATTATAAGTTTATGCAATATAAGACTCTCTTTTACTGCTATACGTGTAAATTTGAAAAAAGATATTATCTTCTCTCTTACTTTCATTGATCTTACTAGAATTGTAATATCTGTGTCTGATTGTGATATTTCTACATCTTGTGAGCATATGATATTTATTGTTATGTTATACGTTGTACATTCTACAGTTATTCTTAAAGTCATAAATGATAATCTTTAAGTTAAAATTCTTCATCATGAATACTATTTAATAAATCTGATGTTGATATATTTGCTTCAGATATTGATAGTTCTTCAAGTTCTAATGGTTCAATTATTAATTCTTTTGAATCTACAAGTTCTACTACACGTATATTATTTTCACGTAAAAATTCTTGTATTTCAGCTCTTGTTTTTGATGTTGCTGATTGAATCACTAATTGTCCATTTACCCATGATATGAATGTAGTTTTTGGAACTAACCATTCTCTTTCTCTATCATAGATTACTATTCGAAGTGTTCTTGATCTCATTGATGAATTTATTACAGCTATACATATATTTTAAGTATTTCTTATCATACTCAGCATTATCTAAATCAAATACTACTGCAATTAAGTTTTTAGTTAATGTTACAATAGAATGATCTATTTCTGCTGTATATGATATGAAATGTGATGCTTTTCTATGTACTAAGAATAATATCGAATTGTTTAAAGCATCTGCTAATATCTTAGATGCTTTCTGTCTTTTAAATATTAATTCATTTCCATATACTACAGATACTTCGTTAGTTTTAAATATAACTTCTTCTAATACTCTGTCTTTAATATATACTATCATAGATGCTAAATTTACAATTAAAAATAGTAGCATTAGAAATTCTATGATAACTAATGCTAATTCATGTCACTTAAATTTTAAAATATTATATGAATCTAAATACGTAAAGATAGTACGTATACTATTAATACCTCTAATATCTATTCTTATTCGTATATAGTGTGTTATGAAGACCTAAATAATTATGAGTTTGAACTCGAATAGTATTAGAGGTATATTCTTTGTTTCTAATTATATTAATTTCTCATTTGATGCTTGTTTTGAGGTTAATGGTAATGATATTTGAATTTACATAAATGATACTATGATATTTTGCGGAATTTCTAATGAAATTGTAAATACTCTAAGTATTCTCTATACTTCACACTCTATACTCAATATTATAATTGGTATAGATATGTCGTTAATAGATTCACTGAATTTTGCATTGATTCAAGATATATTAGAATTAATTCTAATGCTAATTTAAGGCTTTTATTATTGCAAATTTAGATGCTAATTCAATTCTATTTAATATTGGATATTCTAGATTTGAAACAATTAAAGTTATTATGCGGAATTTTGCGGAATTAATACTAATAATGCAAATGCTTACTCTATTATATCAATTACATCTTTTCTATGGTTTTTTTTAAACTTTTTATAGATATATATATTCGGTTTGCTAAACTTTGATTCTAATTTGAAGAACTTAAAGTAATTCTAATAATAATTCGAATCTTTTATTTATGCAAATTTAGATGTTAATTCTATACTTTTTGTTGTTTATTGTGATCGGCTTTATAAATTTTAATTTTAATTTGAGAAACTTTGCTGTCGCATTGCGCTTTCTGAAGGTCATTTTGAAGATGGTTTTGAAGATGGTTTTGGAGATGCTGCCACAATTCTGTCAACTATTTTCAACACTAATGTAGTATTCCTTTCAACACTAATCACCCCATCTGCTATACTAATGTTGTATTCCTTACCACACTATTGTGAATTTTATGCAACACTATTGATATATCTTATTTAACTTCTTTTCTATATTCTCTTTCAAATTCTCATCCTTTTCTACAAACTTCAATGCTTTATCGTAATACTTATTGAATTTTTTTTGTTTTATTACTTCTACTTCTTTAACTACTTCTGGATATTCATAGTCATTTAAATTCCATAACATCTCCAAATACTGCTCTTCTTGTTTAGACAATTTCGATTTGTTATTTAAATATTCTTGAATATAGATTAGCTTTCTATAATCATCTTTACTGAATAATTCTGACACGTGATAAGCAACTTTAAGTTCATCAACAACAAGTAATGTTCCACGTGAAACATCGAGATATTCTTTAGTTAAAGCAACGATTTCTAGATATTTACAACGTATAGATTCAAGTATTTTTAGTAGAGTATTATCGGAAGATTTATGATATTCATCCGAATGTTTTCGTAAACTAATATTACTAATTTTATTAACCTTATCAGCAGCATATTCTTCATATTTAGCAATACTAGCTTCAGTATCAGCGATATTCAGCTTATATTTACAAATAGCCTCATAGAAGTTATTATATACTTCTGAAGATTTAATAGGAGATTTAATAGCAATATCTAAATTGAATATATTAGTATAAACTTTAATAATTGTATAAGAATCTCTTTCTTTCTTTTCATAATCAATTATATTAGCATCAAGCCATTGACAAAAGAATTTACAATCGTTATCTTGAGTTCTAGTGAAAAAGATTTGAATATAATCATCATAAATGTTAATAGTAGAATGATTAATATTAACACTTGTATCTTTATAAATTACATTAAGTATATTCATGTTTATTAGTCGGTTTATTAGACAATAAAAAGGGTAAATAGTGCCAAGTGAGAATACTCAGCACTATTATAAATCAATTAAGCTGCATCTTCAGTTTGCTCAGTTGCCACATCTTCGGTAGTAACTTTAGGTTTAACAACAGCTTTGCGTTGAGAACGTGCAGTTTCGATGCTCTTGATAAATGTAGATACCATATCAGCACCAACACCAAGTTTACCAAATACACCAATAAGACCTAAAGAACCAACGTTATCAGCTCCAGCGAAACTGTTGAAACTCTTTTCATGATATGTCCACTCTTCAGTATCAGGATCAATATAACCGGTTTCACCCGCAATATTTTCATCAATAGTAAAGTTTATTACATTACCTTCGAATACAATCGGAGCTAAACCATATCTGTCATATTGATCATTTGTGATATAAACATCAACAAGAGGACTACCATTCAAAGGATCAACACGAACAATCTTACAATCATGTTTGAATTTACCTTCTTTATAGTCATCTTTGTTAATATCTTTAACAGAAATGATTTCACCAATAACTGAATGTCTAATCGGAGTTTTTAATTTGTTTGCCATAATGTTAAGTTTTAGAATTATTAAGACAAGCACCATGCCTGCCAAGTACAATAAGGGTGTTAGTCGTGTTGATTAGACGGAGTTTGTAGAGTATTAAAAAAATAAGAGTAGCACTAAGACTACTCTTATCAATTCAAAGTTTATTAGGTTTAACAATAGACATAATAATAATTGCAATAATAACTCCACAAATGCAACCAATAAATAAATCTCCATTAATATTAGATGCAATCAATTCAGTAATAGATTCACCTAATGATAACAAGAAGAGCACCACCAATATGATGATGCACTTCACAATAACTCTAGTAATTCTCATTGATTCAACACTTTTAAATCATTATACATATCTTTCATACCAGCTTTACTACAAGCAATCAATAAATTAATATCATTAGTTTTAACAATATCAACAATTTGCTTATGATCTATAGTATGAAACCGAACTTCTTCATTAATATCATCTTCATCAATCCACTGAGTAACACCAGCGATACAATCTTTGTAGACAATATCAACTACTTTACCAACAAGTGAATCAATTCTATCAAATAGCTTCTTACCAATGAATAATCTTTCAACAATATTACCTTGAAGATCATTACAATCTATTAGATAACGCTCTGAAAAATCATCAGTAGCTTTAAGAACACTAATGCTATTCAATACAACTGCATTCAACTTCTTAATTTCCGGTGCATTAATTAAAGTATTCATAATACAAATAGCAATTACCTTTACATTGCGAGGTTCTAATTATTATTAATTGAATTAATTCCATGACTTTTAATGGTGATTGTCGCTGAGTAATAGAAATTGTAACTGCAATATCTCTATGGAAAATTGCAGTTCAAATTCGGAAAATCATTCCTCATGAATCATAGACGGGGCTATTCCCCCAAGCATTAGAAGGGTGTGCTGTCGTATAAGGAGGTCCCCTAACTCAAGCACTCACACCAAATTCCTACTATAAACAAACCCATCCATAATAGCAATAGAAGACTCAATAGAAATAAAACCCATATTCTTAAAACCTATAATATAAGCAAACTCAATAATAACTGCAATAAAAGAACCAATAAGAATAACATCCACATCAGGCACTCTCATACCGAAATTTATACATGAATAAAAGAAGCAAAAATACCTATATAAAAATAAATAGCAATTCAAATAGAAATAACAATAAGATAATAAATATCAAAACCATTTATAACCAAAACATTAAGAGTCTTAGAAAAGACTTAAATAAAGCTTCTAATAAAGCCTCTAGTAAATCTATAAGTAAACTCTTAAGAATTGTTCTTTGTAACTCTAATAAATTTTGCTGTCATTACTATAATAGAAATACTTTGATTATATAGAGTATAATTAGAATTAACTCTAGTATAATTAGAATAATCATCCGAATCATTAGCAGTACCAATATAACATTTCACTTTATAAACTACCAAAAATCTAAAGTGAACTATAAAGATGATACTACTAACTCTAATGTTACTCTAAATAATATTAAATATACTATTGCTTATATTATTGCATATATTATAAGTAAACTTAAAGTAAACTCAAATCAAATCTTCTATTAATACTAAAATAACATCTGCTGCAAAGAATACACATATTACTTATGGAACTCATAATAACTCTGTAGAGCTTTGTAATCCCCTGTAGAGAGATAGCTGTGGTCACGAGAGGAATTTTGTTGATGCTAGTGTTAATTCTAATGATAAAGATATTATGCAATCCTCTACGAATATTATAAATACTACTAATGATACTTCAAAATATCTTACTAATACTTCTAATGCTATAATTAAAACTATTGCTGCCACAGATGCTCCGCGCGCTACCAGTCCTTCTTCCCTACCGGGGTCTGCAAAGCTCCACATAGTTCCTCATACGGGAATCTACAAAGTTCCGCATATTAACGCTATTATTGCAGATGTTAATAATTATTTTATTAATATTACTAAAGATATTATTGATATTTCGATGAATCTTGCAGACGGTCGAGCCGGAACTATTATATATACTCTAAGTTTACTTAATGTTATTCTTATTATTACTATATATGCTTAGAGGAACTCTAAGTGTAATGTACTTACTAAAGAAAGAGATAATAAAGATACAAATATATATAATGTTACTTTAAGTAACTCTGATGTTACTAGAAAAGGAGAGAAGAAGGGGAGAAAGAGAGGAAGAGAGAAGGGAGAAAGAAAGGGGGACTATAGGGGGTATATTAGAGGGAAGTGAGTAGGAGTGTAAGAGAGGTTATTATGAGGTTTATTTGAATATATTTAAATACATATTACGCTCCGAGAAATTGAGTAAGTGAAGATGTTCCTTTTATTATTCTTATTTATTTCTTTATTAATTCTTGTATATATCGCAAAGCTCCGCATAGCGTACGTACGTGTACGCACGTATAAACAAAGAGATGTTGAAGATACTCTTGCTGATTGTGTGCATTGTTTTTGCAGAATCTCGTGACGAGTGCATAGGATGGCGGCAAGGTGAAGACGGTATTTCAAATGGTATTTCTAATGAATACTATTGCTAAAACAGAAAAATATTAGTTTCAGAAAAATATATTCAAACAACCGCTTATATTATCAAATTATTTCATACATTTGCTCATCCGAGTTTTGTTCATATTCAAGCGGGGTTACTAAGTAAAGCTGTAACTGAAGACATCGCTGCTATTACGGGTGATCCCGCTTTTACGAAAGTATTTATTGGTGAATAGTTTAGATAAATTTTTGCCATGTATGAACCTCGTTATGAAGAAGCCCTCTCTGTTAAGATCATTCTTGTAACACTTCGTGCAACCAAAACCACTTCTGATTAACGAGGTTCTTTTAAATTTAAAGTTAGGATTACAATTATAGTTATAGTTATGGTTATAGTTACGCCTAGTAATTCACAAGTTGTTTATACTACTACCCTATATGTAAACGGATATGCTTATGAATATGTTCAAGTTATAAATCTTAAACTGAATTATCTAATAAAGTAAATATTTAAACTATGTATTCAATTCAATTTAAAATTGCTCGTATTATTGCAGGTACGCATGAACTTAATGAGCTTTGTGATGTTAAACATTCTCTTTGTAATATTCAAGTATCTAGTGGTAGAGCTATTGTTGCAATGAAATATAAAATGTCACCTCTTGAAGTTACCGATGTTGTGAAAGTAGATAGAGAGGTTCCTAAAGCTATTTATCTTATTGCTCTTCCTTTTGATTCAAGCATTGACGCTTTAGGTCGTGAAGTTATTCTTGATATGTCTTATGGAGCTAAAGGTGTTGCTTTAAGTTCTAAGATTACTAATCTTGAAAATAAACTTGTTGACGTTCTTGGCGGTGAAGGAAATATTAAAGTTGTTGATGGACGTCCAGTTCTTGATAGTCGTTCTAAAATGATTATTGGGGAAGATGGTAAGGTTGAGTTTTGGGAATGTAATCTTATCAATTTAAATCAAATTGGTGGTGTGATTTATTAAGTTTATTTTATTATGGCTAAAGGTGCGCGTTTATATCCTCTACAAGTTACAAAGTTATATGAAAAGATTGTTGGTATTGTAGATAGTAAAAGAAAGACTCCTACAAGATTCTATTATAAAGTTAAAGGTGGTAAGAATTATATCGAACGTTATACCGATGAACAAATTTGGTGTAGAGATTTTCTTACGTTTGTTCGTAATCGTGAAGACTTTGAACGTTTTCTTAATGATATTGCTGATAGTCAGTGGATGTCAATTCTTACTGCAATGCAACGTGTAGATAGAGATATAGATGTGCCTTCTTTTGGTCGTCATTGGATTCATCCTGAAACTTATCAAATTTATGCTGAGTGCGGTTTTGATTTTAATAAGATGACTTCACTTGGTCATGAATATATGAAAGAACGTCATAGAAAATTCTATGAACGTCTTCGTGCTAAAAGATTTCTTAAACTTACTGATAAAGCAGCTTATGACGCAGATTATACCCAGAGACTTGCCGATATTCTTCGACGAGGAAAAGCATAAATATACAGATGCTCTTGATAGAGAGTATATATCTACGACTACAATTATTGGTAAGTTTGTAGAACAAAAGAATTGGAAAGCTATTGCTGAAGCTTGTGCTAATATTGGTAGTCGTCCTGTTCCTCCCACTCATCGTAATTACGCTAAATATATTCGATATAGAGGTAAGACTGTTAAACAGATTCTTGCTGAATGGAAAATTGAAACTGAAAAGGCTTGTGCTAAGGGAACTGAAAAACATAATTTCCTAGAACAATGCGTTAAAAGATGTAATAACTACTATTTGAATGCAAATGGTTTTATTAATGGTCGTATTTATACGATTGATGATATTATAAGAACTCATAGTTATGGTAGACTTGATCTCGATTATTTTAGAGTTGTAGGTATTGTCGATAGGTATCCTCAAATATACTCTTTTATAAGTGAGATGGTGTCTATGGGATTTGAGATTTATGCAGAGATTGGTGTTTATCATCCAGAATATTTAATTTCAGGTCTTGTTGATATTTTATTTGTTAAAGATGATGAGTTCTTTATTCTTGATTGGAAAACTAATAAAGCACCTATTCGATTTGAAGGTGGTTATTGGGCAAAAAAAGCAGATGGTACTATTGACTTAGATAAGTATATTATCACTAATGAAACTATGTTGTTTCCTATTAATCACCTTCAAGATTCAACTGGTATTCATTATTCTCTTCAATTAAGTATGTATGATTATTTGATTGAACAATGGGGATTTAAGTGTCTTGGTAATATGCTTTGTCATATCAGAACTGTAGAGAATCCTATGATTCCTGATGATATGCCTCATGAAGAAGTTATTACTTTTGTTGATATTAAATATCTTAAAGCAGAAGTTAAAGCCATTTGTGATTACAGACTTGCTCAATTAAATAAAGAACGTAAAGTTAATACAAATTTGTTTAATTATAATATCAAGTGGCAATGAGTGAACTTATAAATGCTTTGATTACTTATGATGACATTATCGCTAAAACGAATATTGATGTTCTTCGTAAAATTGCTAAGACTTATGGTTATACTATTTTTGATAAAGGTAACTATAATCTTAATATTTGGGGTATTAGATGTGATATTAGTGATACCAAACATTTTAATGATCTTCTTCTAGTTTTTTATAAAGCTAATGAAGCTCATCCTAATCTTAATGGTAAATGGGTTTATGATTGGTATTCTATTACCACTGATCCTTCAGATATGAATTTAATTAAACCTATTAATTCTAAAGGTTGTGCTATTCTTGATGAAGGACAATTTCAAGGTGCATTTAAGTTAGGTAAACATAAAGGTGATTATAATGCTTTAGTTCAAGTTAAACCTTTACCTATTTTCCGTATTACTAGAAAAGATGGTAATATTGAGATTTCCGGTGAACCTACTTTTGAAATGTGTGGTATTAATATACATCGTGCTTCTAAATGGAAAATAGTTAGTACTATTGGTCTTTATTCAGCAGGTTGTCAAGTATTTGAATCAGTTCGTGATTATGAGGATAAGTTTATTCCTCTTGTTAAGAAAGCTGCTACTATGTATGGGAATTCATTTACTTATACTTTGATTAATATATCTGATTTCGATTGATTATGAAAGTCAATTTTCGAGGAGTGTTAATAGCACTCCTTTTTTTATTGCTAATAGTTACTAATGTAATCCAATGTAATGAAGAAGAAAGAATATATACAAATAATATTCCTTATCATACTCTGGATTCTTTTAATAGGGTCATATCTGCTTTGGAAGAATATGTTATAAAGCAAGAACGTATTATAGATAGCCTTAAAGCTAATACTAATAAAACTATTATAAAGTATGAAAAAGATATTGAAAATTTTTCTGATGTTTATATTGTTTCTGATGATAGTATCACTAGATATATACGGCAGAGAATTGAAAGTTTGTAAAGATACTGTTATTACATATACTCTTGAAGATAATAGAAAGATTGCAATTCTTCTTAAACAAGGAGAATATGATGCAGCTATGTGTAAATCTTTAAAGAATATTGTTGTTGGACAAGATACTCTTATTAATAATTTAAAGCATACTCTTTATACTCTTACAAACCAAGCGAACGTTTATAAGCAGTCTATTGCTGATCTTGAAAAGAGTAATAAAGATATGATTAAAGATCTTAAGAAGTATATGCGTCGTTCTGCTAATTGGTCTAAGATTGGTAGTTGTTCTATTGGTTTAAATGTTATATTCATTGTATTATTAATTTTGGTATGAAAACTGTTTTTAGTAATCCTTTTGATTCTACTGAATTAAATGAAAGAGTAGATGGTGTGGTTTTAAAGATTGGACCTTTTGACTATACTTTCGCTAGAGCTAATGTTGATCGTATTGAAATTGATTTTGATGAACGTAATGTTAGAATTAATGATTCATTAGATTCAACTGCTATGCTTAGAGAAACTATTAGAGCATTTTTTATTATTGTAGCTAATGAACTTAATCTTAATAAAGAATTTCCTAATGGTAAACAGGCTCATTTAGATGATATAACTTATGCTCATTTAAGTTGGCTTTTTATGAATTGGTTTGATGATAGTACTTTTGAATGGGAATATAATACTCCTTATCCTGATAGAATTAATGTAGGTAATGTAAGATATATTGTTCATAATATGAAAGAAGTATCTTATCAATCTACTCAAGGTATTCAATATGGTCTTTCAGATCATGTTCTTGGTAGAATCTATGTTATAGAATCTGATAGAGGTGTTGTTGTTCCTGATTCTATTAAAAATCAAACTTTTTGGCATGAGTATGTTCATTGTTTATTTGTTCAAGCTAATGAAGATTATGCTAATGATATTGAATATGTAGTGGATGCTTATGCTACTCAAATTGCTTTGTTTATGAAACAATTTGAAACTTTTATTGATAAATAAGTAAAACTAAAGATATGAATAAAGATTTTGTTGAAGTTGCAAATAACTCTGGATCTAATAATGGTTCTTTTGATGTTGTTTGTGGACAAAATAGTGGAAAGGGAAGATTTACTATTTTAACTGTATCTGGGGGGGGTATCAAAAAAACTGTAGCTGTTAAACAAGTTGGTGGTTCGTATGAAAATAAAACTTTTGTTATTGCGTTGGGTAACAATCTTATTGAATGTACTTGTATTAGTGATGGTACGGATAGTGGTATAGATAGTGGAACTAGAACTATATTGTTACAAGCTAATAATATTGCTTTAGTAAATGATGTAGCTAAAGAAGATTTATTAGATACAAGTAAGTTTTTTATTGGAGTACAATCTGTAGATGGAGATACTTCTGTTGCTAATGAGTTTGCTTCTATGCAAAAGATTAGAATAGGTCTCTATGATTCTTTATTAACTAAAACTAATGTTATTACTGGATTTAGTTGTTTATATTTTGCTAATGATAGAGGTCCTCTAGTTTATAATTTAGCAAATGCTATGGCTTATCCAAGTAACTCTGTTAGTATTACATGTGCAGATTTCAATTTAAATATTGGATTTATAGATCCTACTATGGAATATTGGTGTTTGTCTGGTGCTTTATTTATGAATAAACAGAAAGGTACTCCGGGAGATTTAGCTTTGATTACGTATTCTTATACTCTTGAAGAACATAAATTAGTACTTTGGAGGGGAGTTAATACCGCTAATTCCGGTGATGGTGTTCAGATTATTGGTTATGATACAGTACCTATTGTAAGAACTATTCAACGTTCTGAGGATTGTAAAGAGTATGTTTTAAATAGTGCAGCTGATTATCTAGCTTTACATCAATTTGCTTTGCAAGTTATTCAACATCAAAATTCTCCTATACCTATGGGTTTAAAAACTACTAAGAACAATAGAGCGTTTGAATTTGATTTACATTTGTACAAATAAAATTCTTTTTCATATTCGATTAATATTCTTGATATATGAAAAATCATTTGTAACTGTTACTCTAGATGAAAGTTCCGGTAATAAAGCATTAAGTGTTAACTGTGATGTTTATCGTAGTGCTGATGATAAAGAGGAATATATTATTGTATCAATTGTGGGAACTGAAACTATTAATTTGGTTACTAATAATATATGGTAAAGTAATAGTTACTATAAAGATTTTATTTTGTTATTATTGTATTTTGTATTTAAGAAGTAATTCTTATATTTGCCCGTATCATTAAGTTGGTACGGGCTTTTTTGTTGCTCGTAATAAAACAGATAAAACTATTGGTTATGGCATTACACGTATGGTTAGTTGAAGGTTCTAAACTTATTCTTAATGTTGAACAGATTCTTAAAGTTCCTGTTCTTGCTACTATATATAATGATTGGCATAATGATAGAGAGCTAATGTATAAGATATTTAAGTTTATTGATTGTTATGCTGATGAAGATGGATATATACATCGTAATGGTTTAAAAGATCAAAAGGCTTTTGATTATGCTATTGAAGTTGCTCAACTTAATTCTGACTTTAGACCTACTAAAGATATGGTTGATGCTATCAATTGGCTTATAGAGCATAACATTAATTATGTTGGTCAGATGTTTTTTGAAACTGTTAATGCTCTTCAAGCTGGTAAAGATTTAATGGCTGTTATGAATCAAAATCTTCGTAATGACCTAAAGAAAGATTCTTTTACTAAAGATGAAATCGGAGGTATGCTTAATTATATGCGTGAGATTACTAAGATGGGCAAAGATCTTCCTAAACTTATTGCAGAACTTAAAGAGGCTGAAGATAATTACATTAAGTCTAAACTTAGAAAAACTATTGTACGTGGAGGTAAAGAGCTTGCCGCATCTATGGATGTAAATAATCAAATAGATAATGGTGTTGGTAATAGTATAGATATAATTGATTAAGCCATGAATAGTAAATATGAATTTTCTCAAGATGCTATTGATAACTTCATGTTTATTTATGCTTATTGGAAAAATAGTTGTGATGGTATCAATGCTGCTCCTGAGAATAAATGGGGATATAAACGTGGGGATATTCCTTTTATAGATTATCTTTGTGAAGATAAAAGTAAATATCCTAAAGCATCAGAGGGTATTAGTTATATTACTAATAAGCCTTTATATGATCCAGATAATGATTTTCTTCTTGGTAATTCTGGAGGTATTCTTATGAATATTAACTTTATTGTTATCAATATAGAAAGACTTTCTAGATCTGCTAATACATTTGACGAATATGGTACTTACTGTGATTATGATCCTAGTACTCCTGCTTATGAATCATTTTGGCAAAGAGAAACATCTAGACGTAAAAAAGGTGTTATTATAAAAGCTAAACTTTATTATAAAGATATTCCTAAGTTTTTCGATAAAGATACTACTGATGAAGAGCGAGATCTTTTGCTTAAGCCTATGCGTATTACAGGGGCTCATTATACTTATCTTAATTATGGTAGAATTGAACGTACACCTAACGCTAGAGAAAGAGAAAAGCTTAAAAGAGAAGGTGCTGAACACGTTGAAACTGTTATGGGTTTTCCTCGTTATTGGGATGGTGATTATTGGAATTTCAAAATAGATGAGTTTATTGCTAATAATAAATTTCATCTTACTAAGGCTAAAGCTCGTCGTAAAGGTTTCTCATATAAACGTGGTAGTCAAGCTGCAAATACAATTAATTTATTTCCAAATGTTACAGTGACTCTTGCTGCTGACCAATTAGCTTATCTTACAGATAAAGGTGCTACTACATTTATGGCTAAGAAATGTCTTGACCATTTTGAAGAACATACATTTTGGCGTCGTGGTTATATTTCTGAGGCTATTGATGATATACTTCTAGGTTATCGTGTATCTACTAAAGGTCTTAAAAATTTTGGTTGGATGTCTAATCTTTATAGCGTTGCTTGTGGTAAAAATGAATCCGCTGCTGTAGGTAAGAAAGCTATTGAGATTGACTTTGAAGAAGCGGGTAAGTTTCCTAATCTCCAAAAAGCTCTTGACGTTACTTTATCTAATACAGAATCTGGTGCTATATCTGTTGGTACTATTCGTGTTTATGGTACGGGTGGTACTAAAGGTGCTAACTGGGCTGCATTTAGTAAAGCCTTTTATAATCCCAAAATGAATAAGATGCTTTGCATGGAAAACGTTTGGGATATTAATAAACGTCATGAAGTATGTGGTTTCTTCTTTCCACAAGTATGGGATTGTGAACCTTATATTGAACGTGGTAATTCAATTATATTCACGGCTTATGCTTGGGATAAACAAGATAAAGAGAATCATTTTCATAATAATGATAGTGAAACTCATATAATCTATAAAGCCCAACGTGCTAATACTCCTGCCGAAGCGTTCATTAATACAACAGAGAATATGTTCGCTTCTCCTGAACTTAATCTACACGTTTCAGATTTAATTAATGATAATGCTACTAGATTCTTTCAAGACGGTTGGATTGTTGTTAATGATTTAGGTAATTCTAATAAAGCTGAATTTATACCAAAAGCTGAATGTATTAAACGTGATATATTTGGTAAAGGTAGATTCCATGAGTTTGTTAATCAAGTTCCGCATGGTTCTCGTGATGATACTCACGGTTGCGTTAGAATGTACTATCGTCCGTTCTTAGTAAATGGTGAAGTGCCTAAAGATTTATATTTTGTTAGTGTGGATGCGTATAAGGTAGATAAGGCTCAAAAAGACGTAACAGATAAACATTCTCTTTATTCTGCACAAGTGTGGATGCGTAGTAATACTATTACCCCATATCCAAATCAAAAACTGCTTATATGTGAATATATAGGACGTTTGGACACAATGGAGCAAAATGATATAGTCACTATGGGTATGTGTCTTATGTATAATGCTGAATGTTGTCCGGAAGCTGGTACTGGTGAGACTGTTTCTAACTTCATTAAATATAAACTTAGACGTTACTTAATGCTTGATCCAACTAATGCCAATACTCGTAAATTGACTAATCCTAACAATAACGATTATGGTATTGTGATTGGTGATGGTGATAAAAAGTATAATGGTCTTCGTATGCTAAAGGAGTTTATTTATGAACCTTTAAGTTATACAGATGAGGGGAATCCTATTCGTAGACTAAAGTTTATTGGTAGTGTTCGTCTGTTACTTGAATGTCAAAGATTTACTGCTGAAGGTAACTTTGACCATATTAGTGCTGCTATTGTTGCTATGTATGTCTTTCTTGCAGACTCTTTAAATACTAAGCGTCTTGTTGAAGGTAATAAAGAAGATAATAGCAGACGTATTGCAAATCGTTTAAATCGTCGTTAAATGAATGCTTCTAAGATTCCTAATTCTTTAGAAAAACCTGATGTGTTTGTTTCGGAAGCTACTAAACGTACTCCGAAATGGACTAAAGCTATGTGCGATTGGGTTATTGCTACTGCTCATTCAAATAATGATAAAGCAGAAATCAAAGCATTTCTTGATGCCGCTAACGGTATTGTAGATGAATCTACTTATAAGTATGTCATGGCGACTTATAATTCTGTTAATGGTAGAAAAGAAGATTTGCCAGGTAAGATTAGAGATGTTGATTTTATTACTCCTATTAAAGAGAAATATATAGGAGAGTTCATTAACACCTATAATAATTATCAAGTTTATAATGCTGATATTGATATTGTAACTAAGCGTAATAAAGATCTTAGAGTTGCACTTGATTCTCTTCTTCGTCAGCAATTTATAAACATCATGAATGCTAATGGAGTTCAAACAGGTGAACCTTCTAAAGAACTTCCATCAACTGAGGATTTTATGAAAGAAGCTGCTAAAGATTGGATTGATGAGGAAGCTCTTAAAGGTCAGAGAACTCTTGATCTACTTAATTCTCTCATAAAAGCTAACGAGAAATATATTCAAGCATTCTATTATTGGTTCTGTACTGAAAGCGTATATTCTTATCGTGATGTAAGATATAATGATGTTATCTTTGAAATTATTTCTCCTCTTGAGTATTATCGTATTGATAGTGGTAATCTTTTTGTTGAAGATGATGATTATGGTATGAGAGAGTTTGAGGTAAACATCAATGATATTATTGGTGAATATCAAGAGATTCTTTCTAAAAAAGATATTGCTTATATTAAGGATATAATTCATAATTATGAGAGTACTGGTGAATATGCTGTTACTCCTTTGATGCTTCGTTCTAGAGAGATTGCTTTTAATCCTACTATTGATACACAGAGTTCCGCTCCCTACCACTCCTTGCCCTCTATCGGGGTTCTCAAAGCTCATCATTGTGTATTTAAGATTCCTATGAAACGTGGTATTCTTAGTTATACTAATGCTTATGGTGAAATTGAACAAAAAGTGGTAGATGAGGATTATGTTTTAGATCCTACTATAGGTGATATTGATATTGAATATACATATGTTCTTCAATGTTGGGAAGCATATCGTTTTGGTGATAAAGATTGGGGAGTATATACTAAAGCTCAACCATGTGTAGTTCAACGTGAAGAAGTTAATAATCTTAATCATTGTAAGTTACCTTATAATGGTTTAAGTCGTCTTATGCTTCTTAATAATCCTAAACCTATTCCTTATCGTTTATTACCTTATCTTGCTCTTTATCGTCTTTATACATTAGTAGAAGAACGTACTATTATGAAGTTCCGTTCATGGCTATTGATTCCTGAAAGTTTCTTAGCTGATACTAATGATATGACTATGGAAGAGCGTCTTGATGCAGCTAATCGAGATGGTACTCTAGTTTTTGATGACAGCGAAATAGCTAAGCAACAACCTTCACTTCAAGCTATTAAAGAGATTGCTAATACTACTATGATTAATTACTTAACTGTTCTTAATCAAATTAAGCAATCTATTAAGCAAGAAGCGTATGAATTAGCTAATATGAATGATCAACGTGCAGGAGATATTCAAGCTAGAGCAGGTAAAGCTGTTACTGAGATGGGACTTAATCAAGCTCTGATGGGATCTGTATGGTCACTAAAGATATTTGATTCATTTCGTTCTCGTGATATGGAAGCTAATCTTGATGCTGCCAAGATTGCATGGATTGATGACTTTGAAGGTTCTTATATTGATCCTAATACTAACGAAGTTATTCAAGTTAGAGTTAATGGAACTGATTTTGTTAATTCTAATTTTGGTATCTTTGTTGGTAATTCTGCTGAACTCAATGAACAAGTTCGTAAACTTGAAGAAATTGCTTTTAGTGCTGCACAGAATGGTAATTTTGATGTAGCTGCTGAAGCTGTTTGTAATCATAACGTTGCTTCTTTACGCAAATATATTAAAGAAGCTGCTGATGCTCAACGTAAGTTTGAACTTGAACGTGAAGAGATTCAAAAGAAGTGGGATGCAGAGATTGAACAAATGCGTTCTGCTAATTCTGAAGCTCAACGCAAATTTGATGCTGAACAAGCTCAATTAGATCGTGACTCTAAAGAAGCTATTGCAGCTGATAGTAATCTTACTCAGATTATTGTTAATGACGCAAAACTTCAAGTAGATAAAGATGGTAATGGTTATATTAGTGAAGATGAGAGTAATGCTAATTCTCTTGATGCTTATCTTAAAATGACTAAGTTAAACTTAGATATTGATAGAGTTAATCTAGAGCGTGCCAAGTTTGAAGAGCAAAAGCGCATGAATCGAATCAATGCGAATAAGCCACGAAAGCCTTAACGTGAGCCACGATTTTTAGAGAAATGAATTGCAATATCAGATAAAAATTGATGTTCTCTAATGGCTGCATTTGAGCCTAAAATCAATGGAAATTAATTGAGATAATTGGAGGTTCTGTAACGTCCGGTGATGACGCTTTTGAAGATTATATTTCTATTGATGTTTTGAATACATTTATTATTACTACATTTGTCATTGTTATAACTTAATTTATAAAAGAAAAAACACTATGCCAAATCCTATTGTTCCCGGTGGTGTTACTGATAGTACTACCATCAAAACTGCTGAAGAAATAGCTGCCGAAGAAGCTGCTAAAGCTGCTAAAGAAGCAGAGGATAAAGCTAAAGCTGAAGAAGAAGCTCGCAAAGCTGCGGAAGAAGAAGCTAAACGTAAAGCTGAAGAAGAAGTTGCTGCTAAAGCTAATGAAGATGCAAATAAAGAAACTGGAGATGCTAATAAGATTATTCTTACAACTGATGATGGTGATGTTGAATATGAATTAGATGCAGAAGGTAATGCGGTTAAAGATGGACAAATTGTTTATACTAAAGCTCAATTAGATGAGTTTGCTGCTGCTGAACAACAAGAAGAAACTATTGATGTTTCTGCTATTTCTGCTATTTCTGGTTTAACTCCTGTAAACGCTGATGGTACTCCTAAGCAATATGAAATGACTGTTGAAGGTCTTGCTCAACGTGATGCTGATATTGCTGAAATTGCTAGACATCAAGCTGAATCAGAAGCTATTACTAATTTCTTTCGTGCTAATCCTGATATTCATCAAGCTGCTTTATATAAGCAAACTTATGGTTCACTCGAAGGTTTTGCTAATCATGTTGATTGGACTACGATGAGTATTGAGGATAAATCTGAAGCTCAACTTGAAGCTATTATTCGTTCTGCTGAAAAACGTAAAGGTACATCAGATGCTCAAATTGATCGTATTATTCGTTTTTCTAAAGCCGATAAAGTTTTAAATGAAACAGCTAAAGAAAGTCTTGATTATCTTGCTGCTAATCAGAAACGTGAAATTGAAGAAGCTACTGCTCGTCAAGAAGCGCAATGGAAAGCTGAACAAGATGAACTAGATAAAGCTTATGGTATTACCTATGATGATCATGGTAAAGCTAAGGTACTTAATGTTCCTGATTCGCTTTATGATAAGATTGTTAATAAAGGTACTATTGGAGGTCTTGTTATTCCGACAGCTGGTGTTAAGAGAACTGTAAATGGTAAGGAACAAATTCTTACTCGTAAAGATCTTGTAAAATACCTTACTGCTCCTGTTGTTGAAATTGGAGATTCTCTTTATACGCAAGCTCAAAAAGATGTTTTTGATATGCTTGCTGATAATGAAACGTTCGCTATGGTAGCACTGCGGAATTTACTTGGTGCTGATATTAGTCAACTTGCTGCTGCATCTATACGACAAGAGAATGTTCGTCGTTTGAACATTACTTCTGGTGGTAAACCTAAAGTTAAGGTATCTACCCAAGGTGGAGCGGCTAAAGTTAATCCTAATAGACGTCCTGTTGTTCCCGGTGGTATTGTTGATTCTAATAAATAATTATCATAACTATGCTTAGAGAAATTGGAAAAAAACAGTATTCCAAAGAGGTTTATAGTGATGCCGATATGCTATTGAACTTTAATGTTCTTGGTGCTGTCGATTTAAATAAATCTCTTACTTATCTTTGGGGTAGGAACAGTAATCAATTCCCTCTTCTTTCTCTTACAGAAGGTCAAGGGAATATCTCTCGTAAGAAACCTATTAATGCTGGTGATACTCAGTATAAATGGAAGATTATGGGGAAACCAACTGTTACTTCCCCGATTGTGCGTTTAATTACGCCTACTCAAACACCCGGTAAAGGGTTTATGTCTTTTAAAGCTGAGTTCCAAGATAATTGGATTCCTTATCAATACTCTGCTATTACTCCTGATGGAAAACATCTTGTACGTATGCAGACGGATGGTGAGCAAACTGCAAGTGGTGGTTATATCTATGAAATGATCATACTTGGTGGTAATCCAGATGAGTTTATTGATCTTAGCAATTTTGAAAGAGGTAAATATTGGGGTATGGGTGCTCCTACGATTGCTGGTGAATTATCAACTGGTTCTCGTAGTACTGCTGAATCTTGGAGTGAAATGACTAACCAATTTGGTTTCCATCGTTTCTCTAAGATTATTACCGGTAATATCGCTAATATCGTTACTGAGTTTGAACTTGATTATGATGATGGTTCTAAAGGTACTCTTTGGATGCCTTATGAAATGCGTCAATTCGAGTTTATGCGCAGACGTTTGTTAGAGGAAGACTTGTGGTTCTCTTCTTATAATCGTGATATTAATGGTGTTATTCATAACCAAGAAAAACATTCAAATAAACCTATTCCTCGTGGTGCTGGAGTTCGTGATATTCTTATTGCATTCGGAAACTATTTCGAGTACTCATTCATGACTATTGAACTTATTGATATGATTCTTTCTCGTATCTTTGAGGTTCGTAATGATATTGATTTGAGTAATAAGAATATTGTTCTTTATACCGGTAAAGGTGGTTCTAAGATGTTCCAACAATGTATCAAGAATGAAGCTATTGGTAATGGTTACTTCGATAAACTTGGTGCAGAGGAAATTCAAAGTCGTGGTGGTATTTTGAGTTATGGTGCTTACTTTAATCAATATAAGCATTACTCTGGAGCTACCGTTTCAGTTAAAGTTGTTGACTTGTTCGATAGCGGTTCTCGTGCTGAGATGGATCGTAAGAATGGTCGTATGTATGGAGGTTTTCCTGTTACTTCATATACTATGGTATTTTTGGATCACTCTGTTGATAATACTTCAGGTGAACCTAATATCCAACTTGTTTGTGAAGAAGGTCGTGAATACTTATATGGTGTTTACCAAGGTATTACTCCTCTTCCTAAAGAATGGGGTGCTTACAATAAGATGTTAAGTACACGTGAGGATATTGCTACCTATGAAGTTATGTCTTCTCAAGGTATTAATATGCTTAATGGTACTACTTCTTTCTGGGCTGAAATGATTTTTGAATAAGCGTACATTACGATTATTGTAAAGTATAAACTGATTAAAGTATAAACTATATGATATACTCACGCAAAATAACCTTAGCTTTAAAGCTGAATCCTACTATGTTTCAAGTAGTGAATCAGAAAAGTATTGGTGCTTTTAATACAATCTTCGGTCCTAGTATCAAAGCTGTTCTTACTTTATCTAGTAAAACTGCTGAGATGGCTTCTATTCTTCCTACTATCATTGGAGCTTCTTCTGATAGTCGTAATGTTAATTTTCAAGATCTCGTTCTTAAGCATTTAAAGAACTCTACCGTAGAAGTTCCTGCTCAGGGTTATGAATTGGAAACAGGTTGGGAGTTTTCACTTAATGATCCTATTAAGCGTGATGCTATCTTTGAATGGGCTAAAAAAAATAGCATTAATACGGATATTGTTCCTAATAAATTAGAGAAAGCTATTTTTGATGCTATGCTGTTTGGTGATGGTATTGCGGTTCATGAAGAGAATTTATATATGTATATGACTCCGATTAAACCTCAAGACTATATCATTTGGCGTTTAGCTCTTCTAACTTCTACTGTTGCTAATAAACCGGAAGATGTTGAGAAATCAACTAATATTCGTTTTTATTTGCATAGTATTGAAGATGTTAAACGTATGAAAGATGCTAAAACCAAAACTGTTGTTAATACTGCTACTAAGTTGGCTCAGTTGTTCACAGGTGATGAGGCTTCTTACAAGCGTATTCGCAATATGCTTATTTGTAATGCTCCTGCTGATACTCTTTCGATTATCAAGATGGAACATGGAGATTTGCAAACGGCGGTAGCTGAACTTTCACAAACAAATGCAGATGCGTTTATTTCTCTGTTTGATAATAAGAATGTAGAAGCAATGGCACAGGTCTATAAGCTATTAGCTGCACAAGTTATCACTAAAGATGGTGATAATTATTTTGACACTGTGCGTCCGGAAGTCGTTCTTGGTTCTTCAGTTGAAGGTGTTATGGCTTATTTAGCTGCTCCTGAGAATGTTGAATATAAAGCTCAACTTTTCACTGCTTATAAAGCCTCGGTTCTAAATTAATAAAAAGCTGTCAGTATGTATAGTAGTTGTAAAGAAGCACATATCGCTGTAAATGAAAAGATTCAGCAGATTAATGCTAATAGGCAAGAATCCATTCGTCCGCAGTATATTGATATTGCTCTTAATGAAGCTATTGACGTACTGCTTACGCAAAAGATTAAAGCCTTTGAAGAAAGCGGACGCTATTACGATGATTTACAGGTTTTAAAAGATATATATAGAAGTCCTCTTTACCTTCTTTCAAATGAGAGTAACAGAGGATTTGCTTATTTACCTACGAATTATCTACATGGCGTTTCTTATACAGCAAGTGTTATATTCGATAAGTTTAAACGTTATAGAGATATTGAATCTGTTACTACTAGGATATATGTAGTAAATATTAGTGAGTTATTTAAAACTATTCCAGGCTATATAGAAGATTTCAATATTCAAATTGGAGCTGATAATATTACTTTTCATTATCCCGCTAAAATCTATCGTAAAGATGGTCTATTTGAGTATATCAACTATATGCTTTCCGTATTACTTAGAAAAGGTTATAATGTGACCTACGAACATTACAGAGGCTCATATTACCCCGAATCGCTTATATTTTACTTCGATACGCCAACGCTAATAGTAGTTGGTGACAAATATGAGATTAAGTTAGACCAATTCAACAACGAGCGTTATACAGGGCGATATGAAGTTATAACTGCTAATGGAACGATAACTAAGGTACGAGAGAGCCGATTTGCAGGCATGGATTTAGTTTCGGATGTACAACGCATGGATATGTTACAAACGTATCATAATCGAGCTAATAGGCATCTACATCCAATATGTGTAATCGAGAACAATAGATTACTCGTAGATATGGATGATAAATTCATTATTACTGATGTTGCTATTGCATATCTTCGTCAACCTACTAGGTTTAATATTGTAACAGATGAAGTTTCTGAACTTCCATTTAAAACTGAGATTATTGATCTTGCAACACAAAAACTTCTTGGTATCCTTAAAGATCCCGGTTATCAAGTTGCTATAAATGAAAGTAATTCTTTAAAATAATACGTTACTATGAGAATTGTTAGTTACGGAAAAACATTTGTCGATAATATTACTGTCGATACTAAGTTATCTAATGGTCAACTCGGCATTTGTACTGCTTATGGTACTCAACTCCAAACTACTGGAACTAGACCTGAGCCTTTTGTAATTATGTCTGCAATTCCTACTAAGAGTGGCGGGTATGTGAATCAAAGAGGTGTTGATATTAACCCTTTTAATTTCACTTATAATGTTCGTAAATATACTGAAGCTGATCAAAAGGAAACTGTTGTTCTTAAAGGTATTACGAATCCCGCTTTGAAGCCCGCTGATGGAATTGTATATAATGCAGATGCTGAGTTCTGTGGTGCCATTGAAATTGTTTCTTCTGAACCGTATCGTCACGGTTTAACTGTTAACCCTAATCCTCAGATTGTACAGATACCTGTTCGTATTTATGCAACTGATACTCTTGATCGTCTTGTTGAGAAGATTAAGAAAGCAATGAGTCTTACAGCTTATAACAAAGAGTTGTTTGATATTACAGTTACTAAAGATACCAAAGGTGTTAATGTTACAGTTGTTGCTAAACAACCTACGAAACTTACAGTTAATGTATTTGGTTTGTTAGCTGATCAAAAGGCTAATGGAACTATTACTATTGAACATACTAAGTTGTCTGGTTTCTTAGCTGATGTTGCTCTTAGTGATGAAGACTTACGTTATTCTCTGATTAATATGGGTTGGAATCCGAATGAAGAGTGGCAAGAAGCATGGGGTATTGCTGATCCTAAAGTAGGTCTTGATAAGGTTGCATATCTTGTTATATCTACTGCTGAATTTAATCAATTCCCTGAAATAGCTGCTGATAATAATAGTCCACGTAAGTTCCAAATTGTTGTTGGTACTGAAGCTGTTATTGATGCAGTTGTTGCTAAATTAGAAGCCATTAAGGTTTTAGCTAAAGGCAGTGGAGATAATGCCATTGCATTAAATACTGCAACTGATTAAGTTGCTATTGTAAACTACGTGGAGCTTAACGGTTCTACGTAGTTATTTTCGTTTAAACTTAATGCTATGGAATGTAATATTAAAATTGTCAAGTTAAAACAAGTTCTTCCTCCGGGTACATTTCCTAAGCGTGAGCATAACGTTCGTTTCTTTTATCATCGTACTGATGGTTGTTACTATATGTATGATGAAAAAGGATGTGAGATTAATCTGACTACAGATGGTAATATTATCGCAATTGATAGAGAATTAATTGTTGGTAGTGAATCTCTCACAGATGATACTTTAGTTTGCATAGGTCTTAAAGCTAATTATGTGCATCCTAGTCGTGGTGTTAGAAATAATACTTGTGATTGTCAAGATACATATATTAGAGCTTGGACTTATATTAAGGATCTTCAAGATTTCTTGCAGACAGGTCATATCGAACGTAATTATTATAGAGTTAGTCTAACTCCTTCTCCGGAAGAAGGTGGTATTGTGGGTTGTACTGGTTCTCATATTATGCCTGATGAAAGTCCTGATGGATTTAGGTTTCAATTTGAAGCTGGTAGTCAAGTTAAACTTTATGCTAAACCTGCTCCCGGTTATCACTTTATGGGTTGGAAAGAGTACCATTCTAATGAGATTATGTCTATTAGTTCTGATTGGACTTTCAATATTAAAAAAGATATGGATTTGATAGGCGTATTTGAAAAAGAAGGTTCTCCTATTAATAACTTCTATATTAATGTAGAGGCTTATCCTGCAACTGCTGGTTATGTTGTTGGTGCAGGTACTTTCCCGAAAGGTACAAGACATTCTATAACAGCTGCTCCTATTGATGGTTATCATTTTGTTCATTGGAAAAACAGTAAAGGTATTCTAGTTTCTACTAATCTTCAATATGATCTTATTGTTGATTCAGATGAAACTTATACTGCATATTTTGAACTTAATACGCCTCAAACATATAAAGTTACTGTAAATACTACTCCATCTGGTAAAGGTACAGCTAGTGGAGCTGGAGTTTATCAAGTTGGTCAGATTGTAACAATAGTTCCTTCTCCTGCTCAAGGTTGGAAAGTTGGAACTGTTTCTGCATCTGATGGTAATATTACAGATAATGGTGATGGTACATGGAGTGTTGTAGTTAATCAAGATGTTACTGTTACAGTTACTTTTGTTGAAGCCATTAGATATTTCACGTTTAGTGTTATAGCTAATGCAAATGGTTTAGTTAGATACAAAGATATACAAGGTCTTTGGTCTAGTTGGGCTTCTCAACATGAAGTAACTGCTGCTGAGAAAACAATTGTTACTATTGAAGGTAAAGCTGATAGCGGATATGAGTTTGAAAATTGGATTTCTCCTACAGGTGCTACTCTTCCAAACAATGAGAATAACATTATTGTAGAAGAAGGTCTTGATCGTAAAACGTATACTGCTTATTTTAAAGAGGCTTATGTTCCTCCTACTGAGTTTAATTTTAGTCTACGTTGTGGATTAGGTGGTCAAGTTCGTTATAAAACTTCTGATGGCTCTTGGTCTTCATGGAGTACAAATATTGATGGACTAGAATTTGCTGCCGGTACTTTAGTTTATTTTGAAGCTCAACCTGAATCTGGTTATCAATTTGATAAATGGGATGTTAATGGGGATGAAGTTCTTGAAATATCTAGTTCTATTGAAATTAATCAAGTTACTAGAATTGAAGGATACTTCTCTAAAATTCCAATAACAAATCATAATGTTACTATTACAGCAAATACTAATGGTAAATGTAAATATAAAGTTGGTAATGGGTCTTATTCGGAAGCTAAAACATCGCATTCTGTTAGTATTGCTGATGGAGATGTATTAGAGGTATTAGCTGTTCCCGATAATGGATTTGCTTTTTCTAAATGGACTATTGACGGTTCTGAATCTACTGATAATCCATATTCACAATCAGTTCATGATGATTTAAGTTTATCATGTACGTTTGCTGAAATCCCACCGGAAGAAATTACTGTTACAGTACAAACTGATGGCACGAATGAAGCTCGCTATCGTATAGGAGATGGTTCTTGGTCTAATTGGTCTAGTTCTGAACAATCCTTTAATGTTAATGTTGGTTCAATTTACTCTATTGAAGCACAAGTTAAAGATAATTATACGTTTAAAGAGTGGACTACAGGTAGTGAGAAAACATCAAGCAATCCTGTAAACTTCACAGCTAAATCGGGTGTAAATGCGATACACATTGCTTCATTTGAAGCGATAGTAATGAGAACGCTCACAGTTGTTGCTGGAACAGGTGGAAAGTGTAGAGCTAGATTAAATAACTCTTGGAGCGAATATTATAGTGGTTCTCATACATTCACAGATATTGTTGATGGAACGAAAGTCACAATTGAAGCATTAGCTGATAATGGCTATCATTTCTTGAAATGGACTGATGCTGGTGCTCCCACTTCTGTTACAAGAGAGATTACAGTTGATAGCAATAAAACTATAACTGCTCAATTTGAAGTTGATGCCCCTGATGAATTCCAAGTTACATATGAAGCTATTCCTAACGGAAGTGCTACAATGGATGGAGCTGGAACTTATGCTGATGGTGAGACTTGTAAAATTAAAGTTAATGTAAGTGCTGGTTATACTCTTGGAGATGTTCTTGTTGATGGAATTAAAGTTCCATTAAATAGTCAAAATGAGTATAGCTTTGTTGTTGAAAAGAATATTAAGGTTACTATAAACTGTGATCTTATTCCTGAACCTGATAAGTTTACACTAATTGTTAGAACTGATACTAATGATACTACGCAAGGGGGTGTAGGAATCGGAAGTGCTAAGAATTTAGCTACTGATTCTGAAGAATTTGTTGATGGTACTACTGCAACGATTCATGCTACAGCGGCAGAAGGTTATAGTTTTGGTGGTTGGTGGAAAGATGGAGTTAAGGTTTCAGATGATGTAAACTTTAGTGTTACTGTTGATGCAACTAAGACTTATATTGCTAAATTTACTCGAGATCCTTATTTAAATTTAGATAAGACTTCTCTTGAGTTTGAAGCTGTTGGTGGAACTCAGACAGTTAATGTTACTTCTAACGTCGAATGGACGGTTTCATAATTAGGGGAGGATACTAAGATGGCTATTGCTTCTTGGCTTACTCCTGCTTCTAAGAGTGGCACGGGTAATAAAACTGTTGGTTTAACTGCAAGTAAAAATCCTGGCGCTAGCAGAACTACTATTGTTACTGTTACTGTCAGTGGTATTACTAAAACTGTAAATTGTACTCAAACTGAGCAAGATAAGTTTACTTTAAAAGTTTCTTCTATTACTCTTAATAGCTCTGGAACTACAATAACGAATATTGGAGAATGTTCTATTGGTTCTACATCAAGTGCTGGAGTTAGTACTAGGACTTATTATCGTGATACTTCGCAAACAATTACTGCGAAAGCTGCTCCTACAGGTTACAATTTTATTGGTTGGTATGAAGGTTCTAATTTGATTTCTTCTAGTCTTCAAGTTTCTGTTACAATGTCTGCTAATAGAACTCTTGTTGCCAAATATCAAATTAAGAGCTATGTTGTAAATGCCGTATCTGATGATACAACTAAGGGAATTGTAAGTCCTGCTGGTCAAACTGTAGAACATGGTAAGAATGCTACTGTAACGGCTAATAGAAAGACAGGATATAAGTTTGATGGTTGGTATAATGGAACTACTAAGGTTACAAGTGCTAGTC
>CAJUAL010000009.1 GCA_910584405.1 uncultured Vampirovibrio sp.
TGCGGTATTCCCTTTCGTTTTGCCTTTCCTTATATCTCTTCTTACGGATATTCCTGCTATTCTCTTTAATCTTTTTCCCACTTTGTTAACTTTTTGTTACAATTAAGAAGGCGGCTTAGTTAAAACTAAGCCGCCTTCTTTAAGTATACTCTTGATTTACAGCAATTCTTTTAATTCTTTAATTACTACATCTAATGCGCCTTGCTGATCTTGGAAAATCGTTTCGCAATCCTTGCAGGCTTGTGCATAAAATTCTTTATCTGATAAAAGTTTTTCAATATATTCATCCAATTGAGCAGGGTTTTTAACTATTTTACCTGCATTAGACTGGGACAAAAGCCAATAAATATCTCTAAAGTTATGAATAGACGGACCTGTAATTGTCGGTTTTGAGTAAACAGTTGCTTCTAACGGGTTGTGCCCGCCTGTTTTATTAAAACTTCCGCCAATAAACGCGAAATCACAAATTGAATACATTTTAGAAAGTTCACCCATTGTATCAAGAATAATTACATCGTAATCATTAAAAGTATTACCTTTTGAACGAAAACCGTAAGACAGTCCTAATTTTTCAATTATAGGTATAATCTGTTCAATCCTTGTAAGGTGGCGAGGCACAAGAAGAAGTTTAATATCATCAAATTTTTGAAGTTTATTTTTAAATACTTCAAGAATAATTTCATCTTCGCCCTTATGAGTACTGCCTGCAATAATTACTCTGTGATCGTTCTGTCCTATTTCAACTTTATCAAATGACGGTTTAACATCAAATTTCAAGTTTTTCATAACAAAAGTTCTATCAACAGGAGCTCCGATAGAAACAAGTTTATTTCTGTCAATTTCACTTTGAGTAAGAATTTTTGTATATCTTGATAAAACCATTTTAAAAAAGTGTGACAGTAATTTGTATAACTTATAAGTAGAATCAGACATTCTACCGTTTATTGTATATAAATAAATTCCTTTTGATTTACAGAAAAAAGAAAAAACAGGCCACAACTCGGTTTCTGCAATCAAAACGACAGTCGGATTAACTTTTTTCAAGAACATATCTACACAAAAAGGAATATCAAACGGGAAATACGTAATAAAATCAGCAACATTTGAAAACTTTTTCTGTGCAATTTCTTGTCCTGTTTTGGTTCCTGTTGTTACAACGATTTTATAATCAGGAAATTCTTCTTTTGTTTTTTTAATAAGGTTTTCTAACGCAATAACTTCACCTACAGAAACTCCGTGATACATTATAACCTTATCACCCAGATTTGGTGACTGAAAAAATCCGAGTTTTTCTTTCCAACCGTACAAAAATTTTCTGTTAAATACACGAATCAAATAATAAAACGGTAAAAGTATTATAAATAAAATCGTTGAAACTAATCCGTACAAAAATAATTCACTAAATAGTGAAATTACAACCAAAATCAATAAAATTAAAATAATAGTATAAGTCATCATAATAAAAAATTATACAACAAACGAGCGGACATGTTGACATAATACACAAAAATTTATAAAATCAGATTATGGCAATAGTTTATTTAAGCTTAGGTTCTAATAAAGGTGACAGAATAGGTTACGTTCAACAAGCTGCAAGTTTACTTGGTGCTGATGAACGGATAACCATAGTTCGATCTTCTGCGTTTTACGAAACAGAACCTTGGAATATAAACACAAATACCTGGTTTGTAAATGCCGTAATAGAGATAAAAACATCTTACACACCAAAAGATCTTCTTGAAACATGCCAGAGAATTGAAAAACAATTAGGTAGAGAAAAAAAAGAAACCTCAAATTACGAAGATCGAACAATTGATATAGATATATTGTTTTACAACAAAGATATAGTAAATGAAGATAATCTGACAATTCCGCACAAATTCGTTCATTTAAGAGCCTTTACGCTTGTACCGATGATGGAATTAAATTCAGAATACATTCACCCGATTTTGCATAAAAATATAATTGAAATGCATTCAGACTTAGAAAACCCCGAAATGGTATTTTTATATGGCACAAGAGTCGATTTGTGATAGGAGTAAATACACAATAGCAATAATTGGCGCAGGACCTGCGGGATGTTGTTGTGCAAAATATTTAACAGATGCAGGATTAAATGTAACCCTGTTTGATAAAGGTAAATTTCTGAGAACGATTTTACCAACAGGTGGAGGGCGCTGTAATTTAGCACACGCCGAGTATGATTTTAAAGAACTTGCAAAAAACTATCCGCGCGGTGAAAAATTTTTATACTCTGTGTTTTCAAAATTCGGAACCGCTGATACCATAGAGTTTTTTGAAAAAATCGGAGTAAAAACTTATACGCAAGAAGATAACAGAATTTTTCCGATATCAAATTCGTCCAAAGAAGTACGAAGTAAATTATTAAGCTCAATTTACAAAAAATGTACTTTTAAAAATGAAGAAGTCCTAAACATAATCCCACCTATGGAACAATCGGAAAATCCTGATACATGGGACATATTAACCGATAAAAGAGTATACACATTTGACTATATAGTTATCGCAACAGGCGGACATAGCGGATACAAGATGTTAGAAAATCTTGGCATAAACATAATAAAACCTACACAAGCACTTGTCGGACTAACAACAAAAGAAGACTTGTCACAGCTATCCGGAGTTAGGGTTCCAAATGTAGAAGTTAAAGTTGGAAAAACAAAAGTCTATGGAGACTTGTTATTTACACACCACGGAGTAAGCGGTCCCGTAATTTACACAATATCCTCAATTTTTGTAAGAAAAGAGTTCCCTTTCGAAATCATATTCAAATTCGCTGATTTCAAATATATGCCACAATATTTTCTTGAAAAAAGTCAGATGGAAGTATGCAACCAACTAAAACCTTATGTTCCAAAATCATTAACCAAATATATTTTAAAAACATTGGGTAAAGACCCTGATATCCGCGGATCCGGGCTTGGCAGGACATCTCATCAAAAACTTCTGGACACTTTGGAATATTTTAAACTCCATATTAACGGTAAAATGAAAAATGGAGAAGTAGTAACCTGTGGCGGGGTGGATCTAAAAGAAGTAAACCCTAAAACATTAGAGAGTAAACAACACCAAGGACTATATTTTTGCGGAGAGGTTCTTGATATAGACGGATTTTGCGGAGGCTTTAACCTTCAAAACTGTTGGTCTACCGGATATTTAACAGCTCAATCAATAATTAACCGACTAATGTAAAACTTTCACCCAAAACCTCTTCCAATTCAATAATAATAGCAGACATCGGAACATCTAAAGCCTCAGAAATTCTCCACATTGTAGATAACTGCGGATCTTTTATCGATTTTTCCAAATCAGCCCACATCGACTTAGTCATACCGATTTCATCGGAAATAAGACTTATAGACTTATTTTTATTAAGCCTGTGTTTTTTTATTATTTCAGACAATGCCTTTTGCAGTTGTTTTTTATTTTTAAAATAAACATCTTGCATAAATTAAATATTAGTGCTAAATTAAGAACAAGTTGTGCTAGTATTAGAACGAGAGAAGGTCTTATGAAATGTTTTACTTTAGCTGAAACGCTAATAACATTAGGCGTAATAGGAGTGGTAGCAGCGATGACTATTCCTAACCTGATGCAGAAAAACTTTGAACGTCAAACAGTATCAAAACTTCGCCAAACTCAATCTATTATTGCTCAAGCAATCAGAATGGCTGAAGAAGAATACGGAGAAGTTAGCGGATGGGGATTAACTGGAGCTAATACAGTATCCGCAGAAATTATTGCAAACAATTTAAAACCTTTTTTAAAAATTTCAACAGATTGTGGTGTTAAAGACACAAAATATTCCTGCGTTAATAAAAACTCTTATAAACAATTAAATGGAACAAATCATGGAGAATATGCCATAAGTAGAACAGATTGTTACAAAATAGCCCTTCTAAACGGTAGTTCTATTTGGTGGAGAGGCCCAATGGAAGCTACAAGATACATAACTTTCTGGATTGATGTAAACGGGAAATATCTTCCAAATGTTTATGGTAAAGACCTGTTTGTCTTTGTTTACGAAAATGGTACAAACTCAATTAAACCACTTGGAGCACCCGATTCAGATTCCCCTTGGCAAAGGACCTGCACAAAAACAGGTAACGGCTGGGGATGCGCGTTTTATGTATTACAAAATCAAAATATGAATTATTTACATTAAATCCTATCTTTACCATTTTATGCTATAATTTATATGTTAGTTTAGTTAGAGGGGCCCACCTCGGGGTGAACAGTTCTTTCAAGTGTTATTGACTGAACACAAAGTTTACCGTAACCACAAGGGCAGAAAGAAGAAAAATGGAAAAGAACAACGAAACTTTGAGTATCTTAAGACACTCAACTTCACACATCATGGCTCAAGCCGTACAAAGCTTGTTCCCATCTGCAAAGTTAGCAATAGGACCTGCGACAGCTGACGGCTTTTACTACGACTTTGATTTAACTGACGGTCATGCTTTCACTGAAGAAGACCTTACTAAAATCGAAGAAAAAATGAAAGAAATTATCAAACAAAATCTTACATTTGAAAAATTCGAAATTCCTGATGTTGAAGCTCAAATTAAAGTTTTCAAAGATGAAGGCGAAATCTACAAAGCTGAATTATTGGAAGAACACAAAAACGACAATCCGACTTTGTATATTACAAAAGACAAAGACGGTAACGCTTTATTTAACGACCTTTGTGCAGGTCCTCACCTTCCAAATACATCTTATATAAAAGCAAACGCAATTAAATTATTAAAAGTTGCAGGAGCTTACTGGCGCGGTAACGAAAATAATAAAATGTTACAAAGAATTTATGCTACAGCTTATTGGAATAAAGAAGATCTTCAAGCTTACTTAACATTCATTGAAGAAGCTGAAAAACGCGACCACAGGAAACTTGGAAAACAACTTGATTTATTCTCTGTTAGAGAAGAATTAGGCGGCGGTCTTGTATTATGGCACCCAAATCTAGGTGTAGTTCGCGAACAAATAGAAAACTACTGGAGAGAAGAACACAGAAAACGCGGTTACGTTATCGTTACAACTCCTCAAATTGCTAAATCTAAATTATGGGAAATCTCAGGTCACATGGATCACTACAAAGAAAATATGTTCTTTATCCAAAAAGATGAAGATTCAGATGATCAATTTGTAGTAAAACCAATGAACTGCCCGTTCCATATTTTGATTTATCAGGCAAACAGATATTCTTACCGTTCATTACCACTAAGAATGGCAGAATTAGGTACTGTTTATCGTAAAGAAAAATCAGGCGCATTATCAGGTTTAACCCGTGTTCAAGGTTTCACACAAGACGATGCTCACGTATTCTGTACGCCAGAACAATTAGTTGATGAAATTAACGCAATTATTGACTTTGTCGCTGATACAATGGCAATATTTAATATGGAATTTGAAGTTGAATTATCAACCCGCCCTGAAAGTTTTGTCGGAGAAATAGAAAACTGGAATAGAGCAGAAGCCGGTTTAAAAGAAGCTATGGACAGACGCGGAATGAAATACGATATCAACGAAGGTGACGGTGCTTTCTACGGTCCAAAAATCGACTTTAAGATTAAAGACGCTATCGGCAGAACTTGGCAATGTGCTACAATTCAGTTAGACTTTAACCTTCCTGCAAGATTTGATATCAAATACCAGGATAAAGACGGACAGTTAAAAACTCCTATTATGCTTCACCGCGTAATCTTTGGTTCTATGGAACGTTTCCACGGAATCTTAATTGAACATTACGCAGGCGCATTCCCAACTTGGCTTGCACCAACTCAGGTAAACATCGTTCCGATTTCTAATGAAAAACACGTTGATTTTGCGGAACAAGTTTACAAGAAAATGCGCGAAGCAGGTATCAGAGTAAATCTTGATGACCGTTCTGAATCTATGAACTATAAAATCAGAGAATCTCTTCAAGATAAGAAAATCCCTTACGTATGTGTAATCGGAGATAAAGAAATTGAAGCAAACTCTGTTGCAGTTCGTGCTCGCGGTATCGGACAAGTAGGAACATTTACTGTTGATGACTTCATCGAAAAAATTAAGGAAGAAGTTAAATCTCGCGCAAACGACTCATTTGCAAAATCGTAAATGAATAAAACAAATAAATCGCCCCTGTTTAATAAAACAGGGGCGATTTTGTTATATTTTTATATTTTATTTAATATTTTTAACCGCATCAACAACTATTTTAACAGCTTCTTCAGGTTTCATAGCAACCTTTTCACCTGTTGCACGGGTAACGAATTCGACATTACCTTCTGTTATAGTTTTACCAACAGTAATTCTATAAGGGAAACCGATTAAATCAGCATCTTTGAATTTTACCCCCGGACGTTCGTCACGGTCATCTATTACTGCTTCAACACCTGATGCTAAAAGTTCTTCATACATTTTAGTTGCAACGCTCATTTGCTGCTCGTCTTTTGTACTTACAGGAACTACAATTACGTGATATGGAGCAATTGATAGCGGCCATTTAATACCCCAATCGTCGTGATGAGCTTCAACTGCTGCAGCTGCGGTTCTGGAAATTCCGATACCGTAACAACCCATAATATAAGGTTTTGCCTTACCGTCAGCATCTAAATATACAGCGTTCATCGGTTTTGAATATTTAGTACCAAGTTGAAAAATATTACCAACCTCAATACCTCTTGTAACTTTTAACGGCTTGCCGCATTCAGGACAAAATTCACCTTCTTCAACAAGTCTTAAATCAAAATACTTAATTTCATCAAGACCTAAATCCGTAAGGTTAGCGCCAACCATGTGTTTATCTGTTTCGTTAATTCCGACAACAAAGTTTTTCATATCTTTAACAGTGTTATCAGCAACTACAGTAACAGCTTTTAAGCCTTTCGGACCGATAAATCCGGGAACAGCATTAAATCCGTTATTTTGCATAAGTTCTTCAATTTCAGCTGATGTTGCAATTCTTATATCCATACCGCCTACAGCATTCATTAATTTTGTTTCTTCAACTGTTTTATCTGCTCTGATTAAAGCTAATACAGGGTTTTTATCAACAATATAAACAAGAGATTTTAAAATCAAAGTTGAAGGAATATTTAGGAATGCGCTTAATTCATCAATTGAGTGAGTATTTGGAGTATCAATAATTTTACACTCATTAAAATATTTACCCCCGTCAACTAACGCTTCCGGCAAGTTAGAAACCGCATGGTTAGAATTTGCGGCATAATCACAATCTTCGCAATAGAAAACATCGTTTTCTCCTGCATCTGTATCTGTTATTATCATAAATTCGTGTGAAACGCTTCCGCCAATAGCCCCTGAATCAGATTGAACGGCTTTAGTTTCAAGTCCGCATCGATTAAATATATTGGTATATGCCTGCCACATATTTTGATATTCAGCTTCAAGTTCTTCTTGAGATGTTGCAAAACTGTAAGCATCTTTCATAATGAACTCTCTGCCTCTTAACAAACCAAATCTCGGACGAACTTCATCTCTGAATTTTGATTGAATTTGGTAAAGGTTAGTCGGAAGTTGTTTATATGATTTTAAAACATCACGGGCAATTGAAGTTATAATTTCTTCGTGAGTCGGTCCAAGACACATTTCACGATTGTGACGGTCTTTTAATCTCATAAGTTCTTTACCGTAAGCTTCCCAACGACCTGACTCAACCCAAAGTTCTTTTGGTTGGACAAACGGCATTAAAAGCTCCTGAGCGCCGGCTTTATCCATTTCATCACGAACAATATTTTCAACTTTTTTCAATACTCTCCACATCAAAGGTAAAAAGTTATAAACACCTGATGTTAATTTTCTGATATAACCTGCACGGGCAAGCATTTTATGAGAAACAACCTCAGCATCTGACGGAAATTCTCTTAATGTTTGCACAAATAATTTAGACATTTTCATAATACAATTCCTCTTATATTTCTTATAATTAAATTTTATCATAAACAAAAATACCGCGGAATTTTCAGTTTATAAAAAAATCCGCCTGACAACAACCCTAACCATATAAAAAATGGGCTATACATTACCCCTGCAGATTACTTAACTCTTTCTTTACAACATTAGCCTGTACGGATAAAGTTTTAAAGTTCTTCAAAGCTTGGTTATAATAATTTTGCGCAGCATCAAAATCCTGATTATCTTTAAAAATTCTGGCAGCAAGGTAGTATAAATCCCCGGACTCTTCACATCTTGAAACCGCTTCTTGTATAACATCTGCCGCTTTATAAATATCACCGTTTGCCAGTAATATTTTAGCCAAAATTTTATAAGCCTCAGAATCCAGAGGATTTAATTCAATCGTTTTTTGTAAATTAAAAATGGCAGAATCAATATTTCCTTCTTCGTAATCTATTACCGCAAGGTTGTAATACGCCCAACTGTAATCAGGTGATAATTCCAAAACTTTATTAAACTTTTCTCTTGCTGAATCTAAATCCCCAAGTTCTTTAAAGATATTTCCTATATAAAAATGAGCATACAAATCTTCATCATTTATATCAATTGTTTTTTGAAAATTCTCGATTGCTGCAAGGTAATTTTTCTGTTTAAAATACACAAGCCCTAGATTAAAATAGGTATTAGAGTCTTCCGAATCGTCTTCCAGTATTTTATTAAAGCATTCGATAGCATATTCATATTCTTTTAATTCAATATAAACCAAGCCTAAATTATAAATAGAATCAGGCGAGTCAGGTTCTATTTCGAGCGCTTTGAGATAAGCTTCTTTAGCCTTACCAAACTTTTTCATCTTCTCATAAACTATACCAAGATTATAAAAAATGCCCTCATCGTATTCAAAATTTTTTGATAAATAAAGAAGATGCCCCAAGGCTTCTTCATTAAACCCGCAATCCATAAGCAAAACCGCTAACTGCCTGCGAGCCTGAAAATTTGAGGAATCTTCTTTTATAAGTCTTTGTAATTCTTCTATTTTATCAAACTTAGACATATTCTAAATTACCGGAACATCAATAGGATCAACAAGAATTACATTAAGAATTTCATCTTTATTAATCACTACATGTTTACCTTTTTTAATCATATCCGCAATACTTCCGTATACGAAATAACCTGCGGTTCCAACAACACCACCAAATGCAGCAAACGGAACAACAACATATTGCCAGCCTGTATCTGTTACATTTTCACCCCATTTAATAGAGTTTTTTGTAATACTTTTTGACTTAGCACAAGTTTGTTTCCACGCATCGTAATAACCTTTAGTAGTTGTAATTCCGCCGTCATAAGTCATATCAGCACGACCTGTTACAGTTAAAGACAACGGCAGCTGTCTTCCGTTTGGAGTAACAACATGGTCAAAGTTCAAATATAAAACCGCACCCTTTGACATTCTTTTTGGCAGTGCAATTCCTTTTACATCACCTCTTATAATAGAACCTGACGGTAAAATCACATCATCATCAGCAGTTTGGTCAGTTAACAACATAGCATTAAAACTATTGCCTTCTGAAGCTGTTGTTGTATCAATTGAATTTAACATTTTTAACTCAAGTTTTGTTCCCGCAGGGATTCTTTTTGTTTTAGCGTTACCGTTAAAAGGTGCAGCAAAAGTCATCTGCATAGTTAAAAACAATGTAAAAATTATAGCTAAGATTTTTTTCATAATTATATCCCTCTTTCTTTCAAAGTAATTTTAGCACACTTTGGGGATTTTGTAAACGAAAAACACCTTTAAAATAAAAGAGCCTCGAATGAGGCTCGTTGGAATTAAGAATAGCTGGAAGTATGAAAAAGATTAATTATATTAAACGTATAAAGTACATTTTTTCAAATTAGCCACTTGGGTAGACATTTAGACCATATAGGCTATAACCTCTGCTACCTTTATGAAGTTTTATGAATGATATTTGTCTTCACCACCTTTTTATGGTAGTCTAAACGTATTGTGTATACTTATGTTGGGAGAAAAACTATGGAAATATTAAATAAAGCAGAAATCGGTGTATTTGGCGGTTCAGGATTTTACAGCTTCCTTGAAAACATTGAAGAAGTAACTGTTGAAACACCATACGGAAAAACAAGCGATAGCGTATTTATAGGTGAAATCGGAGGACATAAAGTTGCATTTATGCCGCGCCATGGAAGAAATCATTCTATTCCGCCTCATCTTGTAAACTACAAAGCTAACGTTTGGGCAATGAAACATTTAGGCTGTAAAAGAGTAATCTCACCATGTGCAGCCGGAAGCTTACAAAAAGATGTTAAACCGGGTGATTTCGTAATCTGTGATCAATTTGTCGATTGGACAGACGGAAGAAAAACAACTTTCTACGAAGGACCTGTTGTTCAACACCCGTCACCTGCTGACCCTTATTGTCCTGAGTTAAGAGAATTAGCGATTAAAACAGGCAGAGATTTAGGAATCACAATTCACGACAGAGGAACTGTTGTTGTAATCAACGGTCCGAGATTCTCTACAAAATCAGAATCAGCTTTCTTTACAAAACAAGGCTGGGAAGTTATAAATATGACAGCTTTCCCTGAAGCTTATCTGGTTAAAGAATTAAATATGTGTCCGTTAAATATTTCACTTATAACAGACTATGATGCAGGACTTGTCGGTGATGTTCCTCCTGTTTCTCATGAGGCTGTTATGGAAGTGTTTAATAACAATGTGGCTAATTTAAAATCTTTATTATTCACTATGATAGAAAATATTCCGTCAGAAATGAATTGTGAATGCGCAAATACGGCTAAACTAGATATCTAGGAGGAAATTGTGGAAAAATTTATATTAATTTTATTTGTAATATTTTTTCTTTTATCTCAAGTCTTAGCTGTAGGTTCTATCCTTGTCTTTGTGATACCTTCAATTCTGCATGTGGATAGTACAATTATGTTTAAGAGCGTAGGTTTTTCGATTATAGGTATTCTCGCTGCCGCTGTAGTTTTTGTTATTAGTTTGTTACTGCTGATAATTTATGCAATATTTTATTCTTCTAAGAAAGGAAAATTTAATATTCCAACTCCCGAAACATTGATTGAAAGATTTAAGGAGCAAGTATTAGGAAGATAAAATTTGAACAGGGATATATATATGGGTAAATTTATTTTATTTTTAGACAGACTTATAAACTTGTACTTATACTTTGTTGTTATGGCTTGTTTTATGTCTTTAGTTCCGAATTTAAACCCTAATTACCCGTTATTTCACTGTATTTTCAAATTCGCAGGATTTTACTTAATTCCGCCGATTGCCGGAATAAACATATCTCCAATGCCGCAAATGATGGCATTAGTCTTGATTTCTATGGGGTTAAGAAAGCTTTATGCAAAATACTTTGCAAAAAAAGAGCCTAGAATTGTAATTCTATCTCAAGAAGAATTTGAAAAAAAATTTATAAATAAAGAGGATAATAAAAATGGCGATTAATATAATAATAGCAATAGCAAATTGTTTTTACGTTTACGGGCTTTTAATAGTCGTAAGATGTTTGTTAACATGGATTCCAAACTTAAATTGGAATAATCCTATCTTAAGGTTAATCAAAGAAGGAGCTGACATTTATCTTGATTTATTCAGAAAATTCATTCCGCCTGTCGGACCTTTTGATTTGTCGCCAATGGTTGCAATGCTTGTATTGTTTTTCTTAAGAAACGCGATTATAAGACTTGCGATATTTATATTTGAAATGACGGGAGCTATAAAATAGTATGAAAATAGTAATTTACGGCGCTACAGATATCGGTTGTCTTCTTGCAACAGAATTTTTTGAAGACCACGATATAACTGTAATTGATAAAGAAGAAAATCGCACTGAAGAATTTGATAAGCTGGATATCAGCTTTGTGCAGGGAAATATAACCGACAATAAGGTTTTAAAATCTGCAGATATTTTAAATGCCGATGTTTTTATTGCCTGCACATCTTCTGATGAAGCAAATATCGTAGCTTGTCTTTCTGTTAAAAAAGTAAGCGGAATCAGAACAATATGCTTTGTTTCAAAAGAAGAATACAGAAGCGCAATGACAGATGATAATACAACCAGTTGTTTGAGTAATCTGTTTATAGACTTTATTATTTGGCCGGAGGAACTTTTAACACAGGAACTTTTCAGAATTGTAACAGTTGCTCATGCGCTTGATGTTGAAAACTTTGCAGACGGAAAAGCAAGATTATTGGAATACAAAGTAAAGCCCGGTTCTTCAATTGTAGGAAAAATGGTAAAAGACTGCGGTTTTACAAAAGATACAATTATTGTCGGGATAAAACGGGATGATTTGTTATTTATTCCAAACGGCTTAACCGAAATAAATGAAGATGATAAACTTATTTTTATGGGAACATCTCATTCTTTAGACATTTTAGCGGGAACATTTTTCCACGAAAAAGAACAGGTTAAATCTGTTGCAATAATCGGCGGCGGTAATGTTGGTTATATGCTGGCTAAAAGTCTTGAAGATATGAAGATTAAAACTAAAATTATCGAAAAGAATTATGAACGCTGCGAATTTTTATCACAAGAATTAAAATCAACACTTGTAATCAACGCTGACGGAACAAACTTAAAACTGTTAGATGAAGAGGAAATAGGCTCTTGTGATGTCGCAATTGCAGTTACAAATAATGACGAACGGAACCTTTTATGTTCACTTCTTGTAAAACAGTTAGGAGTAAAACGTGTAATCTCAAGAGTTTCAAAAGTCTTAAATATTCCATTGTTTGAAAAAGTCGGAATTGATATTGCGGTTTCACCGAAAAACTCAGCAATAAATGAAGTTAGAAACGATATTGATGAAACTAATGTCGATATTTTAGCAACTGTTGAACAGGGAGAAGCCGAGGTTTTAGAAATCCCTGTCCTTAGTGAATTTGATGGGAAACTTATTAAAGATTTAAGATTTCCTGCGCCTGCAATTGTCGGAATTATACAGAGAAGATCAAATGTCATAATTCCTATGGGTGACACTAAATTAAAGCAAAATGATATTTTAATTATATTCACCAAAGCAGACAGCGCCCAGAAAGTAAAGGAATATTTTAAAGTATGCGTATAAGTTATATTATAAATGCTCTCAGTTTAATTTTAAAAGATATCGGGCTTGTTGCTTTTTTACCGATAATTGTTGCTTTATATTATAAAGATTTTAATTCTGTTTTACCGTTTTTAACAACAGGATTTTTGTCATTATTTGTTGGAATGCTGTTTAGTAAATTACAAAAAAGAACTTATGCAGAAGATTCTTTAAATGATATCAAACGCTCAGAAGCCTTAATGGTTGTATCTTTATCCTGGTTAATTGTCGGGATTATTGTATCTATCCCATATCTTTTTTACGGATTTACACCAATAAACGCTTTATTTGAGGGGGTTTCAGGAATTACAACAACAGGGGCAACAATCCTGCAAAACTTTGACCTGCCAAAGACTATTATGTTTTGGCGCTCATTTACCCAATGGCTTGGCGGTATGGGAATTATAGTATTATTCGTTGCGATTTTACCTCAATTTGCAGTTGCGGGTCGTCAGATGTTTTTTGCGGAAGCTCCTGGACCGACTGAAGATAAATTCACACCAAGAATTAAAAACACGGCATCTGCTCTTTGGATAATTTATGCAGGTTTAACCTTTGTATGCGCTTTATCATTGTGGTTGGTCGGGATGAACCCGTTTGATGCTGTTTGTAATGCACTTTCAACTTTATCTGCGGGAGGATTTTCTCCTAATGCATTAAGTATTTGTGGTTACGGTTCAAATGCAGTTTGTTGGATAGTAATATTTTTCATGTTTATATCAGGTGCAAGTTTCGTTTTACAATCAAGAGTTCTTACAAGAAAAAAACTTTCTCTATTTTGGAAAAGTGAAGAATTTAGAGTATACTCAGGAGTAATTATTGTCTTATCAGTGATTGTCGGTTCAATTCTGGTTGTACAACAGCATTACGATATTATGCATGCAATAAGAGCATCCGTTTTTCAGGTTTTATCGCTTGCAACCTCTACAGGTGGAGCTAGTGAAGATTTTCAACTATGGACATTAGATGCTAAAATTGTTCTGTTTATAACAATGTTTGTAAGTTCATGTTCTGGGTCTGCGGGCGGAGGTTTGAAAATTACAAGATGGATATTAATATTTAAATATATAAAAAATGAACTTTATAAAATACTTCACCCAAAAGCTGTTATAGCAATAAAGATTGATAACAGAGTAGTTCAACCCGAAGTTATAAAACAAACTATCTTTTTTACATTCTGTTTCTTTGGGTTGTGGGGAATTACAGCAATAGCTTTAGCTATAATTGAACAAAATTTTACACTTGGTTTAACCGCATCAATTTCCGCAATAGGCGATATTGGTCCCGGATTAGGAAATGTTGTCGGACCTATGGGAAGCTATGCTCCTCTAAAAGTTTTATCAAAATTAATTTTAATATTAGATATGTTAATCGGACGTCTAGAAATAATACCGTTCTTAGTGTTATTCCATAAAGATTTTTGGTCAATAAAAAAAAGCTAGAGGTGAATTAATAAGTTTTGCCAATCAAAGAATTATGAGTTTGAACTTCAATAGAATCATCCAACTTTGTTAATTCTATCTTTTCACCATAGCGTTTTTCCAAAGCAAGAGAGATTAAATAATCAGCAAAGTGAGGATTCTTCGGAAGCAAAGAGCCGTGGAGATAGGTTCCGAAAACATTTTTAAACCTTCCGCCTTCAAATCCGTCTTTTGAATTGTTACCGTTACCGACAACAACTTTCCCTAAAGGTTTTGTATCACCTTCAAGGTAAGTTAACCCGCTGTGATTTTCAAACCCGACAAGAGTTTTTGGTGTAAGAAAATCGGTTTCAACTGTAACATTACCGATAAATCTTTTTTTACCCGCAACAGTATAAGCATCCATTAGAGAAATACCGTTTAATTTATCTTTATCATGCGGTTGATAATAATGTCCGAAAAGCTGATAACCTCCGCAAATTCCTAAAAATACAGCCCCGTCATCACGTTGAGCAATCAATTCAGCACGATTTGAAAAAAGTTCCTGTGCAACTTCTTCCTGCTGCTTATCTTGCCCCCCGCCAATAAAATATAAATCGTGATTTTTTATAGAATCTCCGATATTAATTTGCTCAAATTCAACTTCAATTCCGCGCCACTGACAGCGTTTGGTTAAAGTTATAATATTTCCCAAATCTCCATACAAATTTAATAACTTAGGATACAAATGCGCTATTGAAATTTTTAAATTTTTCTCTTCCATACCCGAATTATATCACAAAGTTTGAGTATGGTATAATCAGACTATGAAAAATCCATATATTATAAATACACATTCTCACGCAAATATGCTAAAAGATACAAATATCGATCAAGCAATACAAAACGCACAAGAAGCCAAAATAATTACAATAGTTCCGTCAAGCACGGCTGATGATATTTTTGAAGTAGATAAATTTATCCAAAAATACGATGACGTTTTCGGATACGTTGGAGTTTTCCCCGAGGAAGTTAAAACCTTCACAGAAAAAACCCTAAATGATATGGAATCAATAATCCGCTCAAACCCTAAAATTATCGGAATCGGCGAAGTCGGACTGGATTACTATTGGGATAAGTCATTTAAAGAACTTCAAAAAGAAGTTTTTATAAAACAGATAGAATTTGCTAACGAAATGAACTTACCATTAAATATTCATTCACGGGAAGCGCATCTTGATACTTTGGAAATTCTAAAAAAATATAACAAAAATTCAACAGCAATATTACATTGTTTTTCAGGAAGCTTAGAGTTTGCACTAACGTGTATAAAAGAAGGAATTTACATAGCACTTGGCGGTGTCGTAACCTTTAAAAACGCAATAAAAGCCAAAGAAGTTGCAGAAAATATTCCGCTTGATTACCTGTTACTTGAAACTGATGACCCTTACCTTGCCCCTGTGCCATTTAGAGGTAAAGAAAATCAGCCGATGTACGTAAAATATGTAGCTGAATGCATTGCAAACTTACGCTCAATACCTACAGATGAAGTTGCTAAAACAACAACCCAAAACGCCGAAAGGATTTTTAATTTCAATGCAAAATAAAGAAAGACTTGATAAATATTTAACCGATTTAGGATACTTTGACACAAAAAGCAAAGCTGCATCTGCAATACTTGCAGGTAATGTTAAAATAAACGACGAATACATTACAAAAGCAGGATTTCAAATAAACCTGACAAAAGAATATGATATTGTAGTAAAATCAATGCCGTACGTTTCTCGCGGGGGATTCAAACTAAAAAAAGCATTAGATACATTTAATCCTGAAATAACAAGCAGAATATGTTTTGATGCGGGCGCATCAACAGGCGGGTTTACGGATTGTCTTTTACAAAACGGTGCAAAATTTGTCTACGCGGCAGATGTGGGATATGGACAATTAGACTGGAAAATTCGCTCGGATAAACGTGTAAAAACAATCGAAAAAACAAACCTGAAAAGTTGTGATTTTTCAGAAATTTATGACGAAGGCGAGGAAATTGCAGACCTCTTAGTAAGCGACTTATCGTTTATTTCATTAACAAAAGTTCTTCCAAACCTTAAAACCCTGCTTAACAAAGACTTTCACGAGATGATATGTCTTATCAAACCGCAATTTGAAGCAGGAAAAGAAAAAGTTGAAAAAGGCGGAGTCGTTCGAGATAAAAAAACACACCGAGAGGTTATAACTAACGTTATAGAATGTGCTAAAAGCCTTGATTATTCAATAAAAGGGCTTACCTACTCATCTATTAAAGGTCCTGCGGGAAACATTGAGTACCTTATTTGGCTTTCAACAGAAGATATTGAAAATAATTACAACATAGAAGAAATCGTAAACTCTGCTTTTGAAAATCTGGGATAAACTAAAACAATACTTGAGGTTTCTTAGATAAATTTAACTCAATATACTTAAAAACATTTAAAACAATTCCCGGTTGAAAGAAATAATTACCATCAGCAGGCGTTATTCTAAGCATTCCCTGATTAGTATTAACGTTTGAAACAGATGCTATAAATTGTTTATTTACAGCAGTAAACAAAACATACCCTGATTGAGATTGAATTTCGTCCACATTAAAACGATTAGCATTAATTGCAGCAATTGTTAAATAAAATAACGAAACATTATCTGTATTAAAAACTTTAGTACAATTTTCAAAATTAATATTTTGAGCCGTGACAAGCGTACTTAAGCTCAATTGTTCACCTGAGGCTAAGACTTGAGTACACCCGAAAAATAATAACATTACAGCTAATAAAATCGATTTTAAGATTCTTTCCATGATTCTCCTGCGTTAATATCTACAAGAAGCGGAACTTTTAACGGTTGACCCAATTCCATAGATTTTAAAACCAGTTCCTTAACCTGTTCTAATTCGCTTTTTTCTACTTCTACAACCAATTCATCATGAACCTGAATAATCATTTTTGATTTCAGATTATGTTCTTTTAAACTTTTTGCAAAATCAATCATAGCAAGCTTAATTAAATCTGAAGCCGAACCCTGCATCGGGTGATTAATAGCAGCACGTTTTGCGAATTCTCTAATCATCGCATTTGTACTATTGATTTCGTTTTCCAAATATCTTCTGCGCCCGAAAATTGTTTCAACATAACCCTGCTTTTCAACAAGCGCAACCATATTGAACATATATTCTTTAATTCCCGGGTAGGTTTCAAAATATTTATTGATAAAATTATCAGCCTCATCAGCCTTTATGCCAAGAGCCTTCGCAAGTCCATACTTACTTTGTCCGTAAACAATACCGAAATTTACCGCTTTTGCTTTGTAGCGCATTTCTTTTGTAACTTTACTTACCGGAACCTCAAAAACTTTTGAAGCTGTTATTGTATGAACATCAGTTCCTGAATTAAACGCATTAATCAAATTAGCATCACCCGAAACATGAGCTAAAATTCTTAACTCAATTTGAGAATAATCGGCAGATAAAATTAAATAATTTTCTCTATCTGTCGGAATAAATGCCTGACGAATTTTATTGCCTTCTTCTGTCCTTATCGGAATATTTTGCAAATTCGGATTAGAAGAAGATAACCTTCCTGTCGTCGTAACTGTCTGGTTATATGTTGTATGTATTCGTTTATCCTTGGAACTTATCAACGAAGGTAAAGAATCCGTGTAAGTGGATTTTAATTTTGAATATTTTCTGTATTCAAGAATTAATCTTGCAATCTCATAATCTTCTGCCAAAGCTGCAAGAACTTCTGCACTGGTTGAATTTTTATTTTTACCGCGTTTTTTCTTACCTTTTAAGCCGAGTTTGTCAAAAAGAATTTCACCAACTTGTCTTGGAGAATTAATATTAAATCCTTCACCAGCAAGTTCATAAATTTTTGTACTAAGTCTTAACAAATGCTTATCAAAAAGAACCGTAAGAGTTTTCAAATATTCTTCATCAATAGAAACCCCGTGAAACTCCATATCAGCAAGAACATGAGCTAACGGAATCTCTATATCTCGCATAATTTTATATTCTTTTAAATCAAGACAGCTGTTCCAATAATCGGTTAATTTAAATAAACTGGAAGCAACATCTCCTGCATAATCTTTAACATCAATTATATTTTGATTTGCAATTGTTGATTTCTTACCAGAAGAAACTATTGTCGGTAAAATATGATTAATTTGCTCCATACATTGAATATCAAACGCAGAATTAGCATTTGAATCTTTTATGTAGCAGGCAAGCATTGTATCAAATACTACTGCACAAATATTTATCCCGAAGTTTTTCAAAATACAATCTTCAACCTTAACATCGTGAGTAATTTTACTTATTTCAGGATTTTCTAAAACAGGTTTTAGTCCATTAAGAACAAAATCAACAGAAAGCTGCTTTTCTATACGATGAGATAACGGAATATAATAAGATTCGGTTAACACATCATCATTTACAACATTAAGTCTTTCGGCAAAAGAAAAATTCTTATTATAAGCAATCAAAATACCGTATAATTTAAATTCAACAGCATTAATAACATCAGCAAAAATCTTAACTCCGACAACATTTTGACCAGATAAAACATCAATCATAGAATTGTAATCTTCACTGTCGGTTATCAAATTAATTTTATAGCTCAATACTTCCTTATTAACCTCGGATTGCACTGCCTGCGCAAACAAACCTAATTGTCCGTTGTTTGATTTCGGAAGCTGAACCCGAGATGTTATTACTTCTTCTTCTACAACTTCCGGTTCTTTTGGTATGGTAATTTGAGCATTTTTATCAAATGATTTTAAAATAAATTCAATATTTTTTAAGAAAGTATAAAACTGTAAGCGTCTTAAAAATTCTGTAACAGCAGAAATATCAGGTAATTCTATTTTTGTTTTTTCAAAATCAAACGGAATATCTACATACCTGTCAATTGTTGCAAGAGTTTTACTTAAATTTGCAACCTCAACCCCGTTTCTGATTTTTTCCTGAATTGCTTTTCCCGAAATTTGATCAACATTTTTTAAAACATTATCCACCGTGCCAAACTCTGCCAAAAGCTTAACCGTAATCTTTTCACCGATTCCGCGAATCCCCGGGATACAATCTGACGTATCGCCTCTTAAGGCTTTATAATCAATAACCTGATTAGGATAAACTCCTAATTTTTGATAAACCTTATCCCAGTCATACTCGGTTAATTCACCTTTTGACGGAATAATAACCTTCACACAACCGCTTTTTTCAATCAATTGAAAGGAATCTTGATCACCTGTTAAAATATAAACTTTATGCCCGAGTTCACATGCTCTTCTTGAAATAGTCCCGATTACATCATCAGCTTCAAAACCTTGTTTTGTATAAATAGGAATATTAAAAGCTCTTAAACCTTCATAAATCAATTCCATTTGAGTCCGCATAGAATCAGGCATAGCCTGACGATTAGACTTGTATTCCTCATACATTTCAGTTCTAAAGGTATGATGTGAAACATCAAAGGCTACCCCGATAGCATCAGGTTTTAAGTTTTCGTTTTTCAGCAAATCAAAAACAGCCTTAAAAAATCCGTAAACAGCCCAAGTAGGTGTTCCGTCTTTGGTTTTCATATTTGTACGCTCAAGAGCATAATACTGACGAAATGCAAGCGCATGACCGTCTATTAATATTAATGTTTTTGACTCGCCCACAACAATTCTCCCTTTTTATTAATTTTCGCATAAAAAAGAGCGTTTGGCAATTTAAATTATTAATCTTTACCGCAAACTCGTCTTATAAATCCTACAAATCCCGGATTTTCCTTATGAGCTTCTTTTTCCAGAAGGTTATCATAATATTTTGAGAACGGATTTAACGCCTGAAAAATCGTCAAATTCGGATAATCAATCTGTGCCTGATAGTATTGTTGAGCTTTTTGAGTTTCTTCAGGTGTCAACGGACCTTTTTTAGCGCGAACATTTTCATAGTAATCCCTGTTTATTACCATCGGAATATCTTTATATGTCGCATCTTTATTTGTTAGCAGTGTATGAATTGAAGTTATATAATCTTTAAAATTAACATCAGCACCATCTAATTTAACAATTTTATCTTCATATTTTCCGGGATTGGATTTAATATCATTATACATATCAATAAACACGCTTTTTATAAACGGATTTTCCGATTTATTAGCTATACGTTTCATTGTTGCGTAATTAAGCTTTTCTATCCCCTCATCCATTCTTGCAATAGTTTCAAATTGTCTTGCATGCACAAGTTCGTGTTTAAGAAGTTTTTTACATTTTTTGTTTGTTAGCGGATCATTTATCAAGTTTCTATTAATTGAAACTTTTCCCGAAATCGGATTAAATGCAGCCCCCAAAGAACCTGAGCGAAACGGTTCATCTTCAATTGTTGCACTGGTTTGTGTATTTATTTCGTTAAAATATTTTTTTATATTTTCATATTTTTTATCACTGTTTTTGTTAAATAAATACTGCAGCCCTGCAACAAGCCCAATTCCCGAAAGAGCAACCAACGCAAATTTCTTTAAAAAAGAATTTTTGAGTGCGGCGGCTTGTAAAAACTTTTCTGCTTTTTCTAATTTTGAAATCTTATGAATGTTATAAAATTCATAACCTAAAATCCCTGCCATAGCAGGATAAATCGCCGTCGAGGACCATAAATATTTTGAAGATAATCCGCCTTCTTTTCGTTTTATTGCAAGCTTATCGGAAGTCGATATAAAATTATCCGCAGTAGATAATTTTTCTCTTGCCGTAAATGAATTATTAAAATTAACAGAATTTACTCTATTTAGCAAAAAACACCGCCTTCTTATATTTATTAAACCAAAGACAGTGTTTTATTTGCTATATTATTAAAGTTTGTTAAGCTGAAATCTCGCTTGTAGTTTCCTTTGTCGGAAGTTTTACAACTTCGGCATTTTTTCTGTTTTTAACCATATCGGCTGTTACAACAAATTTATCAAGATTTTCTTTTGTCGGAACATCGTACATAACATCAAGCATAATTTCTTCAACAATAGAACGAAGCGCACGAGCACCTGTTTTACGGCGAATAGCTTCTTTAGAAATCATATCAACCGCTTCAGGTTCAAATTCAAGTTCTACCCCGTCCATTTTCAATAATGCCTGATACTGTTTTAATACGGCATTTTTCGGTTCAGTCAGAATCATTTTTAAAGTTTTTTCGTTCAACTGATCAAGAACCGCATAAACAGGAACACGACCGATAAATTCAGGGATTAAACCGAATTTCATCAAATCTTCAGGCTGTAATTTCTTTAACATTTTAACCGCATTAGCTTCTTTTTCAGCTTGAGATAAAGCAGCTTTTGCGCCAAAACCTACAGAATTACCTTCGCCTGCGCGAGCATCAATGATTTTTTCCAAACCAACAAACGCTCCGCCGACTATAAACAAGATATTGCTTGTATCGATTTCGATAAATTCCTGATGCGGGTGTTTTCTTCCTCCTTGCGGCGGAACATGAGCAACCGTACCTTCAATCATTTTCAACAATGCCTGTTGAACACCTTCACCTGAAACATCACGTGTTATAGATGTGTTTTCAGACTTTCTTGAAATTTTATCGATTTCATCGATATAAATAATACCGCGTTCAGCTTTTGATGCATCAAATTCAGCGTTTTGATATAAACGAAGAAGAATATTCTCAACATCATCACCGACATAACCTGCTTCGGTTAAGGTTGTAGCATCAGCTACAGCAAACGGTACATCAAGCATTTTTGCCAAAGTTTGAGCAAGCAAAGTTTTCCCCGAACCCGTAGGTCCTACTAACAGAATGTTAGATTTTTGGATTTCTACAGAATCCTTGTCGGTTTCTTTGTTATGTTTCAAACGTTTGTAATGATTGTAAACAGCTACAGATAATACTTTTTTAGCATCATCCTGCCCTACAATATATTGATCTAAATATTCCTTGATTTCGTGAGGTTTTGGAATAGGTTTTTCTGATTTTTCAAGATTACCTTCTCCTGAATTACCTTCTTTATCTTTTGCTTCGAAAAATTCTTCATCAAGAATCTCGTTACAAAGTTCAACGCACTCATCGCAGATATAAACTTCAGGACCTGCGATTAATTTTTTAACCTGGTCTTGAGTTTTTCCGCAAAAGGAACATTTTAACTTGTCATCATTTTTTGGCATTTATTTTCTCCAAATTATTATTTAACAATGTCACGGGAAATAACTTTATCAATCATACCGTATTCTAAAGCTTCCTGAGGAGTCATGATATAATCTCTATCAGTATCTTTTTCAATCTTTTTGATAGATTGTCCTGTGTTAGATGCTAAAATTTCATTTAATGATTTTTTAATTCTGATAATTTCAGCAGCTTGGATTTCGATATCTGTAGCCTGACCTTGAGCTCCGCCTAAAGGTTGGTGAATCAATACTCTTGAATGAGGTAATGCCATTCTCTTACCTTTAGTACCAGATGATAAAAGGAATGCACCCATTGAAGCAGCTTGTCCCAAACAAATTGTTGAAACATCTGCTCTAATATGCTGCATTGTATCATAAATTGCAAACCCTGCAGTAACACTTCCACCCGGGCTATTGATATATAACATAATATCTTTTTCAGGATTTTCGCTGTCTAATAACAACAACTGTGCAACAACCAAGTTAGCTACCATATCATCAATAGCTGTGCCTAAAAAGATAATTCTTTCTCTTAACAGTCTTGAGAAGATATCAAAAGATCTTTCGCCTCTGCTTGATTGTTCTACTACTACAGGTACAAAACTCATGATTTAATTCCCTTTCTTATTATTTATTATAACTACAATTTTCTACGCTTCAACTGCTTCTTTATCTGCTTTTACTTCAACATATTCAATGTTGTTGTTTGAAACAAGATATTCTCTAACTTTATCGTTAACGATTTGTTGAGATAAAGTTGTCAGAAAGTCAGGATTTTGACCGAATTGTTTAAGCATTTCCTGAGGAGAAACTCCGTAAGCTCCTGACATTTGAGCAATTTTGTTTTGGAAATCTGATTGTTCAACTTTAATTTCAGCTTCTTTTGAAATTTTATCAATAATTAAAGAGTTTTTAATTCTTGATTTAGCATCTTCAATCATATTTTTGTTAAAGTCTTCGCCTTGAGATTTAACAAATGTATCCCAGTCGATTCCTTGATATGAAAGTCTTTGTTGATAATCAGCTTTCAAAGATTCAACTTCTCTGTTAATCATGCTTTCAGGAATTTCAACAGTTGTAGAATCACTTACTGCTTTGAATACTGTATTTTCAGCATTGATTTTTTTGATGCTTTCTCTTTGGTTATCGATGTAAGATTGAATATCAGCTTTTAATTCATCAACTGTTTTGAAATCAGTTACTTTTTGAACAAATTCATCATTTAATTCAGGTAACACTCTTTGTTTAATTTCATTGATTTTAATAGAGAATGTTGCAGGTTGACCTTTCAATTTTTCATCGTGATATTCTGCCGGGAAAGTAACTTGAATATCAAATTCATCTTTAATATTGTGACCAACAAGTTGTTCTGCAAAACCAGGAATAAAATTAGAATGAGCTAAGTCAAGAGCATAACCTTTAGCTGAACCGCCTTGGATTTTTTCACCATTACAAGTTCCGTCAAAATCAAATACAACAGTATCTGTTTCTGAAGATGGTCTGTCTAAAACTAATTCCATAGAAGAATGTTGAGTTAAAAATCCGTTTAAAGCTCTGTCAAAAGCTTCACCGTCAGCAGCAGGAACTTCAACTTTAACATCTAAACCTTTGTATGAACCTAAAGAAACTTCAGGTCTTGTTTCAACTTCAAAAGTTACTTCTGCATCTTTACCTAATTCGAATTTATATTCTGTAATAGCAGGTTGAGTAATAACATCAAGGTTATTATCGTAAATAGCCTGACCTAAATATTTAGGCAACAAAATTTCCAAAGCTTCCTGTTGGATTCTGTCAACACCAACGTGTCTTTCAACAACAGCGCGAGGAGCTTTACCTTTTCTAAATCCGTCAACATTGATATATTGTGAGATCTTACTTACGGCACTTGAATAAGCGCTTGAAGCTTCTGCTGCCGGAATAACCATACTAATACTAACTAAATTGTCTTTTCCCTTTGTTAATGTTGTTTTCATTTTTAATATCCTTTTTAATTACTATACATGTATCTTGTTAGATTTTAACTCAAAAAAGAATAAAAGCAACTCATATAAATAGACTACATCTAAATCAGAGCCAAAATTTCACAATATTAACAAATGCTTGCAAAAATATTATTTTTATGCTTCAATCAAAGCATAGTCAGGTGATTCCTCTAACCCTGATTAAGGTAAAACAACAAGCGGCGGTTGAATTACCGACAAGACACAACAAAAAAGAAGGAAAAACAAATGTTAAAAATCAGATTAAAAAGATTGGGTGCTAAGAAAAACCCTACATACAGAATTATCGTTATCAACTCAACAACTAAACGTGAAGGCAGACCTATTCAAGAATTAGGTCACTATAACCCTAAAACTAAGGTTATGATGCTTGATAAAGCAGCAGCTCTTGATTGGATTTCAAAAGGTGCTCAACCTACAGAAACAGTTGCTTACTTAATCAAAAACTGCAACGAAGACGGTACTTTAAACTATGTTAAAAAAGAAACTGTAAAACTTTCTAAAAAAGCATTAGCTAAAAAACAAGCTGAAGAAGAAGCTGCAAAAGCAGCAGCTGAAGCTGCAGCGGCTGAACAAGCCGAAGCTCCTGCTGAAGCATAGTTTCTTAACATATAATTTTAAAACAGAACTCTTTATCGTAAAGGGTTCTGTTTTTTATTTAAAATAATTAATCTGTACAGTTTCCTTATTTTAAATTATGTGCTAAAATCTTAGAGTAAATAAGTTTAAATAAGAGGTAAAAATGAAAAAATTACAGACTATAATGTTAGCAATAATAATTTCAGCGGGTATCGGAGTAAGTATAAATACCGTATCTTCACAACCCACTGCAACAACAAACGTATCAAGACCTTCCGCGCCTCAAGCTCAATATACAAGCGTAAATCCTCTTGAACTTGTATCTAATCCTTACAGATACCTGAACAGAAACATCAAGATTAAGGCTAAATTTGATAAATTCTCAACACTCGGGCTTGATTATCCGCCGGCAAAAAGATCTTCTGAAAAGTATATCTCATTCTTGATTCAAAGACCGGATATTACAAATCACAACATTCCGTTATCAGAGCTTAAAATATTCCTTAAAAAAGAAGTTGCAGAGAAAAACATTGACCTTGACGCAGGCGATGAAGTAGAATTTTGCGGAAAAGTTTTCTCTACAGCTTTAGGAGATGCTTGGATTGATGTTGACGAATTTAAAGTTGTGAATAAAATAAAAAAAGAAGAGAATAAAAAATAAAATTAATGGGGTATGAATAAGATTATGTCAACGACTAATGATAAATTTTTAACAATACACGGGCACTTTTACCAACCACCAAGAGAGAATCCATGGTTAGAAGCAATTGAGCTTCAAGACAGTGCTCTGCCGTTTCACGACTGGAATGAAAGAATTTGTAAAGAATGCTATAACCCGAACTCTGTATCAAGAATAGTTGATAACAGAAACAGGATTCTTGATATTGTTAACAATTACGAATATATGAGTTTTAACTTCGGACCGACATTACTTTCATGGATGGAACAATATGCTCCTTTAACTTATGAAAGAATAATTAAAGCAGATATTGAAAGTATCTCAAAACACGACGGTCACGGTAATGCTATGGCTCAGGTTTACAACCACATAATAATGCCTCTTGCAAACTATAAAGACAAAGAAACTCAGGTAAAATGGGGTATTCGTGATTTTGAATACAGATTTGGAAGAAAACCCGAAGGTATTTGGCTTGCCGAAACAGGGGTTGATGATGAAACTTTAAAAGTTCTTATCGATAACGGAATAAAATTTACTGTTTTATCACCTTATCAGGCGTTAAAAATGAAGAAAAAATCCGATAAGAACTGGGAAGATGTAAGCTGGGGTAATATTGACCCTGCACGTTCTTATGAATACACTCTAAAATCCGATCCGTCTAAGAAAATAGATTTATTCTTCTATGACGGTGCTATTTCTCGTTCTGTTGCTTTTGACGAACTTTTAACCGATGGTAATAAGTTTATCAAAAGACTTAAAGAAGGTGTTTCAGAAGTCAGAGATTATCCTCAACTGATAAACATTGCAACAGACGGTGAAAGCTACGGACACCACACAAAATTCGGAGATATGGCATTATCTTATGTTTTAAAAATCAAAGCAGAAGATGAAGGTTTTAAGATTACAAACTATGCGCAATACCTTGATAAATACAAGAGCAACTACGAAGCAGATATCAAACAAGCTTCATCATGGAGCTGCTTCCACGGAGTAGGACGCTGGTGTGAAGATTGCGGATGTTCAACAGGCGGACACCCGGGTTGGAACCAAAAATGGAGAAAGCCTTTACGTAATGCCCTTGATTACTTAAGAGATGAGCTTGTAAAAGTATTTGAAACAGAAGGTCCTAAATATTTTTCAAAAGATGTTTGGGAAGTTCGTAATAACTACATCGATGTTATTTTAGACAGAAGTTTCTCAAATATTAAAAAATTCCAAAAAGCTAACTTTAACTCAGACTTAACAGAAGAAGAAAAAGTTAAAGGTATGGAATTATTGGAAATTCAACGTCAAGCAATGCTTATGTACACAAGCTGCGGTTGGTTTTTCTCTGAAATCTCAGGGATTGAAACAGTTCAAATTATGAAATACGCAGCACGCGCAATTCAGCTTGCTTCAAGTTTTTACACTGAAAATCTTGAACAGAATTTCTTGAATATATTATCAGAAGCCAAAAGTAATATAACAGAATTTGGTACCGGCAAAGATATTTACGAAAGGTTTGTCAAACCGTCTGTTGTAACTCTTAAACAAATAGCCTGCCTTTGGGCAATAACATCACTTTACCAGGACTTTGAAGACGAAGAAGATGTTTATTGCTACACCGTAAAATGTAAAGATTACCAAAAAGTTGCAAAAGGCAACGCAAACTTTATAATAGGCAACATTGAAATTCAATCAAAAGTCACATTGCAAAAATCTAACCTGATGTTTGCGCTTATGCAGTACACAGGCGGAGATTTTCATTGTACAATTAAAGAATTTTCTAACAACGAAGAGTTTCAAGAACTCAAAACAAACCTTATCAAAACATTTATGTTAAATCCGTTAACTGAAATAATAAGAGCTCTTGATGAAACATTCGGAAGAGAATACTTTACACTAAAAGACATCTTTATAGAAGAAAGAAAGAAAATTCTTCAAATTCTGTTAAAAGACCAGTTGGAAAAATTTGCCGATACATACAAAGATATGTACGCGCAAGGTAAAGGTTCAATTTATCATATGCAAAATCTGGGACTTGAAATTCCTGACGAATTTAAGATTTCGGCAGCATACGCACTGAGCCAAAGATTCAATGACTTACTGGCACATAGCGACGGATTTGTTGAAAAAACTGTAATTCAAGAGATTATGGATATTAACTTTGAAGCAAAGAAAATGAACATTTCAATAGATAAAACACCATCTAACAAACACTTTGCTAAAAGAATTAATACTAACTTAAACCGTCTGACCAAAAGCTTCGAAATCCAACAGGCTGACGCGATAGTTGAACTATTTAGTATTATAGAAAAACTTGACCTGCAAATTGATATCGCAGAATCTCAAAATATTTACTATAACAAGATTTATCACCGAATCGGCGATATTTTAGTCACTTTTGAAGAGTCTAAAAAAGAAAAAGATTTAAAATTCATAAAACTGTTACTTCAAATAGGTATGAATTTAAATATCAACGTAGACTTTTACAAAGTTAAACTTGATAAATTAGAATTATGTGCAAAAAAGGATTAACCAAAAGGTTAATCCTTTTTTATACAAACCTATTTTGCATTAACATAACTTTACAAAAAAGCAAATAATTGAAAAAAAATGACTTTATATAAATAAGGGTAGAAAATTAGGACATGTTATGCAAATCTCGGGTCAAAACAATAATACAGCACCGATAGTTCCACAGCCGCAGTACAACAGCAGTTACAATTGCGGGGCAGCAGCTCCCGCTAACGGAAGCGCAGTACAACAAGAGCAATGTCAAGCAGCTCCTCAGCCTGCTTATCCTTGCGGATATTATTATCCTCAAGGTGTACCGATTCCACAGCAGGTTCCAATGCAACAAGCATCAGCTCAGCAAGCACCAGTACAACCAGGTCCTGTTCAACAGGCTCCAATGCCGCAAGCTCCGACTGCTTCAGGGGTAAATATTCAAATTTACAGTCCTACAGTAGGACCCGGCGGAGGATGTTATTATCCTGCACCGTATTATACAACCCCGATGGCACCGCCTCAACCTGCACCAATTCCTCAACAACCGGCAGGTCAAGCTCAAACTCCTGTTCAACAAACGCCACAACCGCAAGCGACAGAAGCAACTGCTCCAACTCAAGCTACAGAAGCTTCCGCTCCGGTAAAAGCAGAAGAAACTCCCGAAAAAAAGAAAACTCAAAAACGTAAAATAGTTGTCTTAACTGATGATTACATAAAAAATCTTGAAAACTATTTAAACAGCCAAGATAAAGCAATAAGATTATCAGCAGCGAAAGAAGTATTTGCAAGACTTGAAGAAGACGATTCAAGAAAAGATGACAAAGCTTTAAATGCTTTAATCAACAAAATGCTTCAAGACCCTGCCGATGATGTAAGATTTTTGGCATTAACGGCACTTGACAGCAGAATGGTAACAGGTGATGATTATACCGTTGGAGTCTTGAAGAAAATGCAAACTTCAGACAAAGGCTTCGGTCAAGAAGCAATAGATGCAAGTAACATCTTATTAAAAATGTCAACCCAAACCGCAGAAAAAGAATTTGAAGTTGACGAAACAAAGAAAAAACCGGTAAAAAACCCGTTATATGATATGAAATAGGTGTAGTAAATGAAAATTTTAAGCAGCATAGGTAAAGTATTTAAAGGAACTCCGGGACAACTCTTAGCAAAAGCATCAGGAGCCGCAGGGTTAGGTATTGTCGCATATGATGCAAATCATATCGGCAAAGTTCAAGCTGACCTTTACGCCAGTGAAAAAGACGCGGCTGCAACATCTTATTACACAAACAATGCAATGTATTCAACAAATATGAGTAAGTTTGAAGCAGGAATTAAAAATAAAGCGCTTCAAATGCAATTAGACCAAGGCTGGAGAAGATTTATAAACCTTGGTGTCGGATACGTAAAAGGTTTCACATCTATGCTTGTTGAGCACGTTGTACCGTTAGGTTTAGGTATCGGGGCATTGTTTACAAAAGGTAAAGTTGCAAAAGGATTTGCAGGCGGACTTGGAATTTATGCAGCATATACCGTATTAAAGAATTTCTTCGGCTGGGGAACTCCGGGCGGCCCGATAAAAGGTTAAGTTTAAATTACAAAACTTTATTTTTCCTTTAACCGAGATATTTTTTATTGTAATATGTATTCATGGATATTTCGGAAGTTAATGTTTTATGGAATAAAGTGAAAGACGAGCTTGAGGTTAATGTTCCCGAGCACGTTTTTCAGACATGGATTTTACCCCTTGAGGCAGCAGATTACGAAAATAACACCTTAGTAATTCTTTCACCTCATCAAATGGCTGTTGATGTATTAAAAAAAGGCTGGCTGAATAACATTAAAGCGGCTGTAAAATCAGTTTTGGGTGAAGATGCAGCAGTTTCACTTACTTTTGACGCTGATTTTGCTTCCCGCTATATTAAAGCTCGTAAAAAAGAATTATCAAAACAAGTCGCAGGACAAACAGAAGAAGAGAAAAAATCTGAAGAAACTAAACTTTCTCTTGCTCAAATGCAATCTGAAGCTAACTTAAATCTTAACCTGAAATTTGATAACTTTGTTGTCGGCGATAACTCTAAATTTGCATATAATGCGGCTTTTTCCGTTGCAAATAACCCGTCTAAAAAGTTTAACCCGTTATTTATATACGGTTCATCAGGATTAGGTAAAACCCACCTTATGCAAGCTATCGGGCATTATATTATTTTTAACAAGCCGAATTTAAAAGTTCGTTATATCAGAATGGAAGAATATTTCAACGAATGGGTAAGATGTTTTCAATATAACGATAATCCGAATGCTAAGAAAAAACAGGGCTGCAACAACGCATTAATGAGAAAATTTCACCAGAAATTCCAAAATGTAGATATTTTACTTATGGACGATATTCAATTCATCGAGTCAAAAATGAAAACTATGGAAGACTTTTTCTCAACTTTTGAAGCTTTATATACAAACAATAAACAAATTGTTATAGCATCTGACAGATTACCGAAAGATATTCCGACTCTTGATAACAGGCTTCGCACACGTTTTGAAATGGGACTTGTTGTGGATATTGTTCCGCCTGATTTTGAAACCCGTTTTGAAATAGTAAAAGCTTACGCTAAAGAACTTGAAGTCGAAGCGGATGATGATGTTTTTGAATATATTGCAGACAATTTTGTAAGTAATGTCAGAGAGCTTAAAGGTGCATTTAACAAGGTTAGTGCATACGCTGAGTTCTCAGGCACAGGTGTAACTTTAGACTTAGCGCAAAAAGCATTGAATTGTGAAGTCCGCAAAAAAGATATTACCGTTGAAAAAATTGCCCAAGCTACGGCAAATTATTTCGATTTAACGGTAAAAGACTTAAAAAGCACTGCCCGTCAGCAAAAAATCGCTCATGCCAGACATCTTGCAGTGTATTTATCAAGAGAAGTTCTAAATATGAGTTACGAAGCAATAGGTGAATATTTTGCCAAAAAGCACACTACAATAATGTATTCCTGCGATATTGTAACAGATAAACTAAAATCAGACAGGAATATTCAATCAGAAGTTGAAGAACTTAAAGCTTTAATAAAAGGATAAGGGTATGTACGATTATATAAAAGGTGTTTTCACACATAAAACAGATGTCAAAGGTAATTATATTACGATTGAAGTCTTCGGAATCGGATACAGATTTGAAATTATGGAACGTGATTTTATTACTCTTCCAGAAATAAACCAGGAGCTTAAAATTTACGCCGTACTGATTCACAGGGAAGACAAAATGAGTCTTTGCGGATTTCTAAAACGTGAAGACCGTGATATTTTTAACATTTTAACATCAGTATCAGGAGTTGGTACAAAAATGGCATTAACCCTTTTGAACTCGTTTGACGTAACTGATTTGGTAGGTTTTGTATTAGACGGAAACTACAAAGAATTAACAAGAGCAAAAGGCGTCGGTCCTAAACTTGCTCAAAAAATTATTCTGGAATTAAAAGACAAACTGACAACTTACCAAGGACCAACAAACACTATAACGGCAAATTCAAAATCATTTACCCCTTCTCAAAATGTCGAAGATGCTCAGCTTGTAATGCTATCACTTGGTTATGATAAAAATGAAGTTTCTCAAGCTATATCAAAAACGTTAGAAAAAATTTCCTCAAGCGCAAGTGCCGAGGAAATTTTAAAAGAATCATTAAAACTTTTATCTGTTTAAACCATAAACATTACAATCAAAGCCGCAGCAATCATAGCAGGTCCAAACGGTAAATAAAGTGCATCAGCCGCTTTATTCTCTTTTAAACCGCAAAGAAGTTCTCTACAGGTAAATATACCCAATGCTAAAAGAACAACAGTACTTGACCAATATGCTACAGGATTTATGAGCCAATTTAACTGTTGAGCACATAAATACCCGATTGTATAAATGATAAACACACTAACTGCACCTAACGTTACCCAATTTTTATTTACGATAAGTTTTTTTATAAATATCGGAAGAGTAATAATAATTTGAATAATTCCGCTAAGGATTAACGTTGCAATAAGAGTTTGAAATATCGGGAAGAAATTTTCTACCACATTTACAGACGCCAGCAATCCGCCAAAAACAGCTCCGATACCTGCTGCGATATAAGAATCACCTTCGCCGAAAGCTCTTGCTCCGACCGTAACCAATCCAAGTCTTGATATAGCTTCCATAATCAAGAAACCTAAAATAGCTGCCGCCAAAGAATAAATAACAGGACAAGTTGAAATAAATGTCCAATCAAATTTTGGCATTCCGTTTGCCTTTGTATAGGCAATAAAAGTTACAACAGAATAAACTATACTATATAAAATTCCAAGAATAATAACAGGAATTACATGTGCATCAGCAACTTTCTTTTCTAAAATATCAGTTCCCGCAATTGCAATAAACAAACAGGTTATAACAAGCACAAACAAATAAACAAGAACTTGAGCTAAAGTAATCGGGTTAATCATTGACAATCCGAATAACGGATCAAACGGATTACAGTATTTTATAAATAAACCTATAAAAAGCATAGCCGTTAAAAGTTCCACTATCGGATATTGAATACTGATAGGTTCTTTACAAAACGCGCATTTACCTCTTAAAAATATATAAGATAAAACAGGTATATTATGATACCATTTCAAAGGATTCTGACATTTCGGGCATTTTGAAGCAGGAAAAACGATTGATTCTTCACTTACTGTCCTTAATATTACAACATTCAAAAAACTGCCTATACATAAGCCGACTACAAATATAAAGCCTAAAATCACAAGTGATAAAGCCATTTTTCCTCCTTTTTATTATATCTCTTTTACGTTTAACTCTCTTTGTATAATTATATATAACTTGTTTAATGCTCTTTTTAAAATTCTTGAAACCTGAGTTGCCGATACATTTAAAACCTTAGCAATATCTTTTCTTGATTCGCCCTCAATGTAATACAAACAAACAGCCGTCTTATCAGCAGGCGGTAATTTGGAAATCGCAAATTCTATAATCTTTTTATTAGCATAAGTATCTTCAAAACTTGAACTTTCATCTGTCGGTATTCTGTCTAATAAAGTTTCTCCGCCTTCTGTAGAATATACGTTTTGGTCTAATGAAACCATATTTTTAACAAGTTCGATATTCATAATATCTTCAACTTTATCGCAAGGCAGATTAACATATCTTGCAACCTCTTCAACTGTCGGAATCTTTGTATTATTTTCAGACAGAATATCTATTGCCTCTTTTACTTTTGACATATTTGCAAGAGTTTCTCTCGGAGTTTTGACTATATTAGCTTTATCTCTTAAATAATGAAAAATCTTACCCTTTATAACTTTAGTTACGTAAGTTTTAAAACTACCCTTTTCTTCGGGTTTATAAGTTTCAATAGCTCTTAAAACACCGACAGCCCCTACCTGAATCAAATCGTCCTTTGAAACAGTTAACGGCAAAGGATAAAAAGATAAAACGATTTTTTTAACAAGCTTCATCGTTTCTTCTATAAGACGAAGATAGACAATATGCTTACGCTTCATATCCGATTCTAATCGGTATTCGGCTATAAGCTCCTCCAATTTTTCCAACTCTGAAATCTTTGTTTCTGTCATATTAACTCCGATATACTAAATAATATATCATAACAACATAGTTTTGGCTAAATTTTAAAATTTCTTTAATAAAAATTTTTCATGACACATTTTTATGCTATCATAACCATATAGTTAATATTTTTAAGGAGTATATTTAATGATTACCGTAAAAGATGTTGAACACGTTGCAAAACTTGCAAGATTAGAATTAACAGAAGAAGAAAAGAATTTATATACAAAACAACTTGGCGATGTTCTAAAATATGTTGACCAAATGAATGAAGTTGATACTTCAAACGTTAAACCAATGACTCAGGTTATTGATTTCGTAAATGTAACAAGAGAAGATGTTCCAAATCAGGAAATTTCAAAAGATGCGCTTATGTCTAACGCTCCTGATGAAGAAAACGGATTTTTCAAGGTTCCGAAAATTAATTAGTCCTCGCCGGACGGGGTATTTTGTTACTAACAGCCTCAAGATTTGTACGGTGAAATGAAAGTATAATTATAAAAAGAAAGTATGGATTATGACAAAGTATATATTTGTAACAGGCGGTGTTGTAAGTTCTCTTGGAAAAGGGATTATAGCAGCGTCTTTAGGGCGTTTATTCAGATCAAGAGATTATTCGGTAATTATCCAAAAATTTGACCCGTATATTAACGTTGACCCCGGTACAATGAGTCCGTTTCAACACGGCGAAGTTTTCGTAACCGATGACGGTGCGGAAACCGATTTAGACTTAGGTCACTACGAAAGATTCACAGATACAAGCTTTGGTCAAGTAAATAATGTCACATCAGGCAGAATTTACCAGGAAGTCATAAATAAAGAACGCCGCGGAGATTACCTTGGAGCTACAGTTCAGGTTATTCCGCATGTTACAAATGAAATTAAGTCAAAAATTGTTGCCGCAACAAAACAATTTAAACCTGATTTTCATATTATTGAAATCGGCGGAACTATAGGTGATATTGAAAGCTTGCCGTTTATTGAAGCTATAAGACAATTTAAATCAGAAATCGGCATTGGCAACGCAATTTCAGTACACTGTACATTGCTTCCATACCTTCCGACATCAGGAGAATTAAAAACAAAACCTTCTCAACACAGTGTTAATGTTTTAAGAAGTTACGGGATTCAGCCTGAGTTGTTGGTTTGCAGAACATCTAAACCTATTCCGAAAACTGAAAAAGAAAAATTAGCACTGTTTTGCTCAGTTCCAAAAGACGCGGTTATCGAATGTCGCGATATGAAAACTATCTACGAAGTTCCGCTTGCCTTAGAAGCTCAGAATATGTGTTCTGTTATTCTAAAAATGCTTGGAATGGAAGAAAGAACGCCTGATTTAGATTCTTGGACAGCTTTGGTTAACAAGATTAAAAATCCGCAAAAAACTCTAAAAGTAGCTATTGCAGGTAAATATACAAAACTTTCTGACGCATATATTTCTGTTGTTGAATCTTTAAAACACGCAGGGTATTCTGATGCAGTATCAATTGATATTAAATGGATTAATTCAGAAGATTGCGTTGATTACCCAACTTGTAAAAAACAATTATCAGATGTTGACGCTGTTGTTGTTCCTGGTGGTTTCGGAGTTAGAGGAATCGAAGGCAAGCTTAACGTAATCCGTTACGCTAGAGAAAATAACTTACCGTTCTTAGGGTTATGTTTAGGTATGCAATGCGCGGTTATTGAATATGCCAGAAATGTTGCAGGATTAAAAGGCGCTAATTCTAAAGAATTTGATGAAAATCCGACTTATCCTGTAATAGATTTAATGCTTGAACAAAAAAATGTTAAAGGTTATGGAGGAACAATGAGGTTAGGCGCTTACGAATGCCATTTAAAAGAAGGCACTAAAGCCGCACAAGCATACGGAAGCAACGTAATTTCAGAACGCCACCGCCACAGATACGAAGTTAATAACGAATTTATTGAGCAAATTGAAAAAGCAGGGCTTGTATTTTCAGGAATGTCACCTGACGGAATGCTTGCAGAAGTAGTTGAACTACCAAACCTTGATTGGTTTGTAGCATGCCAGTTCCACCCTGAGTTTAAATCACGTCCCGACAGACTGCATCCGTTGTTTAAAGGTTTAATTGACGCGGCTGTAAGGAGATTAAAATGAAGAAGCTTTATAATTCATTAAAAACCTTATGCCCAGAAGATTTTAGGGGGGGGTAAAACTAAGATCCTTATTACAAAAGCTTTTTGAGCTATTATTATTTTTAACTTTTTTTATTATATATACAATAATTGGAATAATTATAAGTTACCCAAACGATGCAATATATGAATACTTTGATTTTATTTACGGAATAGATTGTCCGAGAATATTTAATCTCGTGACAACCTTAAAAACACAAAGTTTTAACATTCATACGTTAATACCTATACAATTTCAACCTTTAACGTATTTAATTAATAGCATTATAAATAATATGAGAATATCTGTTATTTTATTACAAGCTATTTTAGCCGGCGGCATAAATACAATGATGTTTTTGTTTTTGAAAAATATAATAAAAAAAGATATAAAAATATCATTACTACTAACAGCTATTTATGGATTTAGCTTTGCAATGATTCTTTTTACCGGAGTACCGGAATCTTATATATATTCAGCATTCTTTTTTATGTGCCTGATATACTATATTTTCTATTTAATATTCTCAGGGGCAAAAAACTTATCTATAGCTAATATTTTCATATTAACATTTTTTGGAGTTTCCGTTACCGGAATAAGTACATCTAATTTGATAGGTTTTATCGTCGGAATAGTATTTTTAATAAACAAAATATACCCAAAACAAATAAAAATACAATTAAATACTTTTCTTAAATTTACAGCAATATTCATAATCTTATCAATAATAATAAGCTCTTTTGAACAACTTGCATACCCAAAAAGTACCGCGCTATTAGGTTCAATAGGTACTGTATTTTCAGGACATTGCGGTCAAACTAAATATTTAAGCTTTGGCTTTGATATAAAAAACATATTTAATACTATTGCTCAAACTTATATATATCCAATAATTGCATTACCATATCATTTGTCTAAATATAATGTTGTTTTTTATAATTATCAAATATTAAATTCAAGTAAACTTCTCCAATTTAAATTCGCACCGGAAAATAATTTATTTACAATTGCCTTAACTTCAATATTTTATTTAATTCCGATTGGTTTATATATTAAAAACTTCAAAAAACAGAAAGAAAATGCCACCTATATAAGTTTTTTAGCAGTATACATTCTAATAAACTTTTTTATGTCAGCAGTTTATGATTCAAAAGAATGTTTTATGTATTCACTCAATTCTTTATTTGCAGTATTTATGTTACTCGGGTGTATAATACCGAATAACAACAAAGTATGTAAATTCCTGCATTTATTTTACTCAGGAGTATTAACATATCAAATCTGTGTAAACTGTCATTATTTTCATAAATTTTCAAATTATTTAGCTATACATTCTCATAATAATTGCCATAGGGGAACATTATGGGTATATGCAGTAATTATTGCGACTGTATTTACTTTTATAATTTTGGCACTAAAAAAACTTATTTCAAAAGACCTGTTAAAATATTCAGAAAAGAATTTAGCCTTTTGGATTACAGTTTATATAACATACATAATTCTATTTTCAATTATGCTAAGCCTAAAGAATTTAGGAGGTTTATAATGCTTAAAAACATTCTTAAAACTATGAAAATTAACCATTACGTAAAAAATATTATTGTATTTGTACCATTAATATTTTCAATGAATATATTAAATCTAAGCTTATTGCTTAAATCCACTATAATATTCATATCTTTTTGTTTTATTTCATCAGTTGTTTATATTATAAATGACTTAATTGATAAAGATACAGATAAATTACACCCGATAAAATGCAACAGACCGATTGCAAGCGGTAAAGTTTCCACAAAAACTGCAACTATTATACTAATTCTTTTATTTCTAATAAGTACAACATTAGCATTTTACATTTCAAAACTTTGTTTACTTACAGTTTTAACATACTTAATACTAAACATATTTTATTCATTAAAACTAAAAAATATTGAACTTGTAGACGTCGTATGTATTGCCTTGGGCTTCATACTAAGAATACTTGCAGGCTGTTTTGCAATATCTGTTATAGCCTCACCGCTTGTAATCTTACTCACATTTTTCTTTTCAATGTTTTTTACATTTACCAAACGTAAACTTGAATTACTGTTAATAAAAAACAAAGATGAATATAGAAAATCGATTAAGGGTTATAATCTGGAAATGGTCAATCAATTCATATTGTTAAATGCTATATTAACAATAGCGTTTTATTTTACATATATGCTGGATAAAACAACAATACAAAGAGCGGGAACCGAATACTTATATATCTCGGTAATACCTTTTTCTATGATTATTTTAAGACTTTTATATCAGATAAATACAGTACAAGCCGTTGATGATCCTGTAAATTTTATTTATAAAGATAAAATGACAAAAACATTTATAAGTTTATATCTTTTAACTCTATTTATAATACTTACGGTATCTTAAAATTAACGTCTTTTACCGCTTTCAAAGCCGTATACAATTTTTACGTGCGGATTTCCCAATACTCCGCGTTCTTTTTTCCCGAGCGGAAGCAGTTTAATTTCTCCTGTTAAATCTAACGCATTTAATATTGATTTGCGTTGAGTTTGTAAACTTGGCGTTATACCTACAGAAATTTGATGCGGTTCGTAAGTAAGAGAAGTATATTTGCTTAAATCTTTTAATTTTCCTGCTTTTAGTTGTTCGGCAAGTTTTCTTGCAATATCTTTTACCTCAGCAGGATAAAAAGCTCTGGTCAAATCTTTAATTAGTGTAAGATTACTACCGCTCAGCTCACAAACATCAGTTAAAGCATCTGCAGCACAGGTGACAACCTGATTAACCCCGACTTCATTAACAATGTGTGCTAACGCTTCAGGATTTTTTGCCTTTGAAACGACTTCAACAAATTCAGGGTGACGTGTACTTATATAGTCAAAAGGTGTATTCTCTCTTACACCATTCTTTACTGTTTGGCGAATAACATCTATATCTTCTGCTGACGTTCTCAAATATTTTAAAACATTTTTTAATTGTTTTTCAGACATTGAAGATGTTGATTCCAAAAAACTTGAAATATGTTGAAAACTTAACGGTTCTCCGTTAGAAGCTCCAATATTAACAAGTTCTTTCATCAAATCATATTTTGACATGTTTGTATCATGACTTTTAAAAAGTTTTGTAATTGCAGAAATTTCGTCTTGTGTAAATCTATCAACAGTTTGAGCAAAATTACCTGTTCCTTTTTTCACTGTTTGAAGAGTCAAAACCTTAGGAATCATTTCTAATTCTCTTGCTTCCGCAGCAAGTTCGGTTGCAGTTTTAGCAAGCTTTGTATGACTTAAACTTTCTGAAACGTGTGAAAATATTCTATTACCTACCTTATTAATATTTGGCATAACAACTCCTTTACTTTCTTAATATTAATAAAAATTTCTTTTTGCAAATTTTGCTAAATTATTAAAAAATATTACACTTGTAATATGTAACATTTTTCTCGGAAACTTGCTTTTCGCGCGTGTTATATATATATTCAAATAAGGAGAGAGTATATTATAGAAAGGGAAATTTTCAATGACAGATAATGTGGGATTGAAAAAGTTTACGACGGTTAAATTTTTAAATTTTGCACTCGGATTTTTAGGACTTCAATTTGCATGGCAGATGAGAATAATCTTATCAGCTCCCGTAACTGAAGGATTAGGAGCTGACCCGTTTATTTACGGATTAATCTGGCTTGCAGGACCGTTTACGGGTATGGTTGTACAACCTTTAATCGGCGCATTATCTGATAAAACAAAATCTCGTTTCGGCAGAAGAAGACCTTATCTTTTGAGTGGTGCAATTATAGCTTCTATTGCATTATGGTTATTTCCAAATTCAGGAAATATTGCAGCCGCACTACATTTACCTGCGATTTTCGGACTTATTATCGCGGCAATTATGATTTGGATAATAGATGCTTGTATAAATATTGCACAAGGACCTTATAGGGCATTGATTCCTGATGTTGTTCTTGTTGAACAGCACGCTGTTGCAAACTCTTACATAAGTTTAGCTATAGGGCTAGGCTCAGTTATCGCAGCAGCAACTGCTCCGTTTTTAAAATTTGCATTCCACTATCAAATGTCAATCCCTGCTCAATTTATAATGGCAGCTTTAGCTTTCTCACTTGCAATGATTTGGACTTGTTTAACTATTAAAGAACACAGCACTTTAGATTCTGATGTTGAAGATAAAAAAGAGCAGGTCGGATTTTGGCAATCTATGAAAGAATTTTTTGCACTATCTCCTCAAGTATCAAAAATTTGCGTTATGCAATTTTTTACTTGGATTGGAATGATGTGCCTATTGATATTTTTTACAAATTTTGCAATTCATACAGTTTACGGGGTACCTGATTTAACAAAATTATCAGCAGATGTTCAAGCTCAATTTATGGCAACCCAGACTACTGCAACAAATTACTCTTCAATTTGTTTTGCAATCTTCAATTTGGTATGCTTTATAATTGCAATTCCTATAGGGATTTTAGCAGGTAAATTCGGAAACAAAAAAGTCCATATAATTTCAATGCTTTCAATGGTTGTCGCATACCTTATTATGGGTATATTTAAAAAAAACCCGATAATTGTAGGAAGCGCAATGGCATTATCAGGTATCGGCTGGGCAAGCGTTTGCGCGTTACCGTTTGCAATGCTTTCTCGCTACATCAAACCGGGAACGGAAGGTTCTGTAATGGGCTTATTTAACATATTCATTGCTGGCCCACAAGTATTTGTATGTACACTTGTTGCCTGGATTATTAATAAATCAATCATCCAAAGCGGAGAATATTTAAATTATCATTATGAATACTCATTCTTTATCGGTGCAGCTTGCTTACTCATAGCAACAGCTATTACCGCAAAGATTAAAGAATAATCATCACTTAACATTTCGAACAAGCTTTTTAAAATAATCAGCATCGGATACCGCATTATAAGTACAAGTAAAACCAATAATTGCAGGGGATTTTAAATTACATTCCTGAGTATAAGGAGGGTTTGTACCAACAGCTCCGAGAGGGACAAATTCTTCATTCAATAATTGAAACACAAAAACATCATATCCGAGTTTGTTTGGTTTAGTTTTTATTCCGTTTATATCTGCAATAAGGTATAACGGCTTATCGGTATTATCTTGATTAAAAATTAATAAAGTTCCGTCCATTAAAACAAATTGCCCGTCATCTAAAAAAGTATAATTAACGGAAGTATTCGACCTGCTTTTCAGATAGGTTATAGCATCTTTTGTGTAACATAAATCTTTATACTTTGTATCTGTAACATTTACTCCGCATATGTGCAAAACTCTAAAATATTTAGAAAAAGTATTAACAAAGGGTTCCGTTTTTCCATAACTTGCAGGATCCAAACTAATATCATCATTTTTCATCATTCGAACAGCCTGCGCGATTTCTGATTGAACTTTAGTAAATTGAGATTTTAAACGTGCAGCTTTGTAATTATTAATAAGTCCGGGGATAGTTAATGCAGATACAACGCCAATAATTCCGAGTGTAATTAAAACCTCTGCAAGAGTGAAACCCTTCCTTGCGGAGCTGAGCTGTTGAAGTCGTGTAAATGCCATTGGTGGCATGATGCCCCCTCCGGCCGAGGAGCCTAAAGAGTTACCCCCCCCGAAATTTGAAGTCCTTGTTGAGTTTTAAGGATATCACTCAATTCATTTGCCCCCATAGTCTTGTTTTTCATCTTTTTCCTCCTTTATTTTACCTTTATCTATTTTATAGATTTCAACATCTTTCAAAAATTCGTCTTCGAATAGAATTGTATCAACCGAAGTTATAATTGTTTGAGTATTCGGACTTATTGATTTTAACAAATAATTTTGTCTGATATCATCTAATTCTGCCAAAACATCATCTAACAATAAAATAGGTTCTTCTCCCGTTTTATCTGTTATAATATCCAGTTCAGAAAGCTTGAGCGCCAGAACAATTGTTCTCTGCTGCCCTTGAGATGCGTATTTTGTTGCCTCAAGATTATTAATATAAAAAACAATATCATCTCTGTGCGGTCCGACACATGACTGACAACGGCGAATCTCTTCTTGCTTTCTGGCTTCAAGAGTTTCCAAAAACGCATATTGTATAGCTTCAATTTCTGTATGCTCTCCAACAGATGAATCATACCTGATAGATAATTCTTCAGTTTCACTTATTGTTTTATGTTTATCTCTTGCTATTTTTTCTATTTCTTTTAAATATTTTTGTCGAATATAAATTATATTACTACCTGTTACGGAAAGTTGTTCATTATATACATCAAGCAGGTTTTCATTCATTCTACCTGATTTTGCGCATTCTTTTAAGAAATTATTCTTTTGAACCCTTATTTTTTCATATTTTGACAATCTCTCGTCATATGCAGGATAAATCTGTGAAATTGCACTATCAAGCCAATCTCTTCTATCTTGCGGCGCGCCTCTTAATAAAAGCAAATCATTTGTCGAAAATAAAACTGTTTTAACAACCGATTTAAAATCTTTTATTGTTGATTTGGTATGATTAACCTTAACTTCACGTTTTTTCTCGTTATTATATGCGTAATATAAACTTATATCAGTATTAGACTTTATAACATCTGCTTCAATTTTTAAATAATCGCTCTCAAAATTTATTAATTCGACATTATTTGAAGTTCGTACAGATTTCAAGCAGGAAAGAAAATAAATACTTTCTAAAATATTAGTCTTTCCTTGTGCATTTTTACCTATAATAAGAACCTTAGCCTTATTAAAATCCAGTAAAAGCTCTTTACAATTTCTGTAATTTGTCAAACTAAGCGACTTAAGTTTCATATAATCATTATACTTCAAACAAACGATTTTTCGCTCAATATAGACAAGGTTTCGATTTTAGTGTATACTGAATGTATTGAATATTATAATAAGTGAAGGGTAGAGATTATGTTACCGGTTATTTCAGAAGACATTGCAACTACAGCTTTTAGTGAAATATTTGAAGATATGCCTTCTTGGCGCAAAAAAATGATTCACTATATTAAAGACGAAAATCCAGAAATAAATACTGCGATTATCGAAGCTGCAAACAAAACCAATTTAGACCCTAAAGCTGTTGCTTTAGGCGCTTATATGACATATTTACTTATTGAAATGGCTGCAAAAGAAAATGATGCCATTATGAATTACTCAGAATAAGAAAAGGGGCTTGTAAAGTTATGATTATAGAAGATTTATTAAAAGAATTGTCAGACAAAAAAGGATCCGACTTACACATTTCAAGTAAACTACCGCCTATCGCTCGTATCGACGGTAAGCTTATAAGACTTGATTATGATCCGCTTACTCCGGAACAGGTTGAAGCTTTATTATTCCCGATGATGTCAAACGAACAAAGACGTCACCTTGAACAAGAGTGGGAACTTGACTTTTCTTACGGTATCGAAAATGTAGGTCGTTTCCGTGTGAACTTCTATAAAGATAAAGGTTGTTACGCAGCAGCATTCCGTACCATTGCGACATCAGCTCCGCAATTAGAAGAACTTGGTATGCCTCCGATTGTTACTACAATTGCTGAAAAGCCGCGCGGACTTGTTCTTGTAACAGGACCTACAGGTTCAGGTAAATCAACTACATTGGCTGCGATGATTGACTATATCAACAGAACAAGAGCTGAACATATTCTTACAATCGAAGACCCTGTCGAATTTGTGCATACATCAAAAATGAGTGTTATTCACCAAAGAGAATTGGGTATGGATACAAGATCTTTTGCTAACGCTCTTAAATCTGCACTCCGTGAAGACCCTGATATTATTCTGGTAGGTGAGATGCGTGATCACGAAACGATTTCATTAGCACTAACCGCAGCAGAAACAGGTCACTTGGTGTTCGGAACACTTCACACCTCTTCAGCTTCTCAAACAATTGACCGTATCATCGACGTATTCCCTGAAGGTCAACAACAACAAATTCGTGTACAGCTTGCTAACTCTTTAGTTGCTGTATTCTCTCAAACACTTCTGCCAAAACGTCAACCGGACGGTTCAAAAAAAGGTCGTGTAATGGCTCAAGAAATCATGGTTGTAACACCAGCTATCGCTAACCTTGTTCGTGAAGCTAAAGCAGCTCAGATTTATTCTACAATTCAAACAAGTTCAAGCGCAGGTATGCAAACCCTTGAAGCTGCTCTTGCAGAATTATACAAAAAAGGTCTGGTTACTATTGAAGATGCGCTTTCTAAATCTTCAAAACCTAACGAATTAAAACGACTAATCCAAGGATAGGGGTAAACTTATGGCAAATATAGTTGACGCTTTTAACGATTCATTAACAGAAAATATGGCATATGTGAAAATTGCAGTTTACGCAATTCCCGTATACATCATTGCAAATATGTTCGTTATAGGTAAAACTGATGCTCTGCCGCTTATTGCTCCGATTGCAATATTAATGTTTCTTGCCCTGTTAACTCAGGGGATTAATAATGTCAGAATGAACAGACGGGAAATCCTGTCTTTTAAACCTTTACAACTTGTTAAAGTGTTATTGAAAGCTATAATTGTACTTGCTCCGCAAATTCTTATTTTCGGAGCAATAGGTTATAATTTAACAACAAAAGTTACTATTCCGATTGACCTGCCTCAAGTTCCATTGATTTATTCAATATTGGTTTGGTCAATTATTTTTTCAATAGTTCTAACATCATATCTTTCTTTTGCAAAATACTTAAAAATAAAAGAAGGTTTCAACTATAAGGTAATATTTGAAGCTTGTATTGATGTTTTAATAAGCTTTTTATTCTTTATTCCGCAATTAGCACTTGCTAACGTAATTCTGGTAGGTCCTGTAGCATATGTATTTTCAGTATTTAACCCTAATTTTATGAATCATTGGGGATTTGTTGCATATTGCTCAATGGCATTTGTTGTAAATATTTCAATCTTGGCAAATTATCTTGCTCAAGCATCTTACGAGCAAATAAAAGGCAACAATGAAGAGTACGATGAAAACGTACAAATTAACGTTATTGATGATGCAGCTACAAGAATGAACGGTCAGTAGGTGTAAATTTACCCCTCCTTCATTTCACGAAGTTTTTTCAACTGATCACGAATTTGCGCTGCGCGTTCAAAATCAAGTATTTTTGCGGCTTTGTGCATATCTTTTTCAAGTTTATCAATAAGTTTTGGTAAATCTTTTTTCTCAATACCCAAATCAACCATTTCTTCTGCAACTATATCTTCTAAATCTCTATAACTTGCAACAAGTGATAACAAGTTATTTTCAATAGGCTTTTTGATTGTTTGAGGTACAATGCCGTATTTCTGATTATATTCAATCTGAAGTTTTCTTCTTCGTTCAGTTTCTTTTATCGCTTTCTCCATTGATTCTGTCATTTTATCAGCATACATTATAACTTCACCGCAAGAATTTCTTGCTGCACGGCCGATTGTCTGAATCAAACTAGTTTCAGAACGTAAGAAACCTTCCTTATCCGCATCCATTATCGCAACAAGTGAAACCTCAGGAATATCAAGACCTTCTCTTAAAAGGTTTACACCTATCAAAACATCAAATTCACCCAGTCTTAAATCTCTTAAAATTTCAACACGCTCAATTGATTTAATCTCACTATGAAGATATCGGACTCTTATTCCTTCTTGAATAAAGAAATCTGTTAAGTCTTCTGCCATACGTTTTGTAAGCGTTGTAATAAGTATTCTTTCATCTTTTTCAGCGCGTTTTTTAATTTCGGATTTCAAATCCTGAATTTGTGTATCTATCGGGCGAACAGAAACCTTAGGGTCTAAAAGTCCTGTCGGTCTGATAATTTGTTCAACAATTTGCTCGGATGTTTCGCGCTCAAACTCAGACGGAGTTGCCGAGATATAAATTTTTTGACCGACTTTATTATAAAACTCTTCATTAGTAAGCGGTCTGTTATCTTTAGCACAAGGCAGCCTAAAACCATAATCTACAAGAACTTTTTTACGCGCAGCATCACCATGGCTCATACCTTTAATTTGAGGTAAGGTAACGTGAGATTCATCAACAACGACAAGAAAATCTTTCGGGAAATAATCGAGTAAAGTAGCAGGAGCAGAACCCGGAGGTCTGCGCTCAATAATTCTTGAATAATTTTCAATACCCGTACAATACCCCATTTCTTTAATCATTTCAATATCATATTTTACCCGTTGTTCTAAGCGTTGAGCTTCAACAAGTTTATTTTCGTTATTTAACACAATCAAACGCTGCTGTAACTCTTGTCTTATTAAATCGATTGTTTCATCGACATTATCATCATCCGACAAATAATGGACGGCAGGATAAATAACCACAGACTGCGGGGTTTCGATAATCTCGCCCGACACATTATCTATTCTTACGATTTTTTCAACTTCATCACCAAAGAAATAAAATCTGGTGATAATTTTTTCGTACGCAGGCATAATTTCTACAATATCACCCCGCGCACGGAAAGTTGAACATTTTAATTCCAAATCATTACGTTCATATCGGACATTTACAAAGTGTTTTAACAAATCATCTCTATCAATTTCATCTCCGACATTTATTTCAACAGAACCTTTAAAATAGTTTTCAGGCAATCCCAAACCGTAAATACAACTGACTGAAGAGATTACAATAACATCATCGCGCTCATAAAGACTTCTTGTCGTATTATGGCGGAGCCTGTCGATTTCTTCGTTTATGGAAGATGATTTCTCAATATAAGTATCTGTTCGCGGAATATAAGCTTCCGGCTGATAATAGTCATAGTAACTTATAAAATACTCAACGGCATTATCGGGAAACAGTTCTTTAAACTCATTATATAACTGAGCTGCCAAAGTTTTGTTATGCGCAATAATCAAGGTCGGTTTCTGAACTTTTTCTATAACATTTGCAATAGTAAAAGTTTTCCCTGAGCCTGTTATACCTAAAAGAGTCTGGGTATCGTAACCTTTTATAATTCCTTGCGATAACTGTTCAATCGCTTTCGGCTGATCACCTGAGGGTGAATATTTTGAACTAATTTTAAATTCCCTGTGTTCCATAGTTAACATAATAGCACAAATTAAAAAGCCTCCCAACTTATAAAATAGGGCTTGCTAAATTCAAAAAAACTGGTATGATAAATAAAAAAAGGAGAAGCTATGGAAAAAGTTTTAGAAACATTGAAAAGCCTATACAAAGGACAAGATGTAGTAAAAAGACATCTGATTTATTCGCTATTATTTATACTTCCCGCAATTGCAGGAAGTTTTAAAAGTTATATAGATAAAGATATGCCGACAACATTAAAAATGGTACTGCTTATCGGAGCTCTGATATTTTTTGTTTTATCAATAATTCCTTGGTTTACAATTTACGGAATTACAATTAAATTCATCAATAACAGATATTACGGAGTAAAAGAAAATATTCCTGAGGTTAATAAAGAATCTCTTGTTTTAGGTATAAAAGCATTCCCGCTGGTTCTTGTATGGTGTATTTACTCAATAATATTGTTTCTTACATTGGTTGCAATTGCAGCGATACCTTCGGTTATAATTGGCATTAAAATCTTATGGTTAGGCATATTGTTAAGAGTATTGCTTATTACTGCATTAATAATTGCAATGATTTTATTTACTCCGTTTTTTAGCTTTATTATCATTGAATACGCTAAAGATTTTAAATATTTAACAAGATTATTTAATCCTCTAACACTAATAGAATACATTAAAAAATCTTTCAAACCTTCAATTATAGTTGCTTTAAAATATATGCTTGCAGGAATTATTGCAGCCTTTGGAACAGGATTTGTTTACATAATATTTGTACTGCTTTTAATATTAATTATGGCTGTTATAACTGTTGTTTCTCCGGAAAATGCAAAAATTGAATACCAGCCGTTAGCAGTAACATCATTTGTGGTTCTAATGACAATCTGCGGAGTTATAGAATCTTACATAAGTTCTATAGTAGGACTGGGTTACACCGCAGACTTAATTGAAGTCTACAAAGAAAATATTGAAGAAAAAGAATAAAATAAATGAAGAGGGGTTAAAACCCCTCTTTTTTTACTTGTTATTTGATAATACCAAAATATTTTGTACAAATTCTTCTTTTTCTAACGCTGAATAAGACTTACCCGCCAGCTTACGGCTAAAATATGCACCAATCATCTTTTTTTGTTCAGATGAAGAGTATTCGTCCCAGTAAGGTGTTTTTCTTATTTTATCAATAATATCTGTTTCCAAGTCGTCAAAATTATTGCTTCTTTTTATCGGATTTGAAACTTTGACGGTTTTAAATATATCTTTTTGTTCTAAACTATCTTTAAATCTGTCTGCTAATCCCATTTTCTCCCCTATTAATTATTTAATATATTTTCAAACTTTTTAACCATATTCTGCCTGAACAAGCTGTCTGAGATATGATAAGCCAAATCCTTATAACTTTGTGCTACATTAGTTGAAGCGTTCATATCGCTGACAGGAACCCCTTTATTTATCGCAGACATTATTGCAAAATAATTGTTCGGAACCTTCCAATAAATATCTTTTGACAGTAAAGTTTCAATATCGGATTCTTTTATTTCATCGTTTTCCATATACCTGTTTATGACAATTTTTGTTTTGTTTCTGTCATATCCAAGCTTGTCAAATAATTCCAAACACCTTTGAGTATTACGAAGTGCAGGAAGATTTGCAACAGAAACAAGCAGTACTATATCGGAATTATCAAGCGCTGCGATATTTTTTCCGTCAAAACTTGATTCCGCATCAACTATAATATATGAAAAAGTTTCCTTTAAGGTATCAAACAACTTTGAAATCTGTTTAGGTTTAATATTATCTGCCTGCTTAAAATACGGTGGATCTGCCAATACGTAAAGGCTTGAATTTTTATATCTTTCTAAAGTACTTAACAAGAATGTTTCATTAATTTTATCAAGATTTTCAAGCATATAAGAGATATTAAATGACGGTTTAAGATTCAAAAATGTCGTAATATCACCCATTTGGAAATTCAAATCAATCAAGGCAACATTTTCTTTTGTATTTTTGGCAAGTTCAACCGCTAAATTTGCAGCCAAAGAGGTTTTACCGATTCCGCCTTTATTTGAAAAGACAGAAATAATCTTACATTTATTATTTTTTCGAACTTCTGAATCTTCACGGATAAGCTTGTTTACACCCTCAAAAAACTCACCTTTAATAAGCGGAATAGGAATAAATTCATTTGCTCCGGCTCTCATTACTTTAATAATCAAATCAACAGACGGATTATCAGACATTGCAAGAATCTTACAATCAGGACAGTTTTTTGAAACATTTAATATCAAATCAAGTTTTTCAGAGGTTCTGTCAGATAAATCAACAATAAACAACGCCTTTTCTTCAATCCCTGAAATAGATTCTAAAATTTCAGAAGGACTATGAGCAGCTTCAATTATATTCAAATTGTCAAACTCGCCTAAAAATAATTTTAAAACTTCTGCTGTAGAAAATTCATCTGTCAGAATTACTGTTGAAATCTTGCGCATAAACACACCCCTTACAGTTTCATTATAGCATACAGCAGCCCCAAGCGCAATAAAAAAGCCCCCGTATAAGCGGATTTTGTTACCTGCTGTTGCTCGCAGGTGGGTGAGAACCCGGAGATAATCCGTTTCCCGCTGGCGATAAAGCTATCGGCGGGTATACTTCAATGTCCTGGAGTTAACTCTCCCTATTTATAAAAATGTAGGAACAAAATTAACGCCTATACGAAAGCTTAATATATTCTAGCATATATTAACCAAACTTGTAAAGTACCCGAGAGAGCCTACATACCTTTTAAAATATCTTGAATGTATTTTTCAGCTTTGTCAGCTTTAGCTAATGCCATTTGAGCAGGAGTTTCATCTTTTGGCTGTAAAACTACACCCTCAGGAGATGGTATATAAGTTCTTACAGGTTCACTTGGAACTTCGGATTTATCATCTTTCGGTTGTATAACTACACCCTCTGGTGACGGGATATAAGTTCTTACCGGACCTCCTGATGCAATATTTTCATCTTGGTTTCCTTCAGTTTGTTCAGACTTATTATCACCATTAATTCTTTGTTTTATAAGATTTGTGTCTTCATAATCGTTTGGATTCGCAGGCTTTGTCTGAGCTGTTTTTGTTGTTGAAGTCTGCTGAGGTGATTGTGAAGGTTGAACAGGCTGATTCTGAGTACCTTGGAACGGAACATTTTGCTGAGGATCCTGAGCTTCTTCCGGTTCATCATCCAATACTGAATGAGTTGGCTTTCCAAATACCGCATGAACTGCCTTTGTAGCCCATTTTGCAACAAATGGTGATACCATAGCCATAGGAATAATAATTCTTAACGGAACACCTAAAACGTTCGCATTCTTAAATGCTCTAAGCCAGTTCAAATTCCATTTTGAAGCAGATTTATAAGGTTTTATCCTTTGATTACCCATATTTATAAACTTACCTACTTTGTGAAGCAGTTTTGTTATAGGGTTCTTAATATTTTTTGCACCGAGCTTTTTATTAAGTTCTTTTACTGCTTGTTGATAAGCTTTTTTACTTGCAAAACCTTTTCTTGCATTCTTTGCATTAAGCTTATTAAGCGCTTTTTCATAAGCGGCAGCACCTTTTTTATCAAGACCTGCGAACTTAAATCCGCCGATTTTATGCATTGCAAACATTCCTAAAGGCAGAGCTAAGAAATAAGAGAAGTCATTGACAAAACGTTCAGCCAGAGTTTTTAATTTTTCGCCTTTCGGAGCTTTAAATGTATTAACAAGCATATCACCAAAAATGTAAGCCTGCATAAATACACCTAATTTACCGCCTGCAAATCTGTTTGTACAACCTTCTGCAAGCCAGCCCATAGCTTTTGGTAAAAATCTACCGAGTTTTGTTTTATTACCTAAGCCTAATGTGGCTTTATATTTGTTTAAATATTCCGATACAGTAGCTGTTCTGCCGAAGAAGTGATTTTTAACCTTACCTAAAGCTCCCTTACTGCGCCATATTGAAATCTTCAAGTCAGGATTTTTCTTAACAGCATTTTCTAATGCTGCAATAACTTTTTTAGGGTTATCAAGGAATTTACCTTTTAATGCGTTAAATTCCTTCATTGATTTGAACCCGAGCATTTGGACTTTCAAATGTTGCGCGTAACTTTGAAGCCCTGCCATACCTTTGTTTCGAAAAATTCTTTCAACAACTTTGGAATCAGCACCAAGCAAACTTAATTCTTTTTTCTGAAGTGCCAAAGCCTGAACACTGAAAGGTTTTCCTTTCAAACGTTTTGCAAATGCCTCAATATCTTTCTGGGACATTCCGTACTGTTCAAGTTTTTGGAAACAATTTGAATGATTTAATCCCATCATTGAACTTTTATTTGCAATAGGTTTTAAAAACTCTTCAAACAAATGTTCCGTATCCTGAGCTAAAAATCCGTGAATACCTGCCCCCGGAACCTTTGCAAATCCCCATTCAGGAGCAGTTTTATGATTACGCAAAGAATAAACTATTTTACTTTTCTTTGATAATTTATATAAAGCAACATCAATTTTTCTCAAACCTTTTTCAAGCTGTCTTCCAACCCAGGTTTTAGTACAGAACTTATCACCCCAGCCGCCGAGTTTGCCTAAAATAGTTTTATTATAATCACCTGTACATCTCGGACCGAACTTATCCATTGCCAAATTGGTTAAATACCAAACTCCGGCAGTTGTTCCTAAAACAGCTCTCGGGTCAGCTTCTTTTGAAGCATTAACCCTGTTTGATAAATATTTTGTATCAACGGTTTTATCAACTGCATTTTTTACATTTTCAGCAGCCACACCTTGCATTGCCGGAAGATTTCCCTGTTGAAAAGCAACAGACTTCTTATTGTCTAAGCTTGGAATATTCAAATTACTAACTTGATTGGACATGAAAAACTTCCTTTTCCCTACAAGTATATAAAAACATTTTATGACAAAATTTTGCTATTTTATGAAAAAATCTTGCCTAATGTAAAGAAATGTAACAAGATTAAGCCACGTGTGAAATTTTTAAAAAGTTATATACTTTATATATACATAAGAGATAACTAATAAGAGAGAGATTTAAAAATGGCATTAGCTAACTTAAAAAAGATTGATAAGAAATTACAAGATATTTATAAAGATCAGGTAACAACAACAGTTGCTGCAACACCTGAACCGTTTGTTGATAAATCAGATTTATTATTTGAGCAAATGAACTTCATTGCAGCATATAACAAACAGTTGTTACACATCGCTTAACAGGTTTTATTTTATATTTAACTCCAATTTAATTTTTCCCCTACAAATTTTATCCCTGATTTCTATGAAATCAGGTTTTTTTTAGCGCTCACAAAAATAGTGAGCGCTAAAAATTTTCATTATATACCTATATTAAAAATCTATACGACAACTGGCAGATTTTTTACTCATACCATCAGGAATATTAACAACACATGGTGGCAAACTTGCTGAACCATAGACTTTGCAAGATCCGGTTATTACGGTATAATCTCGAGTTTCATAGCCTCTGCAACTTGGAGTTGCACATCCTTGTTGACCGGAATAAGGTGAAATGCGGCAAGATGGCCCAACCTGGGCTGCTGATTGTAATGGGAAATTCTTATTACCATCTATAGTTGAAACCATCCAACGGGACGAAGAAGCCGATGAACTTAAAGAACAACTTGCACTACATTGAATAGAAACTCCACTCGGTGCATTTACGGTACTAGTCTTAATAACGACACCATGGAATGGATTTGAATCGGTATAATTTCCCTGACGATCATATTCTAAAGTTAATTGAATTGCAGAATTTTTCTCTTCGCCACCGCCTGAAGGTGTTGACGGACACCATGGATTCGAACCCCATTTAGAACAACAAGTACCTGAGTTTTTATCAAAATAGTCTTTTATATTTCCGCAACAAATTCTTTCATTACGACTTGCATAGTCACTACTTGTGTCCATACAACAATCAGCAGGAGTTCCATCCCCTCCTACATCACATTTACCAATAGGTTTCACGGGTTCTTCCGGTTCTTCCGGAGTAGTAGGAGTAATTTCAACCAATTTATAATCCCAATCCGGATCAGCAGTTGCTCTATCTAAGTTTCCTTTTGCCGGTAACATTATTTCATATAAATGTAAATCTCTGCCATAAACATTAGGACCTTTTTTACCGTTAACATCAAGTAATAGCTTTACTCCGTGTTTCGGATTTTCAGGTTCCATACATATACTTGAACCGTTTTTCAAACTTGCGCAGGCACCTTTATAAGTCGGAGTATACACAGATTTATCTCCGTCTTTATACTCATAGTATTTACTTGCAAAGCATTTTCCATTACTATTTCCGCAATAATTTGAAACTTTCAAATATTTTTTTATGAATGCTCCGCTTGAATTTGAATAATCAGTAGGATCTTCTGCATAAGTATATAGCATTGTTTTTTTATAATCGTCGGTATTTTCATTGACAATTAAAGATGCAATTGAACTTTCCAAAGTTTGCTTTTCTCGTTTCAGTGCAGCATCAAGAGTCTTATCCTGATAATTTTTCACTACCATAGGCAAAACCAATGCCGCAATAACACCAACAATTGCAACTGCTAATAATACCTCGGTTAAAGTAAAACCTCTTTTACCTGAATTATTTCCTGCTGATATTGATTTCCAACTGTTCTTCAAAAGAATACCTCCAATTAAATTTATCCTCGGCGAGACGCCCGTGCCATTTCTCTTTGTTGATCTTTCTTAGCTATATCTTCCCGCTTGTCATGTAATTTTTTACCTTTTGCCAGCCCGATTTCAACTTTCGCAAAGCCTTTTGTTATATAAACTTCAAGCGGTACAATTGTATAACCGTCTTTTTTTATTTTAGAATGCATTTTAAGTATTTCTTTTTTTGTTAAAAGCAGTTTTCTCACTCGTTCTGCTTTATGATTATAACGATTGCCCTGCTCATAAGGTGAAATATGACAGTTATAAAGAAAGATTTCATTATCTTCAATTTTGCAGAAACTGTCTTTTAAATTTATTGCACTTTTCCTTATGGATTTTATTTCTGTTCCTGTCAAAACAATTCCGGCTTCGTATTTTTCAAAAATAGTGAAGTCGTGAAAAGCTTTTCTGTTTGTTGTGACAACTTTTTTATCCATATATTAATTATACCACACAGTTGTCATATAAAAAACACTTACAGCTATGATTGTCAGAAAATTTAATATTTTCAGGATGAGTAGTTTTACAAACATCCATAACATAAGGACAGCGGGTATGGAATTTACATCCTTGCGGAATATTTTCAGGTGACGGTAACTCGCCTGTCAAGTGAATTCGTTCCTTTTCATCTGCAGGGTTAAGCTCGGGAACGGCACTTAACAATGCCTTTGTATAAGGGTGTTTCGGATTTGAGAAAATTTCTTCCGTTAAACCGATTTCAACAATTTCTCCTAAATACATAACTGCAATTCTGTCAGAAATATATTTTATAACACTCAAATCGTGCGATATAAATAAAAATGTCAGATTAAAATCTTCTTTTAACTGTTTCAAAAGATTAATAATTTGAGCTTGAATACTAACATCAAGTGCGCTTACCGGTTCATCCGCAATAATAAATTCCGGACTTAAAATAAGTGAACGTGCAATCGCAATTCTTTGTCTTTGTCCGCCCGAAAACTCATGCGGATACAGATTCAGAACATTTTTATCCAAGCCGACTTTTTGAATTTTATCTTCGACAATCGTTTGAATCTCATCTTTTTTTAATTTCGTATTAATTTCAAGCGGTTCTTTTAAAATTTCACCAATTTTCATTTTCGGATTAAGGCTTGAATAAGGATTCTGAAAAATTATCTGAACCTTTTTATAAAAATCACTTAAATTCGAAATATTATTACCTTCAAAAAGAATTTCACCGCGCTCCGGGGTTACAAGTTTCATAACGGTTTTTGCAAGCGTGGATTTTCCGCACCCTGATTCACCTGCAATAGCGAGAATTTCACCTTTTTTAATATCCAGTGATACATTATTTACGGCATAAACTAAACTTTCACCGCCAAATACATTTTTTTGCGAGCGATACACTACATCAAGATTTTTTATTTCCAAAAGATTATCTGTCATAAAACGAGTTTAGCGTAATTTCTGATTAAAATCAATTACACTGTCAGCCTCTTTCTTTTTGTGATAAAATTAATTACGCAGTTGATATTTAATATGAGGGATAAAATTATGACAAACAGAGTTGTAGTCGGCGCACAGTGGGGAGATGAAGGTAAAGCTAAAATTACGGATTTACTTGCTCAGGACGCTGATTTAATCATACGTTACCAAGGCGGATGTAATGCGGGACATACAGTCGTTGCGCACGGAAAAACTTTCAAGTTCCACCTTATCCCTTCAGGAATTTTATATAAAGGAAAAACCTGTTTAATAGGTAACGGAACTGTTATTTTACCTGAATACTTTGAAGAAGAATTAAACGGACTAAAAGCTGAAAATATTGATTTATCAGGATTAAAAGTAAGTCCTTTAGCTTCAATTACAATGCCTTGGCACACAGAAGTTGACGGATACAGCGAAAGTGTTGCGGGTAAAGGTAAAATCGGCACTACAAAAAAAGGTATCGGACCGACTTACACAGATAAAATGCAAAGAATAGGGTTAAAAATTGAAGATTTATACTCTCCTGTTGCATTATCTGAAAAATTAGACATAATTTTACCTATCAAAAACAAACAGCTTAAAGAAGTTTATAATCTAAAAACATACACAAAAGAAGAAGTACTGGAACTTTGCAAGCATTATGCCGAAATTTTCAGACCATACGTATGTTTTGATTGGCAAGACATGCTTCGCGACGCAAAACGCGAAGGTAAAAAGATTTTATTTGAAGGCGCTCAAGGCGTAATGCTTGATGTTGACTTTGGAACCTATCCTTTTGTAACAAGTTCAAACCCTGTCGGAGGCGGAGCCGGAACAGGTTCAGGCTATGGTCCGACTGTAATTGATGAAGTTATCGGGGTTGCAAAAGCATACGTAACAAGAGTCGGAGAAGGTCCGTTTGTAACTGAATTAACTGACAAAATCGGTGAATCAATTCAAACTATCGGGCATGAATTTGGTGTAACAACGGGAAGACCTCGCAGATGCGGCTGGTTTGACGCAGTTACTATGAAATATGCTTGTCTTGTCGGCGGATTAACATCAATTGCTTTAACAAAAATAGATGTTTTTGATACATTTGATGAAATTAAAATCTGTACGGCTTACAAAGACACTCGTGACGGAAAGGTTTATACTTCATACCCGACAGATGTTTTCTCTCACAAATATTTAGAACCGATTTACGAAACTCACGCAGGCTGGGGAGTAAATATTTCAAATATTCGATCTTACGAAGAATTACCGCTAAATTGCAGAAAATATCTTGAACGTTTGGAAGAAATTCTTGAAACTCCGATTTCTATAGTTTCAGTCGGACCTGACAGAGAACAGACTATCAATAAGTAATATTTCTTAATAAAATCCGCAAATTTTTATTTAAATCTGTTTTTTATAAAAATATACAGGTAGGATTTTTATGAATTATTTACAAAATTATTTATTAACAACGAATAATACAACATCTGCTCAAGGAGTAAAAAAGGTAAATAACGGGGTCACAAAACCTCAAACAAAAGTTTCCCAAAATGAGCAAAACGTAACAGAGCTTCAATCAGTTCAGCCTGACTATAATGTCAGGACACCAATTGCGTATACAAAGCTTAAAGATATTAAGTTAAATGATGATTTAACTGCAAAGTGTTACAGACTTGCTAACGGTCAAAAAGTTGTTATCCTGCCTAAAGACGGTCCGACAGTTGTTAAATCTTATGTAAATACGGGTTCATTTAATGAAACAGACAACATTCGCGGAATAAGCCATTATATTGAGCATAACTTGTTTAACGGTTCGGAAGCTCTGGGAAATAAAGTCTTTTTTGACGAAGTTAACAAAATGGGGGCGGACACTAACGCTTCAACCTCATTCTCTGTAACCGATTATTACATATCTTCAAACCTTTTGGAAGACACAGATTTAGAAAAAGAAATCGAGCTTCATGCCGGAATGCTCACTTCTCCTAAATTCTTAGTTGACAAACTTGAAAAAGAAAAGAAAATCGTTAACTCCGAAATTAACATGTATATGGGCGAAGACTTTAGTATCGGAGAAACCCAGACGATTAAAAACCTGTTTAACATAAAATCATCTTCCCTTGATTTAGTTGCCGGAACAACTGATAATATAACAAACTTAACAAGAGATGATGTCGTAAATTACTTTAATAACAATTATTATCCTGCAAACATGACAACAGTTATTACAGGTGAAGTTGACCCTGATGAAACAATGAAACTTGTTTCAAAATACTTCAATACCCCGAATAAGGTAACTCAGGAACGTCATTTTGAAACACTTACTCCGATTGAAAACACAATAAGACAGGATATAATTTCACCAAAATCCGAAGGTGCAGCATCTGTATTTTTAGGGTTTGCTGGTCCTGAGAACAATAACTATAAAGAAAAACTTATAGTAACCGCAATGAACGAATTAGCAGGCGGGCTGATATACTCAAGAACAGCTCCTATTGAAAAGAAATACGGAAACGGCATTCATTTCGGAACAGATAGAATAAGTTCAAGACCTCAGGACAGAAATCTTTTAATGGTTGGAGCATCAATTCCTGATAATAAAGTCGAAGAGTTCTTAAAAGATTTATACGGAGCAATTGATAATTTATCTAAAGTTCCCGCAACAAATGAAGAACTTACGGCAGTAAAAAACCGATTGAAAAAATCACAATCAAATGCATTTGAAAGTTCTCACGCACTAAATAATACTCTTGGCGGAGCTTTCTTAAACGGTATTGAAGACAATATTCAAGACTTTGACAAAATAGTTGATTCAATTACCGCTGAAGATATAATGAATGCGGCAAAAAAATATGCAAACCTGAACAAAGCCGCTCTAACGGTAGTTCACCCTCGCACAGCGACAGAAGCAAGTATTAAAAGCAACTTCAGTAAAAATTCTAACATATCATTTACCGGTGCAAATAAAAAAACTCCGATAAATACAGATACAATAACTTCATACAAAACTCATAATAACTTTGAAGTAACACTAAACGATACTAATACAAACACGGCAGTAGTTAAGTTTAACCTTGATGAAAAAAAATGGACACCTAAACAGGCTGCAACAGCGTCTATTTTATCCGATATGTTTGAATATGCAGGGATTAAAAATAATAAATCAGGCAATGAAATTTCAAAACTTTTTGACACTTTAGGAATTTCTTCATCACTTAATGCAGGGAACTACGGTATCTATTTAAGCTTGAATGTACCTGTAGAAAACTTGAAACAAGCACTTGAAATATCAAATGAACGTATACTAAACTCTGAATTTGACCAAGAATTATTCAAAAAATCAGTTGAAAGATTAAGAAACAGATTATCAACTGCAGAACCTTCAGCATATGACAAATTTGAAGCAGAAATGTTCAAAGGTCTTCCAATGCAATTTAGCGCAAAAGAAACTTTAGAAAGCCTTGATAAAATTACACTAAATGACGTTTTAGCTTTCCATAAAGAAATACTTCAAAAAGCACAAGGTTCTATTACGGTATCAGCACCGTTTTCAAAACATCCTGAACTGAAACAGGATATATTTAACTCTCTAAATGTTTACCCGAAAGTTCAGCCAAAAGATATTTCTTTAAATAAAACTTACGCCCCTGTTGATAAAGCAAAAGTCTTCACACAAGCAAACAATAAAAACCAGGCAGAAATCATTGAAGGCTTCAAGTTTAAACATAGCGGAAATATGAAAGACCTAACAACATTAGATATTTTAAATATGATTCTTGGCGGAAGCGCATCTTCAAGATTATTCTCAGACCTGCGCGAAACCAGACATCTTGCATACAACGTATTTTCAGAAATTGATTATTTTGACGATATGGGAGTTATGGAACTCTACATCAAAACAACCACAGAAAATCTTGAAACAGGCGAAAAATCGTTTGAAAATGTTCAAAAAGCAATCGACGGATTCAACGAAAATATCCAAAAATTAAAAACAGAAAAAGTATCAGAAGAAGAACTTGAAGCAGCTAAAAAGACCCTCAAATCTAATCTGCTGACAATGATTGAAACAACAAAAGGTAAAACCCGAATGATTGATTCAGGAAGCAAGTCTTTTTACGGTATAGATATGGCAAATAAAGTTCTTGAAACAATTGATACAATAACTGCAGATGACGTTTTAAACGCTGCAAATTACATATTTAAAGGCAATCCGGTATACTCAATGACAGCAACTCAAGCAACACTTGATGCTAATAAAGATTATTTGGCAAAACTAGCTTAAACAATCCTGAATTTGTTTAACAATAGCCTTAACTCCGTCAAATTTTGCAAGATTTAATGAGGATTGTTGGATTTGTGCTAACTTTTCAGGATTATTAACAAGTTCCGTAATCAACGGCAAAAGAGTTTCCGCGGTTGTATCAGAATCTTCCAAATACACCCCAGCTCCGCTTTCAACCATACATTTTGCATTCTTTCGCTGATGATCAGCTGCTGCATAAGGATACGGTACAAATATCGGAGCAATTGCGCTTGCACAAAGTTCTGAAATACTTAACGACCCCGCACGGGAAATTGCAATATCACAAGCTTTTAAAACAGTTACCATATCTTCAAAATAAGGTCTTACTATCAAATTTTTATCAGTCTTATATTCAGGGTAAATTTCATTTAATTGATTTTCAACCTCATTAAAATTTCGTTTTCCGGTCTGGAAAATCACCTGCAAACCGTATTTTAAAGACAACTCTTTCAAAATCCCGACAGCCGCAGAATTAATCGTCTTAGCCCCCTGCGAACCGCCCATTATACAAAGTGTTAACCTATCTTCCAGTCCCAAATCTTGTCTTGCCTGAGATTTTGTTAATGTGGAAAACTTTTCGCGTATAGGATTCCCGTTAACAACACAATTAGGATTATTTAGCTTACTTTTTGCAGTTTCAAAAGCGACAGAAACACTTTTTGCAAACGGCGCTAATTTTCTTGTTACAAGCCCCGGATTTGCATCACAATCATGCAACACAAACGGAACTTTCATAAAAGCACCTGCCAATACAACGGGAGCTGAGACATAACCGCCCGTGCCAAAAATAACATCCGGTTTATATTTGTGAATATATTTACAGCATTTTAACCACGCAAACATCATCTTAAACGACCACTTTACGAACCCAAAGCTGAGTTTTCTCGGCATTCCTGAAGATTTTACGGGCAAAAACTCATAATCTTTATCTTTAACAATTGAAGCTTCTAAATTGTCAGGATTACCGACATAATAAATCTTTTCGGTATCTTCAAGCGCTAAAAGTTCATCGGCTACAGCAACCGCAGGGTAAATATGACCACCTGTACCTCCGCCTGTTATAAAATATTTACGCATTAACTTCCTCCGCTCTGATTCTTTTAATCCTTTGTTTAGAAATATTTAACAACACCCCTACCATTGCAAGCGAAACAATAATTGAGGTTCCGCCATAGCTTATAAACGGCAAGGTAACACCTGTTACTGGCATAAACGAACTTGCAACAGACATATTCAAAAACGCCTGAAATCCGAATATGAAAGTAATACCTACAGCCAGAAGTTTTCCGTACATATCAGGACAGCGTTTTGCAATTCTCAATCCTCTGTGAACAAGCGCCACAAACAATCCTACAACAAAGAAGCAACCTAAAAATCCAAATTCTTCCGCGATAATTGCAAAAATAAAGTCCGTATGACATTCAGGCAAATACGCAAGCTTTTGGATTGAACCGCCATAACCTGCTCCACTAAAACCGCCTGAGGCAAACGCTATTAACGATTGAATAATATTATAACCTTTTCCCTGCGCATCACTTCCCGGATTCAGCCAGATATTTATTCTGTCCATTTGGTAGCCGTGTAAAAGCTTTGGAAGCATAGTTAAAATACCTAACCCCATAACACCCGAACCTATCCATATCGGAAGCCAAGGACCACGAGCGCAGATATAAAGAGCAAGCGTTGTCATACAAAGAATAATTGCCATACTTAAGTTTGGTTGTTTCAAAATCAGTAAAAGAATTACCCCCATTGGAATAACAACATTTGTCAGATTTTTTGTAAAAACATTTAAATCAACTTTGTCTTTAAACATACTTGCTATAACCATGCAAAACAACGGTTTTGCAAGCTCAGACGGCTGCAACTGCATAAACCCGAGATTAATCCACCTTTTTGCACCGTTAATAACAACCCCCAGCGAAGTAAACTGTAATATAAACAGCAATATGATTACTGTCCACATAAATTTATTATTATACTTTTCCAGTTTTTTATAATCAAAACGGGCAAAAAATCCCATAGCAAAAAATCCGACACCCGCATAAATTACCTGCTTCACAAGAAAAGTTACAAGGTTAACGCCTTCTCTCATACACTTTGGAGCAGTTGCCGAAAATATTGCCAAAAACCCGATTATTACAAGGAATGCAACAATTACAATCAACGAATGATCGGGAGGTGAAAGTATGACATCAGAAGGTCTTCTTTTTCTGCGTCGTTCTTTACGTTCTCTTTCTAGTCTTTGTGGTGATTTATACTCGCGATAAGACATATTCTCTGAAAATATCCCCTCTTTGTTCATATCCCGTAAACATATCAAAACTTGCACAAGCAGGTGACAATAATACAACATCAGGGTTTAAGCTTGCCCCTCTATCAATTGCATCTTGCATTGTTTTTTCTCTTATAATATTATCAAACCCGTTTTTTCTAAGCTCAGCTTCAAATCTTTCGGTCGCTTCACCGATTAAGATAACCGTTTTTATATGATTTTTTACAGATTCACAGAACTCTGTTAAATCCGTATTTTTATCACGACCACCCGCAATCAAAGCTACATCAGTGTTATTAAACGAATTAATTGCAACAATTGAAGCCTCAGGATTTGTCGCTTTTGAATCATTATAATAAGTAATTCCGTCTTTTTCCAAGATTTTTTCTAACCTGTGCGGCGGAGCTTTAAATTCAATTATTGCTTGCTTTATAGTTTCATTATCAAGTCCTGCAAGTTTAGCACAAATTATACCGCACATAATATTTTGGTAATTGTGTTCTCCGATAATCGGACAATCTTTCAGCGCAACAATCGGCTCTACAACCCCGTTTTGCTTAAAAACAATCTCATTATTTTCAACATAACAGCAATTATCTCCGATATTATCAGCAAACATAAAGACTGTTCCGGCAACTTTCTTAGAAAAATCTAAAAGTTTTTCGTCCTTAGCGTTCAAAACACTATAAGGAGCGGTTTGCGCACCTGTAAATATTTTAGCCTTTGCATTAAAATAATTTTCCAAACCCTGATGCCAATCAATATGATCAGGAGTAAAATTTGTCCAAACGGACACAAAAGCCTTTAGTGTCGGACTCATTTCAAGTTGAAACGAACTTGCTTCACAAACAAAATAATCTAACCCGTCATCAACCATATCACAAGGAGGCTGACCGATATTTCCGCAAGCCCTAACTTTTAGTTTTTTACTCAAAATATGCTCGGTTAAAGCTGTTGTTGTAGTTTTTCCGTTAGTACCCGTAATAATTATAAACGGAGTTTTTGAATTTTTATATGCAAGCTCAAGTTCAGAAATTACAGGAATATTTAAAGCATTTAATTTTTGCATAATCTCGCTGTGCGGAGGAATCCCCGGACTTGTCACGGCAAACTCAGAACCCTTAATAAATTCCTCACTGTGCCCGCCAAATTCAACATGAATCCCTAAAGCTTCAAGCTCTGCAACATTATCTTTATTTACCTCAGTTTTACCCTCTGTTAAAAAAACATCTGCGCCGCGTTTTTTAGCTAACTTCGCAGCCGCAATCCCGCTTTTTGATAAGCCTAAAACTAAAACTTTCTGATTTTTTAAATCCATTACAAAATACCTCTGCTGAACAATTCAAATAAAACTACAGCAACAATTGATAAAACAAGTGAAACTGATGAAAATACAGTAACAACTTTCTTCTCATTCCACCCTAAAAGTTCAAAATGGTGATGAATAGGCGCCATTTTAAAAACTCTTTTACCTGTTGTTTTAAAACTTGTAACCTGAATAATTACCGATAAAGTTTCAACTACAAAAACACCGCCGAGAAAGATTAAAAGAAATTCAAATTTACCTAAAACAGCCAAAGTTCCGAGTAAACCGCCAATCGCAAGAGAACCCGTATCTCCCATAAACACTTCGGCTTTCGGTTTGTTAAACTTTAAAAATCCTAATAAAGAACCCGCAACCGCAGCTGCGATAATTGCCAATTCAGTTTCACCCATAGATAAAGAAATTATCGCACAGGCAATAAAAGCCGGAACTCCGCATCCTGCTGCCAAACCGTCTAATCCGTCGGTTAAATTGTAAGCGTTTGACGCACCCGTTATCACAAACACGGCAAAAAACGGATATAACCATTTTAAATCAATAGCCCAATTTCCGATAGAAAACAAAGTTGCACTGGGATTAGTTATTATTAAAAACAATGTCGGTAAAAGCGCAATCGCAATTTGTCTGAAAAGCTTTCCGCGCGGGGTTAAACCGTCATTACCTTTACCTTTTATTTTAATATAATCATCCTGAAACCCTGCAAAAGTATAAAATACAAGCGTCATTATCGTAATCAGAGCAGTTGTACTCATTTTTTGAGCAAGAGATAACGCGGTAACAGATGCCATAATAATAGCCGCGATAATAAAAACACCGCCTGTTGTAGGGGTACCCTGTTTTTTAGCATGACTTTCGGGCGCCAATTCTTTAACATACTGCCCGATCATTTTCTTTTTTAACATATCAATATAAGGTACGCCAAAAAGCATACACAGAACCATTCCCAACAAGAACGCTATTGTTATCATTATCATAGTTTACATATCCCTCTTTTTACCGACTCTAAAATCTCTTCAAACTTCATTGAACGTGAAGCCTTTAAAAATATTGTATTACCCTTATCAAGGTTTTCAAGAATGTAACAGGAAACCTCTTGATTTGTATTAAATGTTTTAACCTCAAACCCATGAGCTAAAAGTACTTTCCCAATTTCTCGCGCCAAATTTCCGACAGTTAAATATTTAACATTTCCATTAACATTTCCATTAACATTTCCATTAACATTTGCAAGGTATTCTCCAACCTCCCTGTGGTACTCAACCTCATTTTCGCCAAGTTCACCCATATTACCTAAGACAACTACAGGATTTCCATAAAGTTCTACAAATGTTTTAACAGAAGCCTTCATAGACTCAGGATTAGCATTGTAACTGTCATTTATAAATTTTAAACCCTTAATTTCTTCAACTTCCCAACGTTTTTCTATCGGGTGGTATGACGCTAAACCTTTGCGAATTTCATCACAAGACATTCCAAGTCTTAGCCCCAACTCAATAGCAGAAAGTGAATTTTCTATATTATAATCACCTTCAACATTAAGTTCATAAACTTCGCCCTTATAAAGGAATTTTGAGTAAGCCGGAGATTTTTCAAGAATTTCAACATCTTCTATCGAGTAATAAACTTTTTCTCCGTCAAATTTAACATGTTTTTTAATAATATTCTGATTTAACGCAAGAAATACCCCATTTGGCTTTAACCCTGAAGTAATTTCACATTTTGCGACTGCAATATTATCTAAAGACCCCAAACGTCCGACATGAGCAGACCCGGAATTTGTAATAACTGCATAATCAGGGTTCAAATGTCTTGAAATAAGTTCAATCTCACCTAAACCTCTCATACCCATTTCTACTATAAGAACTTCTGTATCTTCACTCATACCAAATGAGGTCTGGCAAAAACCTATTTCGTTATTGTGATTTGAAAAAGTCTTATGAGTCTTAAATTTTTGAGAAAGCACGGAATAAATAATTTCTTTTGTCGTGGTTTTCCCTGAACTTCCTGTAACACCAACAACCACAGGCGAAACTTTCTTTATATAAAATTGTGCCAACTTCAAATAAGCATCCAATGTATTACCCACCTTTAGCACAAGTTTTGCACTGTCAGAAATCTTATCTGTCGTTGTAAAATAAGCTTTAATCTGCGGTGAATCAATAAACTTTTCACCATCAAAATTTGCACCCTTTAAGGGTAAATAAATATCAGAAGGTTCAATCGTACGGGTATCGGTTGAAATCCTAAACTCTTCATTACCTTTTAATTCGTCTTTTAATACTACAGCTCCCGTTGCCTTAATCAAATCTTGTTTAAACATCATAACTTAATAATACTGCAAAAATCAAAGCTAAACAACAAAGTTAATAAATATTAAAACGTATTAAAAGAATGTAAAAACTACTTGACAGGGATTTCAGACTGCGCGATAATACAGATACGTGATTACTTGGGTCAATCGTTTACAAAACCCCGCAAGGGTTACGAAACCCGCAAATGAAAGGACAAAAAGATGTACGCAATAGTCGAAACAGGCGGAAAGCAGTATCAACTTGAAGAAGGTCGCTACGTTGATATCGAATTATTAGAAGGCGAAAAAGATTCAAAAGTAGTTTTTGACAAAATCGTTATGATTGTTAACGGTAAAAAATCTAAAGTAGGTCAGCCATACGTAACAGGTGCTTCTGTTGAAGGTAAAATCATGTTACATGACAGAGCTAAAAAAGTTATCGTTTACAAACAAAGACCTAAAAAAGGTTACAGAAAAAAACAAGGTCACAGACAAGGCTTTACAAGAGTAATGATTTCTAAAATCAGAACTTCTGCTAAAAAGTCTGCAAGTGAAGAAACAGCTGCAGAATAATAAGCAGCCTAATATCGTTAAAGTACAAGTAAAAAGGAGAAAATGAAAAATGGCACATAAGAAAGGTATGGGATCTACCCGTAACGGCCGCGACTCCGAAGCGAAGCGTTTAGGCGTTAAAAAATTCGGCGGCGAAGTTGTTAAAGCTGGTAACATCCTTGTTAGACAAAGAGGAACAAAAATTCACCCGGGTAACAATGTAGGTATCGGTTCTGATGATACTTTATTTGCATTGATTGACGGTACTGTTAAATTTGAACCTCACAGACGTGACAGAAAACAAGTTAGTGTTTACGCTGTATAGTCAAAATTTTAAACAAAAAGTCGAGCTTGAAATTTATCAGGCTCGACTTTTTTATGTATATGGACACTAACTAAGCTTCTGAATATGCCATTTCAGGCTTATCTAAAACTGCATCTAAATGTTTCATAGACTCATACTCTGCATCTGTCGGATTTAACTGAGCAAAACCGCCTTTTGGATAAGTTGGAGGCTCAAAATTAAACTGAGCCATTAACTCACTGAATCTTGAATTTGTAGAAATCAAAGCTGTAGAATTACTGTCAGCAAAACCATCTCCAAATGTACTGTTTACAGTTAACTGAGAAAGGTTTTTTATTCCTGTTAAGTTAATCTTAAAATTATTGTTAATAATACTTGGTCCGTCAACTCTGCCATTTGTCATAATATGCTCTCCGTTATTACTCTCTATATTTTAATAAAGTATTTTAAAAAAGCATTATTTCAAAAAAGGATTAGAATGTTACATAACTTAATCTAATAATTCATATAAAGTTGATGATTCCTGAATACTAACGTTACCTGTCGGTACTTTTAGAACTTTTGCCTTAACAGTACGATTTGCATATTCAATTGTGATAATATCATTTTCTTTAATTTGTTTAGCCGGTTTTGCGGGGTTATCATTAATAAAAACCCTACCCATATCTGAAACTTCGTTCGCAACAGTACGTCGTTTTATTAATCTTGATACTTTTAAAAACTTATCTAATCTCATAATACTTACATTTTAGCACATATTTTAATTTTATGATATAATTTTAACTGGGAGAATGAAGTTTTTTATGAGAAAATTTATACTATTGATTGTCGGATTGTTTATGAGTTTAGCAGTTTCAAGCTGTAAGGCTTTGGCTGATAATATTAAGTTTGCACAAGTCACAGATGTTCACCTGTCAGCAAACTCGCAATACTCAATAAACACTCTCAAATCAGCAATTGATGATATAAATTCTCAGCCCGAAATCTCCTTTGTAGTATTCACAGGCGATAACATAAGTAACCCTAAAGAAGAAAACCTTAAAATCTTTGCTAAAGAAGTAAAAAGGTTAAAAATTCCATACTACGTTGCGGTTGGGAATCATGATGTATATAAATCAGGAGGATTATCAAAAGTTAAATACTACGAAATCCTGCACGAGGCTAATCCTTTTTACCTGCAAAATAAACCAAATTACAAATTCAGACAAAGCGGATTCATATTCTTAATAGTTGACGGAGCAAAAGAAATTATCCCGGGTTCTATCGGTTATTACAGAGAAGATACTTTAAAATGGCTGGAAAAAGAATTAGCTAAATATGATAAAAAGAAAAAACAAGTCGTTATCTTACAGCATTTCCCGATAGAATATCCGCAAGGCGTTGAATCTTCATTACGCACACACAAAACTTACAAAGTTGAAAATTATAGAAAAATACTATCTGAATATCACAATGTTTTAGCAGTAATTTCAGGACACTTCCACGTAAATTCCGAAAATATGAATGACGGAGTTTATCATATTTCAAGTCCTTCATTATTATCAGCACCAAATTCTTACAAAATCATTGATATTGTAACAACAAAAGAATTTTCACCAATAATTTATACAAGACTGAAAGAATTTGAAGTAAAAGAATAAGACCTATTTAGGCAAATTCTTTATAAATTTCACAATCCCGTTTTTCACATTTTTACCAAATAAAAGCAAAGTGGAAACACCGATTATACCGGTCAGATATTTTAAAATTTTTGGAATACCGCCCTTTTTAGGTTCAGGAGCCTTTTTAAGTCTGGTATACGTATCTTGGTGAATTTCATCATACATCTTTTTAGCATCAATTTTTGAGTAATAAGAATGCTTATTAATAACATCAGGCGCATCAATTACACCCACAAGGGTTTTCGTGCCGTAATGCATATTTTTATTTGCCAAAAGTTCAAGATTTCCTTCTACCATATATTAATTAAAACACGTTTTAATAAAAAATTGCCGTTATAATGTATATTTTTGTAAAATTTTTACTTGATTTTTTCTTACCTTTCAGCTATATTAAACTTACAGCCGTAGACAATTAGCGGGTGACAGGTGAAAAGGGAACACCCGATTATAATTAGAAACACCTGAACCCTTAATAATCCAGCTAATCGAGGTTACACCAGAAATGTAAATAGTTTTATATTGATTTGTGTAAGATTTTGCGGCTAAACTAGAAAAGCAAAGTCTTTTTTAGTTTTTAACAAGGTCGATAACATTAAATGATTGTACTAAAACAATCACAGTAAAATCAAAGGAGCTAAAAATGGCAACAAAAGCATTTAAATCAGAAAAAATAGATGCTATAAAAGCAAAAATCGAAAAGGCGCAAGTTGCAGTTATCACTGAGTATCAAGGTCTTACTGTTGAAGATATCACAAAATTAAGACGTGAAATCCAAAAAACAGGCGGCGATTACATGGTTACAAAAAACACTTTGGCTAAAATCGCTGTTAAAGGTACCGAATACGAAGCATTAGCTGAAAAACTGACAGGTCCTATCGCTTTGGCTTTCGGTTTTGAAGATCCTGTAACTCCTGCTAAAGCTGTAGCTAAATTTATCAAAGAATCTAAAAAAGGTACTATTGTTGGTGCCGTATTAGACGGTAAATTACTTTCAGAAGCAGAAACAAAAGCGTTGGCAGAACTTCCTTCAAAAGAAGAACTTTTTGCAAAAATGCTTGGATCTATCAACTCACCGGCATCTGGTATCGTTGGATCTATCAATGCAGTTATGTCACAACTTACAAGAGCTATGGCAGCTGTTAGAGATCAAAAAGCTGCTTAATGCAGTATAAATTAAGCCTTTGCGCTTAAAAATTTAAAATAGTACACAAAAAAAATTAATAAAGGAGAAAAACAATGAGTGTAGAATCAATCTTAGAATCAATTGAAAAATTAACATTATTAGAAGCAGCTGAATTAGTTAAAGCTATGGAAGAAAAATTCGGTGTTTCTGCAGCAGCTCCAGTAGCAGTTGCAGCAGCTCCTGCAGCAGCAGCTCCGGCTGAAGATGCTGACGCTGAAGTTTCTGTTGTATTAGCTTCAGTTCCTGCTGATAAGAAAATCGCTGTATTAAAAGAAGTTAGAACTTTAACAGGTTTAGGCTTGAAAGAAGCTAAAGACTTAGTTGAAGCTGCTCCTAAAGCAGTTAAAGAAGGCATCAAAAAAGAAGAAGCTGCTGAAATCAAGAAAACTCTTGAAGCTGCTGGTGCTGTTGTTGAAATCAAATAGTTTGATTAGCAATTTAAACTTTTTTAAAAAGGGCGGTCAGAAATCTGACCGCCCTTTATTTGATTTTTGAACATTGCCGTGATATTATAAACTTGTAAGTAAGAAGATTATATGGAGCGTTAATCACCTATGGATATGAACTTTTTATACGCAGGTATCGCGATTATGTTAATCATAATTCTGCGTGACTTCTTAAAAAAACGCTACGGATTTGATATGGACAGCATTGATGTTGCTAAATACGCAGCTAAACTAAAGCCTGTTAATAAATCCTCAACAATAAAAAGAACAACTGGTGGTAAAAAGCTTATACTTATTGATGCAGGAGCCAACAAAGCAACGGTAATGGCGACAATAAGACAAATTACAGGCATTGATTACAATAGCGCAAAAACAATTGTTAATACAACTCCATCAGAAGTTTTGTCTAACGTTTCTGAAAAAGAAGCTGATTTAACAAAAAAAGCACTTGAGTTTGTAGGTGCAACTTTAGAAATTAAATAAAAAATTTATATAAAAAAAGGCGGCGGTTAAAAATTTAACCGCCGCCTTTTTAACATCTTTTTATAATGATAAGACAAATCCGCCTTTATCAGCATTTTTCAAAGCTTCGCCATCAATTTTTGCTCTTAAGTTTTTAATATACTTATAAACATAATCTCTTGGCAGGTCAAGCAGCGTAGCTAAATCTTTAGCATAAACAATTTTATTTTTGTGAGCTGCAAAGTAATCAAAAACCTTTTGTTCTCTATCAGTTAAAGCTTTTTTAAATACAACTCTGACTTCATCTCTAACAACATCACCTGTTTTAGTATCAGAAAGAACTTCTTCTTTCACGGCTTTAATAGTTTTTTCAGATTTTTTAGGAGTTGATTTTGGTTTAACAGCTTTTACCGCAGAAACTTTTTTCTCAGAAGATTCTTTTTCCTTTTTAACCGCTTGTTTTTCAACTTTTGGTTCATCTATTTTAAGACTTTGTGCTGAGAACGGAGAAATATAAAGTTCTTTTTCTTTTTCATAAGCTCTATCTGCAATAGCACTTAAACGTTCGACTTTAGAATTCCAACTTGGCAATTCAGAAATAACAGGTTTACCGTGCAAAACTATATCAATAAGATCGTTAGTTTCTTTTTTTTCTTCAACTTTTTTCCCTAATCTCGCAGCAAATTCCTCTAATGTAATTTTTTCTAATGAACTTCTCCATTGTTTTATCTCTTCTTTGCTCAGATATTCAGACATTCATTATCTCCTTAAAACTATTCCTAAATATATCCGTTTATTAACTTTAATTTAGCATAAACCATGCTCCATGACTCAAAATGTTTCGTAACGTAAATTTTTATTTATTTTGTTAACTCTCAAGCATTCTGGTATTGATTTTTCCGAATTTGGCAGACAAATTATCAATAAAATGGATTATATATAACTCAGGTTCCAAGTCTTTTTGGTTTAAATCTATAATTGCACCCCACTCAGCTCTACCGTGGTGTGCGGCAATCATTTTTGCAACCATTTTAAATCCTGCAGTCATACAAACGCTAAACCCGTATTGAGAGTGAGAAATCCATTCTTCACGGAAATTCGGAGTATAATCTATTAAACCTGTTTCAGTATCAACCGTATATTCAAAAATTTTACCGAAATCGTGCAATAAACAAGCCGCATAAACTTCATCTTCATTCAATTTATACTTAAAGTTTGCCATATTAAGCTCCGCAAACTCAGCACATTCAACGGTATGAACCAGCAATCCGCCGATATAATTGTGGTGCATGAGTTTTGCCGCCGGTTTTATTTTAAATTCCTGTTCATATTTTTCAAATTGAGAAGCAACAAAGGTTCTTAATTTTTCATCTTGAATCTTTGAAATATATGATTGAAGTTTAGCCCAATATTTTTCGATTTCAGAGGTTTCTAGCCCCAGTTTTGATTCTTTAACAAGTTCAAGAGCTGATACAAGACAATTATTAAACTTTTCGTTAAAACTTGCAGAAACTATTCTGACTAAATTACCAGTTCTAAAAATCTTACTATCAAAACGATTTAGAGTTTCTTCCCACAAAATACAGTTCAAAACGGTATCATCAACAGTATTTTTAAGCTGTAATTTACCCATTTTTGTACCGGCTTTTGTATCACCGATTGAAAATATAACAACTTCATATAAGTCTTCTGTGTTGAACATAATTAATTCCTATCCTTATTTATAATCTTGTCTTCCTGACCCCAAACAAAAGATGAACGAATTTCTTCTCCTGTTTTTTCTATCGGGTGAGAAGCATTTTCTTCTCTTAATGCGTTAAACTTATGGCAGCCTGAAGCCATTTCAGTTGTAAATTCGTCCGCAAACTTACCTGATTGAATATCTTTTAAGATTTCTCTCATAGCATTTTTAGAGGCTTCCCCGATAACTTTAGGACCACGCGTCATATCACCGTATTCTGCAGTATTTGAAATTGAATATCTCATATCTGCCAAACCGCCTTGGTTAACCAAATCAATAATAAGTTTCATTTCATGAAGGACTTCAAAATAAGCCATGTGAGGAGAATATCCTGCTTCTGTCAGGACTTCAAAACCTGCTTTCATTAAAGCAGAAACACCGCCGCAAATTACAGCCTGTTCACCAAACAAATCGGTTTCTGTTTCTTCCTTAAAAGTTGTTTCAATAATACCTGCACGACCTGCTCCAATTGCTGAGGCGTAAGATAATGAAACATCTTTAGAATCACCTGTCGGGTCCTGATAAATTGCAATCAAAGACGGAACACCTTTTCCTTCTTCATATTGGCTTCTTACCGTATGCCCCGGACCTTTTGGTGCAACCATAATAACATTTATATCAGCAGGCGGTACAATTTTTTTGTAATGAATATTGAATCCGTGAGAAAACATCAAATACTGACCTGAACGCATATTTGGCTTAATCTGTTCTTCATAAACTTTTGCCTGCAATTCATCAGGAATCAAAACTTGAACAATATCAGCCCATTTTACGGCATCTTCAATAGACATAGTCTTAAATCCGTAGTTTTTAGCTTTAACATCAGACTTGCCGCCTTGTCTTAAACCTAAAACAACCTCACAACCTGAATCTCTCAAATTCATAGATTGACCGTAACCTTGAGAGCCAAAACCTATTACTGCAATCTTTTTAGTTTTAATTAAATCTTGATTAATATCTTTATCAAGATAAATTTTTAAATTATCCATAATCAACCTCGATTCCCTTCTGTAGTTTTATTTTATCACAAAGAAGGACTTGCACAAGGTTATTAAAATGATTATAATGTACTTATGCAAATAAGAAGATTGACGTATTTTGATTACAGAAAGCTGAAAAAACTTGTATCCTATCTGTGTACAGACGATAACGACAAACTTGCAAAATCCATAATGGAAGAACCTGTCGGGTTTTTAAATGCAATAATGCCGCTTTCTTTAAAATTCAAATCTGAATCATTTATTCTTGTTGATAAAAAAGAGATTCTGGGGTTAATAACAATTACTACAACTCCGGGAAATCCTCATAAAATTAATATTACAAGACTTATTTTTAAAGAAAATCTTTATGAAATCGGGAAACAACTTGTTGATTTTGTTGTTCAAAAATTTGGTTCAAAAGGAGCTTTATCGTTTTCGGTTATAATAGATGAATGCCATGATGAATTATTTAATTTATTTATAAACGGCTGCGGTTTCAGGCAGTGCGCCTCTGAAACACTATGGAAAACAGAAAAACCAATTCCTGAAAAATCAGACCTTCGCTGGCGTTATGCCAAAGATTCTGATGCTAAAAAGGTCGCTCAGCTGTATAATTCTGAGCTTATAAATATGTACAAACCTTCTTTGCAAAGATATGAAAAAGAATTTCAGGAAGTATTTTTTAAAGGACTCACTGATGTTTATAAAATGCGCTATGTTATCGAAGATGAAAATAATATTCTTGCCTATTTTTCAATAACAACAAGTGATAACCTGAATTACATCTTGGATATGACCATAAACAGCGGATATGAAATTGATTATAACAAAATTATTAACATTATGCTTTGTGAGATTGCGGGCAAAAAACGAGCATTTTACCCACTTATAAAACAGAAAAAATATGTTAAAAACTCCGAAAAATTTGGAGAATTTCTTCAATCACAAGGTTACAAACCCATTCAAACTCAGCAAATCCTTGTAAAAGATTTTTACAAACCGATAAAAGAAGAATCCGCTAACTGGAAAGTGTTTATACTCGGTGAAAACCAGGTAACACAAGGGTAAACAAAGGGCGGTGGAACTATTAGTCCCACCGCCCTTTGTTAAAATTAATTCCTTATTTAATAGCTTTATTTGCTCTATATAAAGATGTGTCTTTCCCTAAAATTTCAAGGATTCCGACCATATCAGCTCCGCAAGTTCTTCCTGTAATAGCGGCTCTGATTGCCCACATTGTAACTTTAGGTTTAACACCTTTTTCTTTCCAATCAGCTCTAAATTGAGCTAAAACTTCGTGAAGATTTTCTTCTGTCCAATCCCAATCTTTTGCTCTTTCAACAAAATCTTTCAAAACATCTTGAGCAGTTTCGGTATCAAGAGTTCCTGTTTGGGTTTCTGGCTGAATTTCAACATCTTTTCCGAAGAAATAAGGAACAGCATCGGTAATATCTGAAAGCAATGTCAACGGTTCTCTTGTTATTTCAACCATTTTTGTATACTGTTCATCTGTTAACTCGTCTAAATTATATTGAGTTAAGTATGGTTTTAACATTTCTTTCAACTCTTCCATTGGAAGCATTTTTATATAATGACTGTTCATCCATTTTAATTTGTCGTATTCAAAAATTGAATTAGAAGATGAAATTTCACCGATTCTAAAGTCTTGAGCAATAGCATCAACAGGCTTGATTTCTTCTCCATCTGACGGAGCCCAGCCTAAAAGCGCTACAAAGTTAATTAAAGCATCTGTCAAATAACCTTGTTTAACAAAATCTGATACGGCAGTAGCACCATGGCGTTTTGATAATTTACTTCTGTCAGGTGCTAAAATCATACCTAAGTGACCAAATTTCGGAACTTCTAATCCTAAAGCTTCAAAAATCAATATTTGTTTATAGGTATTAGAAATATGATCTTCTCCACGAATAATATGAGAAATTTTCATCAAAGCATCATCAATTACAACTGCGAAGTTATATGTTGGTGCTCCGTTAGATTTTTGGATTACAAAGTCGCCTAAAAGGTCTGTATCCATATGTAATTTACCTTTTACAAGGTCTTCAAATTCTAATATAGAAGAATCATGAAAAGCTTTTTGAGCTTTTGCAATATTGAATCTGATTGCAGGTTTTCTGCCTTCAGCTCTTAATTTAGCTTTTTCTTCTTCTGTTAAATTTTCACACTTTTTAGAATAAACATAAGCTCTTTTTTCAGCAGTTGCCTGAGCTTTTTCTTCTTCAAGTTCTTCCGGTGTACAGAAACATTCATATGCAAACCCTGAATCTAAAAGCTGTTGAACATATTTCGGGTAAATATCGAAACGTTCTGATTGTGTATAAGGTCCGTATGGTCCACCAACATCAGGACCTTCATCCCAGTTCAAACCTAAAGCTTTTAAACTGTCAAAAATATTATCAATATATTCCTGAGAAGTTCTTTCGGCATCTGTATCTTCAATTCTTAGAATAAATTTACCGTTATTTTTCTTTGCGAATAAAAAATTAAATAAAGCTGTACGTGCCGTACCAACGTGTAAGTTACCGCTTGGTGACGGAGCTATTCTGACTCTTACTTCTGACATAATAATATCCTTCTTTCTTATTTATATTCAGCAATTTAAGGATATCACGAGGGGGTACAAATATCAAGTAGGGGGTAAGGGGTAAATGTATTGGGTATCGGTAAATCTTTGCTCGGTTCACATTAGCATTGATAGACTCCGGGTCAAAACCCGAAGTGACATAGTAAAATACAAAAAGCGGAACAAACGAATGTTTGTTCCGCCTCAAATATTTCTCCTTCTATGCTGAAATACTTACGTATTCAACAAGTCCGAGGACTATTTAGAAGTTGTTAATACATATTTAGCAGCTGCTGAAGCAGGTTCTACGGTTGCATCGTGGAAGAAGATAGGGAAGATATCTGTCATGTGGTTAGCATCGTTTTTAACTGCACATGGAGTTGTAACATCTTGAGCATCTTTTGTTGCATCTGAACAAGAAACTTCTCTGTTAGGTAATGTTGCACCGTTTACGTCGATAAAACCTAAACATTCAGGGTGAGTTGTATAAATATATGTTTTAGTTAATTGTTGTCCGATTGGAAGTTCGCAACCTTGAGCATCTTTGTTAAATGCAACGATTGAACCATCAGCTAAAGTATATGCATAATAAGCTTCAGCATCGGCTTTTGTTAAAGCTGAAGTTGTCTTAATAGCATAAGCTTCTTCTGCACCGTTGTTACTACGTTTAATATTTGTAACAGCACCTTGGTAAGTTTGACCGGTTAATGTACCGTTCAAAATTGCACAGAATGACATTACTGATTCCGGGTGATGACCTGCATCTGTAGCTACTGTACCTGTACATTTTTCTGTTGTACCAGCATAGTCAAAGTCATATTGTGCTTGTGACATTAAACCTGCTTGATTTAATGTTGAAATTGATTTCTTAAATTGTGATCTGAACTTAGCTCCGTTTGTGTTTGCAATCAATGTAGGAATTGTCATTGCAGCTACAACACCAATGATACCTAAAGTGATCAATACTTCTGCCAAAGTAAAACCGAATCTTTTTGTCATAATTTTTTCACCTTTCTTTAAATAAGTTTAACTTATAATACGCTTTACATCTTGATTATATTACTATTTTTTTTAAAATCTGTCAACCATTTGAATGATTTTTAGATTATTATATAAATAATAAACCCAAATTAACTAGTAAAATAACATTAATTACAAAAAACTAATCCTTAAGGATTAGTTTTTTATTCTTCAAATCGTTAAAATTAGCATTATTATTACACTTTAGACTTTGTAAATAATTGTAAATTATCCTCTCTCAAGTTCAAAAATTCTAAACTCTCCCGGTTCAAGTTTTTCAAAATGAACACTGTCCGTATTTTCAATTTCTTGAGCTTGATAATCCTTTTCTTCCAATATATATTCGTTTTTCAGGTTATAATCACTCGGGATATAAATTTCTTTGTCAAAGATAGTATAACCTTCAACAATTTCCCTGTAACATTCACCTGTAGGCGCTGTTTTTGTAACTTTTTCAGTCGGATTTTTGTAATTTGAAACCACAAGATAAGCTTTTCTCAATGGTTCTCTTGTAATTAACCATGCGCAGAATCCGTCTTCATCTTCTACTATAATCTGTGCTTCACCTTGTGAAATTATATTATTACATTTTACAAATCTGTCTATTGCGTCAAACTTGTTATAAAAATCCTCATTACAAGAACGTTTCATAGCAACTTCTTCACCTATTGTGTATTCGGTTCCGCCTTGGGTAAAGCTTTCATCTCCGTCAACATACAACATCGGACGCTGAGCATATTTACCACCAGGAAGAAGTTTATATTTTGCCCATTTATATAACGCACCGTTTTCTCCTAATTGTGCAGGATACTGATCGATACAGTGAAACTCACCGTCTTGATTGTTGTAAGTTTTCAATATAGAAAGCATATTTCCTTTTTTAAACTTAACGTTATAAGCCGCAAGATACTGATTATCATCCATGATTTTTTCAGGAGTTTTATCAAACTGAGAAACAATATCATTACCCCATAACAGGTCAAATTTCATATCTTGATGATATTCTTTATAGAAGTTATCCCACAACATATATTCTGCTAAAGTTGCAAAATACGGGATTTTTTTCTTCATAGTTGAATTTAATTTATTTAATACAACCCTTGGTGCTCTGTAACTGATTGGAACCCCGTTACGTTCTGACACTTCGTCTACAACGTGGTCAATATGGTCTACACGAAATCCGTCAAAGTTATAATCCTGCTGTAATTGTTTCATACTGTCAATAAACAGTTCAATTACATCATCATTAAACTTACCGTTTTCAAGGTTAACAAAGTAATAAGGAGTTTGGCAGTCAAGATTAGCAAAAGAAGTTACGTCATCTCCTTTATAATCATAGTGTTTAAACATCGGATATCCGCCGCATTCGCTCATCCCGTCGTAAACAGGAACACCCGCAGAACACCATGCCCCCCCGGGAGCCGGCCATAAACCTGCTTCCATTAAGCTTTGAATAGTATCTATTTGTTTTGTAATATCTTTTTCTTCAAGTTTTTTCTTATCGTTTTTAAAGTCATGAACTCTTGCTACAAGTTCTTTGACCTGCTTGTGAATTTTTACCTGATAAGCTCTTGAAAGCATAGTGTTTGAAAATTGTTTTTTATGCTCGGACATAATGCCTTCAAAATTATTATAAAGCTCTTGAAAAGCAGGGCTTAAATCCCCTGAATTACCTTGAAGACGTTGAACATAGATATCTTTAACAATTTGAATATCATCCTGGTCATTGTCTTTTGATAAAAATTCTGCAACTTCATCAACTTTTGCAATTAATTGTTTTTGAAGCTCATTTATATCGTACCACCTTGCAACTTGAGGGTTTGCAAGAACAAATTTAGAAAATCTTCCTGTTTGAGGCAGAATATCATAAATTACAGGGTGTCCCGCAAGTTGTGCCATTTCGATAAAAGTTTGAACCTGTTTTTTTACGTCCATGCCTGTAAGCTCTTCAATATGAGAATCTTTCAGTTTTGAACTTACTTCACTGCTTTTTGGAAGATACGCACAACCAAATTCTCTAGGGTGAAACGGTATTAAATATATTGTTGTATTATATATTTTATTATTAGAATTTCCGGTCGGAAGAATCAGTAACTGTTTTAACCAGTCAAAAAACTTACCTGTTTCTGATGATTTATTTCCGTTTCCTAAGGCTGCAAGATTAATAAGTTTTATATTATGTCCTTCTTTTTTAAACCAATCGGAATTTTTTTCCTGATTTCTGGCTAAAGGACTTACATGATTATTTTTAAACTGAAACTTGCCGTCTTTAAAAACATTGTTTTGTTTCCATTTTTCTTCAAGCGCGAAAAGAGTTTCTTCATTTGTTAACTCATCAAGCGCTTTTTGGTAAGGATATGTTAAGTATCCGTACTTTTGAATATGCATTGAAAGGTATTTCTTTCTCATTTCAGAAATATTTTCAAAAGGATATGCTTTTTTCAAGGCTTCATAAACCTTATTAAGCTCAACATCCTTAGCTACAGTACTTGTTTTCTCTCTTCTAAAAAATGATTTAAACATAAATATCTCCCTATGTATAAAAATTATATCATAAGAAAATATTAATACCGCAACATGTTAATATTCCCCAACTGACTAATTCAATTCTCCCGTTTAAGATATAAATTTGTACATAATCAGCAAGGGTTATAGGCCTGATTGTTTAATAAAGATGGAGAGTTAAAAAATGGTAACAGAGCAAAAACAAATTTCAATTATTATTGTAGAAGATTTCAAATTAACAAGAGTAGGCTTAAGATGTGCACTCAATGCTAATCCTGATATGAACGTAATAGCAGAATGCGAAGATGCAATAATTGGTCTTGGAGAAATAGAAAAACTACATCCTGATGTTGTTTTAATGGACTTAGGACTTCCTGGGATGAACGGAATTGAAGCTATGGTTAAAATTAGAGAAATGTCTTCTGATATAAAAATTGTAGCACTAACTTCTCATGACAGAGAAGAAGAAGTTCTTGCAGCATTAAGTTCAGGGGCAAACGCGTATTGCTTAAAAGACATTGACCCATCTAAACTTGCAGATGTAATAAGAGATGTATCTCAAGGCGTTTGTTGGATTGACTCTATGGTTGCAAATCTTGCCCTAAAATCAATTCCGAGAACCGAAAATGTCGGTCTTTTAGGAAATCAAGTATCTGAACAAGCCCGCATTCCGCTGACTGAACGTGAATTTGAAGTCTTAAAACATCTTGTTGCAGGTAAAAGTAATACTGAAATAGCAAAAGAACTTATAGTAAGTGTCCACACCGCAAAAGCACATGTTTGTTCAATTTTACAAAAAATGTGCGTAAATGACCGTGTCCAAGCTGCAGTAAAAGCTGTAAAAGAAGGCATGGTCTAGGAGTTTATATTATATATTAATTTATTAATTAAATCTTACTGGTGTCTAATACAAATTGGGCTGCCCCTGATGCAGGTTCAACCGTCGCGTTATGAAAAACTATCGGATAAACATCAAGCAGCCTGTTTGCATTATTATCTACTATACAATTTGAACCTGCGTCAACCTTATTCTCACCTGTTGAACATCTGACTTCACGGTTTGGTAAAGAAACGCCGTTTACATCAATAAATCCGACACAATTTTTTAATGACAAGCCCTGAACAGTACCTGTGAAAACCTCTTGAACAGGTCGTCTTCCGATAGGCAAATCACAATCTTTTGCCTCCGGATGAAACGCTACAATCGCACCGTTTGGAAGAACATAAGCCAGAAAATCTCCGTAATTATCAGGTAAAGTTTCTCTTGTTGCTAAAGAATAAGCAACTTCGGCATTCTTATTTTTTGAATCTGTTCGTTTCAAATTAGAAACTTTCCCAACATAAGTTGCACCAACCAATGTTCCGTTAAAAATAGAACAAAAACTTTGAACTTCTTCCGGACTATGCTTTGCTCCATCCGCTTGAGCTTCGGGGCAAACCTCATTAGTTCCCGAATAATCAAACTCATACTTTGCCTGAGCCATTAATCCGGCCTGATTTAAAGTAGAATAAGTCTTTTTTAATTGACCTCTGTACTTTGCACCGTTAGTATTAGAAATTAATACAGGAATAGTCATTGCCGCAACAATTCCGATAATACCAAGTGTTATCAAAGTTTCTGCAAGAGTAAAACCATACTTCATATATTAATTATTTATTATTTTTTGTAAATGTCAATAGTTCAAGTAAAGTTTCGGAAGGTAGCCCGATTACATTATCTAACGGTCCTTCAACATTTTTAACAAACCCGTCAGGCAGCTCTTGTATACCGTAAGAACCCGCCTTATCAAACGGTTTAAAGCTTTCAATATAGTACGCAATCTGCTCTTCGGTAAGCTCTTCAAAAGTTACATAAGTCGTTGTTGACTTTATTTTATACTCAAGAGAAGGCGCTTTAACAACAGCAATCGAAGTTACCACAAAATGAGTTCTGCCAGATAACATTTTAAGCATTTCATAAGCTTGGTTTTTATCTGCGGGTTTTCCAAGAATTTTGTTATCTATTACAACAATTGTATCTGCTCCAATTACCTGCGCATTTTCATTTACCCCTTTTGCAACAGAAAGCGCCTTATTATAAGCAAGACTTTCTACAAATTCATAAGAGAAATCCGTCCTATCATGTGGTTCCACATAAGAAGACGGAATAATTTCAAAATCCAATTTTAGCTTTTTTAGAATATCAGCTCTTCTGGGAGAAGAAGAGCCTAGGATAATTTTTCCCATGGTGTATCTCCTTGTGTTTTTCCTATTTTTAACCAAAAACAGGCACAATTCAACACAAACTTTTTATTATCTTCGACCCAAAGATTTTTGATAACGTGCAGTTCTCGCGTTTATTGCATAACATGCAATATTTAATCTTTGTTTCAATTCCATCATGTTTCTAAGAGTTGCAGCATAATCATTCATAGCTTCTAACATCTTATTCGGGTCAACCATTGACTCCATATTGTCGTGATTGTCAACTCGTTCTTCCTGATACTTTTGTACTAACATCTTATCGATGTAATCTTCTGCGCCAACGCCCATGCGTAGTCCTCCCTATTGATTTTTAATCATCCTGTTCCTGTAAAAAATATATCCTAGATATTCCTTATATACATATAAAGTTTTTTTAGTCATGAGAATTGCCTTTTTACAAAAGAAATATTAAGTTATGTTAACTTAACTTTTTATTACTCTGACTATCAAAAAATATTTTTTTGAGCTATTATATAAATAGTACTATTTATGTTAGGGAAATTATCATGACACAATCAAAAGCTGAAGAAAAAGTTATAGGTATACCAAGAGCGATGTCTTTTTACAATAATTATCCGTTTTACTACGGATTTTTTACGGATTTAGGCATTAAAATCATTTTGTCTGATGTAACAACAAAACAAACAATGTCAGAAGGCGCAGGACTTGTTGTAACTGAAACCTGTCTGCCTATTAAGGTTTATATCGGACATATCCTAAACTTGTTAAACAAAGGCGTAGATAAAATCTTTGTTCCTTCACTTCAGTCTATTGATAATAAAATATATAACTGTTCAAAAATCAGAGGACTTCCTGATTTGGTAAGAAACGTTATTAAACAACCTTTCACAATGATAGAAGCAACATTGGATAAATCCGAAAAGAATCAGGGATTGTATGAATTTCTTGCTGAATGCGTAAAGCCATACGGAATTACGGATATGAAGCTTATTAAAAAAGCTTCTAAAGCAGGTTGGAGATGTTATAACAACTTCTATGTTATGACTAAATCAGGTATGCCGTATTCTAAAGCTTTAAGCTACGCACTTCAAGGTAAAGTTGTTATCGCAAACAAAACAAAAGAATACCCGATTTCAATCGCGCTTGTCGGACACGGTTATAACATTTATGATGAACGTGTTTGTATGAAAGTTCTTGATAAGTTGGAAAAAATGGACGTTGAAGTATGTACATCACTGCAACTGTCAGGCGAACAACTTGATGAAGGTATTGCAAGCTTAGGCAACGAAAAATACTGGGCAAATGAAGATGAAATGACAGGAAGCGCAGGTCACTTCTTAAAAGATAACAAAGTTGACGGTGTAATTACAATTACAGCGTTTGGCTGCGGACCTGACTCATTAATGGTTGAACGTATTACAAGACGTGCAAAACAGTTTAACAAACCGCTTCTAAACCTTACTATTGATGAACAAACAGGTGAAGCAGGTTTTGTAACAAGATTGGAAGCATTTGTAGACATGCTTTTCCGTAAAAAACGTGCAAGTATTGTAAACAAGCTAAACCTTCAAAATGAACACACAGAATATACTCCAAACGTTGAATTTATCGAAACAAAGTAAGAGTAAAAAATATATTATAAAAAATCCTCAATAAAATTATTGAGGATTTTTTTCGTCTTCTTCCGCTTTGGTAATTTTTATGACGTTATTTTCAACCTTAACTTCTAATTTATCAGTTTCAGGGTTTACGTCTATAAGCTCTAACAATGTCTTTGGCATAAACAAAGCCCAACCGCTGCCGGAGCGGGATAATTTCTTTTTCATCACTACAACTCCATGATTTTGTATATATATTTACTTTACAAAATCAATGAATGATATTATACTTTGACTAAATAATAATATTGTCATGACGATATAAGGAGAATATATGAGAAAAATAAAAGGTTTTACTCTGGCAGAAGTACTAATAACACTTGGGATAATCGGGATTGTTGCGGCGATAACGATTCCGGGGCTTATTGCTAATTATCAAAAACGTTCAACGGCAACTCAATTAAAGAAAGCTTATTCATTACTTGTTAATGCAAGCAGACAAGCTATTTCTGATGACGATTTAACTTATAACCCGCCTGAGGTATACGATGTTACCTTAGGAAGTCATGATAGATACGGGATATTTGCAACATATTTTGCCCCCTATATGAGCGGTTCTACAGTAAAAATTTCAAATTGGAGGGCAAAAACACCCGCAGGAGAATCTGCTTATAGTGCTGGAAACTTTCAGAACGGATGTTATTTAGCAAATAACGGTATGTGCTTTATAATGACAAACCACGGAACGAATTATTTTTACGTCGTAGTCGACCTGAATGGACCATCCGGCCCAAATCGTGTAGGAAGAGATGTTTTTTACTTTGCGCTCCACTTTATAGATACGGGAGTAAAAATTGACGGGCATGTTTATCAGGTGAATGAAAATACAACCAAAGAAGAACTTATCAGAAGATGCGGGAAAGAAGCTGCCGGCTGGAGTGGAGGAAGTACCTGCACTGAACTAATAATACGCAATGGTTGGGAAATTACTAAAGATTATCCTTGGTAGCATGAACTATCAATTATGATATAATAATGTCATGACTAACAATTATTATGAATTAAAATTACAAATCAATCCTGAAATGGAAGACTTAATCTCAGAAATTTTCTTTGAAAATTTTGACTGTGAAGGGGTTGTGCTTGCCGAAGAAACCTATAAAGATTTAGAGATGGTTTCAACAACGCAAGGGACTCTTAAGATTTTCCTTAAAAACGAATACGGAGATTCTTACGAAGACTTGCTATATGATGTTGAAAACATTTTAGATTTGTCAAGGGAAGAATTTTTATCACGAGGCTTAACAGAAGAAGACTTAGGCAGCTGGGAATTTGTATTAGAAGAAAAAGAAACAGAAGACTGGTCAAAGAAATGGAAAGAACAATGGGATGTAACCCATGTAACAGATAAAGTTGCAGTTGTTCCTGATTGGATTAACTATCAGCCCAAAGAAGGCGAAGTAACAATAAAACTTGAACCGGGCTGCGCATTCGGAACAGGAACCCACCAAACCACACAACTTTGTATGAAAGCACTTGAAAAGTACATGAAAAAAGGTGATAAAGTTGCTGATATCGGTATGGGTTCAGGAATCTTATCAATTTTAGCTAAAAAATTCGGAGCATCTTACGTATACGGATGTGATAATGATGATACAGTTATTGATGTTGCTCGAGAAAACGCGACTAAAAATAATGTTGAATGTACCTTTGAACTTGGTACAGCAGATAAGATTACCGAAAAATTTGACTTTGTCTGTGCAAACATACTTCACTTTGTACTTGCCGAAATTATGGGTGACTTAAAAAACATTATGAAAGAGGGCGCTTTAATGTCTTTAAGCGGGATTCTTTACGAAAAACGCGATATGGTAATTGAAGCATACAAACATGTTGGACTTGAATTAGTAGAAGAAATTCAACAAGATCAATGGACATCATTTGTAGTTAAAAGAGGTAAATAACCCCTCACCCTTCCCCTCTCCCGTAAACGGGCGAGGGAATAAAAATAAGGAGAATTAAACATGACAAAAACAGCAATAATAATACCTGCAAGATACGGTTCTTCAAGATTAGAAGGCAAACCGCTTTTAAAAGTTTTAGGTAAATCAATAATTCAATGGGTTTATGAAAAAGCTCAAAAATCAAAACTTGCCGACATGATTATTGTTGCAACAGATGATGAACGCATTTTTAACGAAGTAAAATCTTTTGGCGGAGAAGTCGAAATGACTTCAACCGAGCACAAATGCGGTTCTGATAGAATTATGGAAGTAGTTTCCCGTCACCCTGAAATCTCTTTTATTTGCAATCTTCAAGGGGATGAGCCGTTAATCGAACCTGACAGTATCGATGATGTTATCAAAAATGTTAAAGAAGATGATAAAGCTGATATTTCAACACTAATAAGAGTTTTAAAAGACGAAGAAGAAATAAACAATCCGAATCTTGTCAAGTGTGTAACCGACAAAAACGGATTTGCACTTTATTTTTCACGCTCAAAAATTCCGTTTGAAAGAAATTCAGGTATTGCTAATTTCTACGGACACTTAGGGATTTACGGATACAAAAGAGCCGCTCTTGAAGCTATGACAACATTAGCTCAAACTCCGCTTGAAAAAACGGAAAGTCTTGAACAATTAAGAGCTTTAGAAAACGGTATGAAAATTAAAACATCCGTTGTAGATTTTGTACCCGTAGGTATAGATACAAAGGATGATTTAGAAAAATTCAAACAAATAGTTTCTGAAAGGCTTTAATTTTCAACAAAAAAATAAGACGGAGCAACATTAAACAAAAAAGAAAGCTTTAATAACATTTTAAGGCTTGGTTTTTCTTTTAAATTTTCCATTCTGCTGACAAATTCACGTGAGCAGTTAATCTTTTCGGCAAAATTTTCCTGAGATAACTTATGCGACTTTCTCAGTTTTTTAATATTATCAGCTATAATTTTGTGATACATTACTTCATATTTTTGCATAGTTTTATTTTCGCGAATTATAATATTAGTACTATGAAGTAATACATCACATGAGGGAGAGTATGAAAAAAGGTTTTTCTTTGGCAGAGATATTGATAACCCTTGGTATAATCGGGGTTGTTGCCGCAATGACTATTCCAAATCTGATTACAACTCATCAGAAAAAAGCTGCCGCTGTTCAATTAAAAGAAGCTTATGCAATACTTACCAATGCCGTTCAAATGGCAAATAATGACGATGAATTGGTTTATACACCGCCGGAAAGCTACGGTCAATCACTTAATAAAAATGATGAATATGGAATTTTTGCAGCATACTTCGCACCTTATATGAAAGGAATAAGCAAACGTGAAAAACCCGATGTAACATGGAGCGCCATACCTCCCAACGGAGGAACTAATGCGGGTGTAGGATACTTTGGTGACGGATGCTATTGTCTTAATAATGGTATGTGCTTTCGTCTAACAAATTATTTCTTAACTTACATATATTTATTAGTGGATTTAAACGGGAAATCGGGTCCAAATAGAATAGGTAAAGATGTTTTTTATTTTGCCTTACATTTTGTTGACAACGGCATATCTATAGATGGAAATGTATTTGGGATAAACGCACAAACGCCAATGGACGTTTTAGTTAAAAAATGCGGTAAAGAAAGTTCCGGTTGGGACAGCGGTTCTACCTGCACCGAAATAATCAAGCGTAACAATTGGGAGATTCCAAGTTATTACCCGTGGTAATAACTGTCTGTCGCAATTCTATACAAAAGATAGGACACTAGTAACATTTACCCCCCCGCGGGACTGATTTTAAAAATTTTATCAAATACATGCTTGCAATTTTTCTTAAATTAGTGTAACATACTGTTATAAAACTATAGAAAAATAAATAAAATTTAATATTTGTAATATTTTTCAGGGTTTATGACTATTGTATAAGATTTTAAGTAAGTAAGGAAAAGACTATGACAGAAAACTTGGAAATGCCTAATGAAACGGAAGATCGTCAGCGCATTCTTTTAGCTGATGATGAAGCGAGTATCAGACGTATCTTGGAAACTCGCTTAAAAATGGCAGGTTACGATGTTTATACAGCACAAGACGGTGAAGAAGCTGTTAGTGCATTTAATAAATATAACCCGGACTTAGTGGTATTAGATGTTATGATGCCTAAAATGGACGGGTACGGAGTTACAAGAGAAGTAAGAAGATCTTCTGATGTTCCTATTATTATCTTGACAGCTTTAGGTGATGTTTCCGAAAGAATTACAGGCTTGGAATTGGGTGCTGACGATTATGTTATCAAACCTTTCAGCCCGAAAGAACTTGAAGCTAGAGTTAAAGCTGTGTTAAGAAGAACAAACAACCGTGAAATGGTTACTCCGTCAGGAAAAGTTACTAAAAATGTTATCACAACAGGTAATATTAAAATTGATACAGCAAGACGTCAGGTTTATCGCAAAAATGAAAGAATCAGACTTACAGGCATGGAATTCAGCTTGTTAGAATTGTTAGTTAATAATTCAGGTCAAGCATTCTCAAGAAACGAAATCTTACAGCACGTTTGGGCTTATCCGCCTGATCATAGAATTGATACTCGTGTTGTTGACGTTCATATTTCAAGATTACGTTCAAAATTGGAAACTGACCCTGCAAACCCTGAGTTAATCCTTACAGCTCGCGGTATTGGTTATATGTTCCAAAGAATCAACTAGATAAATTTAAAATTATAAAAAAGCTCCCAAAGGAGCTTTTTTTAAGATGAGATGGAGTAAAAACAAAAATGAACATAGATTTTGAGGATAAAACAGTTCAACTTATTTTAGTAATAGCCGTTATTTTTATAAGTACACTTTTTTGGGATAAACAGGAAGAATTGTCTTGTCTGAATAAATATAGATACTGTACCTTAAAAACAACAAATATTTATAACCTATCTTTATCAAGAAACCTATTTATAGCCAACAATATCTCAGGTACCAGTGTCACTAAACATACAATAAGAACCGGTTCAAAGTATCATCGTAGAACAGAAACAAGATATAGATTAAATTTCATATCAAAAACAGGTGAAACAAAAAAGGTATTTGAAAGATATTACCAATATAGCAATGCAGTAAATGCCGGCAATAAAATAATGGAATGCCTAAAATCAGAAAATTATCCTTGTAAATTTTCAAGATATTAGAAATACCTACTTGATTTTAAAGCTTTTTTTGATAATATATAGTTATGTTGATGGCGCCTGTCGTCAAGCGGTTAAGACCTCGGATTGTGGTTCCGATATGCATGGGTTCGAATCCCATCAGGCGCCCCATTTT
>CAJUAL010000010.1 GCA_910584405.1 uncultured Vampirovibrio sp.
CTTTAAATCTGAGTTTTGGGACAGCTCTCTTTTTATCTTCAAGATGATAACTTGAGGATACATTTTGTGAAAAATTTTTATTAGCTTCATCTTTCATTAAATTTTCCATTACTCATTATCTCCAAAAGGAAAATCTAATCCTAGTTCATCAAAATACGGCTTTAAATCTTTATCAATATCATTAAGTTCTGCTTTAACTTTGCGTATTTCATTTGCAACTTCTTGTAAATCTACTTCGGGTTCCGGTTCAAAAGTATCAACATATCTAGGAATATTTAAGTTATAATCGTTTTCTTCAATTTCTTCCATTGTAGCTATATGACAGAATTTATCAATATCTTTTCTTTCCGTATAAGCTTTTACAATTCTATCAATATCTTCTTGTGAAATGGAATTCTGAGCCTTACCTTGCGTATAATATTTTGATGCATCTATAAAGCAGATATTATCACTATTCGAGTTTCTTTCTCTTTTTAAAATTAAGCAACATACTGGAATTGATGTACCTTGGAAACAATTAGCAGGCAAACCAATTACCGCATCTAAATAATTTAAGTCTTTAACAATATATTTTCTTATAGTTTCTTCAGCATTACCCCTAAATAAAACTCCATGAGGCAGCAATACTGCAATTCTACCATCATCATCCATGTGATAAATCATATGCTGAACAAATGCAAAGTCAGCAGCTGATTTTGGTGCTAATTTCCCGTATGCTGAAAATCTTTCATCATCTAAAAATTTAGCATTGGCACTCCAGTTTGTTGAATATGGTGGATTTGCAACTTGTACTGTATATTTTCTTTCTTCGTATCTTTCATCTTCCAAGGTATCACAATTTGTTATTTCAAAATTATTATATGGTATACCGTGCAATAACATATTCATTCTTGCTAAGTTGTAAGTTGTGCTTGTCAATTCTTGTCCATAATATTGACCTACTTTAATATATTTACCTACTTGCAATAATAGGCCACCTGAACCACAAGCGCAATCTGATACAGTTCTTGCTTCAACTAATCCGACAGTCGCTAATTGAGCAACAAGCTTTGACATATTAACAGGAGTATAGAACTCCCCACCTTTCTTACCTGCTGTTTGAGCGAACATGCCTATTAAATACTCATATGCATCTCCTAAGACATCTAGTTCCATATCTTCTAGATGAAAATCTATTGTATTTATAGTGCTTAAAATTTTTGCTATTAATTTAGAACGATGAGAGACTTCTTTACCAAGCTTTGAAGAACGTAAGTCCATATCTTCCCATAGACTTGCAAAATCTTCCTGCGAGTCATGTCCCTGCGTGCTTTCAGAAATTGAATTAATTATTTTTTCCATATACTCAACATCAAAATCACCTGTTTCAATCAATTTTATTACATGCGAAAACAAATACTTAGGTTCAATAACATATCCAAGATAATCAATCGACTCTTCCTTTAAACCTTCTTTGTATTCTTCATCTTCCCATGCTTCTGCATAAGAAATACCATCATCCTTTAAAAGTTCTTTCATATAATTTTCGGTACGCTCAGATAAATAGCGATAGAATATTAAACCAAGAATATAATTTTTAAATTCATAAGCTTCCATATTCCCGCGCAAATTATTTGCCATTTCCCATAATTTGCTATGCAATTCTGCTTTTTGTTCTTTTTGTATCGCAATATCTACCATTTTCTACTCCTATTGGTATTTGAAAACATTTTCTTTAATAAATTCGATTATCTTTGCAACAAGCTCATGTTTTTCTTTGAATTTTATAGGTCTATCAATACCTGTTATTATATATTTTTTATTGATTGTATTTGAAAATTCATAATCTGAAATTGTTTGTTTTAAGAAATCTGCACTAATATTTTGAGTATTTGCAAAATCAACAATTTCTTGGTTTCTTTGTTCTGATTCAAATATAGCAAATGCTTCATCTACAGAATCTGAATGTTCAATATTAGGCATTACTCGGTCAATAAAGGCTCTGATTAAATCAACTTTTCTTCTTAATTCCGGATTATCAGTTCTATCTAACTCTTTTTTAATATGTTCTAAATCTTTTGCCCTTTGTTTCTTATCCATAGTATCAACATTACGCAATAAGTTCATGATGTATGTTACATTTATTTTATCTGTCTGAATAACTTCAATAGCAAAATCAATATCTTCCAATATTGATACCTTTTGTCCATTTCTTTCTGTTTTTACATTTTCATATAAAGTTAAATAGCGACTTTTATAGTCTTCATAATTTTGGCAGGTCAAAGCTTCTTCCACATCTACCCATGAAAACTCTGAAAATGTGGTAAGTATAGATTTTATTTTTGACAACTCTCTAAATGAAATAACAAACTCCCTTTGTGCTTCTTCACTCATTAAATCATCTACACTTTGAACAGTTGGTGCAATCGCTTTTAATTGATAGGCTAGTTCTTTAAATTTGTCTCTAAAATAAGCATATCCGGGTATAATCCAAATTGGCGGATTGTTATCTGTATCTGCTTCTAGTTCATTGCTAAACAGTCTTAATGCTTTATCAGTATTAGATTTTAAATTCCGATAACAGATGATATTCCCAAATGGCTTTGAAGCCATTTCTACACGGTTTGTTCTTGAAAATGCTTGGACTAAATTATGCCATTCTAAATTTTTATCAACATATAAAGTATTTAACGGTCTTGAATCAAAGCCTGTTAAATACATGTTTACAACAAGTAATATATCAATTTTAGGTGATTTTTTAATTTTTAACCTATTAGCAATATCTTTGTTATAAGCAGCAAAAGTATCTAATGAAAAATTAGTATCAAATTCTCTATTATAATCTTCTATTATTCTTGCTAATATATCCTTGCTATGCTCATCTCTACCTTCTAAATCTTCATTTTCACCATACGAAAATACTGCAGCGATTTTCAAATCTGAATTCAAACTTTTAATTTTATCATAATATTTTGCAAGAGCTGGGATAGAAGATGTTGCAAAAATGGCTGTATATTTACCGTTAACTGTCTTGCACTTATGATTATTGATTATATGATTAGATACCAACTCTATTCTTTCATCTGCAAGATATACTTCGTCAGTATCAATGCCTTCAACCATTGTTTTGTCATTTTCATCATATTGACCTTTAAATGTTTGAATATATTCAATAGAAAAACCTAATACATTATGATCATATATTGCATTTTTTATAAGATATGTATGTAAACATTTTTCAAATAAATCTGTTGTTCTAAGTCCATTTTGAGCCTTATTTTCATCAAATCGTGGAGTTCCAGTAAAACCAAAATACTGTGCCCTTTTAAAATGATGTTTTATAGTTGTATGCATTTCTCCAAATTGAGATCTATGGCATTCATCAATAATAAATATAATTTTTTCATCCTTATAATTATCAAGTATTTTAGAATATTTTGGATTTTTTATTGCATTTGCCATTTTCTGAATGGTAGTAACTATTAGTTTTTTATTAATATCTTTTATTTGTTTTACTAATGTTTCGGTTTTATCAGTTTCATCGACACAGTCTTTTTCAAATTTATTAAATTCCTCTTTAGTCTGTGTATCTAAATCTTTTCTATCTATTAAGAAAAACACCTTTTTAATATTCTGTTCTCTTGATAGTAAATTTGCGCATTTCCAACTTGTTAATGTTTTTCCGGATCCTGTTGTGTGCCAGATATAACCATTTTTACCAGTATCAAGAGCATGTCGAATTAATGCCTCTGTTGCAAAAATTTGATATGGTCTCATAACAATTAAATTTTTATCAGTCTCATTTATTACCATGTATCGGAGTATGTTTTTTAATAAACGATTTCTGTTGAAAAATGATGATGAAAAATCTTCTAGTTTATTTATTCTTTCATTTGTTTCAGTTGTCCAATAAAAAGTTAAAGATTTAAGTAATCTTTGGGCATCTGTATTAGCAAAGTATCTCGTTTCGACACTATTTGACACAACAAAGATTTGAACATAGTGGAATAATCCCTTATAAGAATGTATTCGATACCTATCTATTTGATTAATTGCTTCATTAATATCAACACCACTACGTTTCAACTCAATTTGAACCAGAGGCAAACCATTTACTAATATTGTGACATCGTATCTATTTTTATATTTTCCATGAACTGTTATTTGATTTGAAACTTGATAAATATTATCTTCAGTATTCTCAGATATTAATCGCAAATATATTTTAGTTCCATCATCGCGATCAAAATCAATTTTCTCCCGTAATTTAATAGCCGATTGTAATACACTTTTCCCATTTAATATATTTAAAACTCTTTCAAATTCTTTATCTGTTAACGATCCATTATTTAATGCAGATATATTAAATCGATCTAACTGTTTTCTAAAATTGTTTTCAAGGGCAACATAATCATCAATAAAAACTCTCTCATAACCTTGTGTTTCAAGCTTTTTAATTAACCTATTCTCTAATTCAGCTTCACTTTGATATGCCATTCTTACCTTTTATATGTTAAATAACAAACTAATATTACCATGAAAATGAAAAATTTGCTGAGAAATAGAGTTTTTATAGACTTGATTTCTTTTATCTTTAGAGTGATGAATACGACACCTATAAAGAAAGGAGGTCGTAGATGGAAAAAGTCGGATTAAATATTACTCCAAAGGAGTTTAAGCAGTTAAGCAAATGGGCAGAAAATGTTTATAACACGGTCGTTGTTATAGATTACTTCGTTGCAAACCAACCGGAGATTGAAGAATGTTACAATCTTGCTCCGGTCGTAAAGCATTTGAGATACGATGCAGATTTATTGAATGCGTTCTTCATTGACCACGAAGAAGAACTTGAAAATTAAGTGGCGTTTAATTCTTATTCAAATATCGTTCAAAAGGTGTTCAAAAAATGTTTATGTCTAAATGATACGATTTGAGTCACATACCGTTGATGTTTCTTGATAAAAGAGTGATTAATTGTGTAGCTTGAAAGGAACATAATATGACTAAAAAATTAGACTTATTATTCGGAACAAAAATTTTAAACCGCCAAACAAATGAAATTGGATTGCTAATCAAAACTTGGAAAAACGAATTTGCAGATGGAAGCATTTGGTTTGCAACCTGTGTTGATGCAAAAGGAAAGCGTTATCATATCGAACTTGATGAAATAGTGCCGATGGAGGACGTTAATGATTCTGAAGAATAAACTTACCAGAGAAACTTTAGAAATAACTTATCTTGAATTCAGAAAAAGATTTGCTAAAGAAATTCAAGACGCGTTTGAAAGCTACCGTAAAACCCAGTTAAACAAATACTCCTATAACTTCAAAGACGATAATTCTATGGAATTTAATTTTTACTTTGAACTACATTGGAACTTTAATCACTTTGGGAATTCTAATTGGTATATTGAAAGAATGTGATTATTTAATAAAAATATGTTCTCTATGGTATCTTATAAATTCAATTTGCCTATCTGAAGTTATTTTAATATAACTATCTTCATTAATATTAACCAAGGCTTGTTCTTTTTCATCCAGTTCAGATGAAATTAAAATTTTACCATTATCATCAAAAGAAATTAAACCTTTATCAAATAAAGCATCATGCATTGAACACAATAATAAAATATTGTTTGTATCAAGCTTTTCCGAGTTTTCAGATTTTGCCCAAGGTTTTATATGGCTAATAATCAATAATTTGTTATTTTTAATTCCGCAAATTTCACATTCTTTCTTATGGTTAAGTATTCTATTACGCAGTTCAGAATGTCCCATTCTTATTTTTACTAGAGCTTGTTTTTCTGTTTCTTTGTTAATGTCAGCTTCGCAATTGTCAATTTCTTCAATAATTTTTTTGTCTTCTTTCTCCTTAATGGATTTAATAATTTTATTTGCCAGAAATTGATTTAACTCATGTTTATTTGATTGATTTATATCGATTCCCCATTCCGGTTTTGATTTCAATCCTTCATAATTTCTGTCTTTTAGTATTGTCAAGTCTGGATTTTCCCACTCAGACATCGGTATAAAATATAAATTTGAAGGTTTGTCATTAATCCATTCGACCAAAGCAATCATTATATTTGAGGATAAATCCAGTATTTCTAATTTTTCTACTAAGACATAATGTCCATTATAAGTACGACTTTTTAATGTATAAATATTATCAGAAATTTTTATTTCAAAAAATGATTTTTCTTTTTTCTTATATTCAATATTCATTTTATTTAAATATTGCTTGATATATTGATTGGTTAATTCATTCTTTTCAAGTTTTGAATATTGGTTATTTTTATTTGTAATATAATTTATTATTTCTGCATCTGTTGCATCCTTATTTAAGGAACTTTTATCTTTACCTAGAATATTAAACTTATGCAATATATCCATTGCTTTAAACCCACCACCTCTAGCTGGCGCATCCATTTTTAATATTTCACGTTGTATTTTTCTATGGCTATCGCCATTCACTAAAAAAGCTTTTAAAACTTCAAATTCCAAAGATGAAATATTCATTTATACTCCCTTTATTTTTTACTGATTAATATTCTTGTCTGTTAATAGAATTTTCAACGTAATTTTGCATTGATTTAGCAACATGCTCTTTATTTGCTTTTATTGTTTCTTCCCATTTCGTTTTATTCTTGGTTTTGCAATGTAAGCATTTCATAATATCAAGATATTCAGCTTGCAAATTTGTTGTATTTTGAAATATGGCATTTATCCAATTTATTGTTACATTATTTTGTTGTTTAAATTGCTCGTCTAATTCCTTGATAGTTTTTTCGTATTCGATATAAACACTACACTGTGATGCAATAGGCCTTTGCTCCATGGAAATATTGCAAGAAGTACAAGGATGGATTTTAGAATGTATTTTTAATGCCAACATTTCAGCTTTCAAACTGGAACATTCCATATAGTTTGATGCTATTATAATTGATTTTTGCGCCAAATTATATATGGATTGAATTTGCTCAACCATTTTTGCTTCTTTTGAGTTTTTCAAGAAAGGCGCATATCGCGTAAAATTGACATTCATAATTATATTGTTAATTGTATTTACGTAATTTTCAACAGCTTTTGTTGCATATTTTAAGTTAGAGTTTCCGTTAAGATTAGCAATTAGTTGTTTTATCTGTTCAAAATTTAAATCTACAAAAATACCTGTAAAAAATAAATTATTGAAAAATTCTTCGCGTTCATGCAAATAATTAACAAATGCAGTATAAATTGCCAAAAAAGCACCGGTCAGAATGGCAATTAAAATATTGGATATCGTAGGATGTGCTGAACGAACAATATAAAACACAATTATGGAAAGAAAAAATATTACACTTAAACTAATACACATTTTTCTATGAATATTCATGACAAACCTCTTTTTTATGATAATAGCATAAAAAGAGTGTCATATTACTCCATCCCCAAAACTTCTCGTTCGATTTCGCGGACTTGTTCGGGGGTGAGGAAGTTTTGTTGTTTGGGTTTGGATGGAGTAATTGAAGCTTCATATTCTTTGAGCAATGGGATATTTTTTAGGATATTCATGAAAGAATATATTTCGGATTGGTTTGTGTGTAAGTTTTTATCCAAGTCGTTGCTCAATTTTTTCATCATTTTTCTTGCAAGTTTAATTAATTCTTGGCTGAACGCGTCTTTTTCGTGCTCGTATTCAAACTTTCGTTTATCCCAGTCATATTTCTTTTTCCAATAAAACAAAGTCCGGCGCGACAAATCAAGTTCCATTCCAATCTCGCCAAGTGTCTTATTTTCTTGCACATAAAGCTTTTGAGCCTGTTTTAATTTATTAAATTTTGCCATTTATATATTCTCCTCAAAGATTATTCTATTAATACTAAATTTGTTTTTGTCCGTTAACCGTCGAACCTGAAAATCGCAGTCGGGTTTTGCTAGGTTCTCTCGTTTACAGTATTTTAAAATCTGGTTCAAAAGAGCAAGCGAATTCTTCAGTCGTCTTTCGCCCATTCCGCGACGTTTGCAAATCGTGTAAAACCTCTTAATGTCCTCTGTACAAATCTCTCGGACTTTTTTGTTTCCTAAAATCGGGATTACATTTGTCCTTAAAATCGCTGTGTAGGTCTTGATTGTATTGGGTTTACAGAAATTCGCCGCATAATCTTGCATAAAAATTTCTGAAACGGTTTTCAAAGTTATGTTTTTGTTTTCAGCTTCGGAGCTTGTAAATACGGCAAACTCGACATTATTTTCAAAATCTTGATATTTATAAATACCATTCTCGAGAGATAATTTACCATCTGTAATGAGTTTTTCAAGTTCCGACCCGACATCACATTCAGCTATCATTTCGATTTCATCTAGGGTAAATTCCTTTAAATATTTTGCTAATTTTTCAACATTCATATAATTTGTCTAATCACCTCCATATTAATTTCGGTCAGGTTGTTTTCTTTTGCAAGAGTTTCAAGCTTGTTTATCAGTTGAACAATTTGTCTGAAACGATTGTGTTTTTGGTGGATATATTCAATCGCTTCAGCAGAAATCGGCACTTGCGAAAGTTCATTTATAATTTGAGCAATGTCGCTCACTCCAAAAGTTTCAAATTTCAAAATCTCTGAAAACCTGTCGTAAAGATGTTTGTATCGCTCAAGTTTTCTGTGTGCCAAACCCATTCCAATCATAATAATCGGGCAGTCGGTCTCGTCGTGCAAATCCCGCAGGATTTCAACAGTCTTAAAATTGTTCATCAGGTAGTCGATTTCATCAATAAAAATCACTTTCGGATTGGCTTTGAGTTTTTTAACCACAAGGTTGAAATTGTCTGAAGTCAAGTATCTCGGCAATTCATCTATCTCTTTTATCAAACCGTCAAGAAGCCATCTGCCTGTCATAAGGTTTGAGGCTCGAAGATAAATCCCGTCATACTTGCACGCAAGCCACAAGGCAGTTTGCGTTTTACCGAGCCCGAGTTCGCCATACACAAGCCCCATTTTGGGAATGTTTTTGGGGTTGTTGACCAGATTTTCTACAAGTCCGATAAAATTTTTGACATTATTTGTTCTTACAAAAGTCTTATTCATATAAAAGCCTATACTCCTTTGTTTGTTTAAATTCTGTAATCCAAGGGTTGTTTGGATCGTGTTTGATTAAGTATTCATATTTTTGTGAATTGTTCTTAAATAGAGTTTTAACAGCCTTTGAACATTCTTTGAACGAGGTTTGAACAGGTGGTGAAATTTCTTCATCCATTTTGGTTTCAAGATATTTTATTTCTTCTGTTGAAAAGTAGTTCTTGACTGCGTTTACAGTTTTCTTTTTGAGTTGTTTTTGCCGAACAATTTTTTGTTTGTAGTCCTCATAGTCTTTGACGTCGCCCAATAATTTTGCCATCGGGTGGGTTTCGGTTACACGCTCAGCAGTGCATAAATACTCGCCTTTCGGGGTAAAAACTTTGATTTTTGTAAGGTCAAAGAGGTTGTATTTGATTAACACCTTGCTTTTGAAGCCGTAAAGCAGTTCGTCAAAATAATCGCAACCCAAGAACCTGACGCCGTTTCGCTGAATTGTTTTAACCTCTGTCGCAAGCATTAAATCGTCAAGAGTGTCAGGATTTATGTCTTGGCGTTTTCTGTCTTCCAAAACTTCGGCGATAGTTTTGTTTGGTACATTGGGGCAGGTTTGGGAGTTTTTGAAATTCAGCCACATATCAATCATTTTTATTGTTTCTTCAATAGTTGGGATGTAATCGTTGTGCCAAGCAGAATGCAGTTTTTCGTTTCGCATCAAATAAGCCGGTTTGTTTGCAATGTTGCTTCCGACATAGCTTGGCATAAGTTTTTCAAAGCCTTCTTGAAACTCTTTGAAAAATCGCTCGATGACTTTCGCTCTGGCATTATATGGTCGGGCAAAAACCGTTTCAATCCCGAGTTTTGAATAAAGACCTTGAAATCCCAGTTCGTTAAAACCCTTGTCGTTGGTAAAATATTTCGCCCTGAAAGCTCTGCCGTTATCCTGATAAATGATTTTTGGCACCATATTGAGGTTTATTATTGCGTTTCGAAGGGCGGATGCGATGCACTGAGTGTTTTCTTCGAGCATAATCTCATAACCCACAAGGGCGGTCGATTTCCAATCCAAAAAGCCGACTAAAGTCGCACGATTTGGCTTGCCCGTGAACGGGTTTATCACCTGAAACGCCAGTTTATGCCCGTCTGCGACAAGAATATCGCCGACATCTAAAAGCGATGCATCGCGTTTGATATAAGGCTCAACCTTATCGGACAAGGCTTTTTCGCCGTCTCGAGCAAGCACCCATTTGTCATAATTATTCGCCTTAAACCATTTTGCGTATCGGCGAAAAGTTGCGTCGGCGGGGATAAAATCCTGTCCTTGCTCTTTCAATTTGTATTTAGTGAGGGCGGTGGCTTTGCCGATAGAAATTCGATTTGGGTGCAAAAGTAGGCTCATAAAGATTTTTATTTCTTCGTCGGTCAAGGTAGTTCTGAATTCACCGATTTTGGAATATCTGTATTGCGGAAGCAGTTTTTCATAGTCTTCAGAACCATCAAGCATTGCGTTCCAACGATGAAGCGAACCTCGGGAAACTTTGCCCAAAACCTGACGCAAATGCGAATCTGTTGTGTTGTGCAATTTGACAAAATCATAATCAGCTTGGATTTTGATATTAGATTTTCGGCGAAACTCAAGCCATTTATGGACTAAATCGAGCCTTGCAAGTGCGATTTGTTTTGCTTTTTCGGGGATAAATTTACTTGTCTCAATTTGATTTTCCATTGTCTCAAATTCCTTGTAATGTATGCGTACACACATTCATCACTCGTTTTGAGACAGAAGTCAAGTCCTAAAAGCCAATCTTAGAAATGTTTTGTGCATATGTATTAGTACTATTTAGGCTTAGAAAAAGAGACCTCCCAATTCGGCAGATCCCTTTTTTAAGAATTAACTTGTAAATTAAGTTATTTTCTTTGACTACTCATTATTTTCTATATAACCAAACTGATCAAAGACTTCAGCAGTAAATAATCTTGTGATTTTAGCATTAGATCCGGTTTTTGCAAAAGCTGAACGGAACTCTGCTTCGGCTCCCTCTGCAGTTTGAATATCTGAACACAATGTCGTATTTGGTAAATTATAAGTTTCATTACCAATCGAGATAGTAGTGTAAAGATGATTGCTTTGTGATGCTATTGTACTTGCCGATACATCATTATTTGACAAATCGTAAGTTATTACCGTTTTTGTACAACTAAATTTAAATGTTTTCTTTTTTATTGTCATTAATTTATTCTCCATTTTATCTAAACGAGAGTGCGAAAAGACACCAAGCCCACTCTTCACGTTAGCTTAACTAAAGGTGTCTTAGATTACTGGTGTTTTTACTCTGTAAAGCATAAAACTCCTCCTTCTGGCTGTTTCTACAACCACAAGAATTGACTTTTAATACTCCCGCATGATAAAATGTGAATGTTAGTTAAAAGATTTTATCTTTTGGAGAGTCTTCAATTCTTGGGGACTCTTTTTTAGTTTATGGCAAGCCTCTACCATAAACCTACCTTATTATAAACAAAATCGTATGTCAAGTAATTAAACAACATACCTGAAAGTCTTGACGTTTAAACAATTTATGGCATAACTTAAATTATTTGACAAACGGATTTTTTCTTTGTATTATGATATCAATAGGAGGCATGCCAATTATGATAAATAAGAAAACTTTAGATAAAATTATTGGAACAAATAATGACTGTTTAAAAGTTAATAAAAAAATGATTCAAATAATTGGTGTAGAAGGCGCAATATTATATACATATCTGTTATCTACGTACATGGAAAAATATAATGATTGCATAAGCGATGAAAATTATTTTTTATGCAATGTAGATGAAATTGAAGAAAATCTAAAATTTTCCCCTTTTAAACAAAGAAATTTATTAAACGAACTTATAAAATATAAATTAATTAAAATTAAATATGGACAATCTCGAGCCAGATATATATCTATAAATGAAGACTTGTCAGTATTAGAAGAACTCTTATTTAATATTAAATATACTAAAGTTGCAAATAAGCTTATTACTTATATTGTAAAAAACATTGAAAATATATCTGAAGAAGAAAATTTTGATTATGAAGATAGTATTCAACTGTATAATTATTTATCAAAGATAAATTTTAATAAGAGTATAAAAGAATCTGAAGAATACAAGAATTTAGGACTCGGTTGGTTATCTTTATCAGAAAATTGTAAAAATTTTAATGGCAAAGAAACTTTTGTTAGAGAACTTGCAAAAAGATAAATATACTAAACCTTCTACACTTGAAGTTATTAGATGTATTTTTCATTCCTTTATTTTAAGAATTTTATATATTTTGAAGCATATACACATATAGTGCAATAGTTGTAAAACAAAAAGATTTTAAAATATACTGTCTTAATCTCAAAGACAATTCGCTAAATCTCATTTTGTGAGGTAAATTTTTTTGCACTATATTGCATTGTTTTGCACTTGGGGAGAGGTTTATGTGGTGGGAAGTTTGGGCGATTTAAAATAAAAATCTTTAAAGCTTGGTGCAAAATAGTGCAAGAATGGAGACAAAAGTGCAATTTTTGACCGGTAAATCTCAACACTAAAAAATCGCCTCAAAGGGCGATGGTGTGGGCGTCTGTGACATATGAACCGTCATCCAAAAGTCTCTAATACTTTATAAATACATTACAATTAGAGTGACGTATTTATGGTGCAAAAGAGTGCAAGAACAGAGACATTAGAATTATACATGTCAGAGTAGAGATTGGAACTCTCGCAAAATCCGAAAAAGCAATCTAGATATATCGCACAGCATCTTGATTTGTATTAAATTTTAAAAATTTCTTATTTTTCTATAACTTTCCTTTCGTTTTGTCTTAGCATACACATTAATCACTCTTGTTTAAAGGAAAGTCAAGTGTTTTTATTAAAAATCTTATTAAGAAGTTATTAAGCTATTTTTTATTTTTCTTTTCTAAAATCTTTTGCGTCTGTTTTATGCTTTCTATAAAATGTTTTTCAACTGCGGAAAGCTCGTCTTTAACTGTTTCTTTATATTTAGCATACTCTGCCAGTGCTTTATTCTCAGCCTCAAGTTTTGATATAGTTCCTGAGTTTTCAAGCAATTCTGACCCTGTCATTTTAATAAAATCATCAAGTTTTACAATCCAATCTTTCATTGTCATTGGAACCTGTCTGATTGCTTGTAATTCAGCAAATTCAAGGTAGGCTGAAGTTATTCTGTTTAAAATATTTAATTCTTTTTCATCTAAATAATTTTTTGCTACGGTAACTTCGTTTTTTCTTGGATGATTACCTTTAAAAACTGTTAAGCCCATGTTATCTTTGGCACTATCTGCTCTTAAATAAATAATTTCAGCAGCAGTATGACCATGGGCTGCAAAATGCATTTTATTTTGAACAACTTTAAAGAATTTTATCGTTTCATCTGCCTTAGGGCTATAATCAATGCTTGTTGCATAAATATCTAAAATCTGGCGGTAAAAAACTTTTTCAGATGAGCGAATATCTCTAATTCTCTCTAAAAGTTCTTTCCAATATCCGCCGCCACTAGATTGTTTTAATAATTCATCATTAAGAGCAAAACCTTTAATCATATATTCTTTAAGAGTTTGCGTTGCCCAAATTCTAAATTGAGTACCTCTTAAAGATTTAACGCGATAACCGACAGAAATTATAACATCAAGGTTATAATGCTTTGTATTGTAGTTTTTGCCGTCATTGGCAGTTATTCGGAAATTCCGAACAACTGAATTTTCATCAAGTTCACCTTCTTCAAAAATATGAGAAATATGTTCGCTAATATTTGCCTTACTTGATTGAAACAACTCAACCATTTGATTTTGTGTAAGCCAGACGGTTTCATTTTCAATTTTTACATCTATTTTTGTTTTACCGTCTTGGGTTTGATAAATTATTATATTATTTTCCATTAAAGCATTATTCTCCTAAAGTGTATTATATAACAAAATGGGGATTTATGCTTGAAATCTAAATCTCAAAGATAATTCATCGAATCTCATTTTATGAGACAAATTATTTTTGCACTTTGTTGCGCTGTTTTGCACTCGGGAAAAGGTTGAGGTGGTGGGGGATAGACCCTAAAACAAGTTCAGGGTGACGTATTTATGGTGCAAAAGAGTGCAGAAATAGAGACAAAAGTGCAAGAAAAGACCCGTAAATCTCAACACTAAAAAACGGCGGAAACCGCCGTCAATTATAAATATTTTATAATAACTCGCTATCCAAAAGTCTCTAATACATTATACTTCTATCCCAAAGTGTTTAAAATATTCTCTGACTCTTTCAATTGACATAAAACCTCCATTATCCGGAAATATTATATAAATAAAAAATAAGAGGGATATAAGTTAAACTTATATCCCTCTTATTTAGCAAGGGAGAGATTCGAACTCTCGACCTCACGGGTATGAGCCGTGCGCTCTCACCAGCTGAGCTACCTTGCCTCATTTCCTATGATTTTCCAACGGTTTTAACCGCGTAAAATAATTTTTACATAAAGATAAAAATTTTTCAAGTATTTTTCCTATTATATATAAATATTTTACCAACATGGAAATATTATTAAACTTAACCATTATTTTTTTGTTTATATTACATATATTGGAAGGAAAAAATTATGATAGATAACAGAATTGAAGAAATTATTAAATATGTAGAAAAAGGCTATTCAATACGTAAAATAGCAGACAAATTACAAATAAGTACACATACCGTTAAAGCTCTAATTGTATTATACAAAAATAAAAAAGGGATTGAATTTCTGTTCAAATAAAAACCCTGAAAAATTTCAGGGTTTTTAAATTATCGTTTTGCAGTTGTTTTAATTATATGCCAGCCAAATTGTGTACCGACAGGATCAGATATTTGTCCAGGTTTTAAATCAAACGCGGTATCTGAAAACGCTGATACCATTTGCTTACGATTAAAGAAACCCAAATCTCCGCCTCTTTGACCTGACGGACATAGTGAATATTGCATTGCCGCATCTTCAAAGGTTATCTCACCTTTTATAATCTGTTTTCTTATTTTTACAGCTTCAGGACGAGTTTTTACTAAAATATGACTTGCACGAACTTCATGAATATCTACAGGATTCAAAAAGCTTGCAAATGAACCCAGCCCCATAAAAAGAACAACAAGCAGTGTAAAAACTTTTATTATTAATTTCATAAATTAAATCCTCCTATATTTTACATAAAACAAAAATTAAAATATTACAATTGTACAGTTCTTAATACAAGATAATATCTGTAATTACCCCAGTAAACTATTATCGAAATAAAATTATTATCCAAATCTGAAGCTTCCAAATATGTATCAGGAATAGGTTTTCGCTTAGAACTGTCAAAATGTTTCCCGACAAATTTTAAAGCTTTTTCCCGAATCTGCTGAACCTTTGTCAATTTAATCTGCGGAAGATTATTTTTATAAAAATCCATCGGAACCATTTCTTTTTTATAACACGGAACAATATATTTAACTTTTCCTGCTTCTTTAAACAACATAAACCAATCACCGTCATGTTCACGCGGAGTCAAAAGATAATACCCGGGATCAATTTTTACGGTTTTAAAAAACAATGGTGCGGTAAGTCTGAATAAAGGATAAGGCGACCATGTTGAATACATCGTATCCTGATATTCCCCCGGGTCAATATTATGGACATATTTAAACTCAGGTACAGGCATAATTCTATACATTTCTTCAACATCAATTTCTTGTGTATATTCATCATCAGAAATTTCCTGAGCATTAACATCTTCAGGATAAGACACACTTTGAGGTTCTGCCATCACAGCAGAAAAAGAAAAAAACATTAAAAATAAAGTCGTAAAAAACTTTTTCATACCTTGATTTTAATATTATTTAAACAAAAATCAATCCTTCTTATAATTGAAAATAGAAAAAGGCGGCAGAATTAACATTCTGCCGCCTCTATTATTTTAGTAGTTATTTATTATTTTTATCATATGCTGCAAAAGATTGTTTTACAATCACATCAAGCTGTTTTGCATATTCTCTGTCGATATCTTTTGTATCTTTTATTTCGATTTTATCAGCTAATTCTTGCATATTATTTGCTTCAAGAAAAGCTTTTAATTTTTGAGCTACATCAACAATTAAGTCTTTCTTTTCATCAAAGCTCCATTCAGACACAAGCTGTTCAAAGAAACTATCACCGGAGAATCGTTTTCCTTCTTCATAACCGCGAATGACTTCCAATACATTTCGGTCATTAACTCTGCCTTGGATAATATTTTTTACATGTTTTTGATCACCGTCGGTTGTCCACATATTAGTTAAATAACCTGCAATCTGACTTCCTGATTCTTGTGCATCAGCTATCTCTTCTTCTGTTAACGGAGTAGGCTCCGGAGTAACGTTTTCTTCTTCTTCTTGTTCAGGTTCCGGTTTTGCCGGAATTAATAAAACCTGACCCGGTTTTATCATTACAAACCAATTTTTCGGAGTTCTTGTATTATCAAATTCTAACTCATTTAAGTCCATAATTTCTTTTGTAAATTTCTGAACTTCGGCAGGTTTTGGTTTTTGACCGTCATTATATTCTTTCAAATATTTTGCGGCAATATCCCAAACATTTTCACCTTTTTTAACTGTATGCTCAACAGTTTTTTGCTTTTCTGCTGCTTCTGCCTCTTCATTATTTTCAGGATTGACCTCTTCTTTTTTTTCTATTTCTAAACCTTGAATTTCCCATGGTTTTTTGGGATTAAAAAGCGGTGCAAATCTTCTTGCTCTATCATTCAAATCCGGTATAGCATCAGATTTGCAATACCAATCACTCCAAAATGGCGTGCTTGAAACTCCATTTACTGACATAGTAAATTCCTTTCCTTTTTCCTCGTACCTGTATAAAATAATCTTTACAAATATATAAACGGTTTCCGAATTGAAAAATTGCTAAATCCACTTAATATACCGTTACAATTAAAAGAATTTTTGCTATAATAAAGCTATGAGTGAAATTGAAAAAAACTACGAAGACTTTATTTCAACGGTAAGCCACGAACTTAGAACACCTTTAACATCAATTCGCGGATTCTCGCAAACTATGCTTGCATCTTGGGATAAATTAGATGAAGATAGCAAAAAAAAGTTTATAAAAATAATTGAAGAACAATCAAACAGGCTTATTCACCTGGTGGAAAATATGCTTTCTGTTACAAAGTTACAAGGTGTAAACAATAATTTTATATACAATGAAATCAATATAAAAACCCCGATTGAACAAGTTATAACACTTGTAAAAAATCAATATCCGACACATAGATTTGAATTTAATTATAAGAAAAATTTACCGAACATTTTTGTTGATAAAGATAAATTTCAACAAATTATGACAAATTTAATAGAAAACAGTGCAAAATATTCGGTTGATAATTCTACAACAAAAATTACCACATCAACTGAAAGTGAAAACGTTGTGATAGAAGTTACAAATCTTGGAATCGGAATAGATGAAAAAGATTACGAAAAGATTTTCACAAAATTTGCACGAATAGATAACCCTCTAACCAGAAAAATTCAAGGAAGCGGACTCGGGTTGTACATTACCAAAAACCTTACAGAAAAAATGGGGGGACAAATCTCGGTTAAATCAACTCCGACAAACAACCCAAATATAAGCGAGATTACTTTTAAAATTCTTCTTCCGATAAAAACAATAGAAGAACAAGCGAGGATAAAATGCAATCAGTAACATTAATCATCGACAAAAGATTAGAACTTTCTACAAAATATAAAAAACTTTTAGAAACAGAAACAAACAGCGTAATCATTTCGAAAGATTTAATCACATCAATAAAAATTATTCAAGATAAAGAACCTGATTTAATAATCATTTCAGACAGTTTTGACAATGAGTTATCAGATTTTTGCAAACAAGTAAGAGCCTTAACCTATAACATGCGCCCTGTAATTGTTGCACTGTCAAAATCTGCAGATTTCAATGATAGAATAAAAGTTTTAGAAAGCGGAGCTGATGATTTTCTCTCAGAACCTGTTAACACCGAAGAATTTAAAGTCAGAATGAATGCTCATCTTCGCAGAGAATTTGAATCAAATCTTGATACAAAACAATTATTGCCAAACAAAAATTACACAATGCGCGCCCTAAAACGTAAATTATCAGACAACAGCAGTTGGGCTGTATTGTATATAAGTATAGAAAACTTTGAAAGTTATAAAGAAGCTTACACCCAGCTTGCTTCAGATAAATTATTGCAAACATATTCGGCAATTATTCAAGCTTCATTAAATGAAAATGATTACCTTGGCGAAATCAATGAAAACACCTTCCTGATACTAACAGACACAATAAAAGCAGAACGTTTGGCAAGCTTTTTGACATTTGCATTTGACTCTGTATCTACAAAGTTTTACGCTGAACATGATTTAGACAGAGGTTATATGATTTTGCAAGGAGATGAATTTGCAGGCCGCCGTGCAAATTTTGTCCACTCAACTATTAGCATTGTAACTAATGAATTTACTAAATATAAAGACAGTGCACAAGTTTTAAATAATCTTATCCAAATCCATAAAATGGCAGATTTACCGAATAAATCAAACTATCTTATGGAACGCCCAAAAATCGAAGGACAAGACTCTGTTTTTGAAAAAGAATACAATAACAAAATTCTTATATTTGAAACAGATGACGCATTAGGAACCCTTTTACATACAATTTTAAATCTTCAAGGATACCAAGCCCAAATTGTTAATGAATATATAATTCCGACAGAAGACGAAATTCCTGCACTAATAATAGTTGACGCAGGTGATTTGGAAAAGAAAAACGGGTTAAATCTTTGTTATTCATTAAAACAACAAGAAAACTTTAAAAGTTCAAAAATTATCGTAACATCAATAATCCACGATAAAGAACTTATCTTAAATACAGGTGCTGACTTATATTTGCCAAAACCTTACGACATACCTCAGTTAATAAAATGGGCAGATAATTTCATAAAAGAATTTAATAACTAACCTAAAATATCTTCCAATATTTCAGCATTACGGGAAGCATTTTCAAGCTGTTGTTTTGAAACTCTGCGCATATAATTTCTTAAAGCTTCTCTAATAAGTTCACTTCTTGAACAACGTTCAGTATCAGCAAGTCCGTCTACTTTATTTAAAAACTCATCAGGCATAGTTACCAGAATCTTAGCCATGTCATCCCAACCTTTCTTGTTCAATATAATAACATAGCAAATTTATTTTATCAAGCAATAAACTATTCATATTGACACCCCTAATCGGGTATTGTGAAAAGTTGTTAAAGAAATAAGATTAATTTGAAAGGAGCTAATATGGAAGAAAATCAAAACTACAATGAAGAAACAGTAAAAGTAAAAGAAGAATACCATCAAACGTGTTCAAACCACCCGCTTATGAAAACATTATTAACAGGGTTATTAATCTTTTTAGGAGCATTTTGCGCATTTTATGTTGTTGCAGACTGGCATTTCAAAAAGTTTTTTGCACCTGAATTTATGAGTCCTGCGAGAATGGAACACCGCATGTTCAAAGATATGCGCCAAATGGACAAAATGTTATTTAAAGAAGGAAAAGACTTTTCCCGTAAAAGTGCTCAAGTTATCCACCTTGAGCAGTCAAAAGATTTTTACAAAGTTATCATTGACCTGAGAGCATTTGATAATAACGAAAACAATGTTCAAGTAACAACAAACGGTAATATTTTAACAATCAACGGACGTTCAATCAGAAAAACAAAAAACAACGAACAAATCTCAGAATTTCAACAACATTACATGTTTGGAAATAACGTAAGACTTTCTGATTTAACAAAAGAAACCAACGGGAATTATTACATAATAACAATTCCAATCGGCGAAAATAATAACAATAATGAAGAAAACGAAGATTAAAAATATAATGCGGCGGATGACAATCCGCCGCATTTTTGATATAGTCTTGACAAAATATTACAAATAATAAATAATATAAATATAGGGGCAAGCCCCAAGCAAGTTGCTGTTACTTGAGGCTTGACTTAGTACCCTATAAAACAATTAACAATAATTTTAAAAGTGCTATCAGTACCTTGATGGCACTTTTTGTTTGTTCTCGTTTCATACTCTCACCTCCTTTCCACCGTTTCCTTAGTAAAATACGTCTGTGAGAAGAAGTCGAGCGGTACTACCCTATTTTTATTATACGTGATAATATAAATATATGAGGATATTAGGAATAGACCCGGGAATGGCAATAGTCGGTTACAGTGTCGTCGAATTTGACGGCAAGAATATTAAATTGCTCAACTCAGGTTCAATCCAAACTCAAAAAGGAACAAGAGAATCCTCCAGACTTTTGGAAATCTTTAACGATATGAACGCTCTTGTTGAAAAATATCAACCGGATGTTTGCGCGATAGAAAAACTGTTTTTTTTCAGAAACCAAACAACCGTCATGCCTGTAGCGCACGCGCGCGGAGTAATCCTTACCGTACTTGAAAAATACAACATCCCAATTTATGAATACACCCCGATGGAAGTAAAACAAATCCTTACAGGTTACGGACGAGCAAGTAAAAAAGAAGTTGAACAAATGGTAAAGCTAAGCCTTGGCACAGAAAAATTACCAAAACTTGATGACACGGTCGACTCAATTGCCATTGCAATTTGCTATACAAGAAGCCACGACGCACTTAAAAACTAATATTAGAATCAACTATTTCAGTTATATTTACCTCAAAAATGTCTGATAAATGTTTTAAATACAAAAAAGTAGGATTAGCTAACCCGCGCTCTAACTTACTGTAATAACTTTTATCAATATTTAATTTGTCAGCAATATCATCTTGCGACAAATTTTTTAAATTACGTAAAATCTTTAGTTTTAACCCTAATCTTTTTAATAACTCTTTATCATCCATTATTATATTTTATGCAGTTGACTTTAGAGGTTCAATAGTTTATACTGCTATTTGTAGGTATATAAACTATTAAAAAGGAATAAATTCTATGCAAGAAGAGGGTTTTACACTGGCGGAAAGTGCTGCGCACTTAAATATGCTACCAACTGTAGCAAAATTTGGGTTTACGTTAGCCGAGGTTTTAATCACACTAGGCATAATCGGGGTTGTTGCAGCAATTACATTACCGAATTTAATCCAAAATAACAAAGCCACAAAATTACGATCACAATTTTTAAAATCATATTCGGTCATATCACAGGCAATAAGACTTATGGAAAACGACGACATAAGCCCAGACCCCAAAAGTTACAAGAACAGAGAGTATTATAAAGTTTTCTCAAATTATTTGACCAACGCAACCGACTGCGGCGGATATTCCCAAGGAGATTCTACAAACCTTAAACGTCCCGACGGTTGTTATTCTTACACTATGGGCGGGGAATATAAAGAAGGTTATAAAAAACTTACAGGGAATAACTATATTGGTGACGGTGCCTTTAACGAGGGACAACTCATGCTTCCTGACGGGACGTTAATATTATTTGATGACAGCCCCGTTAGCGAAGGCTGGAAAGGAACCGTTATTTATGTTGATATAAACGGTTACAAAAATAAACCAAACAGACTTGGGTATGACTTTTTCGCTTTTGAAATAGTTGACGGGACATTGTACGCTATGGGGGATATAAAAACAACTTGTGTTGATAATAAAGACAAGGATTGCAGCTGCACTAAAGCCGGTGCCGGTATGACTTGTGCAAGCAGAGCAAAAAGCAACTCTGATTATTTTAAAATGGTCGTGAAAAATTATAAATAAAATTTGAGTTTTCGTTATATCAATGATAAAATAATTTAAGATATGAACAAAACCTTAGTAAAACAAATTATCATATTAAGCCTTATACTTGGCGTGATTTTAGGGGTACTTACGCCGATTCCGCATGTTGGTATGGGTATGCTGATATTACTCTTACTTTTTTCAGCTCCTGCTGTTATGGTTTATATGATTATGGACGGGAAATTTGATTTGACATCAATCGTTGACAGCATCGCAGTCGGAGCGCTAGCAGGTTTTTGCGCAAACTTAACTTTCTCATCCGTTTTCACATTGATTACATGGATTTTGGCTGTAGGGTTTAAAATCACACCTAACATGTTTTTATCGGCAATGATTACAAACTCACCTATTTGGCTTTTAATCACATTTATAATATTTGTCGGCGTACTTTGCGCAACAACTAACGCTTTCACAGGGCTTGCAACTCATTATATTATAGAATTTATCAGAGATATGTATGAAAAAAGGAATAAATAAAAATGGCTGAATTTACATCAAAAATAAGAACAATTGAATGGATTGACACATATTCAAAAATGGTTGACCAAACTAAATTTCCCGAACATTTTGAATATGTTAATATAACAAACGGTCAAGACATGTTTGACGCTATTAAAACAATGATAGTACGCGGAGCTCCTGCTATAGGGATTGCAGGAGCACACGGGGTTGTACTATACGCTCAGGAACTTGAAAAGCAAAATCTCGGCAGAGAAGAATTTATCACAAAGCTTTTAGAAAAAGCAGATTATATGGCAAGCGCACGCCCGACAGCAGTTAACTTAATGTGGGCTGTTGAAAAACAAAAAGAAATCATTCGAAACTCTACAAGTGACATTGCCAAACTTATTGAAGAATTAAAAGAAAACGGCAAAAAACTTGAGCTTGAAGACATTGAAATCAACAAAAAAATCGGAGATTACGGAGCGCAAGTAGTGCCCAAAGGCGCAACAATTTTAACTCACTGTAACGCAGGCGCTTTAGCAACAGTCGGATACGGAACAGCATTAGGAGTAGTGCGTTCTGCTTTTGCAAACGACCCTGATGTTCAGGTTTTTGCTGATGAAACAAGACCACGTCAGCAAGGTGCAAGAATTACAACCCTTGAACTTACTATGGACGGAATCCCTGTAACACTGATTACTGACGGAATGTGTTCATATTTTATGAAAAAAGGAATGATAGATATAGTTTGCGTGGGAGCTGACAGAATTGCCGCAAACGGTGATGCCGCTAACAAAATCGGAACATACACTGTTGCAATTGCCGCAAAATATCATAATATACCGTTTTATGTTGCAGCACCTTTATCAACTATTGACACAAGTATAAAATCAGGAGATGATATTGTCATTGAAGAACGCTCACATGATGAAGTTACACACATCAACGGAAAACCGATTTGCGCTGATGGGGTTAATATAATCAACCCGGGATTTGATGTAACTCCGCATGAACTTATTGCAGGAATAATCACAGAAAAAGGAATTCTGCGCCCTGATTATACAAAATCAATCGCTGAAGCATTCAAAAACTAAAGGAATTAAGATGATGAAAAAACTAATTATTGCAATTACCACACTCGTTTTACTGACAGGTGTAACCTCGTTTGCGGCAAATGAACCAAATGTTGATTTCGGACCGTATATGAGAGAAATGCAAAGAACTATCAAATTAAACTGGGAACCTCCAAAACTTGATCATTCAACACACACAACAGTTCTTTATTCAATAAAAAAAGACGGAACCCTTAAAAATGTTTCAATATTTAAAAGCTCAGGCGATAAAAAAACAGACTCAGCTGCAATAAAAGCTGTTAAAAAGACAAAATTCAGACCGTTACCGACGGGATTTGATAAGGATTCAATTGATGTTCAATTTACATTTGATTATAACGTATATGGGAAAAACGGAAAACAGTAGGAGGGAAGTATGAAAAAAGTATTATTATCAGTTATCGCATTATCAATGTTAACACTTGGAGTACCGGCGTTTGCTGCAGGAACCCACGGAACAGACGGTGAAGTTTCAGGTCGTTCTGTCGGAGCTGCTGCATTATCACTTCTTATTTGGCCGGGAATTGGACAGGCAGTTAACCACAACACTAAAGAAAAAAATGTTACTCACGCGGTGTTAGGTTTAACAGGAGTTTTCAGAATCTGGTCTTGCTATGACGCACTGGTAGACAGAAAAGGCGGAGTTTGGAAAAACAGAATTTAATCGGTTCAAAAGTCGGATGTAAAATCCGACTTTTATTTTTGCTTTACTTTTTACCTTAAAGTTTTATTATTAATATACTTAAGGGAGAAATTATATGTACAATCCAAAATCAACTAAAGCAGAAGAGTTTATTGACCATAACGAGGTATTAGATACTTTAAAATACGCACAGGAAAATAAGAATAATATTGAACTTATTGATAAAATTTTAGAAAAAGCACGTCTTGGAAAAGGCTTATCTCACAGAGAAGCAGCAGTTTTATTGGATTGTGAAATCGAAGAAAAAAATCAAGAAATTTTTGAACTTGCAAAAAAGATTAAACAAGATTACTACGGTAACAGAATCGTACTTTTTGCACCGTTATATTTATCAAATTATTGTGTAAACGGTTGTGTATACTGCCCATATCACGCTAAAAACAAACATATTCCGCGCAAAAAAATGACACAGGAAGAAATAAGAGAAGAAGTAATCGCGCTTCAAGATATGGGTCATAAGCGTCTTGCAATAGAAACAGGCGAAGATCCTGTCAATAACCCGATTGAATACGTATTGGAATCTCTAAAAACAATATATTCAATCCACCATAAAAACGGCGCCATTCGCAGAGCAAACGTTAATATAGCAGCTACAACAGTTGAAAATTACAGAAAACTAAAAGAAGCAGGAATCGGTACATACATTTTATTCCAAGAAACTTATAACAAAGAAAGTTACGAACGACTCCACCCGACAGGACCAAAACACAATTACGCATACCACACAGAAGCAATGGACAGAGCAATGCAAGGCGGAATTGATGACGTGGGGTTAGGTGTTTTATTCGGATTGGAACTATACAGATATGAATTTTCTGCACTTTTAATGCATGCAGAACACTTAGAAGCAGTTTACGGCGTCGGACCGCATACAATTTCTGTTCCTCGTATAAGAAAAGCTGATGATATTGACCCGTCAACTTTTGATAACGGAATTGACGATGATACATTTGCAAAAATTATTGCCTGCATAAGAATTTCAGTTCCATATACAGGAATGATTATTTCCACCCGTGAATCTCAAAAATGCAGAGAAAGAGTTTTACAACTCGGGATTTCGCAAATAAGCGGCGGGTCCAAAACAAGTGTTGGCGGTTACGCTCACCCTGAAAACGAAACAGAAGAAGATACCGCACAATTTGAAGTAACAGACAGAAGAACGCTTGATGAAGTTTTAAAATGGCTTATGGAACTTGGTTATGTACCGAGTTTTTGTACGGCTTGTTACCGCGAAGGCAGAGTAGGCGACAGGTTTATGGCAATATGCAAAGAACAACAAATCCATAACTTCTGCCACCCGAACGCTATTATGACTTTGAAAGAATATTTGGAAGATTACGCATCGGCTGAAACAAAAAAAGTCGGAGAAGAACTTATAAAAGAAGAATTGGCAAAACTTGCAGATAAAAAAATAAGTCCTGTTTTAAACGAAAACCTTGAGAAAATTTCCCAAGGTCAACGTGATTTCAGATTTTAGTACTTCGTACTGTACTTTATTATTTCTGCCTGCGCACCCAGCCTTCCAAAACTTTTAGCGGTGAACGAGTTATCGCAAGCGCCCAAGACGGTACGTTTTTCGTTATAATTCCGCCGGCTCCGACATTTGCACCCTCGTCAACTGTCACAGGTGCAACAAGAACAGAATTTGAACCGATTTTTACATCATCTTTCAATACCGTTTTTGACTTAACTTTAGTTAACGGATTGTAATTTGCCGTAATCGTTCCCGCGCCGATATTTACACGTTCGCCAAGCTCGGCATCTCCAATATAAGAAAGGTGGCCGACATTTGTATTTGATGAAATTTTTGCCTTTTTAACTTCAACAAAATTACCTATTTTAACGTTATCCAAAACTTCAACACCGCCTCTTAAATGAGCACAAGGTCCAATTTTACAGTTTTTACCGATAACGTTTTTACCTTCAATATAAGTTGCAGGATAAATAATTGTATCTTGTCCAATTGTCGTATCTTCGCTAATCCATGTTGAATCAGGGTCAACGATTGTAACCCCTTCTTCCATATATTTTTCAAGGTTGCGGCGATTCATCATCTTAGCAGCTTGCGCAAGATTTATTCTTGAATTAATCCCGAAAATCTCGTCACTGTTTTCCAAAATATAAGCATTTACACTCAACTTTTGAGCTTTTCCCCAAGAAATAATATCAGTCAGGTAATATTCACCCTGAGCATTGTTAGTTTTTAATTCTCCAAAAGCCGATTTAACTTTACCCCAATTCAAACAGTAAATCCCTGCGTTAACTTCTTTTACAGCTTTTTGCTCAGAATTTGCATCTTTTTCTTCAACTATACATTTCAAAGAATCATCATCTTCTCTTATAATACGACCGTAACCGTAAGGGTTATCAAAAAGCGTACTCATAACAGTAATATCAGAACCCTTTGATTTGTGAAACTCAACAAATTCTTTCAAAGTTTCTTCCCTAACAAGCGGAGTATCACCACAAAGAATTAAAACAAGCCCGTCATAATTTTCTAACTGCGGACAAACCATAGAAACAGCATGTCCTGTACCGAGCTGTGGTGATTGAAGTACGGTTTTGGCATTATCATAGTTAGTTTTTACAAAATTTTCAACTTCTTCTGCGTGATGTCCGACAATTACAAATTCTTCCGATACAAAGTTTTTGACATTATCTAAAACATAGCCGAGCAGTGTTTTACCCATAATTTCATGTAAAACTTTCGGTGTTGTAACAGACTTCATTCTTGTGCCTTTGCCTGCGGCAAGTATTACTGTTTTTATATCCATTTATTTTTCTCTCCTTTTAGTTACATTATAGATTCTGAATCAAGTTCAGAATGACATCATTACTTCGCGCGTTGGAAAAATCCCGCTAATTCTTTGTGCGGAATAACTTTTGAAATAGTTCTTCCATGCGGACAAGTATACGGCATCTTTGTTGTACGCCATTTTTTAATAATATCCTGCATCTGCCAGATTGATAACTTTGTATTAGCCTTAACAGCCGCCTTGCAAGATGTTGTAATTAGAATTTTTTCTTCCAAATTATCAATATCACCTTCGATATTGTTTAAAATATCGGCTAAGATGTCTTTTGGGCTTGTTTTTGACAACAGTTGCGGAACTTTTCTGAATATCAGTTCCTTATCACTCAAAAATTCTATCCCGTAACCGAAACGTTCAAATTTATCAAGATTTTCCTTAATCAATTCAATTTCGCTTACCGAAACTTCAATAACATCCGATACAAACAACATTTGAGAAACGATATTTTTTTCCTCTTTTAACTTTTCATAAATATATCGTTCTTCTGCTATATGCTGGTCAACAATCTCTAATCCTTCTTCCGTATCTATAAGAATATATGTATCATGATACTGCCCGATAACATTATCTTTTTGTTCATCATTATCAAACTCCTGATGCGTAAAAATAGTCTGCTGACTGACCGCTGAGGTTTGTTTTTGCTCTAACTTTTCCATTTCGGAATCTGTTATAAACATTGTGTCACTTTTTTCATCGACATAAAATTCTCTGTTTGAATTATCAACAGGAAATTCAATTACACTATTATGTTTAGACTCTTCTTCATCATTAGAAGAAACAGTATATTTATCTCCTACACCAATCGGAGTAACATTTTTTTCAACATAATTAGCCAATCCTGCCTGAATTGCAGAGTATATAAAATTATAAATCTGATTAGGATTTTTATATCGAACTTCTTTTTTTGTCGGGTGAACGTTTACATCTACATCACTTGTCGGGATTTCAAGGTTCAAAACAACAAACGGATACTTGTTATTTGCCGTTAAATTCCTGTAAACCGTATCAATAGATTTTTGAAAAACAGGACACTTAACCCCGCGTGAATTTATATAAATATGATAATTTTTCTTACTTGAACGAGTATAATCAGGAGTACTTACAAATCCGCTTATTCTAAGTCCTGAAAGCTCATCAGACTTTAAAACTTCTTTTAAATTATTAGTAACATCTGATGAAAAAACTTCCTTAATTGTTTGAGTCAGATTATTCTGTCCTGTTGTTTTTAAAACAGTCTTACCGTTCTTTTTAAGTTCAATAGCCACAGCAGGATGAGATAATGCAATAGTTTGAACAACCTCCTGAATATAAGAAAACTCAGTATTCGGGTTTTTCATAAACTTTAACCTGACAGGAACATTATAGAATAAATCCTTAACGTCCATAATTGTACCGACAGCACAACCCGTTTCGGCTTCATAAACCTCTGAATTTTCACAGCGAACTTTTTTCCCCGTTTCAAAATCCTTTGTTCTTGTAATACAAGTTAACTTTGCAATAGAAATAATACTTGCCAAAGCTTCACCGCGAAAACCTAAAGTATGAATATCAAATAAATCATCGTCTTCTTGAAGCTTACTTGTTGCATGTTTTGAAAACGCCAAAACAATTTCATCAGGGTGAATCCCCGAACCGTTATCCGCAACTCTTATATCACGGCAATCGTTCGTTATTTCAATACTGATTTTTTTTGCTCCCGCATCAACAGAATTTTCTGTTAATTCTTTTACAACAGAAGCCGGACGTTCAATAACTTCACCTGCCGCAATCTGGTTTATTAAATGTTTTGATAATTGTCTAATCTTTGCCATATTATTTATTCGAATCTCTTAAATAAAAATCCTCTACATATTGAGTATTAAATCAATATATTTACCCCCTCAATCTACATCAAACATAAAATCATCTAAATGTTTGATTACAAATTTGAAACATTTTTATAATATGAATCTGTACAATAAAGACTTGGATAATCAGGGGGACATTTTGGTCAGAAAAGCAATATCAAACTTAAAATTACAGCCGAAAAAACAGGCAGACTTACAGATTGTAAAACAACCTGAGGTTAAAACTACAAAATACAGTGACATAAACCTCAAAAAATGGAAGGATTACGCGCATATTCTGACTGGCACCCTATGGCAGTTTCCGTCAAGATTAAAACAACACGGACACTCAAACGAATACCACGGAAATTATATCCCGCAAATTGCACAACAAATGTATGAAAGATATACAAAGAAAAATGATGTCGTTCTTGACCTGTTTTTCGGTTCAGGAACTTCAGGAATTGAAGCAATAAATATGAACAGACGTTGTATAGGCGTTGAATTAAAAGAAGAACTTGCAGAAAGCGTTTCAGAAAAATTCACCCCGAAACAACTTGTAACAGACGTAAGAATTATATGCGGCGATTCATCATCAGAATCTGTAAAAGATAAAATTCAAGCAGGGTTAGACATTTTAGGCGAAGAAAAAGCCCAATTTTTAATGCTTCACCCGCCATATGATGATATTATTAAATTCTCAGATAAAAAAGAAGATCTTTCGAACTGTGAATCCACAGAAGAATTTTATGATATGTTTGAAAAAGTAGCCAAAAACGGTTACGATATGCTAGAAAAAGGACGTTTTGCATGCCTGATAATAGGCGACAGCTACAAAAACTCAGAAGTTCAGCCTCTTGGTTTTGAATGTATGAACAGAATGAGAAAACTTGGTTTTATATTAAAATCAACCATAGTTAAAGATATTCAAGGCAACGAACGAGGAAAAGGCAGAACCGCTAATCTATGGCGCTATAGAGCATTAGCAGGCGGATTCAGCATATTCACTCACGAATACATTTTTGTGTTCCAAAAAGTATAAAAATATCGCATTTAAAATCGAGATGAAATTTACCCCTTAAGCCTCGTATCGCTTGAAGGATTTCTCTACAGATTTTGTTACCAACGATTTTACTGTTTCATATTCCTGAGTCAGTGAGGAAATTTCTGTATCAAGATTTTTCATCTTCATATCTAAAGTTTGTTCTTTATTTTCAATACGTGTTTTTTCGGTATTATATTGAGCTTCTGCTCTTGCAATAGCTTCATCATCAGTAACTTCTCTGACTAATTTATCATTTGCATAACCGCTTTGATAATAAAAACCGTCATCACTGATTGAAGATATGTAAGCCATACCGTTTTTAAGCATTTCGCCCATATATTCTTTACTGTCTATTTGAGCATTTTCAACCCAGCCTTTTGTACAAAGCATGTTAAATAAAGTATCGTAAAACGCTGCATAAACATCATTATCACCGTTATCGATTTCAGATTCAGAAGGAACAGTGAAAACAAAATCTTTATCTTTTGTTCCGTCATAAAGGTTTGAATCGGAAACTTTACCTTTGTCCCAATCATATTCAGAATTTTCAATTCCTTGCATATATTGAACATAAGATGTTAAGAACGCATCTGCTAAGTTAGATATATTGATTGCAACCGCAGTATGATCTTTACCGTCATCACCATTATCTTTATTCTTTGCAGAAAAAATAAATCCTAAATATTCATCTGATTGCTTACCAACTTTATTATATCCGGAAACATCACCACTATGGACTTTTTCCCCGACTTCTGTCATAACATCAGAGATTTTTAATCCACTTACAGAATCTTTCCATTCTGTCTTTTCATCAAGGTCAGTACCCCCTTTACCTGGGCCGCCCTTTTTACCGCCATCAACCTGAGCAATTTTTTGCAAATTCTCATTTGGCATAATTAAGTCATATAACTGATTATAAGCATATTGCAGTGCTGTATCATTCATATTTGCACCACCTAAAACTGCAGCAAATTGATCATACATCCAATCTAATACACCGCCGGTTCCTGCAATTTCTTGTTGTAATTGAGCTGTTTCATATACAGGAGTTTGCTCTGATCTGTTAGTAGTATAATGAAGCACAACATCACTTGTTAATAAGTCATGTAAAGAAAGAGCTACACCATTTTCAGGTTTATTGTTTTCAGTATCCTCATGTTCTGTAGCTTTTTTTACCTGAACATCATTAATCCATACTTCTTCTTGCGCATGGCGCCATTTCTCTTTAGAAGTACAATAAGATCTGGTATTCCAACCAAGTGCCATACCATAATCCTGGGTGGATTCAGTAGCTTGAGCTTTAATTCTATCTAATAATTCATCATAAGTTAAATCTTCGTAAGAAGTTGATACAGAAATAGTATTACCAAGTCCTAGAGAGTTCTTGTAAGTAATTGCTTGAATAGATGCAGCGTTACTTGCACTGATAATATTAGTTGTTGCAAGTGCTTGGATAAATCTGTTACGAACATCAGAAGACGGAGTGCCAAGTAAACCTTCGGCAGGAATACCTGCTGCTCTTGCTGCTGTTGCATAAGCACCGCTTAAAATAACTCTATCTTTATTATCTGTAACTAATTTTGGATAATAATCATTATAAATTGAAGGTGTCATTAACAGTCCGTATGATAAGTCTAATTCTGCACTGTTTTGACCCTGATAATCATAAACTAATTTAGTCAAACTCAAAGCATTTTGGTAAGCTGTAGATACAGCTTCCATGTCACGAGAAAGTGATAGCTTTTGGTGAGATAAAGTCATAGACTGAAACTCGCAATCAGCTTTTCTGGATGTTATGGTTAACAATCTTGCTTGTGATGCCGCTAATCCCATTGCTTTCCTTTCATTTTACTCGCTTTTTCGTAACTTTTGAGTACTTTCATGTACTATTACGGCTTTTCAAGTCAAAAACTTTAAATTTTTAACTCACATTTGTAACAAAAATTAACAATTTCAAAATCAGTATATTTAGGCTATTATTTAATTAGGTAGACGATAAAAAGGGAGATAAATATAATATGAAAAAGAGAATCGGTATAGATGTTGGCGGAACAAACGTAAAAATAGCTTTAGTTGACGGAAACGGTAAAATTATTTATTCAAACAGCGTTCCGACTTATGCCAAAATGGGTTATGAGTACACGGTTAATAATATTAAACAAGCAATCCGCGACCTGATGAAAGAAACCAATACCGATTCTAAATCAATTGATGCTATAGGCTTTGATTTCCCCGGTCAAGTTGATTACAAAACAGGTGTTGTAAAACTTGCTCCAAACATCCCCGGCTGGGTAAATGTACCTATTGCACAGATGATTGAAGAGGAATTTCATATCCCGACAAGAATTGACAATGATGTAAGATGTGCGGCTTTAGGTGAATTAAAATTCGGTGCAGGAAGAGGATGTAAGAATTTTATCTGCATGACAGTCGGAACAGGAATTGGCTCAGGACTTGTTATTGACGGTAAAATCGTACGCGGAGCAGCAAACGCAGCTGGTGAATTAGGTCATATTAAACTTCAAATGCAAGGTGGACCGTTATGCGGATGCGGTGACACAGGTTGTTTAGAAGCTTTTGCATCAGGTCCTGCAATTGTAGCTATGGCTTATGATTATATTAAAGGCGGAAAGGCTGCGAAATTCAGTGAAATGGCAGGGGACAGTGAAATCACTCCATACATTGTTGCCAAAGCGGCAGAAGAAGGCGACCCTGTTGCAAAAAGAATTTTTGAAATCATCGGTGAATACATCGGAATAGGTTTATCAAGCGTAATTAACCTTCTTAACCCTGAAAAAGTTATCATAGGCGGCGGGGTTGCAGAATCAGGCGACTTACTGCTTGACCCTATCAGAAGAACAGTTAAAGAACGAGCAATGAGCGTTGCAGGTTCATCCGTCGAAATCGTAAAAGCAGAACTTGGAAACTCTGCAGGCGTAATCGGCGCGAGCATGCTTGTTGAAGGGGAATAAAACAGACGCAGCCCTCCCCGCCCAAGCGTTGAGGGCTGTGAAAAACAAGGATTATTATGATTTATTTTTTCTATGGAGATGAAGAATTTAATATTTCTAACGAAATCAAGAAATTTAAAGATAAACTTGATAAAAATTTTCTTGAAATGAGTTACAAATATTATAACAATCCGAAATTCCCGGATTTGGTTGCAATATTAAAAACGCAGCCGATGATGTTTGGGAAAATGCTCATAGAAATTAACTGTTTGTCATACCTGAGCGGTAAATCATCTGATGATAAAGGATTTGATGATAAACAAATCAAACAGATTACGGAAGCCCTTGACAGTTGCAGCGAAAGCCTTGATATTATCTTTACTGCACAGTTACCGCCTGACAGTCAGAAAAAAATCGACAAACGTAAAAAATTCTTCAAACTGCTTTCAAAATACAATGCAAAAGAATTTTTACAAATCCCGTCTTACAAAACTGCGGAATTGGAATCCTGGATAAAACAGCAGGCAAAAACCAAAGACCTGAAATTAACCGATGAAGTAGCGTCCGTTATTCTTATTCAAGTGGGCGGTAATCTGCGATTACTTGACTCTGAGTTAGAAAAATTAAAAATCTACGCAGGCAAAAATAATGTTACAAAAGATATGGTTAAAGAAATCTGTGTGACAAACGAAGATTTGTTTATTTTCGCGGATTATCTTATGGCAGGTGATAGAAAAAAAGCTCTGGAGGAATACCAGAAACTTTTAACAAAAAAACACCCGCTTGAAATAATGTCCGTTTTACACACGCTTTTGCATGGCAAAATTCAAATAAAAGCACTTTCAAACTCTCACAGTCAGGATGAAATAGCTAAAATAATCAATATGCACCCGTATCGTGTAAAATTGGAATTACAGAAACTAAAAAATACTTCAATAAAAAGTCTTGTAAAATTGAAAAAAAATCTGACAACTGCCGAATACAAAATCAAATCAGGGCAAGCATCGTTAGATTTAGACAAGGAGTTAGAGTTTGCAATATTACAATAACCAAATAAGTGAAAAATTTCCAAAACTTCTGGAATATTTTAAAAACGGTATTTACGATGAAAATAAAAACATCAGCCACTGTCTTTTACTTTGGGGTGCAGATATAACTTCTCAATGCGAGTTAGCACTAGAAATTGCAAGACTTTTAAACTGTTCAAAAGACGGAAATCCTGACTGCGACTGTTTAAATTGCAAATGGATAAGAGAACAAGCCCACCCTGCCGTAAAAATTTATACAAGACTTGATTTTAAAGAAGCGGATTCTCCAAACGAAGAAGGAGAAAGCTCAAAAGGCAAAAAAAATATCAACATAAATCAGGCAAAAGCAATAATTAACGAACTTGCCGTAACAAGTGATTACCATAGAGTTTATATTTTTAGTGACAGAGATGAAGACGGAAACCTGCTTCCGCTAAACCAATCAAACTTTCCGGAAGCAACTTCAAACGCACTTTTAAAAACATTTGAAGAACCGCCAAAGAATACAACATTCATTTTCCTGACAAAAGACCGTTCAGATATAATTTCAACAGTTGTATCACGTGCCCAATCATTTTTTGTTCCGTCAACACTTCAGGAAAACCAAACTTACGAACTTGTGGAAAACATTATTTCAAACTATTGGACAACCGATAGAAATAACGTTTTGGAATTTGAAACAAACCTATATAAACTTGCAACAGAAAATGACAGCACAGAAGTTTTAACACAAATCCAAACTTACATATTAAATGTTATTAAATCAAACCCCGAAAACAAACATCTTTTTTATAAACTTTTACAAGATATTGAATCGGTGGAAGAAGCAAAACGCCAACTTACTCTGACTCCTGCAATGAACCTGCAAACAGTAATAGAGAATTTGGCTTTTAAACTTATTTTATAACAATTTGCACAAATAAATTTTACTATGTTATAATTTTTTGACAAAACAGATAAAAAAGGAATTAAAATGGAATACACGGAAATATTAAGACAAATCGCGCTTGTAACAGCAGCATCATATTTGATAGGTTCAATCCCGACAGGTTATATTATTGTAAAATTATTCACAGGGCAAGATATAAGAACAGTTGGCTCAGGCTCAACAGGTGCAACAAACGTTAAACGTGTTATGGGCAAAAAATGGTTCTTTACAGTAATGCTTCTTGATGCCTTGAAAGGCGCATTGCCTGTAGCATTAACAGCTATTTTTGCAACTGCATTAAAAGATTACGGCGTGCTTCCCGTACTTGCCGCAATTTGTGTAATCTTAGGACACAGCAAATCTGTGTTTTTAAACTTTACAGGCGGCAAATCAGTAGCATCAGGCGTCGGAACACTTATGGCACTAAACTGGCAAGCAGGTTTAATTATAGCAGCAGTTTGGGGAGTCGTAACCTGGGTAAGCAAATATGTTTCACTCGGTTCAATAATCGCTTTAGGGCTTTCACCTGTTATTATGTGGCTTTTAAACGCTCCTGTTGCATACATAGTTTACGCATTAATTGCAGCAATTTATGTTATCTGGCTTCACAGAGAAAACATTAAACGCTTAAAAGACGGCAACGAAAATAAAGTTCGTGACTAACCGAGCATAATCAAGCTTAACCAGATAAACAAAATACCTGACATAATTCCGATAATTGATAAGTGCCAATTACCGTACTCTTTTGCAAGCGGTAAAAGGGTATCAAAAGAAATATATGTCATAATCCCTGCAACAGCAGCCATTAAGCAGCCAACCAAAACCTGCGGGACAAAAAATCCGAAAATAAGCATACCGACTAATGCTCCAATCGGCTCGGTTATTCCTGATAATGCGGCATAAAGCATTGCATAACGTTTTTTACCCGTAACGTGATAAATCGGCAGGGCAACAGCAATTCCCTCAGGAATATTATGAATTGCAATAGCAAATGCAACAGATAACCCTAAAGTAACATCCTGAGTCGTCGTCAAAAATGTAGCCATACCTTCAGGAAAATTGTGAATACATATTGCAATAGCAGTTAAAAAGCCCGCCCTTTTAAGTTTATAATGGTTATGAGAAGCCGTTTGCGGGTCATCAGGATGTAAAAGTTCTTCAGTATCAACGTGATCAGGTAAAAAATAGTCAATCAATACAGAAACAATAATCCCCAGAATAAATCCGCCAAAAACAAGATATTTATATATATCAGGGAAATTTACCTTCAAAAGATTTTCAGAACTCGGAATAATATCAACAAGTGAAATAAATATCATAACACCTGCCGAAAACCCTAACCCGACAGATAAAGCTTTCAAATTATTTTTCTTGGTAACAAATGCAACAGCACCGCCGATTGCAGTTGTTAATCCTGCAAGTAAAGTGAGGCAAAATGCTAGTGCAAAATTGTTATGTAAATTCATTAAATCTGATTCCTTTGAGTTCATACTATCACAAAGAAAAATTTTTCGTAACTTTTTGTAAAATAAGCTCCCTACATCTAAATATTGATGCAAGAGAACAAAAAAGCATGCCTTTCAAATAAAACAATAGTTTAGGGCATGCCCGAGAACCCCATTGTTAAGTAATATTAAGCTTCTCTTAACAAAAGCACATATACCCCAAATCATGTCCCTGACATGGTTTCAGCCTGTTTTAAAAACTCAAAAAAACTAAGTAAATAAATATTTTGGACAAGGTAAAAACTTAGAGTACAATTAAATTATGCTCAAGTTTCGGGCAGATTCTTGTAGAGGTGAATGATGCACAACACAGTTAGGGAAAATCTTTTACAAATACAGGAAGAAATCGCACCTTGTAAACCCAGAATAATTGCAGTGACAAAGTATTTTGACGAAGCAGCAATGATAGAAGCATACAATGCGGGTCTGCGCGACTTCGGAGAATCAAGAACAGTTGAAGCCTGTGCAAAAATTGCAAATTTGCCGGAGGATATTAAAAAAGATTCAACATTCCACTTTATCGGGCACTTACAGACCAATAAAGTTAAGCAAACAGTTAAATTTTTTGATTATATCCACTCGGTTGACTCTGTAAAACTTGCACAATGCATCAGCCAAAACGCACTTGAAGCAGGAAAAATTCAAAAAATCCTTATCCAAGTGAACAATGCAAACGAAGAACAAAAGTTCGGATTCTCAAGAACAGAAGTTTTCAAAAACTTTGAACAAATAAAATCACTTGAAGGAATCCAAATATCAGGAGTTATGAACATGGCTCCCCTTGGGATAGAAGAGAATGAAATAAGAAAATTATTTTCAGATATTGTTCGGTTAAGAGATGAGTTAGAAAAAGAATTTGACTGCAAATTAGAAGAGATATCAATGGGAATGAGTCAGGATTACAAAATAGCAGCTCAAGAAGGTTCGACAATGTTAAGGGTAGGTAGAAAATTATTTAAACGATAAACGGAGGAAAAATCGGTGGCAGCAATAACAGAAAGTTTCAGAAAAGTTGTAGATTTCGTAATGGACGGATTTCGCGGAGAAAATCCTTTTGTAGATATGAACGACTCTGATGAATATGATGATGATTACGAATACGTAGAAGACGGTAATGCAGTAAGAGTAACAGAACCTGCTTACACACCGTTCCAATCAATGGAAAAACCGGTTGAATCAAAAGTAGTAAGTCATCCAAGCATTAACAGAGGCGGAAATGAAGTTGTAGTTGTTGAACCTCGTTCATTTGACGATGCTGCCACAATCGTTCAACACTTAAAAGACAGAAAAATTGTTATGCTTAACCTTCACCTTTTAGACAAAGATCAATCACAAAGAACAATTGACTTTGTTTGCGGTGCATCACAAGCATTAAACGGAAACCCTAAAAAAGTTGGGGATTTGGTATTCGTATTTGCTCCAAGCAATGTAACTTTATCAGCAGATACAGTAAACCCAAACCAAAGCAAATTTAACGATTCATTGTGGAGAACATCTCTACAATAGAATTAGGGTATGAGAAGAGAGATAGTTTAGGATAGATAGTTTAGATAAATACGGCGGCTTTTCAAGTCGCCTTTTCTTTGCCCCGAGCAGAGCTGAATTTTCGGCAGGGTGGAACGAAGTGAACCCGTAAGGTGGAGGGAAGCTGAGAACTTTCCGACACCCCGAATAATTCAGAATGAACGTAGTGAAAGACGAGCACGTATCAACGTAAACGTTGAGTTTTCGTTGTAAGTGCGAGCGATGCCGTTTAAGGCGAGGGGCAGCCCCGAGCAGAGGCATGAACAAATAATACGTAACATTAATTTAAAAACTATCGACAAAATCTTATTTTTGTTGTATGTTAGGGCTACATGCAGAAATATAAATACAAAAGGAGAATTGTAAAATGCAAGTTATATTAAAAAAAGAAGTTCAAAATTTAGGCGAAGTAGGCGATATCGTTAACGTTAAAGACGGTTACGCAAGAAACTTCCTACTTCCTCAAGGTGCTGCTGAAGTTGCTACAGCAGGTGCTTTAGAAAACAGAGAAAAAAATATCGCAAGAATTAAAGCTAAACAAGAAAAATTACACAATGAAGCTTTAGAAAAAGCAGAAGCTATCAAAAACTTCGGTACATTGTCTTTATCAGCTAAAGCCGGTGAATCAGGCAAATTATTCGGTACAATTACAACTAAAAAATTAACTGAAGAATTACAAGCTCAAGCAGGTATTGAAGTTGACAGAAAAACTGTTTCACTTAACGCTCCAATCAACAAAGTTGGTGAATACACAATGTTAATCAAATTAACTTCAAAAGTTAAATGTGAATTACCTATCTCAGTTTCAGCTTCAGAAGTTGTTAAAGAATCAATCGAAGAAACAGAAGAAACTGCTGAATAGTTTTATAAAATTTAAAAAAGAAGGCACGATAAAATGCCTTCTTTTTTTATGCGGAAATTTTGTAAAAAATTTGACTAAAACAGCTATTGATGAGAAACTTAATATATACACGAGCAAGAAAGGATAAGGATTTGACAGTCAAACTCGCGATTACGGGCAAAGGCGGAAGCGGAAAAACAACAATAGTAAAAGCATTTATGCAGATTTTACGGGAAATGTTCCCCGAAAAATCAATACTGCTTTTTGACAACGACCTGTCAAGCGAGTTAGGGCACACTTTCGGACTTGATATCAGAAACACGATTTACGGTATCAGAAGCGGTAAGCACGAATACAAAACAGGGATTCCCGATGATATGACAAAACAAGAATTTATCGAATGGGCAATGGAAGAAATTCTTGTTCCGATTGATGACAACGTTGATATAATTGTTTCCTGGCTTGTCGGTTCAAAAGATTGCAGATGTCCTGTAACAAAGCTTATTAACGATGCTGTAAACAAACTTATAAACACTTATGATATAGTAATTTTTGACTGTGAATTTGATTTAAAATACTTAAATCAGCTTGTTGATACAGAGATAGACTCAACAATAATCGTTGCAAACCCGAGCGAAGAATCAGCACATCTTGCAAAACGTATTGAAGAATTTAGCTCAAAATACGCAGCAGGAACACAATTAGGCGTTGTAATAAACAAAGTTGAAAACAGTGACCTTTCATCAGTTTATGAACTTTTAAGAAAATATGATTTGGATGTTCTTGGTGTAATCCCTTATGATAAAGAATTAGAACAAAATTCACTTTCAAGAGAATCAAAAGCGGTTCAAGACGCGATAAAAGAATTTTATTTCAGATTAAATCTTCCGCAAATCAAGCAATAGAGGTAATATGGTTACAATACTGGACGGCAAAAAGTTAAAAGAAAAAATTTCAGAAGATTTAAAACGCAAGCTTGATAAATTCCCTATCAAACCGACACTTGTTGTTATTTTAGTCGGTGAAAACCCTGCTAGTAAGATTTACGTAAACAATAAGAAAAAAACAGCAGAAAAACTCGGAATTAATTCACAAGTAATCAATTATCCTTCAAATGTAACAGAAGAAGAGTTATTAAATAAAATTGACGAACTTAATAACGACAAAACAGTAACAGCAATCCTTGTTCAATTACCTTTGCCTGAACATATTTCAAAAGAAAACATAATGAATGCAATCTGTCCGCGAAAAGATGTAGACGGGTTTACACCGTACAATTTCGGAAAGCTGTTTTCAGGCGAAACTCCGACAGTATATCCTTGTACACCAAAAGGAATATTACTTTTACTTGACGAATATAAAATTGAACTGGAAGGACGTCACGCTGTAATTGTCGGACGCTCAAATATTGTCGGAAGACCACTTTCTCAAATGCTTTTAGACAGAAACGCGACAGTAACCGTTTGCCACAGTAAAACAAAAAACCTTACTGAAATAACAAAAACTGCTGATATTCTTATTTCAGCAGTAGGGAAAAATATTATAGAAGGGAAAATGTTAAAATCTGATTGTGTTGTGGTAGATGTTGGGATTTTTAAAGATGCTAACGGGAAAACCCGCGGAGATGTAGATTTTGAAAGCGTATCCCAAATCGCATCATACCTGTCACCGGTTCCGGGCGGTATTGGACCAATGACTATTACATCACTGATGCTTAATACCGTGGAACTTTTTGAAAAATTTTCATAAATTTCAGCTATTAACCACCACTTGCAAGGTTTAATGTACAGCTTGATTTGATGCTGTTGTTTACAAGTGTTTTCAAGCTTGATAATTCGTTATCAATAGCTGTCATTTGTGAATCTATTGAATCTTTTTCGGTTTGTAACTGGTTATCCAGTTCTTCATAATAAATGTAATCCGCATCTTCTGTATAATCAGGTGTTTGACCGTTTTCATCTTTCATACCGGAATAGTATTTTTCAATAGCAGACATTTGCGCTAACGCTGCCTGACTTTGGTTTGAAATTGATAAATACTGAAGGTTTAAAAAGTTTTTTTGTAAATTTAGTACGCTCTTTTGAGCCGCTAATGCTAAGAATGCCATAATCTCATCTCCTTATTTTTAAAGTTCTCTCTTCTATATAAAGTTTTTTAGAAACACTCAATTTCAGCAAAGGGTTTATTTGTTACATTTGTTTACAAAACCATTGTAAATATATTTGTAAATAACTTGCTCATTGACTAAAGTTCAAGTATCATGGATGTATAAGTTTTGGAGAGGAAAGGTTTAGGGATGCCGAAATTAGCAAGAAGATACGATGAGGGAATGTATACAAGAACTCCTTCTTACGGGGAAATTCGCTATATTCGACAAGAACAGTCTCAAATAATACGAAGAAGAAAAAAACATAAAGCAAGAAAAAGAAACCCTTTAAAAGCCCTTATTTCACTTTCACTTCTTGCAATTATGCTTTTTGGAGCAATGCCTTATTCATTTAATAAACTTTCAAAAGGCTTATTTGTTCCTACTCCATACAGTAAAATCAAAACAGATTTAAGAGATATAGCGTTTCCTGTTAACAACTATCTTGCAAATTCCTGGACTTTAGGTGAGCGTCAATTCAGCTATTCTGCTAACAGTAAACATTCTAAGATGCTTCCTGTTAAAGAAAACGTTAATATGCCTGTTTTAAAACAAGAATTACAGAATTTAACCGAGCTTTATCCGACAATTCAACCGTCAGTTTATGTTTGGGACTATGAAACAGGAAATTATGTCGATTTAAACGCTTCAAAAATTTATGCAACAGCAAGTATTATCAAGATACCTGTATTGATTGACGTATTCAAATCAATTGAAGCAGGACAATTCTCGTTGAATGATAAAATGTTATTAACGGAATACTATAGAACAGAAGGCTCAGGAAGTCTTCAATTTAAAGGAAATGCGCAGTATTCAATTGATGAACTTGCAAACAAGATGATAACCGAATCAGACAATTCGGCAACAAATATGTTAATAGCAAAAGTCGGTTCAATGACAGATGTAAACTCGTCAATGAGAAGCTGGGGGCTTAAAAATACACGTGTAAACACTTGGTTACCTGATTTAGGCGGAACAAACTATACAACAGCACGCGAAATGTCACAAATGCTTTATAATATTGACGAAAACAGCGAGTTTTTAACAGAAGAATCAAGAGCAAGAATTTTCAATTACATGGGGCACGTACACAATAACCGATTAATTCAAGCAGGACTTGGAGCAGGTGCTACATTTTTACACAAAACAGGCGATATTGGTACAATGCTTGGAGATGCAGGTATTGTAACTGCGCCAAACGGTAAAAAATATATTGTTGTAATTCTGGCAAACCGCCCTCATAATTCTGTTGCAGGTAAAGATTTTATCGTACACGCTTCTGAAATTATTTATAACTATATGGTGAAATAATGTTAAAAGAATTACTTGATACAAATCACTGTTTTAAATTGGTTTGCGGTGCAGGAAACGAAGATGTTGAAGAAATTAAACGTCTTGTTTATGTTTATGCAATAGCAGGGTGCAGATTTTTTGACCTGTCAGCAAATGAAGAAGTTATCCAAGCAGCAGAAGAAGCTCTTGAAGCTGCAAAAGTTTATGACGCGTATATTTCAGTCAGTGTCGGCATAAAAAACGACCCGCATGTAAATAAAGCCGTAATAGATTATGACAGATGCGTAAACTGCGGTTCTTGTGAAGCCGTATGCCCGCAAGGCGCAATACATTACGCTAAGGTTAAAAAAATCAAATGTATAGGCTGCGGAAGATGTTGGAAAGTTTGTTCACGTGCGGCAATCTCTTACGTATCAGAAGAAAAGAATCTTGAAGAAGTTCTCCCTTCAATTGTTGAAAAAGGAATAGACTGTATAGAATTTCACGCAATGGGCACAGATGAAGAAGAAATAAATACAAAATGGGAATATATTAATAACAATTACGAAGGAATTTTAAGTATCTGCACAAGCCGCGGAAAACTAAGCGACGAAGCACTTATAAAACGAATTAAAGATATGATAAAAGACCGTAAACCTTATACAACAATAATTCAGGCAGACGGTTTTCCGATGAGCGGCGGAGAGGATGATTATAAAACAACACTCCAAGCTGTTGCAACGGCTGAAATTGTTCAAAATGCAAATTTACCTGTATACTTAATGCTCTCAGGCGGAACAAATTCAAAAACAACAGAACTTGCGAAAATGTGTAATATTAAATATTCAGGAGTCGCAGTGGGCTCTTATGCCAGAAAAATTGTCAAAAGATGGATAAACAGAGATGACTTCTGGACAAACCCGAATGTAATTGAAAGTGCGCTCGAAGTTGCAAAACCGCTTATTGATACGGTTATATCATAGGTTTTAATTATTATGGAAATTTATTATTTAAAAAAAGAAGAATTTCTTAATTCCGTCAATATCGAATCCCTCGAAAAATTTACTGACGGAAGAGAATACAAATGCCGTGAAAAATATCTTGAACATTTATGCGGATTGTTTTTAGTAAAATTTATTGCTAAAAACATTTACAACGTAGAAGATACAGAAATTGTTTTAAAAAATCATAAACCTGTTTTTGCAAACCATAAATTGAACTTTAGTATTTCACACTCCAAAAACATAGTAATGGCGGCATTTAACAACAAAAATATCGGGCTTGATGTTGAATATATGTACCCCAGAGATTACAAACGCATAATGGAAAGATATAACAGAAACATTAAAAACCCTACCCGCCACGATTTTTACAGGTTCTGGACACTTCACGAAGCAGAAATCAAACTTAACTCAGAACCTAAATCAATATATTGTGCGTTTTTAAATGAAGACTACGTTTATACCTGTGTTTCAGACAGTGTTATTGTAACAAAATACGGAATAAAAGAACTTACATTAAAAAGTAAAAACATTAACCTTGAAGAAGAATACGAGAACCCGCAAAATTTAAAAGCCTAAGTTGAATAAAAGTTTTGTTTGTTATAAATTAAGCATGTGTAATATATTATACGTAAAAGAAGGAGAACTCAAATGAGTGAAAGAAAATTAGTTGGAACAAACGAAATGTTCAAAAAAGCATTAGCCGGCGGATACGCTATCGGTGCTTACAACGTAAACAACATGGAAATTTTACAAGGTATTGCAGAAGCTGCTGAAGAAACTCAATCACCTATCATTTTACAGGTTTCAGCAGGTGCAAGAAAATATGCTAACCAAACTTACCTTATTAAATTAGTAGAAGCAGCATTAGCTACAACTACAGTACCTATCGCATTACACTTAGACCACGGTGCAGATTTTGAAATTTGTAAAGCTTGTATCGACGGCGGATTCTCATCAGTTATGATTGACGGTTCAAGATTCCCATTCGAAGAAAACGTAGCTTTAACTAAAAAAGTTGTTGAATATGCTCACGAAAGAGGAGTTTCAGTAGAAGCTGAACTTGGTAAATTAGCAGGTGTAGAAGACGACGTTAACGTTGATGCTAAAGATGCTAAATATACTAACGTTAAAGAAGCTGTTGAATTTGTTAAACAAACAGGTTGTGACTCATTAGCAATTGCTATCGGAACATCACACGGTGCTTACAAATTCGCAGGCGAAGCTAAATTAGACTTCGAAAGACTTAAAGAAATTAAAGACGCATTAAAAGAAGCTGGATTCGGAGATTACCCAATCGTTCTTCACGGTTCATCTTCAGTTCCTGCAGAATTTGTTGCTAAATGTAATAAATTCGGCGGTAACTTACCAAACGCTCAAGGTGTTCCAGAAGAAATGCTTAAATATGCTTCTCAACACGGTGTTGCAAAAATCAATATCGATACAGATTTAAGACTTGCAATGACATCAACTATCAGAGAATTTTTCATTGAACATCCTGAAAAATTCGACCCAAGAGAATATATGGGACCAGGTAGAACTGCTGTTAAAGAAATGGTTATGCACAAAATGCGTGATGTATTAGGTACAGCAGGACATGCTCAAGACTAATTCATGAACAGTATTTAGTTTTAAAATCCCACCTTAAAAAGGTGGGATTTTTTATTTTTTACTTAGTTCTTTATATTTTTTCATATAGTTCATGTTTTTATTTTTCATAATCCAAGAAGTACAATGTATTCCACTTTCCGCAACTTTATTAGCGTAATTATAATCACATAAACCGTTTTCATCCGCATTTATACTGCCTGAGGGAACAATACCCTCTGACGTAATATTAAACTGAAAAATATCAACGCCATATTGATTTGGTTTTCGTTCCCCATTTACATCTACTCTAATCATACCGCACAATGCTTTATTTGTACAACCTGTGCCTGAGGAAAAAAATAATATAGGCAAACCATTTAATAAATTTACTCCAGCATAGCGCTGCCAAGTATCAGGCTGCCATGGAACTTGTTGACCTCTTGCATTAATGTATTTTTTAGCAAAGCAACCCGTTTTAGATGTTCCACAAACTTGAGCAGTTTTTAAAACGGGTAGAAAATAATTCATTAGTTTATTTGCACCTTCTGTCGTATCACCTTTCCCAATATCCCAGGATTCGACATCTCCATTTTCATATACTGCAAGCTTGTAAGCTCTTGATAAAATCGAATGTGCGGCTTCCAGTTTAACAACAGTTTGTTTTGTTTGAAGTTTTGTATTTAATGACGGAATAGTAATTGCGGCAACAACTCCGATTATTCCAAGGGTAATTAAAGTTTCCGCTAATGTGAAACCCTCCTCGCGAAAACCGCGGCCTATAAGCGGAAAAAGACTACCCCCCCCCGCAATTCTAATTTACTTCTATTTCTTAACATTTTTCTCTCCTATTTATTTACAATATCCGACTTCACGCATTTTTCCTTTATATTGATATCCCATATAAGCGCACATATGTTCACCTGTTAATTTTCTGCCATTTACTGTTATGTGTTTTTTATAAGGACAACCTTTAGGTCTTACCTGAATTGTTGGCTGATAATAAGATTCTACATTACCTCTTTTAACTAACTTTTGGAAATGTTGATTCATTAAAGCATTATCACGTTTTTCAGCTGCACGCAACATATCCATAGCTATTGCATCTAATTCATCTCTTAACGGGTCTGATGCTTCTTGCGGCAAAGTTGGAAGCTTTGGAGCTTGTGTATTATAACCTGGTTTTTTATAAGCAGATGACGGTGCTAAGTCTTGTGTATCAACAGAAGTTCCAAAACTCGGAGCGCCGGGTCTGCTTACATCTGCCAAAACAGATGTACCGATTAAAACCAATGCCGTTAATAATATAAACTTTTTCATACACTCTCCTTTTTTGTCAGTATAGCATATTTTTCGGATGTTGAAAAGTGTATTTTTATGCTAAAATCGGCTTATAGTATTTAAAGGGATATAAAATGTTTGATAATTTAAGCGAAAAACTTCAAAATATAATTTCAAAAACACACTCTCAAGAACTTACACAAGACAATATGCAAGAAGCTTTGCGCGAAATTCGCAGAGCATTATTGGAAGCAGACGTTAACCTGCGTGTTGTGAAATCATTTATTTCATCAATAAAAGATAAAGCTGAAGGTGAAAATGTTTTGCAAGGAGTAAATCCTTCTCAACAATTGGTAAAAATTGTTCACGATGAACTTGTAGAGCTTTTGGGAAAAGAAGTTAAACCGCTTGATTTATCAGGACATCCGAGTTTAATTATGATGCTTGGTTTGCAAGGTTCAGGTAAAACAACATCATCTGCAAAGCTTGCCGTTAAACTAAAAAAAGAAGGCAAAAATCCTCTGCTTGTAGCCTGTGACGTATATCGTCCGGCTGCGATTTCACAGTTAAAAACTCTTGGACAAGAAATCGGTTGTGAAGTTTTTACAATTGAAGGCTCAACAGATGTTCAAAATATTGTACAAAGTGCAATAAATTACGCGAAAGAAAACGGCTTCAATGTTGTAATTTTAGATACCGCAGGAAGGTTACAAATAGATACCGAAATGATGTCTGAACTTTTGATTATCGATAGAGTATTCCGCCCGCATGAAAAATTGCTTGTAATTGATGCTATGACAGGTCAAGAATCTGTTAATGTTGCAGAGAATTTTGATGCTCAAATAGGCTTAACAGGCTTAATTTTAACAAAATTAGACGGTGATTCCCGCGGAGGTTCAGCGTTATCCGTTGTTCACTGCACCGGAAAACCTATCAAATTAACAGGTACGGGCGAAAAACTTAACGCACTTGAAGATTTTTATCCTGAACGTATGGCAACAAGAATCTTAGGTATGGGTGATATCGTATCACTTGTTGAACGTGCTCAGGAAGTTTTTGATGAAAAAGAAGCTTTGAAAATGCAAGAAAAAATGTCAAAAGCTGAATTTTCATTCAATGACTTTTTAAATATGCAAAAACAAATGAAAATGTTTGGTTCAATGGATCAAATTTTAGGAATGCTTCCGGGGGTTAATCTTAAACAAGCCGATAGAGAAAAGATTTCACACGCTACAGACACAGAATTTAAAAAGATAGAAGTATTTATCCAAAGTATGACGCCTGATGAGCGCGAGCATCCCGAACTTATGAACACAAGCCGTAAAAAACGTATTGCAAAAGGCTGCGGTATGGATATGCACACAGTAAATCAATATGTTAAACAGTTTGAACAAATGCGTCAAATGATGGGCGGAATGAACAAAATGCAAAAAATGTTCGGCGGCTTTGGCAAAGGAAACGAGAAAAAAGCCATGGTTAAAGCCATGAATGCCATGAAAATGATGAGAAAGTTTAAATAAGCGGTTTTATTGCCCTTTGCAAAATTCCCAAACAGTGTGAAATTGCGATGCCGTAGTTTGTAATAGGAACCCCTTTTTGTCCTGCAATTAAGATTCTTGATAAAACTTCGCGTCTGTTTGTCATACACGCACCGCAATGGATTACAAGCGCATAATCTGAAATATCAGGAAAATCATGTCCTGAAATATTATCAATAACTAAATTCTTACCTGTTTTTTTACGCAAAAGATTAGGAATCTTAACCCGTCCTATATCATCTTCTATCGCGTGATGCGTACAACTTTCAAGTATTAAAACTCTATCCCCGTCTTTGAGATTTTCAATTGCTTGCGCGCCTTCAATAAATGCGTCTAAATCGCCCTTTAATCTTGCAAAAAGTATAGAAAAAGATGTTAAAGGAATACTTTCAGGCACAATTTCAGCCACTTTACGAAACGCCTGAGAATCAGTTACAACAAGAGCAGGAGGAGTTTTTAAACTGTCTAAAGCCTCTTGCAGCTCGCTTTCTTTTACAACAAGAGTAATACAATTACTGTCCAATAAATCCCTGATAGTCTGTACCTGCGGCAGTATTAAACGGCCTTTCGGAGCTTCTTTATCAATCGGCGTTACAAGAATTACCACACTTTTTTCATCAACCAAATCCCCGACAATTTTTGGTGAATTTACAAACTCGTCAGGCAAAAGCTTAATCAAAGCCTGCTTGAATTTATTCACAAGCTCAGAGTCGGTTTTTACAGAAGTTTGCAAGATATTTTCATAAGGCAATTCAACATCAAGCGGCTTTATATCGGTTTTATTAACAACCACAATAAAAGGAATACTAAGTTCATTGAACTTTTCAATCAAACTTTTTTCATACTCATCAACACCGTTATAATCACAAACCACAACAGCGACATCTGTACGGTTAAGAATTTTCATGGTTTTTTCAATACGTTCAGCCCCAAGCGCGCTTTTATCGTCAATTCCCGCTGTATCCAAGAATGTAACAGGGCCAATCGGCAAAAGCTCCATAGATTTTTCAACAACATCAGTTGTAGTACCCGCAATCTCAGACACAATCGCAATATCCTGACCTGTGATACGGTTTAACAAAGAGGATTTACCAACATTCGTCTTACCAAAAATCCCGATATGTAAACGCATTGATTTTAATGTTTTCATAAGCAAATTCCTATATTACCAAAAGGACTTAATTTTAATAAAAAACGCGACCACTAAAAGCGGTCGCGCTTTTCAAAGTTTTATCAGAATTAACCTCTGATACCTAATTTTTTAATCAATTCTCTGTATTCGTCAAGGTTTTGAGATTTGATGTAAGCAAGTAATCTTTTTCTTTTACCTACCATCATCAAAAGACCTCTTTTTGTAGCGAAATCTTTTTTGTTTGATTTCAAGTGTTCTGTTAACTCACTGATTTTTTGAGTCATCATAGCTACTTGTACTGCTGAAGAGCCGGTATCTTTTTCGTTTTTACCGTATTCCTTAACGATTTCTTGTTTGTTTTTTAAGTTAATTGACATTATTAGTTTTCCTTTTTTACTTGTGGAGTATATATCAGACAGTTTTACGACCATCTTTTTATTTACCCCTGTTGAGTGATTATTGGCGTAAGCACTCTACATGATGATAATAATATAGCCAAAAAAATTTGTCAACAAAGCATAAGAAAAACCCCGCAATTTCTGCGGGGAATATATTTCTACACTACATACCTAACCTTTAAGGATATTTATCACATTATCTTAAATTGAGGAATTAAGAATCTTTTTAATTTTTATATGGTCTTGCATATTCAGGCTGACCCATTGCTGTTGCAATTTTTTCGATAATATTATCATAATTTTCATAAATTGTATTATCGATAGAAAAATCACCTAATTCGTCATATATTTCTGCAAAATCATCTTTACATTCGTCATATACTCCGACTTCGATTGCTTTTTCTTTTAATGCATTAGCTATTTGTTTACCATATTTAGGTTTTTGGTCACCGTCAGCATCATACATAAATGCTTCCATAAATGACTCACCGTCTTCGCTTGACTGGAATCTGTTATATGCCAGCATCAAGTCCATTACATTATCTTTGTTAATCTGAGAACAAATATTGTTAAATTTTTCATCATCTGTTCCTGCTATACCAAGCCAATTTGTATAATTAATAGCATCTCTGAATTCTTGTGCCATATACGCTGCAGATCTTACACCGCCGGTTTGAGCATCAACTTCTGCTTGCATTTGAGCTTCAATTTCAGCTCTTCCTTGAGCGTACTCAGGAGCTACGAAAAATCCTTGCCCTTGCTCTGCCTGTTGTTGATTTTCCGCACCTTGACCTTGCATGTTTTCAAGTTGTTGCTGTAATTGCTGCAACTGTTGAGTCAACTCTTGTATTTCTTGTGATTGTTGACTTTCTGTGCCTTGAGGTTCATTCTGTGCATTAGAATTTTGTTCATCGTTTTGTGTACTTTTTTGAGGCGTAATATTTAATTGAGCTGTTTCTGCTGCAATATCACGCATAGCCTTTTCAATTTCTTTTGATTGTTGATAAACTTCATCATTTGTTAAATTTTCATTATTTTGAAGTTCTCTTAACTTTGCTTCTTGTTCATCTAATCTGTCTAATAAAGCTTGTACTTTTCTCTTATCTTCATCGGATATGCCTTCAGTTTGTAGTTTTGAATTTAACTTTGCTTTTGTTGCTTGAATAGTGCCTGCTACAGAGCCGACATTACTTTCTGCCAAATCTTTAATAACAGGCTGCCACATTGCATCTGCCAACTTTTCACTCAAATCAGGATCAATCGGGAATTGCGGGATTTGACAACCACCCCCTGCAAATGGCGCAGCTAAACTTGCCATTGCCTGCGGATTATAAACTGTAAATAATGGTTGTGCATAATCTTGTACCGTATAAACCTGAGTATCGCCGCCATAATTTGAAATGCCCATTGGTAACGAACCCCAATATGCAAGATTTGCCTGTCCTTGTGGTGAAATTGCCATAAATAGCCTCTACTTTCTTTATTCCTTGTGTAAATATGTATTATTTTGCTTTAATTTTATGCCATAACATCTAAATTTAATGATGGTAACGGTGGCATTGGAAGAATACATCCCCCACCCATAAACGGTGCAGCAAAACTCTGCATAGCTAACGGATTGAATGTTGTAAAAAATGGTTGTGCATACTGGCCTACATTATAAACTTGAACATCTCCGCCATAATTTGAGATACCCATTGGTAATACATTCCAGAACGCAAGATTTGCCATTCCTTGTGGTGAAATTGCCATATTTTTTCCTCGTACTTTCTATTTTCCCCTGTACTTATATAAACAATTTGCTTATACAAAAATTGCATGACTTGTTCTGTCCTTCATGTATTCCAAATCTCAAAACCCAATAACAATAAGGATTTAAGCGCGCAAAACCTCTTGTTACATTTCTTAATAATCGTAAAATGCTTACTTTATGATATGATGTTTATATGAAAACATTAGCAAGATTTATCCAAAATAAACGCGAAGAATTAGGGCTTACACAAAAAGGTTTGGCAGTTGCCGCTAATATTCCTGTTGAAACAGTGGAAGAAGTTGAAGCAGGAAAAGAACTGTTTTTACCTGTGACTATAAGACAAGCAATTGCAAAAGTTTTGAAATGTGAAGCTCACGAAATTAAACAACTTGAAAAAGATATTGCAAGTGATATCGTATCACCTGAGGTTATTGAAAGCTTAAAACAGCTTATCTTAAACGGAGCAGGCGGATTAAAATGTCCAAAATGCGGAGCTCCTTTAGATACAAGAGTTGCTAAGATGTATGATTTAGAAGATAATCTTATACTTCACCCAAAAGCTCACTGTACAAAGTGTCCGTTCCAAATTCACTCCTAGGTGGGGGTAAATAATAGGTGCCGGTATAACTTCTTTGCAAATGGGATTATTCTCATCTAAATCGTTCGGATAAATAACTTAAAATTGCGCCTCCGATTTCTTCATTCGGGTCAAAGGTTTGATTCGGATTATTCGGGCGTGTGGCATTTTTTATAAGCATATTAACTAATGGTCCAAAAGCATCAGGAACCTGAGTTTTACGATAAATTCCTGCTAAAAAAGTTTGGATATTAGGAGAATCCGTATTATTAAACCTTGAAAACACAGGATAAAGTTTATCAATTCCTTTCGTTCCGTTATCAATCATTCTGTCCATTATATAAAGGGTTTCGGTTACTTGAGCTTCGTTATTTGAATGAGATAAAATTTCGGTAAGATAAGGCAGCGCGTTTTCTTTTTGTTTAACAAAATAATCAACTTCATTTTTGTCAAAAGTACAGTAATTCCGCTCACGCGTCGGGAGCTGACAGGAATTGCAAATATATTTATTTTGATATGTTTGAACAGGTTGAATCATTAGCTGTATACAAACGGCGGTCCGTTTTTAATTTCAAAAAGTACATTTTCCGCCATGGTTTTTAATTCTTCTTTTGAACGTTTACCGCTATCGACCTGTTTGTAGAACTCTTCTACAAGCGGTAAAATTGCTGCATCTTTTTTGGATTTAAAATTACGAAGCTCTGTTGAAACAAGCCGTTGTTGCAATTCTAATTCGGTTTGAGCGTTAATCTTTTTCACCTGAACTTCTTTAATTGCATCTCCTGCAAGCTTGCCGCCGTAACTTGCCGCACTCAGTCCCGTAATCCCATAGAATAAATACGCAAATTGAGGATTACTTGTATCTAAAAGCCAATTGTATAAAAATGCCCTGTAATCTTCTACAAAAGAATTGAATGCAGGACGTGGAGTTCCGTCACCCGCATAGTTCGGATTGGCTTTTGTGGTTGAAGTTTTCAATTTTGTCAGAATTTTTTGCAAAAACTTGTCTTTATCATCTTTTGACCATTTAAGCTTATTAACCTGTTCGGTTACAAATTCCGTTAAATCCTTTGCTCCGTCATCAATAGACATAAACATATGTTCAAGAAAATCCGCAGAAGCCTCGTCAAACCTTTCAGGAGTCGTATCAACAATTGTTTTTATAAGTGTTTTGGTGTTTTCTAAACCTTCTTTTAAATAAGCTTTGCTTTTTGTAAGATTTTTCAAAGACAAAAACCCTAATCCGACAATTCCGACAACAGTTCCTGCCCCGAGCAGGATATTACCAAAATTTAAAGTTTTTTTCTTATATGAAGTGCGAGATTCTGATGTGAACGGCATTTTAAAAAACTTATTTTTTCCAAAATTTGGTAAGATTTTATCACCCTCAGGTTTTATATATTTTTCAAAATCATTAGAATATTTTGACAACATAGCGCGAATTATCTGCATTTTTCCGGAAAATGACTGAGTTTCTACAGCAATAAGATTTTCTTGAAGATTTTTTTGAATCCCCGCTTCTTTTCTTTTCACCCAAATTTCTTTATAACCGTCAAAAAACATTTTTCCCATAAACGCCATAGCAGACAATGTTAAAACCCCAACGCCCGCATTAAAAGTTTTTTTGTTAGGGTTTTGGACATATTGATAAACAAGCTGATGAAGTTCCTTACTTAGCTGAACATTTCTGGTTACGGCAGGAAGCCATTTTTCTTTAGGCAAATCTTTTGCAACACGTGCACTGCGCCTTGCAAACCCTGTTACAACAGCAATAGAACTCATTACCCCCAATGCAACAGCACTCAAGGGTAAAAGTTTTTTATCAACAATTTTTGAATCCTCGTACAAGTCTTGAGGCATCTCAACTTTATCAGATATAAGATAAGTATTTTTTGTATCGCAAAGTCCGTCTTTTACAAAATTATTAACCAGTACACCTTCTTTGGTTGTAAGATTATTTCTGCGCTGTGAAATTGTTAAATTTCGCTGTTGACGAAGAGTTTCAGCATCATATAAAGGATTAATGTTCATTATCTGAACCTCCTTTTTGGCTTAATTTTTGAGCTAATTTATGAACAAAAGTTTTTAAATCAAAAATTCGCTTAGCTTCTTCAATCTTTTTTTCCTCATCATCAGTTTCATCAGCTCCAAAAACGAAGAAAATTGATTTTAATTTCTTTTTAAGATTTGTGATAATTTTTTCGGCTTTTTCTTTAAGCGCAGCTTTCAATTCACCATAAACAGCAGTTAATTTATCTGAAATATCCGCAAATTTTTGTAACACAACGACAACCCCGCGCAAAACTGTTTGAACAGGAGTTAGAATAACTTTTAATATAAAATTTACAGGCTTTGCAACAACAGGCGGAAGGTTTTGTGTAACCCTGACTATTAAATCTGCTAACCTTTGATGAGTATTTGCAATATTTTTAGCAAAATCGGTTAAAGATTGAATATAATTTTGCTGAGCGATTTTTGCTTGTTCTTTGGCATGCTTTTGAGCTCTAAGCATTGCTCCTATTGCTGCACACTGATTATAAGTCATCTCTCCGACATTTCGCGGAACATTACGTTTTGTTGTAGAATTTCCGCCTGCCATTCCGTTACAAATCGGACAAGCACCCAAAGGAAGCCCGTGCGGGCAAGTGCCAGCTTTCATTGTTCTTGAATGTACAGATGACGGTGATGCCATTTAAAAAGTGTCCTCTTTATTTTTTGCATAAGAGGACACTTCAAAAAGTTTCTTTAACCTATACCCGAACTGCACGCAGGTATTAGATTTCTTTTTAGAGCATTCCGACTTTTACGGCTGCGGCAGCAGTTGAAGATATTCACTTCATTTCCTCTTATTTAGTTATATATTTGTTTGGTCACTCCGGACACCGCTCCGGAGTCTATCAGTGTTGATTCTATCGGCATGAATAGATTCTGAATAAGATCCTGAAACAAGTTCAGGATGACACCATGGTGTCAGTTAGAATGACAAAATTTTTGATTTACTATACCATTGCCATTTCCTGATTGTGAGATTCGGTGGAACACACCATTTTATCACCCAGAATTTCAGACTTAATAACAGCCAAATCTTGCTGCATAAGTCTTCTTGGCGACCCTTCTTCTATTGAATGGTTTCTTAACAGGTATGACGGGTGGAAAATAGCCATTGCTTTATAAGTTTTTCCATTAATTGTCACATCAAACCAGTTTCCGCGAACTTTTGATATTTGAACTTTTTTATCTGACCAGAAAGATTTTAAAGAAGTTGCACCGCAGAAAATTATTGCTTGCGGATTCATAATATCAATCTGAGCTGTTAAATATCTTTCGCATAAAGCTTTTTCAACATCGGTTGGAACTCTGTTTTCAGGAGGTCTGCATTTTACCGTATTGATAATATACAAATCATCTTGTCTTGAAATTCCTGCTTCTTCCAAGAATTGGTTTAAAAGTTTTCCTGCTCTGCCGACAAACGGTTTTCCTGTTTCATCTTCGGTTTCTCCCGGAGCTTCACCGATTAGCACAATTCTTGCAGTTTCAGGGTTTCCGTCAGAAAATACCACATTATTACGGGTTTTTCCAAGTATACAATCCTGACAATTTTCACATTTTGCCTGAACTATATCCAAACATTCTTTCTTAATCATTAATTATTCTCTCCTCATTAGTCTTTGTTTTTAAACCAACCGATATTGTATTTTTTACAATAACGTTTTAATTCTTTAATTATTATATCAGATAATAAAAATACTGCAATCAAATTCGGTACGGCTAAAAATAATGTAAACGCATCAGATAAGTTTACAACGCTTTTTAAATTCATAGCAGAACCGATTACAATAAATAAACAATAAATTATTTGGAAAGTTCTTGTGGTTAATTTTGATTCACCAAACAAAAATGTCCAGCTTTTTGTACCGTAATATGAGCCGCAAAGCATTGTAGATAAAACAAAACAGCTTGCCATAAACGTTAATAAAACAGGGAAGAACGGACAAACTGATGCAAAGGCTTTTGAAGTTAATTCAATACCTTCAATTCCCGTAGTATTAAGATAAGCCCCTGTAACCACAATAATGAATGCGGTTGAAGCACCAACAATAACAGTATCAACAAACGGCTGCAACATTGCGATAAAAGCTTGTGCAACAGGCTTGCTTGTCTTAACCGCAGAAAATGCAATCGGCGCAGTTCCTAAACCTGCTTCATTTGCAAACATCGCCCTGCGAAATCCCCATAACATACATGCAAAAACACCGCCTCCAACTGCTGTTGGTTTAAATGCTTCGTGTAAGATTAAAGAAATCGTATGCGGGACATGATGAATATTTAACAAACAAATTACAAAAGCCGAAAATACATACAAACTGCACATTACAGGCGTAACTTTTGATGTAAACTTACCGATAGATTTAATCCCGCCGATAACAGTAATATAAGTAATCACAGCTACGATAAGCCCGAAAATCCAGCGTTGCCCTGAAAATAACCCCGTAACATTTGTAATTTGGGTTGTTATCGCATTAATTTGGAAAAGGTTCCAACCGCCAATCATCGCAAATACACAGCAAATTGCATAAATTTTTGCCAAATACGGAGTAAAAGGCTTAATCCACGGAGCGCGAAGTCCGTTGATAATATAATACATCGGACCGCCTGATGATGAACCGTCTTTATTTATTTGTCTGAATTTAATACCTAAAAGAACTTCTGCAAACTTTAGCGCCATTGAAAAAACACCGGCAACCATCATCCAAAAAATTACCCCCGGCCCCCCGACAGATACAGCTAACGCTGACCCTACAACATTTCCCATGCCTGCTGATGCTGAAATCGTCGCGGTTAGTGCCTGAAATGATGATACTTCGCCATGTTTTTTCTTTTTTATTGCATCGTCGTGCTTGTATTTTTTGGTAATCAAGTCTATTGCGTGACGAAAGCCCCACAAACCGATAAACCTTGTTCTAAAAGTAAAATACAACGCCGCAACCATTAAAAGAACAATCAAAAATTCCACACGTACACCGTGAATTGTTACGTGAGAAAAGATTATCCCTGAAATTTTATTAGCTATTGGAGATAAGATACTATCTATACGGCTATCTAAATTCATAACCCGATTTTACTATAAACATGGATTATTTTCCACTAAACATATATTCCGTGTTATTTTTCAAATTATCAAGCACCTGACGGAAATTGACAGTTACAGGCGTAGGAACAGAAGTTTCTATAACATCCAAAAATACACGGGCATTTTTTGGTTTTTCGCTGTCAAGAAAATACCTTGAATTTGCAACATCAACTCTTGCAGGTACAATTAAACCGCTTTGGGTAAACTTCTCCAAACTTTCTTTTGACGATAAATATTTTATTAAACGAACTGATTCCTGTTTATGTTTTGAAGATTTGGCAACAGCCCACCCAGAAGAATCCAGCGGAACTACAGAACCTTTCTCTCCTTTTGGAAACTCAACAACATCCCAATCAAATTTTGCTTCCTGCCTGTATTTTGAAACAAGCCAACGTCCGGATAAATGCATCCCCAGTCTTCCTTGCAAAAACATTTGAGCCATTGTAGCACTTGCAGATTCTTCTTTTTTCGGCGCCGCGTGATATTTATTTCTCAAGTCCGCATAAAACCTTAAACCTTTTTGCATTTTTTCATTATTAAAATCAGAAAAATCATCCACTCCCATACTTGTTAAATAAGGCAAATAAAACAACGGTTCATCTTCAAACGAAACCCCGAAAACCTCAGGACGATGAGTCAATTTTTGGGCAGTAACCAGAAATTCATTAAATGTCCAGTCTTTTTTCGGATAAGGAACGTTATACTTATCAAAAAGGTCTTTATTATAAAAAATTACAAGGTTTGAAACATCTCTTGGCACAGCATAAAGTTTACCACCCGAGCTGAGAGATTTTAGAGATTTTTCGTAAAACTTATCAAACTCAAAATCATACCCCGACAAATCCTCCAAAACTCCCGCATTTACATATATCGGCAAATACTGATTATTCACAAAAATTACATCAGGTGCCGTATTTGAGGCAAAAAGCAGATGAATTTTTTGAAAATAATTCTGCGGAATATGCATGAAATCAACTTTTATATCAGGGTTATCTTGCTCAAAATCAGCCAAAATAGGCTCCAGAATCTTTAACTCAGACTCAGAACCCCAAGAAGAGAATTGGATTGTCGTTTTTTGCAATGTTTTAGGATTTTTGAGGAAATGAACACAGCAAAAAATACTCACTCCGATTATGAATAACGATAATAAAAGTTTCTTAAACGGCAAACCTTAACCCCGCTTAAATCTCGATAAGTGTTCCCATTTTGTCTTTTGAAACATCAACTAAACATTTATATCTTCCGACTTTAACGATATAAACGTTAGCATCATCCTGTCTTACCTGAAGCGGTTGATCCATTACGCGGTCAAACTTTTTCAAAACATAAGTGCTGTCTTTAATTCTTCCGACTATTGCTGAAACACCGTCCATATTTACAAGATAAAATCCTTTTTCTGAATCAATATTGTAGCCTGATTTAACAATTAAACCGTTCATATAAGAATTTGCCGATTTGCTTCTTGAAATAGGATTAGTCATCCCTGAACGGCTCATTGGTTCGGAATTTGGTCTGATTTGAGCCAAACTATCTGCTACTGATACATTTCTTGAACTTGTTCCTTCACTGTCTAAAATTGATAAATATTCATCCAATGATGACAGTAAATAATTTTCTTTTTCCCTAGTCATTTTCATTTCCCCATTATTCATTAAATATTTACTTCCCGTATTGATTAAATCAGATGCATTAATTTCTGATGATGCCGAATGTCTCCTGCTCACACTAAGCGGTGAATCTTTTAATTTTACAAACTGTCCTTCACGATAGTGTTTTGTTTTTTTGTTATCACTAAGCAGGTTTCTATCTGTACCTTTTAAAGAAACAGGTTTTGAGAAAGATTTTAATTTAACATCAGAGATTTTACTGATAATTGTATCATCTTCTGATTTAACTTCATTTGTAACTTCTTCAGGCTCTTTCAAGGTTGGTGTCTGCGCAAAAGAATGTTCCAATTGAGAAATCTTTGCTCTCATTTGTTTCTTAAATTCTTCGCTGTTACCTTTAAGAACTTTTTGACTTTTTTGAGTTTCAGTTTTTTTCGCAAACAAACTTGAAATTGGTTTTTCAGCTTTGTTAACAACTTCTTCAACTACAGTTTTTGGCTGTTCTGTTATAACAGCTTTTTTTGTTGCGCCAAGATTTGTTACGTAAGAAATTTCTTTAAACGAAGGTTCTTTAACATTTTCAGCTTGTTCTTTAGCATTATAGCGTTTGTATTTTTCCTGCCAATTTAACTCTGAATCATTAACAATATCTGAGTATTTGCTCTTTGGAGCCGTGAATTTTGCAGAAGATGAAACAGAGAAAAATGATTCCAAACTTTTTCTCTTGCGAGCTTCTCTAGCCACAGAACTTAAGATATGGAATAAAATTCCGAATGCTAAAACTGAACCGCCTGCAATCAACACCCACATAGGAATATGATGAGATTTACCTGTGTTATTATCTTCAGGTATAGTATTTTCTTCTATTTGCTCTTGAGTATCAACTGCTATAGGAGTTGGAACATCTTCTTGAACGGTTTGTTTTTCTTCTTTATGAGAAACTCTCGGTTCTAAGTCAATAATACGTTTGCCGTTTTCATCATACTTCATTTTAGGTACGTAATCTGATGAAGGTGCGGCTGCAGCTTGCTTTTGTTCAACTTGTTTTTGTACCTGTTCAACTTTTGGAGCGGTAATTGCTTTTGCAATTTTTGGCACATCAACAGGTATTAGTTTTGGTTTTTGGGCTGGTTTTGCGGTTTCTTTTTGTACCGCAGGTTTTACATTTTTTGTTTCAGGTTGTTTTGAAGTATTTGAAACAGGTTTTTCTGCTTTTGCTTGAGGCGGCTGTTGTGTTTGTACAGGTTTTGTTTGAGGCTTAACTTGTGCCTGAGGTGCAGGTTTATTTTCAACAGCAGGTTTTGACGAATTATTTTGGGCAATAATATTTTTATAATCCTTTTGAACAGCAGTTACAGGATTAGCGCGTTTTGTATATGTTTTAAAGTTTACAGGTTTTGTTGTTGAAAAAGTAATCTTTGTGTATCCGCCGATACCGTCATTAACGTGTTTTACTTCAACATCGGAGATTAAATCCTTAACAGCGCCAAGGCTCGGGGTTGCTGATGATGAACTTGAAATATTCGGCAGCAAAACCACATATTTGTTGTTTGATTTTCTTGTAACAACAGAAGCCTGTGATTGCCCTGTCGTGTAAAAAGTTACATCAACAGTATCAGCTACTGATGATTTTTTTACATCTACCTGAGTTAAACTTATATCTTGAGCGTTTGAGGGGTTAAAGCCTGTTGATAACATCGCTAAAACCGCTGCAACAACTATATATTTTTTATTTCCCATTGTTTCTCGTCAATCAATACTACACGTACCTGATAATATAATACCCGAGAGTAAAAAATTTTGCTACTTTATTTCAAAAAAATAAGGTTTATGTTACAATATCTTCATGAAAAGCGGATTCACAGCAATAATAGGACGCCCGAATGTAGGGAAATCAACACTTTTAAACCAAATCCTCGGGCAAAAAATAGTAATAACAACCGACAAAGCCCAAACAACCAGAAAAAGGATTAAAGGGATTTTAACAACTGATGAAGGTCAGATTGTTTTTGTTGATACTCCGGGGGTTCATAAACCGTTAAATAAGCTTGGCGAATTTTTACTTGATGAAGCAAAAATTGCAGTACCTGATGCTGATGTAATATTATTTTTGGTTGACGGTTCAGACCCCGCCGGAAAAGGCGATAAATGGATTGCGCAAAACCTTTTGCAAACTAAAATTCCTGTTATTATTGTAATGAACAAAGTTGACAAGATTAAAAAACCTGAAAAAGTCGAAGAAAATCTTTTATCATATAAAACTTTATTCAACGAAAACCTTCCTATTGTAAGGATTTCAGCTAAAACAGGACGTAATATCGATACACTTATCAAAAATATTTATAAAAAATTACCCGAAGGTGAAATGCTTTATCCTGATGACGTTGTCACGGAAGAAACAATGCGCGATGTGACAGAAGAAATTATCAGAGAAAAAATTCTTCTTAACACCTCTGATGAAATTCCGCATTCTGTTGCGGTTAAGGTTATGAAATACTCGGAAGAAGAAACTATTGACCGAATTTCTGCAATAATTTACTGTGAACAAAAAAGCCAAAAAGGAATACTAATCGGCAAAGGCGGAAGTCTGCTTAAAAAAATCGGCACAGAATCTCGTCTTGAACTGGAAAAAATCGTTGAGAAAAAAGTTTTTTTACAGCTTGAAGTAAAAGTTGAAAAAGATTGGCGCAAAAAAGAAAAAATTCTTAAAAACTTTGGCTATCAACAAGAGAACTAAAGGGGTAAAGGGGTAAAGGGGTAAATTACTCAATCTCTTTGAAAAAGTCGTTAATATCAACTCTTAAAATTTTAGATAGTTTAAAAATTACCTGGGCACTTGGAATTATAACGCCCCGTTCAAGTTTGCCTACATAATTTATACTCATATCAAGCAACTCGGCAAGTTTATCCTGCGTATAATGTCTTCTCAACCTTTCCGCCCTAATATTTGCTCCTAAAATATAACCAAAATCATTTTCCATAGATTTAATTTTATTATATTGACAAATGTTACTAAAGAGATTATTATAAATTTAATGTTTACTATTGTAATTATTTAGAGGATTATAATAATGAAGAATGAAGGTTTCTCCCTTGCAGAGATTTTAATTACATTAGGTATAATCGGGGTAGTTGCCACGATGACTATTCCGACATTAATGACAAATTTTCAGAAAAAAAGAACAGAAACCCAACTTGTAAAATTTTATTCAATGATAAATCAAACACTAAGAATGTCTGTTGCCGAAAACGGAGATCCTGAAGGTTGGATATCAAGAGATAAAGGTTATTCTGCTGATGAAAATATTGAATTTTTAAACACCTACATTCTTCCATACATGAAAAACCTCGGATATAAAAATTGCACAAGAAATTCCGATCTAATATGTATAGCATTGCTGGATGGAGGTGTAATAACATTTAAAATTGATGGTAATGGCGCGGATATAACATACTATACAGAAGAAAAATATAGAACAGACATGCAAAATATAGCGCGACACCGCTTTTCTTTTCAATTCTCAAAAGAGTCAGGTGCATGGGACAAAATAAACAGCACAAATTACATCGAGCCTTATACATACGGTTGGGACGGAAAACTTCAAAGCTTAAGAACACACCCCAGATATGGTTGCAGGAATGGTGCAGGATATAACTTCTGCACAAAAATGATACAGCAAAATAGTTGGAAAATTCCGTCTGACTATCCATGGTAAGGGTAAATTAAGCAACCAACGGGGTAAATAAACTCCTAATTAATAATTTAACAATCTCAAATTTTGTGCTGTTTGAAATTTACTGATTTCTTTCAAATATTGTTCTAGAGCCTTATATCCGTTATAAATTTCATTAGAAATTGTAGCATAACGACTTGCCTCCAAGAACTTTAACTCCTTAACCCTAATTAACAGTATGTTATCAGAAACATTTCTTAAGTTTTCATCATCAGAAGCAGACCATTTTTGCAATAATGTTAACTCATCATACATTTGCTTCATTGTCGTAAACTCAAGAACGTTAAAATCATATTTCTCAAGCAAAGACTTTTCAACATTAGAAATTCTGCTTAAACATGCCTGAAATTTAAACACCTTTTTAATAATAAAGTAATTATCCGCAATTCTTTTATGCGAATTAGGTACATTATTTTTTGCCAAAAGTGCCGCAAAAGATCTTGATGTAAAAGTATCATTCTCATTTGAAAACGCGCTTTTTGAAGTCAAATCTAACATATCGTTCAACATTCTGCCTCCGAATTTAGTAAAATAATAAAATAAGCGAAAGCAATTGTCATGAGGTTTTGTCAAATTGTTTACATTTGTTAAAATTTACAACTAAACTTCAGAAACATCAGGTAAGTCAATTCGTTTTAATCGCTGTTCAATCCTGCGATACCACTTTAAATGCTGTTTGAATAAAATCTTATAATCATCCATTTTACCTTGAGAGATATTTTTGAACTGTTGGTCGCTTGTTTCTGTCAACTTAGCTTCCAAGAACTGTGTATAAGCTTTTCTGTCAAGATTAGAATCTGTCAACTCAATTCTTTGACCAAAATCTACTATAACCTCAGGTCTGTTATCTCTTAAGAAACAATAATCAATCGATACAGGAATCAAATTCACTTTACCGTATTTTTTTACGGCATTTTGTGCAATGTACGTCAAACCTGTTTGGAAAACATACGGTCTGAAATGAGGCGGACGAATAATCCCCTGCGGAAATATACATAAAATATTTCTTAAATCGCCCAGAACATCAACCGAATACTGTAAAGCTTTCATTGCTGATTGAGCTGATTTTTTGTTAACAGAATACGCACCGCCGCGTCTTAATAACGGAAATCTGTTTAATTCTTCTACCATTAAACGTATTTCTTTACGGCAAATTCTGTGGGTAATATTATATAAAACGATTCCGTCCCACCAGTTACAGTGCGGAGCAAAAAGAATCGTCGGAGTCTTTTTATCACGTTCGGTATAATTTTCTACACCGGTATAACGAAAAGCATAAAATCTGTTTTGCAACATATTGTAGAAAAATAAACTTGCAATAGTCAACCAAAAACGGTTTGTTTTCGCAGGTTTGAATTTTTCTTCTTTGTTTCTTAACTTTGTCGGCGGAATATCCGAATATAATTTTTCTTTCGTTACCATAAATTTAATTTTACCCTAACAACATAAAAATAAAAACACTCACTTAAAGAAAGTTAACTTTATCATACGCTTTAAAAACAAAAAAGCAAGCTGTCCGAATGTATTAATTCTTAACGCTTTGTTACAAACTGGCAAAATTTTAACTTTATTTGCTTTAATAAAATTGCAATCAGTATAGGAGGTTTACTTTATGGCAGGTGTTGGAAAATGTATGGGAATTATGACAGCAGCAGGTTTTGCGCTTGGTGCGGGAGCTACATATTATGCTAAATCAAAACAAGGCAAAGCAGTAATGCAAAACATTGAAGCAACAGCAAAAAACGGAAAAATTCCTATCGGCGGCATGACTAAAGACGGCAAATTGTGGGACGGCGAAGTTACCGTTGATGAAGCTAAGAAAAACCTTAATAAAGCTACCAAAATAATGTCACTTATAACAGGAGCTGCCGCTGCAATCGGAACAGCATTAATTGCAGGAGCTACATTACTACTTCGCGGTAAAGTAAGATAATTACTTAACATCAAGTGCTTGTAATTGACGCATTTTTGTATTGATTTCGTTCATAAGGTTAACGTTATCACTTTGACGTGCGTATTTTTGCGCTTTTGACAAAAGATTATAAGCTTTATTTAAGTTGTTAAATTCAACCATAATATCTGCGGCTGCAAGATAGTTTTGAGCACTTTTGACGGGTGATTCTGCTTTTGTGTAATTCATAGTGGCTTTTGAATATGATTTTAGAGCATTTTCAGGCTCATCAAACTTCATATACGCACCGCCAAGATTTGAAGCCACAAAACCTTTCAAATTATAATTATCGGTTTCATCTGCAATATCACCTGCAGTATCGTAATATTCAAACGCTTCTCTATCGTACATATCTGTGTAAATATTACCGATTTTTGTTAAAGATGCGCTTTGTGCAGGAAGATTTTCGGCTTCGCCTGCGTGAGATACGGTACTGAAATAATGATCCATTGCAGGTGTAATTTGGTTTATATCATCATAAATCTGCGCCATTGAATAATGTGCTTTTGTTTTAACATTCTCATCTGTCGTTAATTTTAATGATTGGTTATAACTTTTTAAAGCCTGAGCCAAATAATCGTGGTCGTCATAAATTTTACCGACTTCGTAGTAAATTTTACCTGAAGTTTCGGTGTCATCAATTTCCATAGCACGATTTAGGGCTTGTTCAAATGATTTTATTGCTTGTTCCGGTTTATTTGCATAGGCATATTTTTTTGCTTGAATAAACAAAGATTTTAATTGTTTATCCTGCGGAATTTTTGTTTGTGAAGTTTGCCCCGCAACACTTATCGGAATTACGTTTGATTCAGGTTCAACAGGGGGCTTTATTTCTTGCTGTGCGGTTTCTTGTAATTCTTCCTGACGTTTTGTTTGGGCAGGTGAACCATCAGGAAATTTAACAAGAAATCTTTCGTTTACATCTTCTTCGTTATAGCGAAGATTGATTTTCTGCATAAACAGTGTATCAACCCATTTTTCTACAACATTTGAATCTCTTCCCAAGGTTTCAGATATATGGCGGTCAAGAATTGATGCGGCACCTTTAAGTGTTGATTTAACAAGTTTTTGGTCTGCACCTTCTTTTTTAACCTGTTTTTCTACAGCGCCTAAATAACTGTTAACTATTTCATTTAAATCATCAGGAGTTCCGATAGCCAGAGCTGTGTTACGAAAATCCTTAAGAATTTGAGCAATATTAATTTTATTATTAATTACCCCTTGAGCAGTATCTTCTGTTGCTCTTTGGGTATTTTGCGCCTGATGAGGATTGATATTTACATTATTATAAGCATTTTGGGCAGGAAGTGAAAATTTTTGTTCATAAGCGGGAGTATATGTCGGCTGCTTTTGTTCAACATATTGTAAGCCTTTACTTTTTGAATTTTGGTTAGATTCTTCCTGGCGTTGAGCATTGGCGGCAGAAGATTTTTCTTCCTCTTCACGCTTTTTAACAAGACGTCTGTCGTCTTGTTTCACAAAAGGTCGTTGATATATATTGTTCAGGCTAAGACCCATATCTTTTTTAATCCACCCTTGTCTGCTTTCTTACCATTATATTTTTAGCATAATTCAAGTACGAATGACTCATTCTTTCGTATGATTTATGCCATGTTTTATTTAAGTTTTTTTGAGTAAATGTCAGATTTGGTGTGAAAATTTTAACAAAATGTAAACAATTATACCTTACGGATTAAAATTACCGCATTAGCTTCAATAGCAAGCTTTTGACCTACCGCGTCCATTTTTTCTTTGGTTTTTGCCTTAATCGAAAGCTGTTCGGGATTTATTGCAAGAACCTTGCATAAAACATCTTTCATTTTTGGAATATAAGGCATCATTTTTGGAGCCTGAGCAATAATATTACTGTCAATATTAACTATTTCATAACCCTTTGAATGGACAAGTTCATAAACATGTTTTAACAACACCGTGCTGTCAATATCTTTATACTTTGGGTCAGTATCTGGGAAAAGTGTTCCGATATCATCAAGACATAAAGCTCCCAACATCGCATCAATTATTGCATGAATTAAAACATCCGCATCAGAATGCCCTAAAAGCCCTTTTTCATGAGTAATCTTAATACCGCCGATAATTAAATCGCGTCCTTCAATAAGTTTATGTATATCGTAACCCGTTCCGATTCTGTACATTTTTTATACCTCTTTTAATTAATTATAACATATTATATAATATAATTAAACCAAGGAGAAATAATGGCACAAGATAACGGCGTTGTAGTAACAAGAGGAATATCAGCTCCCGCTCCCGCACCGACATATGATATGGAAGATTACGGAATAGTTTATTATTACCCGAGATTTTCACTGCCATCTTTTGACGGAGCATTTAAAACAATTTTTTATATAGAAATTGTCATACTCATCATCGCAATCCTTGGCGCAGGATTCTTTTTAATCTATATTCTTACATCAATGAATAAATACAGATGCCCGAGATGTAAAAAACAATACTGTTTTAAAAACGAAATCCCGGAATATTGTACAAGATGCGGTGCAAAGTTGACATTACCTAAAATAGAAAAACCCGAATAACATCAATTTTGCAAAAGTCCACAGCTACTATAATCCGGCAAAAGGATACCAACACTCTTATATATTTACCTCTACCCCAACAAATTTTTCAACCGCTTTAACAAAGCCGTCATTTTCAACGGTATCAGTAATAAAATCAGCGCACTGCTTTAATTCAGGAGTTCCGTTACCCATTGCAACCCCGATTCCGCCTGCTTTGACTAAGTCAATATCGTTATTCTGATCACCTATTGTTAAAACTTCGCTTTTATCAAGTCCCCACATTTTACAAAGGAACTCAACACCTAAAGATTTTTTGGCTTCACTGCACCCTATCTCACAAAAATACGGAGTAGATTTTACAATATAAAGCTCAGGATATTTTTCTCTAAGTTCATTTACCCAACCCGTAACCTTATCGGGATCGTTTAAATCTATTGCAAGAATTTTATTTACGTTTTTTATTGCCAATGAGTCAAAGTTTATTACCTCGTAGTCAATAAACTTCCCGTCAGTATATTGCTTAACAATGTCGTTATCGCGCTCTACATAAAGCTTATCGTCTAAATAGAGGTTTATATGTATATTATTTTTCCTTGCCCATAAGACAATGTCTTTAGCATACTTTGAGTCAAGGTTCTTTTGATACAAAGTATTATTATCAAAATCTTTAATTAGCCCGCCCTGATAAGAAATTATAGGAGTATCAAGCCCTAATTCCCGCGCAACGGGAAGTGCAGCGCAGTGCATTCTACCCGTTACAAGTACAACTTTAACCCCGTGTTCTTTTAATCTTTTTATACATTGTCTCATTGCAGGAGTAAAATCCAAACCCCATTTTAAAATAGTTCCGTCAATATCCGTGGCAATCATTTTTATCATAAACAAAACCCTCTTGTTACTGCGCAAATCGTTTTGGCATCGCTAATTTGACCATTCTTAATCATTTCAAAAACATCTGTTAATTTGTACTCATAGCACTTAATTATCTCACCTTCATCAGGATGTTCTCCGACAAATTCTAACCCTGACGCAAAGTAAAGGTAAAGTTTTTCCGTACAAATTCCGGGTGTTGTATTTATATACCCTAAAGATTTCCAATTTTTTGCCCTGTAGCCTGTTTCTTCTTCAAGTTCACGTTTGCAGGCTTCATCAGGGTCTTCTCCGACTTCAAGCTTACCTGCCGGAAGTTCTAAATTAACCTGTCTTAAAGGATAACGATATTGCTTTACCAAAAGAATGGTTTCTTCATCTTTTAAGGCAACAATCACGACACCGCCATTATGGATTACAACTTCGCGAAACGACTTGTGACCGTCAGAAACCTCTACATCATCTTTAATTACGGTCATTACCTTTCCGTCATAAACTACTTCTGAATTAAGTGTTTTCTCTTCAAATTTCATATATGAATAATAGCATAAATCTTGATTAAATAAAAATATTTGATAAAATTATCATATGAAAAAATTGATTTCATTAACCTTTATTATTCTTATTTCAAGCACCTGCGCCGCCATTGCAAAAATTACCAACTATCAACAGTTTAACGGTATGTTTATGAATTATTTTATTAAGAAAAATACCGCTCAACTTCCCGAAATGGTAAACTTCATATCACAAAACAATCTTTATGAAGCTAAAAATTCAAAATCACCGTTGTACGGATTTTTTGCAGGGATTAAACATGAAAATCCAAACACCTTTGAGAATTTAGAAAAAATGAATGTCAACCAATCAACCCACAAAATGCTAAAAACGGCAAAAGAATACGAGTTTATTGTGCAAGATATTCTTAACCGTAATAATTATTATCTGGAAAGCCCTGCAACATTAGATGCATTCTGGGGATATTTTTTCGCAACAGGAAATGAAAAAATTATAAAAAAGTTGTGCTATACCGCACAAAACAGCCCTGACTATTTAGTCAAAAGTGCTGCCGAATGGTCACTAAATTCAAACAGAAAACAGTATCCGCATAAAATAAAAGTTTGTTCTGCTTATAAATAATAGATTTCATGTTAAAATCATTTTATGAAAGAATATGATTTTTATGTGGTGCCGACACCAATCGGAAACTTAGGTGATATAACATTACGGGCAATTGAAGTATTAAAAGCGGTTGACCTGATTGCCTGCGAAGACAGTCGTGTTACTCAAAAACTTTTAAACCATTTTGATATCAAAACAAAATGTGTTTCATACCATAAATACAACGAGAAAGAGCGGATAAACCAAATTTTAGACACTCTAAAAAGCGGGAAAAAGATGGCTCTTGTATCCGATGCGGGAACCCCTTTAATATGTGACCCCGGATCAGTAATTGTAAAAGAACTTCGTAAAAACGGTTTTTCAATAACAGCACTGCCGGGGGCAAACGCAGTTATCACTTTTCTTTCTCAGATTTCCAGAAAAGATGAAAAATTTACGTTTATCGGATTTTTACCTAAAAGTAAAAGCCAAATAGAAGCTATTGCCCGAGAGTACAAAAACACAAATGTAATTTTTTACGAATCCCCAAACAGGATTGTGCAAACTCTTGAAATAATAAAAGCAGTACGTCCGCAAGCTAAAGCGGCATTTGGCAGAGAACTTACAAAAGTATTTGAAGAAATCGTAGTTGATGAAATTGATAACGTAATAAATCATTTAAATGAAAATATTTCAAAAGGCGAATTTGTATGTATGATTTTCCCTGATGAAGAAGCAGGCGAAATTTCCGAATACGAAGACAAAATAAAACTTTTGCAAGACAAAGGTTTCAGCGCCAAAGATATTTCAGTAATCCTGTCAGAATTATACGGCGTTAATAAAAATAAAATTTATAAATACGCAGTTGGTAAACAGATGTAAAAAATTTGTACTTTTTTAATAGTTTATGCTACAATTTTGTTGGAGAGTAGTGAGAGTTTGTAAGGGAATTATTTTCTTGGATTTCAAAAAGATAACCAAACATTTATTATTAGCTGCAGTTATAGCAATGACAACCCAAACAGGAGCATTCGCGCTTGATGATGCTTGGGGTTCTATGGGCTTAACAGAAGATGCTGTTCAAAATAATACAAACTACGCTAACACTATCTTTGATAAATACACAAATTCTACAGACTCAAATACCCCGCAATTTAATATGTCAGATAATTATCCGACAGACTTTTCTTCACAAAAAACAACTGACCCTATAGATAAAGAAAAAAAACTTATCAAAGATATCGAATTTTACGGTTTAAACTCTATCACAGAACAAGAGTTAAGAGAAAAAATGCAGATGCGCCAAGGCGGCGAATATTCCAGAAACTTACTGCAAACAGATTTGAAAGCAATCTATGAAACAGGATATTTCACAGAAAAAATGAAAGCTATTCCGTCTAAAAACGCTGACGGCACAGTTACAATTAAAATCGTTTTAGAAGAAAATATTCCTGTTAAAGATTTTACAATTGAAGGTAATTCCGTTGTATCAACAGAAGAAATTCTTTCAGCATTTAGCGATATGAAAGGTAAACCTCAAAATATCGCACAGTTAAACATTGCAATCGCGCAAGTTCAAGAACTTTACAACTCCAAAGGATATATTTTAGCAAGAATTGATTCTGTTACAGACGACCCTGACGGAACAATTAATATCAGTATTAAAGAAGGTATTATCGACAAAATTATGATTGAAGGTAACGAAAAAACCAAAGATTATATTATTGCGCGTAATATCTTAACAGAACCGGGAATGATTTATAACGAAAACCTTGTTAAAGAAGATTTGGTAAGGCTTTACGCTACTCAAGCATTTAAAGATGTAACCCGTGAAATTGAACCGAGTGAAGAAATTCCTGACGCTTACGATATTACAATAAAAATTCAGGAACAAAGAACCGCAAGTATCTCTGTAGGCGGCGGTCTTGATACTGTTACAGGTTTATTCGGGTCAATGGGGATTAGTGAAAACAACTTCCGCGGAAGATGCGAAAGACTATCTTTAACAGGTTTAGCCGGTACAGGTGTAATGCTTAATGACTCATCCGTTAAAGATCACATGAATATTCAAGCTGAATTAAGCTATTTTAAGCCATATTTCTATAATGCCGATACATCTTTAAACAACAGATTATTCTTCAGAGATTTCGGATCATATCAGGTTCCGTTAGCAATTGAAAGAAGATTCGGCGGAGAAATGACTGTTGCTCACAGACTTAAGAAAAACAGACACGCAAATGCAACATTTAGTTTAGGTGTTGAAAATATTGATGTCCGAGAAGGTGATTACAACGGCATTTTAAGCATGTATCAAAAATACAACATTCCGATTTCTGAACGTGCAAAACAATTAGAAGGCGGATTGTTCATGTCATTAAGCCCTGCATTAATCTATGATACAAGGGATTCAGGAACCGTAACAAGACGCGGAACAATGGCAAGCTTAAGATTTGACGAAAATATCGGCTTGAACGGGTTTGATAAAACTAACGGAAAACTTACAGGTATGATTAAACAATACATTCCTGTAGGTAAAAAATCATCCTTATCATTCACCGCAAAAGGCGGAGGCGCAATCCACGGAGATATTCCTGAAGTTATGGCATATCGTTTAGGCGGACCTTATACTGTCAGAGGTTTCAAAATGAGCGGTGTTGGTACCGGTAACGCGTTTGTAATGGGTTCTGCTGAGTTTGCAACACCAATTCCGTTTATGGACAGAACAAGAATTGCATTCTTAAACAATATCAGATTCACAGTTTGGGCTGATGCAGGTAAAGTATTTGACGGCACAGTTTCAAACAAAATCTACGACAGACCTGAATACGCAGTATCTGCCGGTGTTGGGTTGAAAGTATTTATTCCTGGTATGGGACCATTATCAATCGACTATGGTATTCCGCTTACAAATCCGGGTGATAACGGCTCTAAACACGGTTACTTCACCTTCGGTGTCGGCGACTTAATTTACTAATAATAATTAATAATAATATAGGAGGACTTATGAAAAACTTAAAATTAATGGCTCTGACATTAACAGCAGGATTAATGATTGGGTTAGGAAATCAAGCTTTTGCAGAAGTTGGTTATATTAATTACCAAAAAGTTTTAGAAAACTATCCTGCAGCTCAACAAGCCGTAAAAGAAATTGATTCAAAAAGTTTAGAATTACAGCAATATATGGTTGATAAAGAAAAACAATACAAATCTTTAGATACACCGCTTAAAAAACAAAACTTTGAAACTCAAACAGCAACTGAATTTAATGCTAAACAAGAAGCTTTGTTTAAATTAAGAAATACTAAAGAAGCACAAATTCTAAACCAGGTTCAAACAGCAGCAAAAGCGGTTATGGTAGCTCAAAAGCTTGATGCTGTAGTATCTGATCAGGTAGTTTTTGTTGGCGGTGTTGATATAACTGATTTAGTTATCCAAAAATTAAAAGGACAATAATGAACTATACAGAAGACGGAAGACAATACCATATAGGTTTAAAGGAAGGTGACGTAGGCAAATACGTCATACTTCCCGGGGACCCGAAACGGTGTGAAAAAATTGCACAATATTTTGATGACCCGAAACTTATAGCTGATCAACGCGAGTTTGTAACTTATACGGGTTACTTAAACGGCGAAAAAGTCAGTGTAACTTCAACTGGCATAGGCGGAGCATCAGCTGCAATAGCAATGGAAGAACTTGTAAAAGTCGGTGCTCAAAACTTTATACGTGTCGGAACCTGCGGTGGTATGCAAATCGACGTTAAAGGCGGAGATATTGTTATTGCAACGGGAGCAATTCGTATGGAGGGTACAAGCAAAGAATATGCCCCAATTGAGTTTCCTGCTGTTGCAAACCTTGATATCACAAACGCACTTGTTAATGCCGCAAAAAATTTAGGTTACACTTACCATACGGGCGTTGTACAGTGTAAGGATTCATTCTACGGACAACATTCACCTGAAACAAAACCTGTAAGTTATGAACTGCAAAATAAATGGGAAGCTTGGAAACGTTTAGGCTGTCTGGCGTCTGAAATGGAATCAGCAGCTTTGTTTATTGTTGCAAGCCACTTAAATGTTAAAGTCGGTTCTGTATTTTTAACCGTTGCAAATCAGGAGCGAGAAAAACAAAACCTCGATAATCCTGTCGTACACGATACGGAAAAAGCAATAAAAACAGCTATTGAAGCAATTAAATTATTAAAAGGATAAAATTATGTTCAAAAAGAGAATGGAATACGTTATTAAAACTTGCTCAGCAGAAAATGCTCAGGAACTTCAAAACCTTCTTAACGAAATGTCAATGAACGGCTGGGAATTATACAGTATGCACGAAGTTGGCGATGAGGAAGAAGAAAGTTCTCAATTAAACTGCATTTTTATGCGTGAAGCTAAAAACGAAAGTCCTACAGACAGTGACATAATTAATATTTCAGACTTCAAAAGCCAAATGGAAAAAATGCTTTCTCCAAAATTAACAGAATACGAACAATGTCTTGAAATCCAATCAAAAATCAGATGTGAAAAAGCAAGAATTAATAAAATTAAAGCTGAACTTGAAGGAGAAGCTCCTGCTTCTGTTTCAAGAAAAAAACTTAATGATAAAATTTCAGCAGGCTTAAAAGAACTTGAAGACTTGAAAAGCCAATTAAACAAAGCAACATCACCTGATTTGATGTATTCAAAGCTTCATGAAGAAAAACTTACAATTTATTTAAGCGAAGAACTTTTAGGTTTTGTAGACTCAGACCGTGACAATTCGGGCGAAGAACTTATTGCGGAAACAGTTAAATCTCGCCTAAAACTGACAGAACGCGCAGGATACATTATTCCGAAAGTAGTATTTAAAGACGACGAGAACCTTAATTCTTGCGAATTTAGCATCAGAATCAGAGGAATGGAAGTATTTAGAGCCGGAGTTTGCCCTAATTACTTAATGTTTTATTCTGATGAACTTCACACAGAACACAAAATTAAAAACTCAATTGAAGGAATTGACGCTATTTCAGACAGAAAAATTATCTGGGTTGAAAAAGATAAAACAAAAGACTTCTGGCAAAAAGGGATTACACCGTCTGAGTATATTGCCAAAGCGCTTGAGTATGTTGCTGTTAAATACGTTGATGACTTAATCGATTACGAAGATATCGATAAATATTTGGAAGTTGTCGAAAAAGAAAACGAATTTTTAATCGAAAACATTATACCTGACTTATTAACTTATGCTGATGTTAAATATCTTTTGACAAGCTTAATCAAAGAAAAAGTTTCAATAAAAAATATTACATATATATTTGAAAAGATAAACGATTTCGCGGAAGAAGGCGGGAAATCAGATATATTAAACAAAATCAGATTATCATTATCAAGACAGATTTGCAGCGCTTATACAAACGAAGACTCTGAAACAATCAGCGCGTTTGAATTATCAGAAAAAACATACTCTGATTTAGTATTAGGCTGTGAAGAAGGTGAAGACAGTATAATCTCTATTGACGGAGAGTTTGCGGAAAAATTAGCAGATAAGATTATAAAAAAATCCAAAAAATTAGGAATCCACAACCCGAAATTGATTGTACCAATGGATTACCGCCAAATATTTTTCACGCTGTTGTCACTTTATTTGAATGATATAACCGTTTTAGCGCACGAAGAAATCGGATGCTCATATAAAATCGACAGTTTAGGTGAAATTTAATTATAATAAATAAAAAGGGTACGCAAATGCGTGCCCTAAATATTAAAAAATAATAAATTTCCCTTGTTAATTCCTGTTGATAGCTTATAATATAAGTATATTATGTTGTGAAGGGAAATATTTATGACAAACGAAAACACTAATCCGTTTAAGAACGAAGAAATCGTTAAAGACGAAGAAAATACAAATGTTGAAGAACAAACAGAACAAGAAGAAACTCCTGTAAAAGAAGAAAACAACAAGCTTCAGGAAGAATACGACAAACTTAACCAGCAATATATACGTCTTGCTGCTGATTTTGACAATTACAGAAAACGTCAGGAAGCAGAACGCGAAAACTTAATAAAATTCGGAACAGAAAACGCTTTAAAAAGTATGTTAGAAGTTCTTGACAACTTTGAACGCGGTGAAAAAACTTTAAAAGATGTTGAAGACTGCGTAAAAGTAAAAGAAAGTTTTGAACTTGTTCACAAGCAGGTTTGTGAAACACTTGCAAAATTAGGATTAGAAGAAATTAAAGCAATCGGAGAAGAATTTGATCCGAATTTCCACGAAGCTGTAATGCAAACACCAACAAGCGAACACCCTGAACATACCGTAATCGCAGAACTTCAAAAGGGTTACAAACTTGGTGATAAGGTTCTAAGACCTACGCTTGTTAACGTTGCGGCAGCTGAGTAAATGTCACTCCGTACTTCAGCTCTTCTTGTTTGCGAGGAACGAGCATTACAAAGGAGGGTACCCCCTGTGGGTAGATACGGAGTCTATCAATGCTGATAGAACCGACATTGACAGATCCTGAATCAAGTTCAGGATGACAAAGATTAAGAGAAAAGGAAGATTTAAAAAGAGGATATGGCAGACTATTATGAAATATTAGGAGTATCAAAAGATGCTTCAAAAGACGAAATAAAATCAGCTTTCCGTAAGAAAGCCAGAGAATTACACCCTGATGTAAACAAAGCCCCTGATGCCGAAGAAAAATTTAAAGAACTTGGCAAAGCATACGAAACATTATCAGACGATAACAAACGTGCAACTTATGACAGATACGGTGAAGACGGACTTAAGAATGCAGGTTTTGATACAAACGGTCCGTTTGCAGGAGGTTTTGGCGACCTTAATGATATTTTTGAAAGCTTTTTCGGAGGATTTGGCGGATTTGGATTTGGCGGACGACCTGACCCTAACGCTCCTCAACGCGGTGATGACTTAAGATACGATATCAAGTTAAAATTTGAAGATGCGGCTTTTGGTATCAACAAAGAAATTAAATTTGACCACCTTGAAGTATGTTCAGACTGTCACGGAACAGGTGCAGAAAAAGGTACCGGCAAAAAGACTTGTCCTCAATGCGGCGGCTCCGGTCAGATAAAAACAGTTACAAGAACACCTTTAGGTAACTTTGCACAAATAACTTCATGCCCACACTGCCACGGAACAGGTCAAATTATTGAAAAACCTTGTAAAACATGTAACGGACAAGGTTTAGTTACAAAAGAAAAGAAAATTGAAATTAAAATCCCTGCCGGTGTTGACAATATGTCAAAAATCAGAGTAACCGGCGAAGGTGATTGTGGAATCAACGGCGGACCTAACGGGGACTTATTTGTCGTAATTCATCTGGAAAAACCAGATTATTTCAAACGCGACGGAATAAATGTTTTTACCGAATGCGAAATTTCACCTGCTCAAGCAGTTTTAGGTGATGTTGTTACCATAAAAACACTTGATGGCGATAGAGAAATACATATTCCTGCAGGAATTCAACACGAAAATATCGTAAAAATCAAAGGGGCAGGTATTCCAATAATAACAAAACCTTCTCAAAGAGGTGATCATATTGTTATTGTTAAAATTAAAATACCTACAAAATTAAGTGAAGAAGAAAAAAATCTTTATACAAGATTATATGAAATCAACGGGGGCAAAAAACCTCAAAAATCAATTATGTCAAAGGTTAAGGGAGTTTTTAAATAATATGCGTAAAATATTAACAGCATTATGTATGGTTTTACTGGCAGGCACCCAGACACTTGCACAGCAAGTTCCGCAATCTGTTCAGGATTTTGTTAACAAGGATTTTCCCGGTACAAATTTCAGATTTGACGGTGCGATAATTCTGCCTGATAACACAATGTATCTGCCTGTTTTTCCTGCAAAAACAGAAGATTCGGAAGCCGTAGAAATTAAATCAGCATACCCTGTTAATACAACAATGAAACAAAAACCCGATATGATTATATTAGATAACAATTATGCATTATTAAAAGTTATCAATACAAACGGTAAAAAAACTGTTATAAATATGACAGCTCCGCCTGAAGAGCTTCAAAACGGTTTATTACCGCAAGATATTTTACTTCCAAAAGGTTTGGTAATCCCTGAATCTTTAAAAGGAATTATCGGAGATATTGATGTCGGAGTAACACAAGAAACAGGTTTGAGAATAAACAACTCAAGAAACAAAGGTAAAAAATCCGAAACAACTCCTGTTGAACCGCTTAATAATAAAACTTTCTACATCTCAAGCGGAACTAATAAAAATATTCAAGTAATCCATACTGATTCTAAAAGTGCTCAATATGCTCTTGAACAAAAACACGTTATTAATGACTTAAAAGCTTACAATAATCAATTTTTACTCGTAACTTATTTTGATTCAAAAGTAATGAATATAATTTCACTTATGGATGAAAAAGTTATCAAAGAAGTTAATTTTGAAATTTGTCCTGAGCAAATTCTCATTGATAACGACAAAAAAATTGCCTATATAACATCAGGTTCTGATTCAAGTGTATATGTTTTCAGTCTTGAAACAATGACACTAAAAAGACAATTAAAAATAAACGGTTTATGTGAAAAATTTACTCTCTCACAAGACGGAACAAAATTATTCTACGTAGACCGCAACAAAAATGACATCTGGGCAATCGAACTTGATAACAATTATTTATTGAAAAATATAGGAAGCTTCCCGAATGTATCTAAAATAGCTTACGAAAACGGCAAAATTTATGTTATAAGCCGCACAAAAAACAGACTTGCAATAGTAGACTACGATACCAACGAATTTATAACAGAACTTGAAGTTTGCGAAAAACCTGTTGATTTATATGCTCACGATAAAGAATTATTCATTCTTGGAGCACAGGATAATATTGTAGAAGTTTTAAACACAGAAGATGATACCATTACAGATAAACTGTTTTTAAACACAAACGCGTTTGCAACACAAATGACACCAATTGATAACAGTGAACTCATAATGGTTACAAATGCCCGCTCAGGACTTTATTCGGTTATTGATACAACATTGAAAGAAGTTGTAAAAACAAGCCCGCTTGATGTTCCTGTAAGAGCAATAGTCATAACAGATAAGGTGAAAACAATAAAATAATGATAGAAAATTTTGATAATACCACACAAGAAATACTAAAAGAACTTGAAAAAACACAAAAAGAATTCTGGAATATTTCAAGAACAACCGCAGAGTTTTTATATAACTTAGTTGTTGATTCAAAATCTCAAAGCGTAATAGAAGTCGGCACATCTAACGGCTACTCGGGGATTTGGCTTGGTAAAGCCCTAAAAAAAACAGGCGGAAAACTAACAACTATTGAATTTTACGACAAACGTCTTGATATTGCTAAAGAAAATTTTGCAAAATGCGGAGTATCTGATATTATCGACACAAAAAAAGGTGATGCTGCAACAATTTTGGAATATCTGCCTGAAGATTTTGAAGTAGATTTTGCATTTATTGATGCTAACAAAGCCCAATATATAAAATTTTTCCACCTTATAGCACCTCACCTAAAAGTTGGCGGCTATATAGCGTGCGATAATGTTTTATCACATGCAGCAAAAGTTCAAACATTTATTGATGATATCAACGCAAACCCTGATTATGAAAACGTAATCTTACCGCTTCCTGCAGGGTTATCGTTAGCTAAAAAATTAAGGGGGTAGGGGTAAATAAAAGGAGCAATGAAACCTGACAGTTTAATTAAAGGAGAATTATATGAGCGAAGATTGTATTTTTTGTAAGATTATAAGAGGAGATTTCGGAACAGAATTTGTCCACGAAACAGAAAACACTGTTGTATTTAACGATATTAACCCTAAAGCTCCGATTCACATGCTTGTTTGTCCGAAAAAACATATAGAATCACTTAATGAATTAGAAGACAAAAACCTTATGGCAGAACTTTTACAAACAGTAAAAGATGTCACTAAAAAAATTGGTCTAAAATCATATAAAACACAAATAAACACAGGTAAAGAAGCCGGTCAGGAAGTCTTCCACCTTCATATTCATGTTTTAGGCAATAAGTAATTTACCGTTTAATTTTAAATTTTAAACCTAAAATTGTAATTATTTTGTGCCTTTTATCTTTTGAGTTTCGTATTGAAAATATTTTTTCCAGAATACTCAAATTATTTGATTGCAAATATTTATTTAAAGATTTATCCGGTATGCCATAGATTTTATACCCAGAATCATCAGTTAAAATTGTAAATATTCTTTCTAAAGCATGCGCATAAGTACTAATAGAGTTTGTTGCCGAAATTGTAGCAAAATCATTTTCACACAAATCTGAATTTGCAAGTCTTTTTAAAATACATGCGCGCATAATGAACATAGTTCCAGCCAGAAAATATTCATAGTTACTATTAATATTTAATCGTTTTTTCATATCATCCAGCAAAACGGTATCTTCTAACCTATGTTTTTGTAACTTCACCAAGAAAGCCTTATCTGAAATAAATCCGATTTTTTTATTAGAGTTAAATATCTTTAATATTTTTAAAAATCTATTAGAATTTAATAACACTGCATTAACCAGCTGGTCACGCCAAAAAAAGCCTGTAAAATGTTTACCATTATATTTAAAACCCTGAATATGATTTTGTTTATACCTAAAATTTTTAGTATGCATTTTTAAAACATAATCATACTTATCTAAATCAACAATTTTTATAACCTGAATAAACGGCCAAATATCATACCCAATATTCTTCACCTCAATAATATTAACATCAGGTTTAAATTCTTTTAATCTAAGTAGATTCTTTTCATCTTTTTCACAAACAGTTACATACAAATCCCAATTACAATGAGAGATATTTCTTAACTTATCAATGAAAAAATCCAGTTGATCATAATAATACAAATGAAGGTGAACCAAAATATGTTTAGTTTCTAGCGATTTTTTAATAAACATTTATTTTCTCTGAATTTTTACAACTTAAAGTTCTGATGACAACAATTTCGACAATTTGTTGCAAAAGTATCCTTCTTTAAATTTAGAATAAACATAATCATAAATAAACCCTAAAATTACAGATATTAATAATAAGTTATTTATTTAAAAATAGTTACATAATATGCAAATTGAACTGATTGCAACAAATTGTCGAAATTGTTGCAATATTTTTTATAAAATAAAATTAGCACA
>CAJUAL010000011.1 GCA_910584405.1 uncultured Vampirovibrio sp.
TGCCGACACCTAATTTTAAAAAGAGAATTAAGGATAACCCTTGATTCTCTTTTTTTATTCCTTTCTGCGCAAAAAATTTTCTTTAGATGCGTTCTATCTTGTGATGAGAATTGGCAGTTTAAAAAACTATAATTATAACTCTATTTATATTAAACCTTGTGAGTATAACCGAAAATCTGATAATAATTCGCAGAGTAATAAAATTATCAGTTTTAAGGGGAGTCCTTTAAGTAAATTTTATTTTTCAATATTTAACGCAAATCCGCTTAATCGTTTTAAAAATTTTACGATAGATGAATATTTAAGGTTATCTCAAAAAGATTTATCCAGACTTAGAAGCGAGTATGAGGCTGCTTGGGGTGGATTAGGTTCGCTTTCAGAGTTAGTGCATGATGCTACTGCAATATGTATGAAGAACTCATTAGACGACAGATTTGGGCAGGATAAGTATATTGTTGTTCCTATTGGACGCTCATTATCTTCTATTGGCAAAGTTTTGGGATATAAAATAGGAGAAGATAATGTAAAGAATATTCCGATGTCTACAGCGCGCAGATTTGTCGATGAGTCTTATCTTGATCAGGCAGAAGAAGAATTAAGTAGAAATGCGGTGCGTTTTGTTAAATATTTAGAATCTGTTGGATTAGGTCCAGATAGTATAAAAACTTCGGGCAAAAATTATATAATAACTGATTGTTGTATATCGGGTAATTCATTGAAAGGTGCAAAGTCTTTGTTCGAATCACCTTCTGTGTGGGGGCAGAATGATAATGTTCATTTTATTGATGTGATGGACTTATTAGCGGATAATATGGAAATAGAATCGTTGGGTAAATTGTTAAATACTGCGAACTTACGTATTCTTTTAAAATCCAGTTTAGATAATTGCAGATTTAAAGTGTATTCTTTTGTAAGCAGGTGTAATTCGCTGTCTGATACAAAATTTGCTGCCGAGTTTTGTCCAAGGGTTGACGATGATATGTGTAATTTATTCAGGTTTAAACTTTTAGATAATGAAATGTCAGGCAGGAAATAAAGTTAAATTGCTTTATTGTATAATTTTTTTATGGAAATTTTGAAACGAGGTTTTTATAACAGAGATACTTTAGTTGTAGCAAAGGATTTGTTGGGGTGTAAACTTTGCAGGCGTATTGACGGGAAGGTATATGAAGGGATTATAGTTGAAACTGAAGCTTATACTCAGAAGGATCCAGCTTGTCATGCTTTTCGCGGCAAAACTCCAAGGGCTGTAACTTTATTTAAGCAGCCTGGCATTGCTTATGTTTATTTTATTTACGGGATGTATAATTGTTTTAATGTTGTAACTGAGCCTGAGGAAACAGCAGGTGCGGTTTTAATAAGGGCTTTAGAGCCGGTAAATGTTGAAAATACAAATGGTCCGGGAAAGTTATGCAGGGCGATGAATATTACCAGAGAGCTTAATGAAGTTGATTTGACTAGTAAAAATTCTGATATATGGTTGGAGGCTTGTAAAAAATATGATGAGTCTGAAATAATTATAACAACCAGAATCGGGATAAAGCAGGCTAAAGATTATCTGTGGAGGTTTTATGTAAAAAATAATGAATTTGTTTCAAAAAAGTAGATTTATTTTCTTGATTTAAGAGTTGGTTTGGTATAATATTTTAAAGTAAGAGATTAGTTGGGGTTAAAGAATGCTGATTTCAAAAATCGGGTATTTTAAGGCGAATAGCAATGCAGTTTTACCAGACACTGCAAACAAGGTACAACAATCCAGAAATACATTATCCGAAGGTTTCGGAAATTATGATAAAAATAATTTTTATTCTATAGATAAAGTAAATTTTTTCACATTTATGAAAAATTCTCTTAGTTCTATTTTTTCTAAGAATAAATCAAATTCAAATAAATTATCTATAATTGCTTAGGTTCAAAAAGGTATTTTACAAGATTTGAGCAGACAACGGGGATTATTGAAATTACAACTAAAACCGGTAAAATACTTGTTGCTTGGGCAATATAGCCTATAATAGACATTGCAATTGCAACTATACCCCATGAAAAACCGTTTATAAATCCACCGATGATACTTTTATATTGCGGCAGAACTTTTTGTGCCATACTCATTGTAATCGGAGTTGCAAACATTGTGACAAAACCCATTAGTGCAAATATTACAAATGAAACCTGAGGGATTGTTTTGTAAGTTAATGCAAATAAAATCATCATTGGGAAGGTTGCAATCATTGAGATATAAAATACGTTTTGAGTACCGATTTTTTTCTCAAATTTTGCGCTTAAAAGTGATGCGATGCCGCCTAAAAATAAAAAGAAAAATAAAGCCGTTCCGATTTGAAACTTTGTATATCCTTGAACTTTCCATAAAAACGGCAATAAAATTGAACATGATGTTGTCACAAGTGATTTTAACATTGCAATGATATTTAAAATGTTTAATTTTTTGTTTGAGAGAATATCAATAAAGGCTTGTTTAAGTTTTATTTGAGATTGAGGGGTGTTACGTTTTGAAAATTTAGGTACGCAGCTAAACATTAAAATTGCCCAAATAATTCCAAGAGTTGACAAAAACGGCATTTTTTCAAGTCCGAAGTATTGAGCTGTAGCAGATGACAATAACGGTCCCATTGAAAATCCCAAAGTTCCCATTGCAATAAAGATTCCCATATTTTTAACACTGTCAGATGTTGAGAATTTTGATACGAATCCTAACGATTGAGGGTGGAAAAGACTTGAGCCCGTGCTTCCCAAGATAATACACCCAATCATAACAGGGATTGAATTTGCGGCTGGAACAAGTGAGATAAATGTAGATGTTAACAATAAGCCCCAAAATATCAGTGCGCGTTTTCTCATTTTATCTGCAAAAAAGCCAAAATATGGCTGTAATAATGATGAAAAAATATGCGAACAACTTAAAATAATTGTAGCTACAGGCATTGAAATCCTTGCCTGTTCTGCGATAAACGGCATAATAGGGTTTAATAGTCCTGTATAAATATCATTTATAAAATGTGCTCCGCTAAGCCATATTTGGGGTTTTCGTTCGTCATTGTTGTATATCATAAGTTTATTTTTGCATTAAAGTTTGTAAAAATCAAATGATATAGGAGTCTAATCGTATATAATATATTTATGCAAATTTATTCAGATAAAGTTTTTAAAAATCCTGTTAAAATTATTGAAGCCGATTCAAAATCACAAATGGCAGAAGCGTTTGAAATGCTTGAAAAATATAGTAGTAATAATTATATTTTAGGTTATATCAGCTATGATTTTGAACATTTATATTTTGAAGTTTACGATAGTTACGAAAAATTTATACCTAAAAAAAATAATAAAAATTATGGGATTATATCAAAATCTTTAGTTTCCAAAGAAGAATATTTTGATAAAATTGAAAGAATTAAAAATTATATTTCAGAAGGGGTTACTTATGAGGTTAATTATACTTATCCGAATGAAGTTCGAACTAATCTTTCGGATTTGGAGCTTTATGAGAAACTTTTAGAAAAACAGACTACTCCTTATAATATGTTTTTTAAAACGTCTAAAAAGACAATTTTATCTTTTTCTCCGGAATTATTTTTTAGATTAAAAGGTAATAAAATTTTTACAAAACCGATGAAAGGAACTGTGCAAAGAGGGAAAACTCTGCTTGAGGATAAAGAAAATGAGTTATTTTTATATAATGATGTAAAAAATCGTGCGGAAAATGTTATGATTGTTGATTTGTTGAGAAATGACCTTGGTAGAATCGCAAAGACGGGGACAGTCAATGTTGATAAACTTTTTGATATCGAAAAACATTCAACATTATTTCAAATGACATCTGAAATTTCTGCGGAATTAGAAGATAATATTACTTTATATGATATTTTTAATGCAATATTTCCTTGCGGTTCAATTACGGGAGCTCCAAAGATTTCAACTATGCGGGTAATTGATGAGGTTGAGCCTTATAATAGAGAAGTTTATTGCGGGGCGATTGGATTTTTCTCACCTGAGGAAATTGTTTTCAGTGTTCCGATTAGAATACTTCAAGCAAATGGTGGAAAAGTTAAATCTGATAAATTTGTTTATAATGTCGGAGGGGCGGTAGTTTGGGATTCTACAGCGCAAGATGAATGGGATGAAACTTTAACTAAAATGAAATTTCTAAATACAGATTTTTATTTGATTGAAACTTTTAATTCTGATTATGAAAAACATATAAAAAGGATTAAAAATTCTGCTAAAGATTTAAATTTTATTTGGAATAATGATATTGAGAAGATTCGATTTATTGAAGGACAAGTTTATAGGCTTATTCTATATAAAAACGGAAATTTTGAAATAAATAATATTAGAATAGCAGAGCGTCCGAATTTTAATATTAAAATCTCTGGTAGTGTAGATTCTTCAAACCCTTTTTTGTATCATAAAACTTCAATAAGAAATCAAATGCCGACAGATGTTTTTGATGAAATAAGAGTGAATGAGAAAAAGGAAATTACGGAAGGTACGTTTACAAATATTGCGGTAAAATCAGGTGATAAACTTTTTACACCACCTGTCAATTGTGGATTATTAAACGGTGTATTAAGACAAAAACTTGTAGAAAGTGGTGAATTGATTGAAAAGATTTTATATCCGAAGGATTTGTACAATGCTGAGAAAGTTTATTGTTTAAATTCAATTCGCGGTGTTTGTGAGGTGGAATTATATTAATTATTGATAATTATGACTCATTTACTTATAACATCGTTCAATATATTAAAATGCTTTCTGTAAATCCTATTGTTATAAAAAATGATGAAATGAATTTAGAGAATATCAAAAAGTTAAAATTTTCGCGTATAATTCTTTCTCCCGGCTGGGGAAATCCTGACAATTCAGGGGTTACGATGGATGTTATTGATTATTATCAGGATAAATTACCGATATTGGGAGTTTGTTTGGGGATGCAATGTATTGCCAAATATTTTGGTGCTGATATAGTCAAAACTCCTTCCCCCTGTCATGGAAAAGTTTCTAAAGTTTTTTATAATGAAAAAAGTTTGATTTTTAAAAATATGCCTCAAGGTTTTAATGCTGCAAGGTATCATTCGTTGGTGGTTTCTGTTCCCAAAAATTCAATAATCAAAATTACGGCAGAAACAAAAGATAATATACCAATGGGGTTAGAAATTTCGGGGAAAAACTTATATGGTGTTCAATTTCATCCTGAGGCGATTTTAACTGAGGATGGGATGAAAATTTTTGAAAATTTTTTGAAAATATGTAATTAATTCTCCAATTGTTAATTTTTTGTTTATTTTTTAAGGATTTGAAAAAATCAATGTTATAACAATATTAAGGAATAAAAAAATAATTTTTAGTAAAGGAGATAAAAAATTATGGCAAAAACAATTGGTATCGACTTGGGTACAACAAACTCAGTTGTTGCAGTTATGGAAGGTGGAAAACCAACCGTTATCGCAAACGCAGAAGGTTCAAGAACAACTCCTTCTATCGTAGGTTTTTCTAAAACAGGTGAAAGATTAGTAGGTCAGCTTGCAAAACGTCAAGCTATCGTTAACCCTGATAAAACAATCGCTTCAATCAAAAGACATATGGGCGATAATTATAAAGTAAATATTGACGGAAAAGATTATACTCCTCAAGAAATTTCATCTATGATTTTGAGAAAATTAGCTGATGATGCTTCTGCTTATTTGGGAGAAAAAGTAACTTCAGCAGTAATCACAGTTCCAGCTTACTTTAACGATGCTCAAAGACAAGCTACAAAAGATGCCGGTAAAATTGCAGGTTTAGATGTTTTACGTATCGTAAACGAACCGACTGCAGCAGCTTTGGCTTACGGTCTTGAAAAAGAAAAAGCTGAAAAAGTTTTAGTATTCGACTTAGGTGGTGGTACATTTGACGTTTCAGTTCTTGAAATCGGTGACGGTGTTCACGAAGTATTATCAACTTCAGGTGATACTCACTTAGGTGGTGACGATTTTGACCAAAAAGTTATGGATTGGATTTGTGAAGAATTCAAAAAACAAGAAGGTATTGATTTAACAGGTGATAAACAAGCTATGCAACGTGTTAAAGAAGCTGCGGAAAAAGCTAAATGTGAATTATCATCAGTTTTTGAAACAAATATTAACTTACCGTTCATCACTGCTGATGCTAACGGTCCAAAACACTTAGATTTGAATTTAACAAGAGCTAAGTTTGAAGAACTTTCTTATGACTTGTTGGAAAGATGTAAAAAACCTGTTGAACAAGCTATTCAAGATGCAGGTATTTCTAAATCAGAAATTAACGAAGTTGTATTAGTTGGTGGTTCATCACGTATTCCTGCTGTTCAAAAACTTGTTAAAGATTACACAGGTAAAGAACCTAACCAGTCTGTTAACCCTGATGAAGTAGTTGCAGTTGGTGCAGCAGTTCAAGCAGGTGTATTAGCAGGTGAAGTTAAAGACATCGTTTTACTTGACGTAACTCCGTTAACTTTGGGTATTGAAACATTAGGCGGTGTTATGACACCACTTGTTCCTCGTAACACTACAATCCCTGTTTCTAAATCTCAAGTTTTCTCAACTGCGGAAAATAACCAAACAGCTGTAGATATTCAGGTTCTTCAAGGTGAAAGACCAATGGCAAGAGATAACAAATCTTTAGGTATGTTCAGACTTGAAGGTATTGCTCCTGCTATGCGCGGTATTCCTCAAATCGAAGTAACTTTTGATATCGATGCTAACGGTATCGTAAATGTTTCTGCTAAAGATAAAGCTACTAATAAAGAACAAAAAATCACTATTACAAACTCTTCTAACTTAAGTGAAGATGATATTGATAAAATGGTTAAAGAAGCAGAAGCTAATGCGGCTGAAGATAAAAAGAAAAAAGAAGAAGCTGAAATTAAAAATAATGCTTCAAGCTTAATCTCTTCAGCAGACAGAGTAATGAAAGATTTTGAAGGCAAAATTGACTCTGCCGATAAATCAAAATTAGAAGAACAAAAAGCTTCATTACAAAAAGCTATTGATGAAAACAAATCAACAGATGAATTGAAAAAGTTATCTGAAGAATTGCAACAAACAATGTTCAGTATTTCTCAAAAAGCATATGAAGCAGTTCAAAAAGAAGGCGAATCAGCTCAAAGTGCAAATTCTGAATCTGCAAGCTCTGAATCATCTTCAAATAACAATGACGATGATGTAATCGATGCAGAATATGTAAAAGAATAAAATAAATAATTTATATTAGAAGCGGTCGGGCAAATCTTGCCCGACCGCTTTTATTAATGTTATAATCAATTTATGAGTGAAAGTAAGAAGGTTAGTTTTACAACACAAAATCGTTTAATAATTTTCGGGCTTGTTTTAAGTACTTTATTAATTATGGCAATAGCAGTTTTTGCTGTAATCAATATTCAAAAAAATCTTAATGAAAGCTATCAGAATTTCGGGCAGGTTATGTCAAAAATTCTGGCAATTGAAAGTGTAGAATTAACCAAAGATGCTTCCAAACAGCAGACTTATAATTTGTTAAAAACACATTCTGATTCTATTTTGAAATCACATCAGGATATTGTTTTTATCGAGTTTAGAGATAGTGCGGGGAAACTTATTTATAAGGTTCAAAACCCGTCACGTCAAAATTCTAAGCGTCCGAATCTTTCTGTAACTTCTCCTATGATTAATTTATCTGATAATACTAATTTAGGTTCTGTTACTGTCGGGTTATCAGGGTCATTAGTCGGAAAAGTTTCATCAACCACAAGAGCATCAATTTTGTTTGTTTTTGTAATTGTTTGGCTTGTTTTTGCGTTTGTAATTTTGATAAATACTTACCTCATTACCCGTGAATTAAGAATTTTGCATGATGGTGTTCAAAAGATTTCATCCGGAGAATTTGGGTATAAAATCGAAGGTAAAGATGTCAGTGACGAAGTTCAGGAACTTTTTAACGCGTTTAATAATATGTCTTCAAGGTTAAATTTATATGAAGAACAAAATATCGAACAATTAACTTTGGAAAGAAATAAACTTGAAGCAGTGTTATTAAGTATTGCAAACGGTGTTGTGGTTTGTGACAATAATGATGAAGTTGTTCTTGTTAATAATCATGCTAAAGAGTTATTGGAGCTTGAAGGTGATGAGCTTTTAGATACGAATATTCAAAATTATGTTGATACCGAAGGTGAGTACTGTTTTAACGAAAAAATTGAAGAGTATAAAAAACTTTCACTGGAAGAAAAATCTTCAAAGCCTGTCACGTTTAACATAACTATAGATAACAGGGTTATCAAATCAATAATTTCGCCAATGTTTACAAGAAATGGTGATTATGTAGGTTATATAATCGTTCTGATTGATGTTACACGTGAAACAGAAATGGATCAAATGAAATCTCAGTTTATTTCAAATGTTTCCCATGAATTAAGAACTCCTGTAACTGTTTTAAGAAGCTATATTGATACTTTGTATAATTATGGTGACGAGTTTGACGCTGACACTAAAAAAGAATTTATAGGAACTTTGAATACCGAAATTATAAGACTTAACAGTATGGTTAATGATATTTTGGATTTCTCAAGATTGGATTCTAACGCGAAGATTGAGAAAAATGAAAATGATTTATCTCAGCTAGTTGATGCTTGTGTTTCGCAAGTAGGTGTTTTGTTAAAAGAGCATAATTTAAGTATTGAAGTCGAAAAAGAAAATGATATTCCGCTGTTAATGTTTAACTATGACAGTATTTCAAGAGCGTTGACAAATTATCTTTCAAATGCGATTAAATATGCCCCGCAAGATTCTACAATTTTAGTTAAACTTTATAAAGAACCTGAAAATAATCGAGTAACCGTAACCGTAAGAGATGAAGGTATAGGGATTGCACCTGAGTTTCAAAAGAAAGTTTTTGAAAGATTTTACCGTGTAGAAAACAAAACCCATAGTGTAAAAGGAACAGGACTTGGGTTACATCTTGTAAAGACAACTATTGAAAAACATCATCACGGGCAGGTTTTTGTAATATCTCAGCCAAACTGCGGTTCAACTTTCGGATTCAGTCTGCCGATTGATTTAATAGAAGATGATGAGCTTATTTAGGTAATTTTTCAAAATAAGATTTGTCATTTAATGCTTTGTAGGTACAGCCAATTCCCATTTCTGCAGTTTCTGCACCTGGACATTTTGAGTAATAAGTTTTGAATCCGTTTTTAATATAATCATTTTCACCGAGAGGAACAAGTGTTTGAGTATCAGGATTATATACCCAGAAAAATACATCTTGACCGTATCTGTCAGGTTTGTTTTTCCAGCCATTAATATCTATTGCAAGTAATGAATGATGTGGTATGTTTATTTGCCCAATCCATAAAACCATTCCATCAAATAGACAATATGGGGATAGTAATTTTGAATCGGCAGCATGAGTTGTTGGGAATTTACCTAAGTAGTTTTTATAATTAGCGTTGGCTGCACTTGTTGGAATTTTACATCCGCCATTTTTAAAATATGAATGAATGGTTTGGTAATCGCCTTTACTAATTATTTCATCAATGTTAAGTTCATCAGCTTTCATTCGCATTGTAGCTTGTTGTATAATTGCGTTTGCTTTTTGTAGTTGTGTTCTTAATTTATTAGCTCTATATTTTGTGACTAGTCCCGGAATAGTCATTGCCGCAACCACTCCGATAATCCCGAGGGTAATAAGAATTTCTGCTAACGTTAATCCTTTTTTCATATACCTGCCTTTCAAAGTTTTATTAAAAAACTTTATCACTAGTAATAAATTATTTAGCATTAATCATAAAAATAGTCAAATTAATAATATATAACTTATCATTAGTAATATGATAAAGTTTAAATTAGATGATTTATTTTGGGAACACAGGACGACAGCAGAAGAAGTCAGATGCGCAACAGGAATAAGCGCTTCTACTTTGTCAAATATCAGAAACGGCAAAAATATTAACATAAGTATTAAAACATTAGACAAGCTTTGCCAATATTTTAATTGCAGTGTTTCGAGTATTTTAGAATACGAACCGAATGAAAAAATTTAGTGCAGATAATGAATTAGTCCGAGAGCAACAATTGCTAAAAATATCACGACCCACATTATTACGTTTGCGCTAAATGGAGTGTCTGTATTTTCACATTCGTTTTTAGTTTCAATCATTATTTTAGCAAAATCGTAAAATGATTCTGCATCATACTCTTTTTCTTTAATATTGTAACAAGTTGCATATTCGACACTAAATTTTTTTAAAATATTTTCTTCTTTTTTAAAATTATCAGTACTTAAATCTATATCTGCCAAGATTATAACAAGACATTCAGGGTGTTGTTCCGAAAAATAAAGTATTCTTTGTTTATCAATATTTTCATTGTAGTAATCAACTGCAATTATATCAATTTTTTCTTCAGCAGGAAGCTCATCATTTATAGAATATACCCCTGTTAATATGGTATTTTCACAAGTGGCAAAATATTCTTTATAATATTCTTCACTAAAAGTTCCGTTTGAGATTACTGCTATGTTCATATAAATTTCCTTTAATTTTTGTACAGTAGTTGCTTCATTTATTCTCTAGTCAAACAAAGCGTTGATTTTATCAATAATATCTTGTGGATCGATTTCGTTTGTAATCTTATTTACATCTTGCGCGATTTGGTATAATTTTGCGGCTTCAATTTTATCACCTGTTATCGCAATTGAGCGAGCTAAGTTGAAATGCGCAAGAGCGTAATTCGGATTGCATTCAACTGATTTTTTGAACATTTCCATAGCTTTTTGTACTCTGCCTAAATCATCGAGATAGATTACGCCAAGATTGTTGTAAGCTATATCGTAATTCTTATCAAATTGGATGGCAAGTTCATATTCTCTTATTGCTTCATCAGTATCGCCTTTTCCCCAGTATAAGAAACCTAAATTACAGTGAATTTTAGCGTTTTGCGGGTCTAAATCAAGTGCGTTTCTGTAAATTGCAAGCGCGTTTTCATAGTCTTCTTTATCATAAAATGCACTGCCTAAGTTTACATAAATATCAATGTCTTCAGGTGTTAATAAATAAGCGCTTTGGTAGGATGTAATTGCTGCATCCAAATCCTGTTTAGCTTCTTGAAATACAAAACCTAACGTTTGATTAACAACACTTGTCCATTCCTTGCTCGGGTTCAGTGTAATTGCTGTTTGAAAATGTGAAACAGCACCGTCAACATCACCTTTAACATATAAAATATTTGCTAAATTTGAATGAAATTCAGGCATATTTGGCATAATTTGAATAAGTTTTTTATAAATTTCAGCAGCATTATCGTAATCGCCCAAATCTTCGTATGCTTTACATAAATGGCGATATGCAGGAATATTTAAGTTATCAAGCCAGATTGCCATTTTGTATTCTGTAATTGCGTTTTCAAATTGTCCCAGAGTTGAATATATATCACCCAGCAAACAATACAGCGGAACAAATCCCGGAGCTTTTTCTACTGCTTCGATATAGGTATCTAAAGCTTTATCAAGACCTTTTGATTGAACCATTGTATAGCCTTTTACAAGTATCGGAAGGAATTTAATATAAGTCAGGCCTTCTTTAACTTTTTTGATTGCTTCTTTATCAAATGGCAGTGTCAAGATTGACATTGTATATTCGTAAGCTGATTTAAGCTTGTTTTTAAAGATTCTGAATGATGAAATCTTATAGATATTATGCAGAAGATAATGAGCACAAGAGCTTGCAAACGGAGCATATTGTATTGCTTTTTTTGCATTAGTTTCAGCATCTAAAAATCTTGCTTTTTTAGTATATGCTTCGGCAAGCATATAGTAAGCTTTTGCAAATTTTGAATCTTTTGAAACTGCATTTTCAAAATAATTAACGGCTTTATCCATATCGCCTTTGTAAAATTGTGCAAGACCTATTTTGTAATAGATTTCGGCTGAATCAATGAAAGATTCAAGTGCAATTTGGTATTCTGTAATTGCTTCATCAACGTACTGGCATGATGAATAAATGTCTAAATGCCAAGCCATGTATAAATCCCCTAAACGCAAGTGTAAATCAGCGTTTGTAGGGTCTTTTTGCAATCCTATTTGGCATAATTCTATTGCAGATTTTACGTTGCCTGTTTTAATTTCTTTTTTTATTTTTTTATCTAAAAGTTTTGTATCGTTTTTCATATTCATATAAATTAAGCTCTTCTTTTATTTATTTTAATTAATTATTTATAAAAAAGCAAGTTAATTAACATACTTTCGTGTATAATATAGTTTATTAGAATGAGGATTAAATATGACAGATAACAGAATTTATTTTGTAGACGTAACAAACAGAGATGGTGTTCAAACTTCACGTTTAGGTTTAGCAAAGCTTCAAAAAACAATAATAAACTTAATGCTGAATGATATGGGAATAACCCAGTCAGAGTTCGGGTTTCCTACCACAAAGCACGAACTTAACTATTTGAACGGAAATTTAGAACTTGTTAAACGCGGAGTTATTTCTACAACAAAACTTTCAGGCTGGATGCGCGGTATTGCAAGTGATGTTGAAGAATCATTTAGAAGTGTTCCGAATTTAGAAAATGTTAATCTGTCACAATCAACATCAGAGCAAATGATTAATGGTAAATATATGGGTAAAAAGACTCCTGATGATATCATTAAGATGACCAAAGAAGCTGTAGAATGCGCTGTTGATAAGGGTGCAAAAATTATCGGAGTGAACGCGGAAGATGCTTCACGCAGTGATATTGATTATCTGATTAAGTATGCTACAGAAGCTAAAAAATCAGGTGCTTACAGATTCAGATACTGCGATACTTTAGGTTTTGAAGATCCTCAGACAACTTATGACAGAATTTATAAGATAGCAAAAGCTACTCAAATGCCGATAGAGCTTCACTTCCATAATGATTTGGGAATGGCAGTTGCTTGTTCTGTGATGGGAGCAAGAGCTGCAATTGATGCGGGAGTTGATGCTTATATTAATACTGCGATAAACGGAATGGGGGAAAGAGCCGGAAATGCTGATTTGGTATCGTGCTTGCTGGCATGTTTAAAATCGGCGGGATTTAAAGATAAGTATAAAATTGATGAAAATATTCGTCTTGATAAAGCTTGGGAACTTGCGAAATATACAGCTTACGCCTTCGGTGTTGATATTCCGATAAATCAGCCTGCTGTTGGTGATAACGCGTTTGCCCATGAATCAGGCATTCATGCTGACGGAGCTTTGAAAGACAGAAGAAATTATGAACTTTATGATTTTGAAGAGCTAGGACGCGGTGAGCCTGAAATTATTGAAACGGGAAGAATGATTACAACAGGTGAGTACGGCGGAATTAAAGGTTTTAGAAACGTTTATAATAACCTTGAAATCGAGTTTAAAGATGAACATGAAGCAAGAAATATCTTGGAACTTGCACGTTACGCGAACGTTCATACCCAAAAACCTTTAACAACGAGTGAATTAAGATTCATTTATTACTTCCCTGATATTGCGGCACAAGTGATGACAGTGTCACCATATTATGAACCGCTCGGTGCAATAAAAGAACGTGTAGAAGCGCAGATGAAGAATCCGCCTGTCGGTGTTATTTAATGAATAATAAGCCAACCAACGTAACAAAGGAATTTGGATTGAAAGTTAAACTTGAGAGAGTGAAAAGAAATATTTCTCAGGAAAAGTTAGCTGAGCTGGCTGATGTAAACCGAGGTACTATCAGCACGATTGAAAGAGCACTTAGTATTCCCTCAATCGAAACAGCTGCTTGTATTGCGAATGCCCTTGGTATTGAGCTTTATAAATTATTTATTTTTGAAGATTAATTACTTAATAGAATAATCGATTCCGTGTTTTTGAAATAATGCATTGAAAAAGTCTTTATTTTCAATGACGCTTTCTGCTGTTAATTTCATATCTACAGCACCAATAAACGGATGGTTTTTCTGTTCTTTTCGTTCAAGAACTTTGGTAATATAATCCTTAGCAATTGTATTGGTTTCTCTAACCATTGCTCGTTGCTCTTCTGCCGGTGGGTTTTGTGAGATTCGTTCTAAAAGTTCTATAGCTTGTTTTGTTAAATCATTAACAAAGTTTTCGCTATTTTGAACAATTGACCTTAATATATTATTTCTGCTCTCAAAAGCTTTTACATTTGGAATAAATTTATATTTTGAATGAAAATAGACTGCTGTATCTTTTGATAAAATATCAAATTGGTTGATATTATTTTCAAGCATTGCGATAATACTTGAGAGACGCATTATTTCTCCAAATCTGAAATTTCTTAATTTAGAACTTCTATATTCGGGTTCAACTTCCATAAAAAAGCCGAACATTTTTTGATGTTCTTTGTCTATTGAAAAGATTTCTTGTCCTAATCTTTTACCTATTGGATTTCGAATTTCTGTTATAAGTCTGTTAAAACCGTCATTATAAACTCTTGTCGAAGTTGTTATTTCCCCAAGCAGGTCATTCCTGGTGGTGAATGAACAAACCTGTCTTAAATCATTAGGGGCAATATTTTTTATTAATGGGGTAATTTTTGTCATATATTTTATAATGGCAGTAAAAATATTTTTTGCTATATTACTCGTCCGCCCATTATTAAATGACCGTCTTCAAGATTATAAATTACGCCAGCTTGACCTGTAGTTATTGAATTAACGGGTTCGTAAAATGTGATTTCTGCTTTATCATCAATTATTTCAACGTGAGCTTTTTTAGCGTTCATGTTGTAGCGGATTTTTACCATAGCATCAAATTCTTTTTGCTCAATCGGGTATGAAAAATTCAAATCTTCGATTGCCAAGCGGGTTTTAAAATCATCTTCACGTTTGCCTAAGTATACAATATTTTTCTCTGCATCAATATCAATTACATATAACGGATAAGGTGCAGCGATTCCAATCCCTTTCCTTTGCCCGATTGTGTATTGGTAATGTCCCGTGTGGGTTCCCAGTTTTTTACCTGTCGGAATTTCTATAAAATCGCCTTTTTGTTCGCCGAATTTTTCTTTCAGATAGGATTTTGTCGTTGTCGGTTTTTGGATAAAACAAATATCCTGACTTTCTTTAGATGATTTTGGAGGTAAATCAAAATCAATTGCAAGCTGACGAACTTGCGATTTATCATATTCATACAGCGGGAAAACAGTTTTTGACAGTTGTTTTTGACCTAATCTGTAAAGAAAATATAATTGGTCTTTATGTTCATCTTTAGCAGGGTAAAGTTTATAAACACCGTCAACAAGTCTTATGTCTGCGTAATGTCCTGTGGCAAAAATGTCGGCGCCAAGTTCATTTATTGCGTAATCAAAAATTTCGCCCCATTTTATAAATTGGTTACAAATTATACAAGGGTTTGGGGTTCCACCGTTTTTGTAAGTGGATTCAAAATTATCTATAACACATTTTTGAAATTTGTCACAAACATCTAAAACGTAGTGCTCGATACCGAGTTTATCTGCAACCTTTTTGGCGTTTTGACAAACCAACTCAGCAGAAGGAGTGTTTACCATTTTGCCGGTAATCCCTATAACCTTGTAACCTTTTTGCTGCAATAAAAGTGCTGTAACAGAACTGTCTATTCCGCCTGATAATGCTACTGCCGCGATTTTTTGTTTGTTTTCCATAGAGTTATTATAGCATGTAAATCTTTTTTATATTACAATGTAGAAAACCGTACAAAAAAAGGAGAACATAATGTTGACAAAAAATTCATCAGTAAAAACAAGTTTTTCAGGTGTAGATTTCTCAAAATATTCATCAAAAACATCTGAATTTGTAAAAGAATTTAGCGCAAGAGCTAACAAACCGGGTTATTTTTTAAACTGGGTTAATTTGCCGTCTGAACAACTAAAAAGAGTTGACGAACTTTATTCAATGGTTGAAAGCTTCAAATCTCAAACAGGAGCTTCAAGATTAAGCGTTATGGGTATCGGCGGTTCAAAACATACCGTTGAACATATGCTTGGTATTAACGGTTTGAACCTTTGCGGCGAAAGTGTTGCATTTTATTCTGACGTTGATTCTATCAGCTGGGAAAGATTTATCACAAAGTTAGGTGATGTAACTTCTTCAAACTACATGATAGCTTCAAAATCAGGTTCAACTTTTGAAACTAAAGACGGATTTTTAAGAATCCAACAAATGTTGATTGATTCTTACATGTCAAAAGGGCAAACAAAAGAAGAAGCTGAAAAATCAGCATCAAAACACTTTATTGCAGTAACCGACGGAAACGCTGAAAAAAGTGAATTACGCAGAACTTCAAATGAACAAGGCTGGTTAGGCGATTTATTTATTCATGATGATGTAGGTGGAAGATTCTCAGCATTTGATGATCATGCTTTATTTACATTAATTTGGGCAGGACTTTCAAAAGCTGATATGGTTTCTTTATTAAACGCAGCTCAAGAAGTTTCTGAACAATCGTTGTCAGATGATTTAGAAATAAATGACGCCCTAAAAGAAGGTATCTTCTGGGCTGATGCTAAAATGAACGGAATCAGCGCTTCAGTTCATCAATATATGGGTTCAATGTTTGAAAACACTGTTTACTGGCATGCTCAAATGCAGAATGAATCAGTTAAAGATACATTAAAACAGGTTGCTAAAGTTCCTGATGCGATGCACCACTCAGCAGAAGCTCATTTTAACCCTGCAAATAAATTAGTTTTTGCATTAACTGTTCCTGTAGATAACGGTGTTTGCAGAGAAAATGCGCAAAGTTATATTGAAGCATTAACAAAATCTTATGAAATTACAGGCGCGTTCTTTAAAGAAGAAGTTGAAACTTCAACTTTAGGTTTGACAGCATCTGCAGCTGGTGCAATGACTCAATTAAGAGCATTTGCAACAGTTTACCAAGAAATCGTTGAATGCGTTATGAGCGGAAAAGCTCTTCCTGAAGTTTTTGACAGCGTACTTCAACCGCACGTAGAATTTTATAAAAAGAATTTAAAAGGTGGAGTTGTAGTTCCGGGAAGAATTTCTGAGTAAATTAATTTTTTATATTAAAAGGCGCGGCGGGATTTCCCGCCGCGCCTTTTAGTTTATTCTTTTTCAATTTCAAATAATAATGAATCTGCGGTGTCGCAGATTAGACCTGTTGCGCCTTTTATTCTGTAAATATCTTCCGCGTCATTATTTGAGCAGTAGCAATCAAGCAGCAGTGTTGTGCTGTAAAGGGTATTAGCAAGTTTATGAATTTTTTGCATCTTTTCGTCCATTTGTTCTCCTTTGTTAAATATATTACGATATATTTTAGTTAATGCTAAATAATTTTAGATATTTATAAAAATGTTACCAAATATATTAAATTATGTCAATATATATAAAAAGAGGAATTATGGGTACCAGAGAAGATATAAAAAGTATAATTACCAAGGCAGGATGGACACAGAAAGAACTTGTTCAAGAATTAAATATATGCAGTGATAAAAAGTATTCGGATTCAAGTTTTTCTCAAAAATTATCAACTGAAAATTTAAAGTATAAAGAAGCGAAATTGATAGCGGATATCCTGGGATATGAGCTTCAGTTTGTTAAAAAGAAATAATAATTGTATGAAAATGTTAGTAAGAGAACAGGTTAAGGCATTACTCGCGCAAGAAGGTGTTAAAATGAAAGACCTTGTTGTTGAGTTGGAAAAAGTTTCCGGAAAGAGGTATTCTTTGCAAAGCTTTTCTCATCGTTTAAGCAGAGGTTCGATTTCTTATAACGAGGTTCTTTATATTGCCCAAGTTCTTGGGTATGAAATTAAGTTTGATAAAATAGATTAAAATCTCATCTTTTTGTATAATGCATAACTTTAAAATAAATGTTAGCATAAATTTATGAATATCAATATTTTAAAAAGTTTATCATACGGGGTTTACGTAATTTCAACGCCTGACGGTGAAAAATCAACAGGATGTATTGCAAATAGTTTAATGCAAATATCATATGACACGGTTGCAGTCAGTATTAATCATAAAAATTATACAAATGAATGTATAAACAAATACAAACGCTTTGCAATATCTGTTTTAGGAGTAGACAGTGATGACAATGTAATTCCTGTATTTGGTTTCCAAACAGGGCATGAGGTTGATAAATTTAGCGGGTTTAAAACTGTTAAAGTTGACGGAATTGATGTTATTGAAAATTCTGTAGGATACATTGTTTGTGAGCTTATTGATAAAATGGAAACGGAAACTCATACGGTATTTTTAGGCAGGATTACTAATGGTGAAATTTTGCATGAACAAATTCCCATGACTTATGCTTATTACCATGCCGTTAAAAAAGGAAAAAGTCCAAAATCTGCTCCGACATACATAGAAGAGCATGCCAAATCAGATATTGCATATAAATGTAAAATTTGCGGCTACATATATGAAGGAAATCTTGAAAATGAGCCTGATACGTATGTTTGCCCGATTTGCAAAAAAGGTAAAGAATTTTTTGAATTAATTACATAAGTTAATATAATAAGTGTAAATTTTACAAATGTTAATCCTTCTTATCATGATTTAATATTTTGATTAAAATCTTGAGTTAACCATGACTCTTGTAGGAGTTGTGTCTTCGGTAAAAGGATGTAGAAATGTTTCAAAACATTACAAAATTTATCAATCTGAGGATGCAAATTTTTATAATTCCTATTAATATTTAATGCATTTTGTGATAGAATAGTTTAATAAAGATTATGGGAAAGAACAAAGGTGAAAATCCTTATAAGGTCAGCAATGTAAGGGCTTAAGAATCGGAAGAGAAACATGCCTTTGCATGACGGAGGAGATTATATTATGCAAAATGCGGTTAACAAAAACGGACAAGAAAATGTAGTTGATATAACATCTGCCCACGTATCAGATGCAATAAAGAGAGTACATGAATCTAATGCTATGTTTGCTAAACAAGTTGTTGAAAGTGCTTCAAAATTAGATAATGTTTGTATTATCAAAAAAGACGGTACAAAAGAAAAATTTAACGTTCAAAAAGTTATTGAAGCCGTTAAAAAATCAGCTACTCGTATGCTTATTACTTTTAGTGAAGATGATTTAAAAAGAATTTGCGATTTCGTTAACAAAAATGTTAATGATTTACAAAAAAATGATATTTCTATCTGGGAAATTCATAATATTGTTGAAAGTGCTTTAGAAAGCATTAATCCTTCTGTTGCAAGAAGTTACAGAAATTACAGAAACTATAAAACAGATTTCGTTGCTATGCTTGATAAAGTTTATCAAGAAAGCCAAAAAATTATGTACATCGGAGATAAAGAAAATTCAAACTCTGATTCTGCTTTAGTTTCAACAAAACGTTCATTGATTTTTAATCAATTAAATAAAGAATTATACAAAAAATTCTTTTTAACAGTAGATGATTTGCAAGCAATCAGAGAAGGTTATATCTATATCCACGATATGTCAGCTCGTCGTGATACTATGAACTGCTGTCTGTTTAATGTAGGCGAAGTTTTAAAAGGCGGATTTGAAATGGGTAATCTTTGGTACAATGAACCAAAAACCCTGGATGTAGCTTTTGATGTTATCGGTGATATCGTAATGGCAGCAGCAAGTCAACAGTACGGTGGTTTTACAGTTCCGGAAGTTGATAAAATCTTGGCTCCTTATGCCGAAAAATCTTATGAAAAACAATATGACAGATATATTTGTATGGGCTTATCCTTTGAAAAAGCCAGAGAAGAAGCTTTAAATGATGTTCAAAATGATTTTGAACAAGGTTTCCAAGGTTGGGAATACAAGTTTAATACCGTAGCGTCATCTCGCGGTGATTATCCGTTTATTACAATGACTATGGGACTTGGTACAGGTGAATTTGAAAAAATGGCATCTATGACTATGCTTAGAATCCACGCAAAAGGTCAAGGTAAAAAAGAAAATAAAAAACCTGTTTTATTCCCTAAAATCGTATTCTTATACGATAAAGAACTTCACGGCGAAGGCGGAGTTCTGCATGATGTATTTGAAGCAGGCGTTGAATGCTCAAGAAAAACTATGTATCCGGATTGGTTATCATTAACAGGTGACGGATACGTTGCAAGTATTTACAAAAAATACAAAAAAGTTATTTCTCCAATGGGCTGCAGAGCATTTCTATCACCTTGGTTTGAAAGAGGCGGTATGAAACCTGCTGATGAAAATGACCAACCGATTTTTGTCGGAAGATTCAATATCGGTGCGGTTAGTCTTCACTTGCCTATGATTCTTGCTAAAGCAAGACAAGAAAGCAAAGATTTCTATGAAGTTCTTGATTTCTACATGGAACTTATCAGAAAAATTCACATCAGAACTTATGAATATTTAGGAGAAATGAAAGCCTCAGTTAACCCTCTTGCTTATTGTGAAGGCGGTTTCTACGGCGGACATTTGAAACCTTCTGATAAGATTAAACCGTTATTAAAATCAGCAACAGCATCATTCGGTATTACTGCTTTGAATGAATTGCAAGAACTTTATAACGGAAAATCTCTTGTTGAAGACGGTGAATTTGCTCTTGAAGTAATGAAATATATTAATGCCAAAGTAAATCAATATAAAGAAGAAGACGGAAATCTTTATGCAATTTACGGTACTCCTGCCGAAAATCTTTGCGGTTTACAGGTTAAACAATTCAGAAAACTTTTCGGGATAAAAAGCAAAGTGTCAGACAGAGGATATGTTTCTAACAGTTTTCACTGCCATGTTGCAGAAGATATTTCACCGATTGAAAAACAAGATTTGGAAAACAGATTCTGGGATTTATTCAACGGTGGTAAAATTCAGTATGTAAAATATCCTATTTCATACAATAAAGAGGCTGTTGAAACTTTATTGAACCGTGCAATGGAAAAAGGTTTTTATGAAGGTGTGAATTTATCATTAGCATACTGTGATGATTGCGGACACCAAGAATTATCAATGGATGTTTGCCCGAAATGCGGTAGTAAAAACCTTACAAAAATTGACAGAATGAACGGTTATCTTTCATATTCAAGAGTTAATGGCGATACACGTCTTAACGAAGCTAAAATGGAAGAAATTAAAGACAGAATCAGCATGTAGCAAGCCGAGCAGAGCCGCGGAGATTGCGAAGCAATCGGAGAGTTGAGTGCGCGACGCGGCAAACCGCGCTTTGGCGCGCAAGCACGAACGGCGGCGTTTAATGCGAGGCGCAGGCGGAAGCCGGTTTATTATAGGGGATAAGGTAGAAAATGAATTATCATAATATAACAAAAGATGATATGTTAAACGGCGACGGACTTAGAGTTGTGTTGTGGGTGGCAGGTTGCACACATCACTGCGACGGTTGTCAAAATCCGATTACTTGGGATTTGGCAGGAGGACTGCCGTTTGATGAGGCGGCTGAAGAAGAATTGTTTGAAGCTTTAGCAAAACCTCATTGCTCTGGTATTACATTTAGCGGCGGAGACCCATTACATCCGTTTAATCGTTCGGAAGTTTTCAGGCTGGCAAAAAAATGCAAAGAACTTTATCCTAATAAAACTGTTTGGGCATATACAGGCTTTTTATGGGAAGATGTTATGAATGAAGACGGAGTTCAATATTTTGATGTTCTGGCTGACGGAAGATTTGTAAAAGAGTTAAATGATAATAATCTTCACTGGGTCGGAAGTTCAAATCAAAGGGTTATAAATGTTGGTGAAACCTTATCCTCAGGAAAAGTTGTTTTACACGAATAATAAAAAAACGGGTTATTAAACCCGTTTTTTTTATTTTATTTCAAATTCGTCAAAGTCAAAGTTTGTATCGTAAGGGTCAAATTCAGGATAATTAACTTTTCTTCCTTCTTGCTTTGCTTTTTTTACTTCTTCAATTGCTTCTGCGATAATTCTTGCTTCTTCTGCTCTTTCTTTTTCTGCAATTTTGGCATATCTTTTTTGTTTGGCAGCATTTGAAAGACGTTTTTTCTGTTTGCCTATTTGAGTATATTCTCCCAGTGCCAATTTATCTTTTATATATTCATCAAGTTTTCCTCTTCTGACATCTTCGCCTTCAAAGACTTGGAAAACTTTATAACCTATTGATTTTAATTGTCTGGTAAACTTGGAATCTTCTTTATCTGGTATTGATAATCTTACTGTTCCCGAGTTGTTTTTACTGACAAGTTTGTTCGGGTAAGGTTCTACAAGCTCTCTTAATTTGTCCTTTTTAGCAGGATTTGCTCCGGCTTGTGTTATTGGTATTCGGTATGTTGATGTGAAATTAATATTGTTCATTTTTACTCCTTTTTTATCTTAAACCTTGAGAAAATTATTTTTGCTAAGTTTTATATTAAAATTTGTTAATCTTTTGTCAAAAAAAATTTTTAAGAGTTTTAATATCGATAAAATAAAGGAAAAATATATGTATTTTAATATTAATTTTGCCCCTGCAAAAACTCAATTTAATACGATTTTACCAAATAAAAATATTCAAAATCGTACCTATATTAAAGCAAAATCTGCTGTGGATACTTTTACATTTACAGGAAGATCAGAAGCATCCCAGTATGGTAATGTTTTTGAATACTTGGCAGCAGGTATTCTTGAAGCCAAGTCTAAAAAGTACGGAGTAAACGGCGGGATGTTATCTTCAAATAATATAACTGCGACAGTTGACAAATTGTTTGACGAGGACAAAATATTTTTACCTTATCCTATGACATTACATGAAAAAATTAAATGGAAAAATTATATTCCGCAAGATATCAGGGAAGGTTCTGTCGAAAAGATTAATCAAGCCAGAGTTGCAAGAATGAATGATTGGCAAAACTTTTTAGAAAATCCTGAGAAAGTTGATGCGATGTTTGGCGGTTATAATGACGCATTAGTTAAGAAAATAAAAAATAATAATGCCTTAAAATTAGTTATTTGGAACGCTGTAACCAGTGAATTAAAAGAAAATAACCGTCATATTCCTGTTCCGTTTAATGAAAAAGCATTATTAGAAACAATTGAAGGTTTTGAAGAAATTAAACCTAAAGACAGAGCAGTTCGTTGTGCTTCCCCTTCATTTTTGGATATGTATACTCACAGATTACGAGATAATCTTTTAATGGATATGGGATTATCTAATAACGACGAAGTCTGGGTAAAAATTCCTTCAATTAAACATGATAAAGCCAATAAAGATAAAAATATTGCAAGATTGGAAATTCTGAGTTGTAAAAACTGGTGTACACGTTCAAGTGTAGATAAGGCTGAAGATGCATTATTAGATGGTGATTTTTATATTTATTTATCGAGAGATAAATTCAATCTTTGGGAACCCTTAGTCGGTATGGCATCTTCAAAAGGTAAAATTGACCAAATTCAAGGGGTGGTAAATGATAATATTGTTCCGCTTGCTCTGGTTGATGAGATTAAATCTTTTATTGAAGATTCAAATTTAAAATGTCATACCCGAATAGTTGATGAAGGTCCAAAGGCAGAAGTTGCCTTGTTTATCAGTGAGAAGTTAAATGAAGTAGATCCTTTAACGAAAAAATCGTTTGCAAAATCAATAAAAGAACAAGATGATGTTGCGATGTTTAAACATCTGGGAGTCCAAGTAAAAGTTTTACCAAACGGCAAGTTGGAAATTCCGGGTTATCGTCCGTCTTACTTGATGAATTCTGAAAAAGGACTTGCTATTCCTTATTCTATGTTTGGTATTAATGAAGATGTATTACTGCGAAATGTTGAAGTTATAAATGGTAATTTTGTATTAAATCATAATAAAAATAACCTTTATACATCTCGTATAACTGAGTTTCCGCCAAGTTTAAATACTGTTAAAGGCAGAGTCGTTTGTAATTCTAATCAATTTGAACGTTTTGGTGAAGATATAAAACGGGTTGTTGATTTTCTACCTTCAAAATATATTGTACAAAAATAAAAGGAGTGAAAGTTAGGCTTCACCCCTTAGTGTACAGTTGGTTTGTAAATGTAAAATAAGGTGTAGTGTTAGCTATACCTAACACTTGTTTCGTAAAAAATGAGCTTGTTTTTCGTGATGGGAATGTTTGTCGTGGTTACGATAGCCTATCCCCGCACGATAACCTGAAACTGAATATAATAACGGTAATGAAGGTTCAATCCATTTTAGCCCTGATAAAAGTGACACGGTTGCTATATCATCTGCGTGAAGACTTAAATCAAGCAGTTCAGGTGTTCTGTATTCTTTATTTTGATATTTTTTTGATACAAGCGGATTAATAAGTTTATTTCCTATGTAATTTGCCATAACGCTTCCGCCGATTACGCCTGTTGTAAGGATTCCGCCAACCATACCAAGACATCTTGCTGATTTTGATTTTATATTCATTTTTTCTAATGCTCCAAGAGCTAATCCTGCGCCGATGTTACATAAGAAAATGTTTGCAAGGTATTGATAAATTCCTTCGTTAATTTTATTAGGAATCCTGTCTTTCCAGTTTTTTTCGGTTAATCTGTCTGCGATCACTCCGCCTGTTATTCCACCAGCAACAGGTACGGCACCATATATTGAAAGCCAGCCGATTTCTTTAAAAATATCTTTTGCTTTAATATTATCAGGTGGCGGAATTAGTTTATTAACAAGTTTTTTATCCGCATTTTGGTTTAAAATATCAATTTCTTTTAATGATAAAATCTTTGTTTTTGCTTTATTTAACAGTTTTCCGATATTGTCGTTAACGGTGTTATGTGAAAGATATTCAGAAATTATTTCTGTGTTATCTTTTTTAATTTCTTTGACTGTTTTTGAATTTACTCTTTTTGTTATTGCTGCTGCAATTTTTGGTGCTTTTATTGCTGAAAATATAGTTGTACCAAGTATTATTGCTGATTTTAAGCCTGCTTTTGTTTTTTTACCTTCCGGGGCTTGTTTTATTTGGTTTCCTGTAACAATCAAGCTTGCAGTTGTTAAAATTGCGGGTACGCTTCTGTTTATATTGGCTGTTAATAGGGGTTGATCTAAGAATTTTCCTATTGATGATACTTTTATCATTGTTTGTGTATTTCCTTTTTAAAATTTTCTGTAATCTCTTTGTTTTTTTGACAAAATTCTGTAAATAAAGTCATTCTATCCAGTATATTTTGTGAAACTATGTGTTCAATTTTACAGGCGTTTTCACCTGCTTCTGCAGAGTAAACATCAAGTACTGTTTCAAAAAAGTCTTTTATTGTGTAATGTTTATCATATACTTTTTTAGCTTCTTCAATACCGGTTTTTGTTAATGAAATTGCTTCATAACTGTTGTATTTTATAAGTTCTTTTTTTACAAGTCTGGATAAAGCTTCAGATACGGAGGCTCTTGAGATATTCAATTTTCTGGCTAATTCGGCACCTTTTAGGGGTGTATCATTAAGGTGAGCTATATAAATCTCTTCTAAATAATCTTCAAGTCCCGAAGTCAGAGTTTTTGTAGACATAATAAAAACCTCGTAAAATCTTTACGGATTAATTGTAAGGCATGCCTAACAGTTTGTCAAGCATATTATTGCAAATTGATAGAAAAAATGTTATATTGGGTAAGTCAAAAGGAGGCAAAGATGTTAAGAAATAGACATAAATTAGGATTGCGGGGGGGGGTAACTCTTATTGCTTAGCGCGGAGCGCTTTTTTAAGTCCTGTCATGCTGAACTTGATTCAGCATCTATCAATGTCAATAGAAATCCTAACAGGACAAATCAACATTGATAGATTCCGTGTCGGGGCACGGAATGACAATAAAAAGGGGTTTACTCTAGCGGAAGTTTTAATTACCCTTGGCATAATTGGTGTTGTTGCTGCTATTACTATCCCCGGTTTAATGACTGCTCATAAAGCAGCCAGAATGCGTTCTCAGTTTTTGAAATCCTATTCTACTATTCAGCAGGTTTTCAGGCAAATGGAAGCCGATGATATTTCTACTGATATAAGTTCTTATCAGGGGCAAATGGGTTCTTTTTATAATGCTTTTAAAGTTTATTTAAAAGGTGTTCAGGAGTGCGGTGTTTATAGTAATACAAAAAATGAGTATCCGTGTTTAGGATCAAAGATTTATTATAAAAATCCGTATAAATTAATTAAAGGTCAGGGTGGATTAGGTTGGGGTCTGTTTGATGACGGTCAGCTCGTATTGCCTGACGGAACATGGCTTGCTATTGAAAATCCTAACGGAGGTAATCATGTTTGGGTATTTGTTGATATTAACGGCTCAACTACTCCTCCTAACCGTTTAGGGTATGATTTATTTACGTTTGAATTTATAAACGGCGAATTAAGGACAATGGGTGATATTGAAACAACTTATAATGATTTGGAAAAATATTGCAGTCTATCTTCATCTGACGGGATGAACGGTATAGCTTGCGCACACAAGGCTAAGATCCGGACAGATTATTTTAAGTGGGTTATAAAAAATGTCAAATAATTAATTAATATCAACAACGCTCACACCATCCCCGCCTTCGGAGTCTTCCCCGGGGCGGAATTTGGCAACGTAAGGTGAAGTTTTGAGGAAATCTCTTACAGCCTGTTTTAAGGCACCCGTACCATGTCCGTGAATTATATATACAGGTGTCAGGTTTGCAAGACTTGCCTGATCAAGGTAGCTTTCAACCTCATCAAGCGCATCTTCAACACGGTAGCCGCGAAGGTCAAGCGTTTGCGACATTGCCATTCTTCTAAGTTCAAATTTCTTAAACGAAGTTCCCGGAATTTGAACTTTTTTCGGTGCTTTGTAATTTTCATCAAGTACCGCAAGTTCATCTTTCTTGACTTTCATTTTCATACTGCCCATATCTACAAATACACGCTTGTTTTTATCAGGAAGCGTTAAAACGGTTACTTTTTGGTGCATATTTTTAAGCATTACAACATCACCTACGACAACCTTATCCCAATCAATTTCAAGGTATTGTTGTTTTTCTGAAAATTTATTAACTTCATCACGGAATCCGTCTTCAAGTTTTGCAAGACGTGAGTATGCTCTGCGGGCAATTTTTTCTGATTTTTCTTTGCGAAGTTCGTCTAAAATTTGTTTGATTTCTCCGCGGGCTTCCATAATTTCTGCGTCAAATTTGTTTTTTATATTTTTCAGGGTTTTTGTTTTATCTTTTTTGACCTTATTAAGGTTTTCTTCGTATTCTTTTTTAATTTCCAGTGAAGACTCTTTTAATTCTTGCGCTTGTTCAAGGTTTTTGGAAAGTTCCTGATGAGTTTCTTGTAATTTTTCAACAACTGCAACTGTCGGGTCTTTCTGGGTTACGAGTGTTGTTTTAACTTTGTCTACGATATCTTTATCAAGTCCTAAGTTTGACGCGATAGAAATTGCGTTACTTAACCCCGGGATACCGATTAGAAGTTTATAGGTCGGTTTTAGGGTTTCTGTATTAAATTCAACGGAGGCATTTTTAAAGAAGTTGTTTGTATATTCAAGGGCTTTTAATTCTCCGTAGTGAGTTGTTATAACGCTTGTAACATGTTTTTGCGCAAGTTTTTCCAGTATCCCTTGAGCTAAAACGGCGCCTTCAACAGGGTCTGTTCCCGCGCAGATTTCATCTAACAGTACAAATGTTTCATTATCACTTTCTTTAAGAATTTCGATTATATTTGTCATGTGAGATGAAAATGTCGATAAACTTTGTAAGATGCTTTGAGAATCTCCGATGTCTGCAAAAACTTTTTTGAACGGATAAAGTTTTGCATGCGTACAAGGCAGAAACATTCCTGATTTTGCCATTAGTATAAATAATCCGATAGTTTTAAGGGTTACGGTTTTTCCGCCTGTGTTTGAACCTGTTATAATTACTGATTTGTAATCTTTGCCGATTTCAAAATTGTTTGAAACAACATCTTCTGTTACTTTTAACAAAAGAGGGTGTTTCATATTTTCAAAATAAATATATTTGTCTTGAGTTAATTCCGGCTCTGAGGCGTGAAGTTTTACGGCATACCTTGCTTTTGCAAAATGAAAATCTATTTCGGACATTATTTTTTCGCAAATTTCAAGTTCCGTCATATGTTCTTTTACTAAATTTGTTAATTCTACAAGGATTTTTATACATTCTGCGTGAATTTTTGATTTAACCTCGCGAACTTTGTTATTTAAAGGTACAAGCTGTGCGGGTTCTATGTAAAATGTTTTGGCAGAAGATGATACATCATGCACAATCCCCGGAACTTTTGTCTTATTTGAAGCCATTACCTGAAATACGATTCTGTCATCTCGCTGGGTGTAGATGTTATCTTGAAGATATTTTGAAAAATTCGGATTATTCAAAAGTGTCTGAATTTGGTCGCGAATATTTTGTTCGGTGTCTTTTAATGATGAATAAAGTCCTTTTAATTCAGGTGTTGCATTTTGTTTTATGCGTAAACTTTCATCAAATGTATCAAAAATACGGTCTTCAAGTTCTTTATCTGATACAAGTTTAGATGCTAAATCTTTTATTATAAAATCATCGTCTGAATTATCCGTGATGAATCTTTTTAAAAGTCTTGATGATTTCATTGTTTTGGCAATGTCATTTAATTCTTCTTCCATTAAATATGATATTGCGCAGTTGTTTTTTAGTTTCTGAATATCTGCAATGTATTCTGTCGGGGTGTCTTTTGCGTGGTCTAAAATAAATTTTGCTTCGCGTGTCAGTTGAAGCTGTTGTTGAATTTTTTCAATATTGTTTTGCGCATTCAGTCGCAGACAAAGTTTTTTACTTTGTTCAAATTTTGCAAATCCTGAAAGTTCTTCTTTAATTTTGTTAAATTCTAATGTATTATTGCTTTTTGATGTGATATCCATAGGTATATCATATCATAAAATTTTACCATGGGTAGTCTTTACGAATTTCCCAATTATCTTTCATTATAACTGCAAGACATTCGCCATTAGTACCGGAACATGTTTTACAACAGTTTGATTTAAGAATTTCTTCTCGTGATTTATTTGCAAAATTGTATCCGTCCAGATTTCCTGATTTTGCTAAATGAAAATAAAACACATCTTTGCCGGTAATATTTGGACCGCTAAGCCCATTATAATCAACTTCAAGAAATATATAAGGGTTGCCCCAATTGACATGACCTACAGAAATTACAGCTCCAGTCATTGTGATTAGCCGGTATTGGCTAATTGATCCGCAAAATTTTTGACCTTTAAAATTTTTTATATTATATGTTTTATTATTTAACATACAGGCGTCATAACTATAATCAATTTTTGAGCCTTTTAAATATGGTTGTATATATTCTAATACAGTTTTACTCCAAATCTGACCTAATTCTCCCGGATTATATATATTCCATCCTTCGACCGGACCGTTTTCGTATTCTGATAATTTTATAGCTTGTGTAAGCTGCGCATGAATATGTTTTAAATTTGTTATAGCACTTCGTTTCTGATAGTTTGCTATAAGATTAGGTATAGTTATCGCGGCAACAACTCCGATAATACCTAAAGTAATTAAAACTTCTGATAATGTAAATGCGCAGTTCTTCTTCATGTATTTTGCTCCTATTAAATATATTTATTAAAAATCTTGTTTTTCATAAATCATATCATTATTAATTAAATAATTCAATGTTTTTACTATAAAACATTAAATTATTTCAATAGAAAATGCTTGTGTTAAATTGTATTATTAAAATATGGATAATAAAAAGAAGCTGGGAAAACGAATAAAAGAATTGCGCAAGAGTGCCGGTTTAACTCAGGAACAGGTTGCTGAGCAAATTGAAATGGAACAAAATACTATTAGTGTTATTGAATCAGGTAGAAATTTCCCAACTTTGGTTACTCTTGAAAAAATAGCAAATGTGCTTAATGTTGAATTGTCAGATTTTTTTGTATATGACTATTTGGATGATGTGGATATTATTCGCGGAAATATTCAAAGTCAAATTTTGCACATGAGTGATACGAAAATTCGACAAATGTTTAAATATATGAAAACTTTATAGTTTGTTGTAAAATTCTTTATATATTAAAACCCCAAAACCGACTTTTTTGTTTGTTCAGTTTTAAGGTCTCAGTTCATGTTATTGTCGCTTTTTGATGTGATATCCATAGGTATACTCCATATAATAAAGAAAAGTTATTTATTATTTTTGATGTAATAATCACTGCAGCAGCCTCCGGAAATTACTTCACGTTTTCCGCCTTCTCCTGCGAAATAAGGATTAGCGATTTGTAGACCGAATTGCTCTCCACATAAGCATTTTTCACCGTTGTATGCGGGATTAAATGTCCCTTGTGCTCCCATTGGCAGGATTTTGTCTTCAAAAACTTTTATAATAAACATATCTCTTCCGACTTGATTAGGACCGTTATTTGGACCGTTAACATCAACTGATAACCACGGTCCGCCATGTGAACCGCTCATATACACAACACTTCCGTCTTTTAATAAAAATCTGGCAATATACCAGTTGTAGTAAGCAACGCTTATTTTGGGTTTGTTTAAAAGATGATAGCTGCCGTTTTTTAAATTAGTCCAGATTTTGGTACTGCATTTTGGTTCCGCCTGATTATAGCACATATCCATTGGTTTTAATTCTTCTATAAATGCTTCTAAAAAATCATTAGAAAAATAAAAGTCACTATAATTCGCGTTATTTATTTGCGGTCCCATTGCTCTGCAGCCTGAAAAAGCACAAACCGGCACATCTCTTCCTACTACCCGTTTAAATGCATCGTTAACTACCGAATAAGTTTTTCTCCAACGGACAATGTTTTGTCGGTCATTGATTTTTGTAATAAGTGAAGGTATAGTGATTGCTGCGACAACCCCGATTATACCGAGTGTAATTAAAACTTCTGCTAAAGTAAAAGCTTTCTTCATCTTTTCTCCTATCTGACCCGAATATGAGCCGTATTAATTTCTATATTACACTAAAATCCCATATATGGGTCATTAATTTGAAGGATTTTTTAATGAACGATAAAGAAAAGCTTTATTGTAAATTTGTGGGAGAAGCTATAAGAAAATTACGGGTTGAAAATACGGGAAAAAGCACTATACTTTTTGCTTATGAAAACGATATTCCAAAATCTACCCTGACAAGGATTGAGCGCGGAGAAAATGAAGCGCAGCTTGTTACGCTCAAAAAAATAGCAGAAGCTTTCGGTTGGACAATGTCTGAATTGTTTTATAATATTGAGAAAAACTGTCCTCAAGATTTTAAAATTTTTGATGATGAACATTATTAAATCGGTTTTTATTATATAATTTTCCTATGGTAAAAAGTGCTTATATTCATATACCGTTTTGCAAATCAAAATGCGGATATTGCTCGTTTATATCTTTTGCTAAACTCGGGGCGAAAAAAGATTATTTAAAAACTCTGGCTAAAGAAATTAATTATTTTTACGAAGATGAAGTTTTAAATACCTTGTATTTTGGCGGAGGAACCCCTTCATTACTTGAAATCAGCGAGTTTGGTAATTTGTTGAAGAGGTTTAAAATCAATGATTCAACAGAGGTAACATCTGAATTAAACCCTGATGATGTAAGCTATGATTATTTAAGAGGGCTTTATGATTTAGGAATAAATCGGATAAGTTTCGGGTGCCAGACATTTAATAATGAGATTTTAAAACAAATAAACCGCAGACATAATAGTGCTCAGGTTGTTGAAGTTGTTGATAATGCGAAAAAAGCAGGGTTTAAAAATATTAGTCTTGATTTTATTTACGGGCTTCCAAATCAGACATTGGATATGTTTTTGGAAGACTTGCGGCGCGGGATTAATCTTGGGGTTCAGCATATTTCGCTTTACGGATTAAAAATCGAAGAAGGTTCTTATTTCTATGATAATATGCCTGAAAATCTTCCGGATGATGATGAGCAGGCTGATATGTATTTGGCGGCAGTAGAATTTTTGACAGGACTCGGGTTTGAGCATTATGAAGTTAGTAATTTTTCTTGCGCGGGGTTTAATTCAAAACATAACCTTGCATATTGGAAAAATCAAGAGTATTACGGGTTTGGGATTGGTGCTCACGGGTATAAAAACGGTGTTCGGTATGCAAATTTTGAAACACTTGAACAGTATTTAGATAATCCGTTTGAAAAAAAAGAGTCAAAATTGTTGTCAGAACAAGACAAACTTGAAGAGGAAATTTTTCTTGGATTCAGGATGATGAGCGGAATTGATACCGGTTATATTAACCAAAAATACGGGATTGATTTTGGGGGTAAATACGGACAAATTTTGGATAAGTATGAAAATTTAAAATTGCTTGAAAAAACACCGCAAGGATATAAGCTTACGCCAAACGGAGTTCTGGTAAGCAATGTTATTTTAGCTGATTTTTTAGCCTAAAACTCTTGAATAAATTGTTTCAATGTTTTGTAAAAATGCCTGTTTATCAAAAATTTGTTCAATCTCATCAGATGATAACAAGTTTGTTACTTCACTATCATTTAGCAAATTAGCACGGAAATCGCCGTTATTTTGGAAAGCATCAAGCGCGTTTCTTTGAACGATTCTGTAAGATTCTTCTCTGGTTAAGCCTTTTGCGGTAAGAGAAAGAAGAACTTTTTGTGAAAATACAATTCCGCCGAATTTGTCAGTGTTTTTTAACATATTATCTTCATGAACGACAATATTTTCCATAACAGAATTAAATCTGTTTAGCATAAAGTCAACTAAAATCAAGCTGTCAGGGAATATTATACGTTCGGCAGATGAGTGAGAAATATCTCTTTCGTGCCAAAGCGGAATGTTTTCTAATGCGGCAATAGAATTTGCACGTACTACACGAGCCAGTCCGCAAAGGTTTTCGCTTAAGACCGGATTCTTTTTATGAGGCATCGCAGATGATCCTTTTTGACCTTTGCCGAAACCTTCTTCCAATTCTAAAACTTCTGTTCTTTGAAGATGTCTTATTTCTGTTGCAAATTGTTCGATTACGCTTGCGATTAGGGCTAATGATTGCATAAAGTATGCGTGATAATCTCTTGCAATAATTTGTGTAGATACCCTTGCAGGTTTTAAGCCTAAATTTTTGCAGGTAATTTCTTCGATTTCAGGTGAAATGTTACTGTAAGTTCCGACAGGCCCCGAAATTTGTCCTACTCTGATTTGTTCTAAAGCGTGAGAGAAATTATCTTTTTGTCTTTCTAAAATATCAATCCAAGAGCAAAGTTTTACGCCAAACGTCATAACTTCTGCGTGGATTCCGTGAGAACGCCCGATACAAATTGTGTTTTTGTGTTTTTTTGCAAGTTCTTTGAGTGTTTTAATTGTTTTATTCAAATCCTCAAGAATGATTTCTCCGCTGTCTTTAATTTGAAGCGCAAAAGCCGTGTCAATTACATCAGAGCTTGTTAAGCCAACGTGAACGTATCTGCCTAAATCGCCCAAACTTTCATTGACGCAAGTTAAAAACGCGATAACATCATGTCTGACTTCTTTTTCTATCTCGTCAATTCTTTCAATTGAGAATTTTGCATTTTGTCTTATTTGTTTTGCCGCATCTGTTGGGATTGTTCCCAACTGTGCGTACGCGTCGCACACTGCAAGTTCTACTTGCAAGTAGTAATCAAATTTGGAGTTTAAATCCCAAATTTTTGCCATTTCTTCACGTGAATATCTTCCAATCATAAGTTTAGTTTAACATAAATTTGACAAAAATAGAAGAAATTGATAAAATTTTAGCATGAAGTATAAAGGAGCGAAAAGATGAAAAATCAAGCTATAGGGGTAAATGAAATTGGTAATATCTCTAAAATTCAACAAGGGCTTCAAATTTCGGGGGGGGTAACTCTTACGGCTTAGCGCGGAGCGCTTTTTTAAGTCCTGTCATGCTGAACTTGATTCAGCATCTATCAATGTCAATAGAAATCCTAACAGGACAAATCAACATTGATAGATTCCGTGTCGGGGCACGGAATGACAATAAAAAGGGGTTTACACTTGCGGAAGTATTAATTACCCTCGGGATAATCGGTGTTGTTGCAGCACTTACTATTCCAAGTTTAATGACTGCATACAAAGCTCATCGTTATCGTTCTCAGTTTTTGAAATCCTATTCTATTGTTCAACAAGCTTTTCGTCAGATGGAAGCGGAAGATGTTTCTACTGATCCGACTTCTTACGGTTTAGATTCATTTTATAAAACTTTTTCCCGTTATGTTAAGACTCTTGCAGATTGCGGTACTAACGCAAAAGGCATGAAAGCTTACCCTCAGTGCTATACTAAAACCAGTCCGAAAGCTTATAAGGCTTATGACGGGAAAACAAAAGCTTATACCGAAGTTTTTGATGACGGTCAGCTAGTTTTAATCGACGGAACAAATTTATTGTTTGAAAATCCTTCAAATGCAAGAGTTTTTGTTCATGTTGATTTGAACGGTTTTTTGAATCCTCCGAATCGTTGGGGATATGATTTGTTTACTTTTCATTTTGTAGACGGTGAACTTCGTACAATGGGAAGTTCAGGTACGTTATATTCTGCTGCGACTTATTGTAATCCTGCTTCTACAAATCAATATAACGGTATCGGTTGTGCTCATTATGCTAAAAATAATACGGATTATTTCAAAAAGATTGCAAAACAACTGAAATAATTTACATCAAATGGAGTATGCCAAAATCCTTCAGTGCTTATATACTAAAATAAAGACATAAGAAGGGGAGAATCTATGATTGCTCAGGCATTAAGAAACAATTTTAAAGATATTGATGTAACAGAAGATATTGAGTTGCAGGAAAGCGATATTGTTGAAAATCCTGACGAAGTTATAGTTCAATTTCCTATAGTTTCTGATATTCAGTTGGGTGAAAAACTTCCGTTTTTCAAATCAATTATGGTGAAGTTTGCAAGTTTGTAAGTTACCTGTGATGTTAAAAGAGAAACTAAACGTATTAAAAGGTGACTTATTTGGGGCGATTATCGCCTCAATTATTGCTTTCCCGCAGGCTGTAGCTTTTGGGGTGGCTTCGGGCATGGGAGCTTTGGCAGGGCTTTTTGGCGCGATAATTTTATCACTTGTTGCAGGGATTTTAGGTTGTAATTTACCGTTAATTTCAGGACCGACAGGGCCTGCTGCGATTATCACCGCAATAATTGTTAGTGGTGCGGGCGGGAATTTAGAATATATTATTCCGATATTAGTTCTTGCCGCAGTGTTTCAGATTGTTATTTCTCTGACTGAAATCCCGAGGATGATTAAATATGTTCCTTATCCAGTTATCTCAGGGTTTTTGACGGGAATCGGGCTGATAATTATTATTCTTCAACTGCCACCTTTGATTGGAGGGGTTACTCATTCTTCTACCATTAAGGCTTTATTGTATTATCCTGAAATATTTTTAAATATTAATTTGCAGGCATTAATTTTAGGGTTAGCAACTTTAGGGATCTTATTTTTTACCCCGAAAATTATATCTAAATTTATTCCGGTACAACTTTTGGCGCTTGTTTGTATGACAGGTGCGGCGTATTATTTTGGACTTGATGTTGAAAAGGTTGCGGGAGTAACGTTTAGTCTTCCTCAAGCTTATATTCCGCATTTTTCTCTTGCGATTATTACCAAAAGTGTTCCTATTGCTTTGACTTTGGCGTTTATTACGACAAGTGAAAGTTTGTTAACGGGGATTATTATGGATTCACTGACAAAAGTCAGACATAATTCAAAAAGACTTGTTGCATCTCAAGGGATTGGGAATTTATTCTGTGCAATAACAGGTTCAATGTACGGGTCTGCTGCTACAATGCGCAGTGTTGCGGCGGTTAAGGCGGGTGCTTCGACAAAGGTTGCGGCTTTAATTTCGGCTTTTATACTGGCTTTTGTTCTGTTTAAGTTTACGGGATTTATTTCGCAGATTCCTATTTGTGTGCTTGCCGCAATTTTGATTAAAATCGGTTATGATATTTTAGATTTGAAGGTTTTAAAAGTCTTAAAATATGCGCCGAAAGATGATTTGTATGTTTTACTGACTGTTTTAGGGTTAACAGTGTTTTATAATCTTATTTTTGCACTTGGTACGGGTATTGTTTTAGCAGCATTGCTTTATGCAAAAAGAGTTGCTGATAACACTAATATTAAGGTTAATAAATATCAGCCTGATGCTTACTCGGAATATGAAACAAAAGTTGAACGTGAATCTCATTATAAGATAAGAATCTTACATATTGACGGGCAGTTTTTCTTCGGGTCTATAACCCAGATTGTTTCACATTTTGATCAAATGCTTGAAACTGAATATATTATTTTAAATTATACTTCTAATTCAGAACTTGATATGTCTGCAATTTTTGCGCTCGAAGATATTATTGTAAGGCTTCAGGAACAGAAAATTAAGTTGTATTTGGTTATTCCGAATGAAAAAGTTTATAATCAGATTAAGTCTTTGGAAATTATCTCTCAAATCGGAGAAGATTCTTTGTTTAGCGATGAAGCAGATGCTATAAATAAGGCGATTAAAAATACTCATCTTGAGGTGTAATTGTTCGGTCTTTTTTGTGCTAGAATGAAGAAAAAAGGAGATATGTTATGTTTCAAGTTTATACATCAACAGATAAGACAGAATTATCAAAAAATTTAGTCGGTGAATTTAAAGACTGGGATGAAGCAATGGATTGCGCAGAACAAGCTATTGAAGGTAAAAAAGGCTTGAGATACATTGTTGAAGAAACAAACGGCACTGTAAACAGCTATGGTGAACTTATAGCCTCAGTTGTAGCAGAAAGCGATTTTAACTAGGTTTGGCACTCTGAACAGTACGAGATTTTGAATTAAATTCAGAATCTTAAAATTTTGAGTGAGCCTGTATGCAGAGCTGATTCAGGGGCTATCCATGCTAATAATTTTCCCTTACGGGATAAACTAACATTAATAGATTCCGGATCGGAGTCCGGAATGACAGAAAATTTACCCCTACTCCTTCATTTTTTCAAGCAGTTTAATATATTTTTTGTAATCTTTTCCCCAGGATTTTAAAGCGTCAAGCACGGGCAAAAGACTGTAACCGACATCTGTCAGAGTGTATTCAACTTTTGGCGGGTTTTGGTCATAAACTTTGCGTTCTAAAAGTTCCAATTCTTCAAGTTCGCGAAGTTTTGAGGTTAAAACTTTTTGAGTAATCCCTTTACACCCTTTTTTAAGCTCGCAGAAACGTTTTGTCCCGGTTAAAAGCTCTCGGATAATAAGTACTTTCCATTTACAGCCAAGCATTTTGAGCGTTGTTTCTATCGGGCATTTCGGGAGGTCTTTTGAGTTCATTTATCTTGGTATCCTTTTGCTACTGTTCTTGAATGTATTATAATATAACAAGGATGTACGTTGCAACTATGTTAAATCTGTCAAAAACTCTTTCACTTCTTCAGTTGTAAAATCAAATGTGCCAACTGTTGCATAACTTGTTGGGAGTATGAATTTTATATGCTTGTTTGTTGCTTTTTTATCATTTGTAATAACGCTTAAAATCTTGTTCTTATCAAATTTTTGCAGTGGTTTGTATTCAAATTTTTTGATTAAATCTTCACATAAAAAGTTGTATTCTTTATCAATAAGATTAAGTTTAAGTGCAAGTTTTTGTGCGAACAAAATACCTTCTATTACGCAATGACCGTGGGTATATTTTCTGTAATTTGTAAGGTTTTCGATAACGTGTCCGTATGTATGACCGTAATTAAGAATTTTTCTTAACCCGTTTTCGTGTTCATCTTTTTGCACAACTGCAATTTTTAGTTCAATACATAATTTTATAAGTTCTTTTAGTGTAAGCGTGTCTTTATTTAATATTTTTTCGTAATGTTCGGTTAAAAAATTAATTAAGTGTGCGTCAAATTCAGGGCGGCAGCTTTTTTCTATGAATCCGTATTTTAGAACTTCTCCAAGTCCGCTTTTGAATTGTTTTTCATCAAGTGTTTTTAAAAAGTTTACGTTAATAAACACAGCTTTTGGCTGGTAAAAAGAACCTACAAGATTTTTACCGTATTTTGTGTTTATTGCGGTTTTACCCCCGACAGAACTGTCGGTTGAGGCTAATAAGGTTGTCGGAACCTGTATAAAATTTATTCCTCTCATGTAAGTTGATGCGGCAAATCCTGCTAAATCTCCGATTACCCCTCCGCCGATTGCAATAATTGAATCTTCACGTTTTAGCTTTTTCTTTAGTGCAAAGTTTAAAATTTTGAGATAATTTTTGTAATTCTTTTCCCTTTCTCCGTCAGTTATAACAAGGGTTTTGTCTTTCGGAAAATCTAAAATTTTTGAGTAAATTTTGTGAACTTTTTTGCTTATTACAACAATATAATTTTTATTATCTGTTTCATTGAGAATTGCATTTTTCAGGTTTTCGATATCAATATTATTTATGTAAATCGGGTAGTTAAGCTCCAGTCCTTTAATATTTACCGATAAATTTATCATTCTAAAACTCCTGTAATTTCTTCAATAATTTCTTCTGATGTTTTATTATCTGTTGAGATTGTAAAGTGTGCAGATTCGTAGTTTTTCTCTCTTAGTTTTATAATTTCTTTTATTTTTTCTATACTCATATTACCACATAATAACGGGCGAGTGGTGTCATTTTGTATTCGGTCAAAAATAATTTCAGGTGTTGTTTTTAGGTAAACAGTTAATGCATTTTTGTTTAGAAATTCTCTTGTTTTGGTGTTTTCAAATGCGCCTCCGCCAAGTGATATGATTTGGTTTTCGTGTTTGAAAATTTTTTTTATCGTTTTAGCTTCAAGTTCGCGGAAATATTTTTCACCGTTTGTTTGAAAAATTTTTGTGATTGTTGTTTTTTCTTTTGATTCAATATATGAATCAATATCGGCAAATTCAAGGTTAAACTTTTTACTCAAAAGTTTTCCGATTGTTGTTTTTCCGCTTCCCATCATTCCTGTTAAAACGATTGTTTTCATAAATGTATTATAACATAAATTTACCCTTTTGACTTATGAATATTGTAAGGTATTATTGATAAAAAGAGGTTAAAAATAAATGTTTAAAAAACTGTTTGCAATAATGATATTGACTATTGTTTTATTCTGCGGATGCGGTAAAAAACAAGATCAAACGACTGTCAGTAAATTAAGTGAAATTATGTCAAGGGATAAGATTGTTGTCGGGGTTAAGACCGATGCTTATCCGTTTGGGTATATAGATAAAAAAGGTCATTATGCGGGATATGATATAACGCTTGGAAGAATTATTGCAAAAGGTTTACTTGGAGATGAAAAGAAAGTTAAATTTATCCCGGTAACGGCATCTGACAGAATGATGAAATTATACTCTGATGAAGTCGATATGTTGATTGCAACAATGTCTGTTAATCCTAAGCGTCAGGAAATTTTGGATTTCTCAAATTCTTATTATACCGCAGGACAAAGCCTTTTGGTAAGACGCGGCAGCAGTGTTAAATCTATCAGAGATTTAAACGGCAAAAAAGCTATTATAGTTTTTGGTTCAACTGCGGAAAACAGTATTCGCGCAGCTGTTCCAAATGTTGGAATTGTCGGGTATAAAACTTATCCTGAGGCTTATAAGGCACTAAAAGCAGGAAAAGCAGATGCAATTATTGCCGATGATACTATTCTGTTGGGATTTTCTTTAAATGATGAGAGTGTTGTTCTTTTACCTAAAAAGTATTCAAAAGAACCTTATGCTGTTGCGTTTAAAAAAGGTGATGAGTCAAAATCTTTAATAAAAGCGGTAAACAGTATAATTGATATTGAAACCAAAAACGGTAACTTAAAAAGGATTCGTAAAAGTTTCGGAATAAAATAGAAAGGAGAAAAGATGTTAAGAAATAGAAATAAATTAGAATTTCGGGGGGGGGTAGCCCTTTAAAGCTTTTCTGTCGTGCTTTTCAGGCATTCACTTTGGCGGAAGTATTAATTACCCTCGGCGTAATAGGTATAGTCGCCGCAATAACAATCCCCATAATTATTAGCTCATATCGAAGAATTGCGTACCCCACACAATTAAAAGCCATTTACAGTAAGCTTCTTGTTGCACAAAAAACTATTAATGATGAATACGGAACTCCTGATACTTGGCGGTTTTATCAATATACTGACGGAAATGAAGATAATTACACTTTAGAAATTATAAACAGATATGCAACCCAGCTTTCTGCAGATTATAGAGGAAATATATATTTTAACCCTGATAAAATGGGTGCTCCGTCATCTGCTTTAATGTTAAACGGTAAACCTGCAAAAAATATTCCCGATTTTTATACAGTGAGCTATATTTATTCTTATGGACATATGTTAGTTATGAAAAACGGGGCTACAATTAATATACGTTTTGCTCAAGCACCCAGCGGTGGTAATCATTGGTCATTAATGTTAAATCATATTTATGCAGTTTTTATTATTGATATCAACGGTCTTTCAAAACCAAATATTGTTGGGCGTGATATTTTTATGTTTAAACTTGTAGGCGGAAATAATTCAATAATTCCGTATCTGGATAATACCACAGATTGCAACAAACAGGGTGCAGGTTTATCTTGTTCCCGAAAACTTATTAAGGATGATTGGAGAATGAATTATTAGAGATATTTTTTAGCAATCTCAATTTCCTGCGCTTTAGTTAGTGCAGGATTTTTTAATTTTTCTTTTAAAACATAATCAAAAATTTCAGAATATTTTGAAGACGGCGGAATCCCAATCTCTTGCAAATCTTTTCCTGTGATTTCTATTTTTATATTGCGTAAATTATCTAAATAATGCTTGACAATTTCAGGGTTAACTGTTGCAAACATTATTATTGATTCTAAATTGACACCTTCAAAGTTTTTGTAGATTTCAAAATCGGAATTTGTACTTTTTCCGATTAAGCTGTGAAAATCGTCAACTATTTTTTTCTCCTGTTTGGTTAACGGTAAATTTGAAATATCCGGTAGTAATCCTACATAAATTATCCAGAGAATTTCAGGTTTGTACTTAGTTATTAGATTTTCTATATTTACCTCAGGTAGCGTAAAATTACAAGGTGCGATAAGTTTATAAATTCCTTCATTTACAAATTTTTCAAACGCAGTCCATGAATTTAGGTTAAACGTTTCAACCAGTTCTTTTTTTAGTCGTTTGTATGACATATCGTAATTTATATTACTTAAATAGTTGTCTTGAAGTTTTTTTGTATGCTCATCAAATTCAAACCCAAAACGTACAGAAAATTTTAATCCGCGCACAATTCTTGTCGGGTCATCAATAAAACTGTTATCGTGTAAAACTTTTAGTGTTTTTGTTTTTATATCATCAATTCCGCCCGTATAATCAATTATTTCACCAGTCAACGTAGATTTAGCCAGCGCATTAATTGTAAAATCACGGCGCAAAATGTCTTCTTTTAAGCTGCATCCTATATCCCCAACAACAGGAAGATGCCCTTTTTGCGGGTAAGTTTCACATCTGGTTGAAGCTATATCAATTTCTTGCCCTGCAAGTTTAATTCTTACGGTTCCGAACGGTTCATTAATTTGTATAATTTCAGCATCAGGAATTGTTTTTGCAAATTCAATGGCATTACCAACATATGTTATGTCTATATCGAAACTTTTCCGATCGAGAAGTTCATCTCGAACAACTCCGCCGATATAGTACAGATTTTTATCCTTTAGATTGATGATGCTCATAGATTGATTTTAGCGTAAAATAGTGTAAAATGAAAGAAGTATTATTTAAGAAGGTCAAATCATGTTACAAGAAGCTACAAAAGCCTTAAATTCGGCATTTAATAACAGTTTTATCAAGAAATTGAGTCAATATCTTCATGATTGTGTGCGTGAAGAAGTTAAAAGTTCAACATTTAGAAACCTTAAAGGTGATAAAGATAACAAATGGATTTTCTTAAAAGAACAGGAAACGTTGCTAACTCAAGGACTTGATTATTTAAAACTTGACGGAGCTAACCCTAATTTGACCGAACTTATGCTTCAAGGTGATTCTTCTGCCAGAGATAAATACTTAATCTATGGTTATATGTTTTTAGTTGGCAGAAACGGTAAATCCCGTCGTCATAACGAATTTTTGACTCCGCTTTTGTATGTTCCGTGTAAGCTTGAACGTAACGGGGTTAATATAAATTGTATCTTGCAAGATGATGTTCTTTCCCTTAACACTGGTGCGCTTGCTGCTTTGATGAAAAAAGGCGAAGATGATGATGAAGTGGATTTATTTTTGGAAGGAATTTTGGATGTTGTTCCTGATTTACCTATTACAAAAGAGAAAATGGATATTTTCCTGACTACTTTGAAATCTTTAATTCCTGATTTGGAAATCGCATCAGATTCATCATTAGATGTTGATGAAGATAATGTTTCAAAAGATGATGCACCTTCAAAAGATTTATCAGATATTCAAATAACAGGTGAAAATCTTGACGAGATTATTGATGATCAAATTCAGGAACAAAAACAAAAAGCCGCTGTCGGTGATATTAAAAAGCTTTCCGTAACTTATCAAAGCGCAATTATTTTGACAAAAAGACCAGCAGTTACTGCAGGCGTTTTGCATGAATTAATGCAAATTGCAGAAAAACCAAGCGGAGTCTTTAGAGAAACCACATTGAGTGTTATAAATGATGAGTATACTCAAAGTGCTGAAAAAACTTTTCCGTTAAAAGATTCAGAAGATACGTTCTATCCGATAACACCTTTAGCTTTGAGTGATTCACAGGAACGTGTTATAAAAAATGTTGAAAACAGTAAACTTATAGCAGTTCAAGGTCCTCCGGGAACCGGTAAATCACAAACTATAGTTAACCTTGTAGCTCACTTAATCGCTAACGGTAAAACGGTTCTTGTTGCTTCTCGTATGGATAAGGCGGTTGACGTTGTTGCTGACAGACTTAATGCTTTAGGTGCGCCGTATTTGGCTTTGCGCGCAGGCAGATTGAATTATCAAAAACAATTGAGTCTGCAATTGCAAGAACTTGCGTCAGGTAAATTTGCATTAGATGATGATGTGGAAGATTTTATTTTTGCAGATGTGAAAGATATGCATAAACACCTTGACTGTATGCGTGAAACAGAAGACAAATGCGAAAAAATTATTAAAATGGAAAAAGCCTGGCATGATTTGAAAGATGAGATTAAAGAGCAATCTTTAAGTGTCGGTGAGCTTGAATATATTAAACGTCCGCTTAAAAAATCAGAAATTGATAATGTTAACGATGTTATTAAAGCTTTGAGCGATAATATGGAAAAATCAGGATTTTTCGCATCTTTTGCCAATATGTCAAGTTTAAGACAATTAAAGAAAATTCTTGATATAAAAGATTTTGATGTTGAACCTGAAAATCTCGACAGACTTAAGGTTGAGCTTGATTTTGTTACTCAAAAATGGAAATTGCGCAAGATTGAATCAGATATTCAAAAGACAGGCAATCTTCATGTGATGATGGAACAAATTCGTCAAATGAAAAGAAAACAAGGACCTTTAGCAATAAATATCTTAAAAAGTACAAGAAGAGAAGCTTTAAAAGCACTCTTGCGCGATGCTAAAAAAGTCAGAAGAATCAAAATTCATTCAATGGCACTTGTTGAACGTAAAAAGAAAAAATCCGATTCAATCATGGAAGTTGAAGATTTTAGACCTTTATTAGATGCGTTTCCTTGCTGGTGTGTAACGACTTATGCCGTATCGGATTCACTTCCTCTAAAACCGGGGATGTTTGATGTTGCAATTATTGACGAGGCTTCTCAATGTGATATTGCAAGCTGTTTTCCTATTATGTATCGTGCAAAAAGAACGGTTGTTGTCGGAGATGATAAGCAGTTACCGCACCTATCTTTCTTGGAAAAAGCTAAAGAACAATCTTTCTTAAGCCAATACGGAATCCCTGATAAATATCAGTTGATGTGGAGATTCAGAACTAATTCAATGTTTGACTTGGCGGATTACTACTCAATGAATTCTGTTATGCTTGATGAACATTTTAGAAGCTTACCTCCGATAATTAATTTTTCTAATAAAGAGTTTTATAGTGACAGAATCCGTGTTATGAAAATGGATAATCCTGATGATTGCGCTATTGATATAATTAATGTTCCTGACGGTAAGGTTGATATGGATGCGACAAGAAATCTTCCTGAAATTGAATCTCTTGTTAAGACTTTACACGAAATTATTATAGAAGATGAACGTAAAAATCCTGATAAACCAGTTTCTATCGGTATAATTTCACCGTTTAGAGCTCAGGTTGAACAGTTAAAAATTTCTGTGCCTAAAGTTTTATCAGATTATATGATTAAAAAACACAAAATTGAAATAGGTACAGCGCATACATTTCAGGGTGATGAAAGAGACATTATCTTAATGTCTTGGGCTTTTGCAAATAATTCTTACCCGCAAAGTATTACCTTCTTGCAAAAACCGAACTTGTTTAACGTTGCGATAACCAGAGCAAGAAGCAAGTGTATAAACTTTGTATCTCATGATTTAGACACAATGCCTGACGGCCATTTCAGACATTACGTTTCTTATCTGAAACAATATAAAGAACGTCAGGAAGCGTTAAAAAACAATGAAATAGATGAAAATATTTATAAAAACGCTCTAGAACGCGAGATTGCAGATGAAATCAGAAAACTTGAACATAAAGTTCAGGCAGGTGTTGAAATAGCAGGTTTGAGTGCGGATTTAGTTGTTGATAACAAATTTATTGTTGAAATCGACGGGCTTGATGATAACAAAAAACTTCATCATATGTCTAATATGAGAAAACAAGCAATACTTGAACGATGCGGATTTAAAGTTAAACGTATAACTTACCGCGAATGGCAGTATTCTCAAAAAGCTTGTCTTGACAGAATTTTGACACTGGATTAGTTTTTAGTATTTTTATGTCTGAAACTTTTGCCGCCATTATAATTTTCATCTTCTTCATGAACATTAAATCTGGTATAAGTTAACAGTGCATCAGGTAAACCTGCAACAATTAATATTCTTTCAAACAAATCAATTACATGAGCATGATGTTTACTTGGAAGGTATTCCGGAGATAATGTCAGTGAAATTATCTGAGGTCTGATATTTTTCTTATCAATGGTTTTCATTATGGAAAGAAAAGTTTTATCAAGTTCTTTCGGCGTCTTGTTGATTACAAAATCTTCCCCTGTATCAAACCCTGAATTACTCATATAATCTGCGTCAATACTTAAGAATACATCTTTTCCTTTAAAATCGGGAAGAGTTTCTTCCGTGCAGGTTATTAGTGTAACTTCTTTGAACTTTGTTTTGTCTTCAAATAATAAATGATTATATTCATAACCTTCTACATACTCATTCATTAAAGAATTTTTAGGATTAATCAGAAATTTTTGAGTATAAGATTTCACGGTTAACGGCAGGAACAAAAAACTTACCATATCAGGTTTAAATACATTTCCAAAAACTGGTATTCCCCAAGCAATATCTATACCGTCATGTTCACCAAAATCATATCTTAACCTTAAATCAAGGGCTTCTTCTTTTGGCATAACCCAGTATACTGTATCAACATTATCGTTTTTTGCTATATATTCGTTAATCCAATCTTCAATTTGAGCGCCTTTTTCTTTATAAATTCTTCTGTTAACGTAGATATCACTGTGTGTATCAAAGTTTATAAGAATTGAAGGAGGCTTTATTCCTTGTTTTTGAGCGTATTCTATTACATCTAATGCTTGGTTATGGTCAATGTTTGCGTCAATAATTCTGGCGTTTTGAACAACTCTTGCAATATATTTGTCGGGGCTTAGGTCGGAATTTTTTATAAAAAATACTGTCCCAGAGCATATAATTATTAATATAAACAAAATTATTGTCGAAATTATTATTTTGCGTTTCATTTTTCCTCCAAGCTTTCTTTTATTTTAGGTTTAATTATAAATAAGGTCAAATACTTATTAATTTTACAAAGATTATTTTTCGGCTAAGATAAAAATAACAGTTGAGATATAAAGAGGTTTAAAAAATGAAAAAGGTTTATATAGAAACAATGGGCTGCCAGATGAATAAGTCTGATACTGAGCGTATGCTTGGTATGTTATCAAATTTTGATTATGTTGAAACGAAAGAGCCAAAAGAAGCGGATTTACTTATGGTAAACACTTGTTCGATTAGACAGCTAAGTGAAGATAAAGCTTTTAGCTTAATCGGAACTTGGGGTAAGTGGAAAAAGTCAAGACCTGAGATTATTATAGGTTTTTGCGGTTGTGTAGCTCAACAGAAGGCACAGGAAATTTTTAAACGCGCACATTATGTTGATTTTGTATTGGGAACACATAAGATATATTCTTTGCCTGAAATTATAAAAGCTGTACAGAACGGTGAAAAGGTTTGCGAATGTGAAGAAACTCACGCAACTGAGGATGAAAAGGCAGTAAAATATGAGATAAATCGTGTAAAATCTGTTAATGCTTGGATTCCGATAACGGAAGGCTGCAATAATTTCTGTACATATTGTATTGTACCTTACACAAGAGGCAGAGAACGTTCAAGATTACCTGAAACGATTTTGAAAGAAGTTAATGATGCATTAGCTTCAGGTTTTAAGGAAATTACGTTAATCGGACAGAATGTAGACAGTTACGGTAAAGATTTCAAGGACAGAAAATACAGACTTGCGGATTTGTTGAGAGAGGTTAACGCGATTGAAGGTAAGTTTAGAATCCGTTTTGTAACATCTTATCCTACTGATATTACAGATGAACTTATTGAAACCGTTGTAAAACTTGATAAAGTTTGCGAGTATTTTCATATTCCTATGCAGTCAGGAAGCAGTGCTGTTTTAAAACGTATGAACAGACGTTATGACAGAGAAACTTATTTTGAAATTGCTAATAAGGTTAGAAAAATGGTTCCTGATGTTACTATAACAAGTGATTTTATTGCAGGATTTCCGGGGGAAACCGAAGAGCAATTTGTTGAAACTCTAACGGCAATGGAAGAAATCGGACTTGATTATTCTAATACGGCAGCATATTCTCCACGTGAAAAAACGGTTGCTGCTCGCTGGGTAGATGAATATATTGATGAAGATACGAAGTTTAAACGTCTTGCAAGATTGAATGAACAGAACAGAAAATGTTGTCTTAAGTCAAATGAAAAATTCATAGGTCGAGAGATGGAAGTTCTGATTGAAAATTTTGAAAACCATAAAGGTAAAAATGTAATAACAGGAAGAACACGTAATAACAAAATTGTTCACATTCCGTACGATAAAGATTTAACGGGTGAATTTGTTAATGCGAAAATTACATCTGTAAAAACCTGGTATTTAAAAGGTGAGTTGTTATAACTTTACGAAAGAACGTTAACTTTATTACCCATAGCAAGTTGTCTGATAATCTTATTTTGATTATCGATGATTGTTTGTTGATTTTTCAGAACTTCTTCAAGCGCAAAGTTATTTGAAATAGCTACTTTTGTTGCATTTCTTCCGCTATCCCACATGAATGGTTTAAGTTTAACCTTTTGTTGGATGTCTTTTAATCTTGGTTTTGTTAATTCTGTTTTAATTTCGTTAATCATACACTAACTCCTTTGTTGCTTTAAAACTTATTTTTTTGATTTTTTGTTAGTATATGAAGTTTTATTAAATATAAGGCTTTTAAAATACCCTATAAGACCCTAAGTATCTGAAAAATGAAGTTTTAGGGCGGATTTCATTTATAACTTTCAGTAAATTTGAACCTTGAAGATGCCCGTCAAAACTTACTATAAATATATATTCTTCGGGTTCGATTTTTGAAGGTCTTGATGATATGTAAGATAGATTAATATCATTTTCTAAAAATATTTTTAAAATTTCTAATAATGCACCCGGAGTATGATTTGTTCTAAATGCGACGGTTGTTCGGTCTTTATTTGTTGGTGTTGTTTCAATATCTCCGATTAGAATATATTTTGTTTTGTTATTTATATCATCATTAATGTTATTTTTTAAAATATTCAATCTGAAAGTTTCGGCGATTTTTTTGTTGCCTATAGCTGAATATGTTAAGTTATGGTTTGACAAATCTTTAGCAGCTTCAAGCATTGTTGGAGTTTCTATTATATTAAGGTTATACGGCATTTCTTTGTTGATAAAATCCTGACATTTTGAAATAAGTCTTGGTGTTGCAATAACCCCTGTTATGCTGTAAAACTCTGTTGTTTTTGATAAAAGACAATACTCAATCGGTAGAGTTATTTCCGATAAAATTCTCAAATTCGGGTTTTTAGAAGTAATTATACAATCTAAAGATTCTCTGATGGTGCCGTCAAGAGTGTTTTCTACCGGAAGAACTCCTAAAGTATTCGGGTTTTGTGCAGTATAGTCAACAATTTGTTTAATTGTTTTTAATGGGCTTGACGAACATTGCAGTTTATATTTTTCGCAGAATACGTCTTTTGCCATTTCAGAAAAAGAGCATTCAGGTTCTAAGAAAACCATATTTTGGATGCATTCAAAATTAGCCATTTACTTAACTCCGTATTTCAATTAGAATTATAACAGAAATATTTTAATATGTCATTCTGAACTTGATTCAGAATCTATCAATATTAATAGATTTATGTATTAAGTGTGACAGATAAAGAAGGTGGATATGTCAGAAATTAAATTCGGAACAGACGGTTGGAGAGCTGTTGTAGGAAAAGATTTTAACGAAGAAAATGTAACAATTGTATCAAAAGCAATCGGAAAATATGTTTTTGATAATTACGGGATTTATAAACCTATAATTGTCGGTTATGACCCGAGAAATATGGCGAAAGAATTTTCTATGCAATGTGCGCAGATTTTGAAAAATATAGGTTTTAAAGTTTTATATAGTGATAAAGTTATCCCGACACCTGTTTTAGCATTTAATGCAAAATATTTGGATGCATGTGCTGTTATGTTTACCGCATCACATAATCCTCCGGAATATTTGGGGATAAAATTTATTCCTGATTATGCAGGACCTGCAACAAGTGAAATTACTGATGAAATTGTATCAAATTTTGGCAAAAATACTCCTTCTTGCGGAGTCGGAAAGTTGATTTATACTGATTTTTCAAGTGTTTATTTTAAACATATAAAATCATTAATAGATTTTTCCAGAATTAAGGATTTCGGTAAGCATATAATTTTTGACGGATTATATGCGGCAAGTATAGGTTATTTTGATAAACTTTTATCTGATAACGGAATAGAATATGACAGTATTCACATGTACCATGACCCGAATTTTGGCGGCGGAATGCCGGAGCCAAAACCCAAGTTTATGGGTGAAATGATAGAATATGTAAAAACTCATGAAGGTTACGTCGGATTTGCTAATGACGGAGATTCTGACAGGTTTGGTGTTGTTAACGAAAAAGGTGAATATGTTACCCCGAATGAAATTATTGCAATTTTATTGATGCACTTAAGAAAGCATAAAAATTATACCGGCTGTTTAGTAAAAACCGTTGGCGGAAGTTTAATGCTTGATATTATTGCTAAAAAACTCGGGGTCGAAATAATTGAAACTCCTGTCGGATTTAAGCATGTCGGTGAAGCTATGCGCAAATATAATCCGATTATTGCAGGTGAAGAATCGGGCGGTTTGAGTATTCAAAATCATATCCCTGAAAAAGACGGTATTCTTGCAAATCTTTTAGTTCTTGAAGCTATGGCCTATGAAGGAAAATCTTTGGTACAATTACAAAAAGAATTACATGAATTTGTCGGTTGTACATTTATTAATACAAGGGTTGATAAAAAACTTGAAAGTGTAGAAGAAATAAAACCCGTTTTGGATAAGTTTTCAGAGCTTGTTGATATTGCAGGGCAAAAAGTTATAAGAAAAGATTATAAAGACGGGGTAAAATTATACTTAGAAGACGACAAGACCTGGATACTTGTACGACCTTCAGGTACAGAGCCACTTTTGCGAATTTATATAGAAAGTGATTCTCAAGAAAAAATTGATAATATTAAAAATTTTGTTAACTAGCAAATTTAAATTTGTTTGGATTTAATAAGGAATGTGTAGTAAATAGAAAGGTAAAAACATGGAAATAAGAAATAATACCCCAAGTTTTGGTATGGCACTCAGAAAACCTGAAGATATAGGAAAATTTTCAAAATATGTGGCAAATGCATCCCCTGAATGGATTGCAAAGCGTGGTGTTGCAAGAATTGCTAAGAGACAAGCAAATAATACACATTTTGATTTGGAATACAGACCTGGTAAAGGGGTCGCAGTTATTCCAACATCTGAGGAAGCAAAATTGCGTTATGGGGAAGAAATTTTTGGAAAAGCTTCAAAACATAGTGATTTGAGATCACAAGTGGTTCAGGAATATTTTAGTGAAGCTTATGATAGCGCTTACGAAGCGGCTTCCGGTCCACAAAGAGCTTTAATGAGAACTAAAAAAGTTTTAGCTTCAGCAAGACTATTTTTACATACTATTACTCACCCTGAAACATTTCTTCCAAAATCATTAAAGGCAGCATCTGAAGCTGCAACTCAAAGAGAATCAGATGTTTGTGCAAGTGTTGCAAAAGAAGCTAAAGAACTTGCTAAAAAACAAAAGTTTGAATCAGAAATTGAATCAATATTTATACCAAAGAAAAAATAAATTAAAATAGAACAAAAAAGATTGGTAAAAATACCAATCTTTTTTGTTAACAAAACTAAACAAACATGGAAAAACACGGTTGACAGCGTGTTTTGTTTATCCTAAGATAAATATGCTGAAGTATAGTGATTAAAATATCCGAAATATATTCTAAATAGCGAACTTCAGGGGTGCCGGTCAGGACAGCTGGTTAAATCAGTTAATCCTCCTTAAGAAACGGCAAAGTAGTACATAGAAAAAGAAAAAGGAATGCAAATGGCAAACAGCACTAAGAAAAACAGAATCAGAGTTTGTTTGAAAGCTTATGATCACAAACTAATTGATGTATCTGCTGACAAAATCGTAGAAACAGCAAAAAGAACAGACGCTAAAGTAGCCGGTCCTATTCCTTTACCTACAAAAAGACGTATCTATTGTGTATTGCGTTCACCACACGTTGATAAAAAATCTCGTGAACATTTCGAAATCAGAACACACAAGCGCATTATCGATATTTACGAACCAACTCAACAAACAATGGAAGAGTTGCGTAGATTAGATTTACCGGCAGGTGTAGATATCGAAGCAAGATAGTTGCAACGATTCCTGTCAATGAAAATTGAATAAGCATTATGCATAGATAATGTGATCTACTACCGCCTTAGAAACGAGGCGAGGGAGGTGAAAGTCCTCCAAAAGGTAAAAAGGACAGTAAGCAAAAGTAGCGCTCGCAAGAGAAAGATGCAACTCCGAAATCGGGGCAGGAAGACCTGCACCAAGTAGGACGAGCAGGAAAGGTAAAAATTATGACACTAGGTGTAATAGGTAAAAAAGTTGGAATGACTCAAATCTTTGACGAACAAGGTTTGGCAATCCCTGTAACTGTTATCAAAGTTGACGAAACTGTAGTTACTCAGGTTAAAACTGTAGAAACTGACGGTTATAACGCAATCCAAGTTGGTACAATTGCAGCTAAAGAAAAACACTTGACAAAAGCTCAAATTGGTCATTTTAAGAAAAATAGTTTATCAAACTACAGACATCTTCAGGAATTCAGAGTTGAAAATCCTCAAGATTACAAAGTAGGTGATAAAGTTGAACTTTCAGTATTAGAAAATGTTGAAAAAGTAGACGTAACCGGTAAATCAATAGGTAAAGGCTTCCAAGGTACAGTTAAAAGACATAACTTCGGAAGAGGACCTATGGCTCACGGTTCTAAAAACCACAGAGAACCGGGTTCAATCGGTGCAGGTACAACTCCTTCACGTGTTATCAAAGGTAAAAGAATGGCTGGTAACATGGGTAACGAAAGAGTTACAATTACTAAGCTTAAATTAGTTAAAGTTGATTCAGCTAACGGTTTAGTATTAGTAAAAGGTTCAGTACCTGGATGCGAAGGCAGATTGGTAACAATCGTTCCGACAAGAACTAAATGGAATGGCTAATCCTTAAAAGCCCTGACTTGCCATATAAAGCGCAACGCAAGGGGTAAGCAGTAAAAGAAAACATAAAGGAAAAAACAAATGTCAAAAGAAATATTAAGTACAAATGGAGAAAAATTAGGCGAAATTACTTTAGAAAAAAGTGTTTTCGGTGTAGAACCTAATTTACATGTAATGCACTTAGCATTGAGAAGACAATTAAATAACGCTCGTCAAGGTAATGCTTGTACAAAAACAAGAGCAGAAGTAGCCGGCGGCGGAAGAAAACCTTGGAAACAAAAAGGAACAGGCCGTGCAAGAGCAGGTTCACTACGTTCACCATTGTTTGCAGGCGGCGGCGTAATCTTTGGACCAAAACCAAGAAGCTACGCATTCAATATGCCTCAAAAAGCAAGACAATTAGCTTTAAAATCAGCTTTATCAGCTCGCGAAGCTCAATTGGTTGTAGTTAAAGACTTCTCAACAATCACAGAACCAAAAACAAAATTAATGGTTAGTGCATTAAAATCATTAAACGTTAGCGGAAAAGTTTTAATCATTGCTAATCCAAAAGCTGATGAAAACAAAAACTTGGAATTATCTTCAAGAAATATTCCTAGCGTAAAACTTTTATTACCGACTAACTTAAACGTGAAAGATTTATTGGAAGCTGATTTTGTTGTTATGACTGAATCCGCTGTAAATGAAATTACAGAAAGGTTACAATAATGAGTAAAGAAACAGAAAGATTATATGACGTAATTAAAAAGTCATTAATTACAGAAAAATCAGTGGCAGCAACAGAAAATGCACAATATACTTTCGAAGTAAAAAAAGATGCAACAAAAATTGAAATTGCTAAAGCTGTAGAATTAGCTTTTCCTGGAAGAAAAGTTAAAAAAGTAAGAACAGTTTATATGCCTTCACACGAAAAAAGAATGGGATATAAATTCGGAAGAACAGATTCAAGCAAGAAAGCCATCGTAACAATCGAAGGCGAACCTATTGAATTTATCGGAGTGTAGCGAATTTTACGTAGAGTGAAGCGAACTCGTCAGGTGCGAAGGTTTAAATGAATGGTAGCGAAGCGAAATGAGTAGAAAACCTGAGCTCAGTAAAATTTAAGACATTGAATTTTATATAACGTAAAACAAAGTTTAACTCCACAGGGGCGAAAAGGCATATGTCCCTAAAAAGTAATACAAAGCCAATTAAAGGAGAAAATTAGAAATGGCAACTAGAAAAATCAATCCTACAACACCGGGACAAAGAGGTATGACAAAAAGTGATTATCAAGAAATCACAACCTCAACTCCTGAAAAATCGTTGTTAAGATCATTGAAAAAAACAGCCGGAAGAAATAACACTGGTAGAATTACATGTCGTCACAAAGGCGGCGGTGTAAAAAGATCATACCGTGTAATTGATTTCAAAAGAGATAAATTTGGCGTACCTGCAACAGTAAAAACTATTGAGTACGATCCAAACAGAAACGTAAGAATTTCATTATGTTTCTACGCCGATGGTGAAAAAAGATATATTTTGACACCGGAAGGTTTGAACGTAGGCGATGTAATCGTTTCAGGTCCTGAAGCACCTGTACAAACAGGTAACGCAATGCCTTTAGAATTAATTCCGTTAGGTTCAATTGTTCACAACGTAGAATTAAATCCTGGCAGAGGTGCCGTAATGGTTAGATCAGCAGGTAACAGCGCTCAAGTTATGGCTAAAGAAGGTAACTATGTAACAATTAAATTACCTTCAGGCGAAATGAGAATGGTAAGAAAAGAATGTATGGCAACAATTGGTGCTCTGGGTAACTCAGAATTCAAAAACTTATCAATCGGTAAAGCCGGAAGAAAACGTTATATGGGTATCAGACCAACTGTACGTGGTGTAACAATGAACCCTTGCGATCACCCACACGGTGGTGGTGAAGGTAAAACCGGTCCTGGCGGACACCCTAAAACACCTTGGGGTAAACCGGCTCTTGGTTACAAAACTCGTAAAAAAGGTAAAGCTTCTGATAAATTAATCGTTAGAAGACGTAAAAAATAGGCGCAAGCCGGTGTGAAGCCGGAGCCGGGTTGCGATAAGCAATCCGGACAGGGCGGAACACTACGATACCGCCGTTATGAACGGAATGAAAATGAAGTGAATGAAGCAATCTATGATTGCACAGGCGGTTAATATAAAAAACAAACAACAATTAAAAAAGGAGAAATAAATGGCACGTTCATTAAAAAAAGGTGCATATGTAGAAGAAGCTCTACAAAAGAAAATCGAAAAAATGAATGCTAACTCTGACAAAAAAGTTATCAAAACTTGGTCAAGAGCATCAATGATTGTACCTGATATGTTAGGTCATACTATTGCTGTTCACAACGGTAAAACTCACGTACCTGTATATGTAACAGAACAAATGGTAGGACACAAATTGGGCGAATTTGCACCGACAAGATTATTCAAAGGTCACGCAGGTGCAGACAAAGCAAAAAGAGGTTAGTACAAATAATCCAAAGTGATATTTATATTAAATAAAGGATAAAAAAATGGAAGCAAAAGCAAAACAAACAGACATAAAAATGACAGCAAGAAAACTTCGCCGAGTAATCAACGAAGTTAGAGGAAAAGCTGTTACAGAAGCTCAAGATATGTTACGTTTTATGCCTTATTTTGCAGCAAGAGTTGTAGAAAAGAACTTGAAAGCTGCTGTTGCAAACGCTCGTGAGCAATATGGGGTAGCTCCTGAATCATTAAAGATTTCACAAATCTTTGCTGATGAAAGTGTTACATATAAACGTGCAAGAACAAGAGCACAAGGTCGTATGTATTCAAGAATGAAACGTACATCACACCTTACATTAATAGTTAGTGATACAACAAAATAGGAAAGTAATAAAATGGGACAAAAAACACATCCAACCGGATTTAGAGTAGGAGTCATCCGTAAATGGGCAAGCACATGGTATGCTAAATGGAAAGATTACGGTGTATGCGTAAAAGAGGATGATTTAATCAGAAAATTCGTTAAGAAAAAATTATATGCAGCAGGTGTATCAAGAATCTTGATAGACAGAAAAGCACAAAATACAACAATCACAGTTGTAACAGCAAAACCTGGTATAGTTGTTGGTCGTGGCGGTCAAGGTATTGATGAACTTCGTCAGGAAGTAACAAAATATATTGGCAAACCTGTTATCATCAACGTAGTTGAAGTTGCAAGAATAGATGCAGATGCACAATTAGTTGCAGAAAATATTGCTCAGCAATTAGAAAAACGTATTGCATTCAGACGTGCAATGAAACAATCAATGCAAAGAACTATGAGATCAGGCGTTCAAGGTATCAAAGTTATGGTATCAGGACGTTTGGGTGGTGCTGAAATCGCTCGTTCAGAATGGGCTAAAGAAGGAAGAATCCCTCTTCAAACATTAAGAGCAGACGTAGATTTCGGTTTTGCAGAAGCTGATACAATCATGGGTAAAATTGGTGTTAAAGTTTGGATTTTCAAAGGCAACTTAATGCCTGGCGAAATGGCAGACCAAAACATTAAAACAAAAAGCGGTAAAGACAATTCTGAAAGATCAGGAAGACGTCCGAGACGCGGTAGAAATGTTGAAACAACATCTCAAAACTAGTAAGGTATAAAAACAATAGGAGCAAAATATAATGTTACAGCCTAAAAAGACTAAATACCGCAAAATGATGAAAGGCAGAATGAAAGGTACTGAAACAAGAGGTACAAAACTTGAATTCGGTCAATACGCTCTTCAAGCAGTAGAGCCTGGTTGGATTACCAGCCGTCAAATCGAGGCAGCACGTCGTGCAATGACTCGTGAAATCAAACGTGGCGGTAACGTTTGGATAAAAATATTCCCGGATAAACCGATTACTGCAAAACCTGCAGAAACTCGTATGGGTTCAGGTAAAGGTAATGTGGAATACTGGGTTGCAGTTGTTAAACCAAACAGATTATTGTTTGAACTTGACTACTTCGATAGAAATACTGCAGTGCACGCATTAGAATTGGCTGCACAAAAGTTACCTATCAAAGTTAAGATAGTTGAACAACCAAGAGAACAAGCATAGCAAATATCCCCTTCTTAACAAGAAGTTAATTCTTCAGGTCGGATAAGCAGGGACAATATAAAGGAAAATAAAAATGAAATTAAATGAAATGCGTGAAAAATCAGTAGATGAGTTACAAACTGCAGTAGAGGATTGGAAAAAACAATTACTTGAAGCAAGATTGCAATTATCAACTCATAAATTAGAAAATACAGCAAGTATTTCTAAAACAAAAAAACTCATCGCTCAAGCAAAAACAATAATAACAGAAAAAGGGGTACAAAATGCCTAAGAAAGAAAAACAAGGATTAGTAGTTAGTAACAAAATGGATAAAACTGTAGTAGTTAGAGTTGCTGATTATGAACCACATCCAAAATACAAAAAAATTATGGAATCAAATAAAAACTATAAAGCACATGATGCCCAAAACGTTTGTAATGAAGGCGATACAGTAAGAATCGTTGAAAACAGACCTATCTCAGGCGGAAAACGCTGGGTTGTAGCTGAAGTAGTAGAAAAAGCAAGATAATTGTAATTTTGCTTTTGGCAAAATTTACAAGTATCTTGTCCTGAACTTGATTCAGGACCTCCGAAACAAAGTTTCGGTCAACCCTTGAAAAGGGAAGCAACATTACCATAGAGTAATGAGAGGCAAAAAGTAGTAAATACTAAAAGGAAAGAAAAATGATACAACAAGAAACAAGACTAGAAGTAGCAGATAACACAGGTGCAAAACAATTGTTATGTATCCGTGTTATGGGAAGCTCAAATAAAAAATTTGCAGCGGTTGGCGACGAGATCGTAGCTTCTGTAAAAGATGCGACTCCGAATATGGCTGTGAAAAAAGGTGAAGTTGTCAGAGCAGTTGTAGTAAGAACTAAAGCAGATATCAAACGTAATGACGGTTCAGTTATCAGATTTGATGAAAATGCAGCAGTTATTATTAACAAAGACGGCAACCCTAGAGGGACTCGTGTTTTCGGACCTGTAGCTCGTGAATTGAGAGACAAAGGTTATATGAAAATAGTTTCTCTTGCACCGGAAGTTATCTAATATACACAAACCATGTAATAGATTCTATAAAGTTTTAGAATCAGTCCATGTAAGGAAACCAGGAGAAAAAAATGACAAACAAAGATAAAAAAAGTTTACATGTAAAAACCAGCGACAGAGTCGTTGTTATTGCAGGTAAAGACAAAGGAAAAATCGGTAACGTAAAAAAAGTTGACCTGGAAAAAGGAAGAGTAATTGTAGAAGGCGCTAATATGGTGACTAAAGCTCAAAAACCTCAACCTGCAGCAGGTATTCAAGGCGGACTAATCAAATTGGAAGCTCCGATTGATTCATCAAATGTGATGATTGTTTGCCCGGCTTGCGAAAAGGCAACAAGAGTTGAAATGAAAGTTATCGATGGTAAAAAAGTTCGCGTTTGTAAAAAATGCGGTGAACAACTAGATGCTTAGTGTGTAACCGCTTCGGCGGATACGACATTAATACCAATAGTAAAGGAAAAGAAAAATGACAGTAACAAAAAATTTAAAATCAAAATATCAAGAAGAAGTTGTACCGGCTTTAAAAGAAAAGTTCGGATACAAAAATGATCACCAAGTTCCAAAACTTGTTAAAATAGTTTTGAACATGGGTGTAGGTGAAGCTTCTCACAACTCAAAAATTGCTGAAGCAATTGAAGCTCAATTAACAAAAATTGCCGGTCAAAAAGCAGTTGTTACAAAAGCTAAAAAATCAATCGCTTCATACAAATTGAGAGAAGGAATGCCGGTTGGAGCAATGGCAACATTGCGTGGCGAAAGAATGTATGATTTCTTACAAAAACTAATTTGCGTAGTTCTACCAAGAATCCGTGACTTCCGCGGTATCAGCGCAAAAAGTTTTGACGGTCGCGGCAATTATACATTGGGCTTGAAAGAACAAGCTCTATTCCCTGAAATCACTTATGAAGAAGTGGATTTAGTTAAGGGTATGAACGTTTCAGTTATCACAACTGCTGAAACAGATGAAGAGGCAAGAGAATTGTTAAGACTTCTCGGTATGCCATTCAAAGGTAGTAAAAACTAATAAGTACAAGATAGGAGAAATTCATGGCTAAGAAAGCGATGATTAACAAAGAACTTAAACGCGAAAAACTTGCTGCTGCCGGAAAATACCCAACAGTAAGACTTCACAACAGATGTTCTATCTGTGGAAGACCTCACGGTTTTCATAGAGATTTCGGTTTGTGCAGAATCTGTTTAAGAAAAATGGCTCACCAAGGTTTGTTACCTGGTGTAACTAAAGCTAGCTGGTAGTCAATTTGTTAATAGAATTAAAAGGAGCGGACAATGTCCGCCCTTTTTTTATTGTAAAGAAATATTAATTAAAAGGCAATAATTTTTGAAAAAAATACTTAATATACATGTAAGTTAGTAAGGTTAAGTTTTAATTTAAAAGGAGTATTATTATGTCAGTAGGAAATGTTGAAATTATCGGACCTCGTAGAATTACAGATTTAGGGGATGGCAGATATATGTCAAATCCGACTCAGCCGGGAATTATCGGTTCAGGCATAATTGATGAAGCTGCAGTTCAAGCTTTACGTGAAAAATATTCAGGTGGAAGTGATTATCATGGAGTTAGGACTTTTACTCCGGGACAAGAAGATTTGCATAAAAGACTTGAAGAAGCACGTAGAATCTATAGAGAACTTCAAGAAGCTAAAAACCCTGCGTCAGATAATGAATCAGTGATGGGTGAATCTGAGTTTAATAAAAAGATGTTGTTATATTCATTGGGCGGTGTGCTTCCTATGGTTTACGGTTTACAGGATGAAGAATTTCAAAAAGCTCGTGAATATTATTCAAATAATACCGATACAAAAACAGGAAAAGTTATTGATGTTTTGAAAAAAGCTTTGGGTCTTGGCGCGGCTGCTGTTGGCGGATTTTTAGTAGCTAAAAACTTACCAGCTTTAAAGACTTTTGCTGGTAACGTGGTAAGTAAAATTGCAGGCTTGTTCAGATAGTCAATCGAAAAGCTTAGAAAATATAAAAATATCCTTATTCTTAAATGAGTAAGGGTATTTTTATTAAAATGTAAAAATTTTACAATATTTGATTTACAGAAAAATTTTTTCATGTATAATAAACTTACAGTTCCAGACTGCTGAAAGAAGTCGTTCAGAATTTTTTAAGTTCAATTGGCGGCAAAATTAATTCAGTAAGTGGTGTAATAGTTAAGTAAGGATACTGCCTTATAACTGTGAGGTAAGTCCGGAGGAATTAAAATGTCAATGACAGATCCTATAGCAGATATGCTAACAAGAATCAGAAACGCAAACATGGTTAAACATGAAACAGTTGAAGTACCTGCTTCAAAATTGAAAGTTGCATTAGCAAAAGTTTTAAAAGAAGAAGGTTACATTGCTGATTATGAAGTAAAAGAAGCCGGTAAATTCAAAGTTATTTCTATCACTTTGAAATATGACGAAAGCGGAAAATCAGTTATCACAAAACTTCAAAGAGTTTCAAAACCTGGTTTGAGAAGCTACTCAAAATCTAAAAACTTACAAAAAGTTTTAGGCGGTATGGGTATTGCTATTGTATCAACTCCAAAAGGTTTGTTAACTGATAGAAAAGCAAGAAAAGAAAACGTTGGCGGCGAAGTTCTTTGCTACGTTTATTAATGTTTAATACGGTGTGATGCCGTAAAATTGGTTCAAACATAATTGGTAGAAAAGTTTGAATGAAAGTAGATATACCACAAGGAGAAATTAAAATGTCAAGAATTGGTAAAAAACCTATAGAAATTCCTCAAGGCGTTGAGGTTAAAATTGAAGGACAAGTTGTAACAGCAAAAGGACCTTTAGGTACTGAAGTTGTTAACGTTCGTCCTGAAATTGCAGTAAAAATCGAAGATAATCAAATTGTATTATCAAAAGTTGGTACATCACGTGAAACAGATGCTTTGTTCGGTTTATCAAGAACTTTAGTAGCAAACGCTGTTACAGGTGTTAAAGAAGGTTTCGTTAAGAAGCTTGAAATCAACGGTGTAGGTTACAGAGCACAAATGCAAGGTAACACTTTGAATATGGCTTTGGGTTACTCTCACCCTGTTGATATCGTACCGCCTGAAGGTATTACAATCTCTGTTGAAGCTAACACAAAAATCACTGTTAAAGGTTCAAACAAACAAATGGTTGGTGATGTTGCAGCTTTAATCAGATCAAAACGTAAACCTGAAGTATACAAAGGTAAAGGTGTTAAATACGAAGGTGAATACATCAGACGTAAAGCCGGTAAAGCAGGTAAAAAATAGAGCTGCATAAGCCGAAATAGAACAATATAACTAAAGCCCGTATGAACCCTTGGTTAGGTTTTATCAAGAAGGTTCGGGTTAAATGAAAGGACAATAAAATGATTAAACAACAAACAAGAAAACCAATAGTTCAAAAAAGACACAGATCAATCAGAGTTAAGTTAGCAGGAACTGCTGAGTTCCCAAGACTTGCTGTATACAGAAGTACAAAACACATTTATGCTCAGTTAATTGATGATGATAATCATGTAACATTAGCTTCAGCATCTTCTAACGACAAAGACTTAAAAGAAAAATTAGCTCATGGTGGAAACATCGAAGCTGCTAAAGTTGTTGGTGAAGCAATTGCTCAAAAAGCTAAAAAAGCAGGCGTTGAATGTGTTGTATTTGACCGCGGAGGTTTCTTATATCACGGTCGTGTTGCAGCTTTAGCTGACGCAGCTAGAGAAGCTGGTTTGATGTTCTAGTCAAATTTGAAAAGTTACAAAAGCAGCGTGGATTTTTTATTCACGCTGTTTTTTTGTTATACAATGGTTGTATTAAAATTTAGGAATTAAGATTTATGAGAAAAAAATGTCAAATTATTAGTTTAGGCGCTAATTGTATGGTTAGAAGTGTTTTAACGCGTCATGGTATAAAGCCTTCAAAGGCTGAAGGGGAGTTATCTTACCCGTTTGATCTTGCTGTTCACCCTATTTCTTGTGTGATAAATGCTTTAGAAGAAAACTTTGCAACATATTTTGACGGTTTGTTTTTTGAATCAAACAGACGCCATATTTTTGATTTTTCCAAGAAAAGAGATGTTTGGAAGAAAGATGACGGTACTTGTTTTAACCATGATACTGATTGCGGGGTTAATGATTTTGAAAAATTGAAGACAAGATTTCTAACGCGCATAGAAAATTTCAATAAAACTTTAGATTCAGGAGTCCCAATTTTATTTGTAATTTATATCAAAGATGAGGAAAGCCGTAAATATATAAATAGACTATATGACGCGCTACAGCTGCGATTGCGGGGGGGGTATTTTCTGCTCGCTGTAATTGATTTTAACGGAATTGTGAAAGAAGAGTTTTATCCGCAAATCAGGGTTTTGAATTTACCTGCACCTTGTGGCAATTATTTTGATACTTGGTATAGAAGTAAATTCCGTAAGTCCGATTTGGGATTTTATACCGAGAAATGTATTTGTGAATTTGTACAAAATATTATTGATAATGAATTTTAGTTCAAATAATTTTTCAAAGACTCAATAGCGCGGTTTGCCATAAGTTCGCCTTTAAGTTTTTTATTTTTGCGTTCTTTTTTCGGCAGTTCTACAGGCGGTACAATTCCCCAGTTTGAATTTATCGGTTGGAAGTTGTCGTGTTCGGGGTTTGTTATGTAGTGGGTTAAAGCTCCGAGCATTGTATCAAGCGGTAATTCTAAAAGCGGTTCTCCTGATAATAATTTTGCCATATTTATGCCTGCTAAAAGACCGGAGGCAATTGATTCTGTGTAACCTTCCGTTCCGGTTATTTGACCTGCAAAGAATAGGTCTTCGCGTTCACGGGTTTGAAGTGTTGGGTTCAATAAAGTTGGCGAATTTATGAATGTATTTCTGTGCATTACACCATATCTTACGATATTTACGTTTTCAAGTCCCGGGATTGATTGAAGCAACTCTTTTTGAGCTCCCCATTTTAGGTTAGTTTGGAATCCTACAAGGTTAAACAGTGTTTTAGCTGAGTTATCTTGTCTTAACTGTACAACAGCGTAATTTTTTTCGTTTGTGCGTTTGTCAATTAAACCTACAGGTTTCATTGGTCCAAAACGCAAGGTATCAACTCCGCGTGAGGCAAGAACTTCTATCGGAAGGCAGCTTTCAAAAAATTTTGCACCTTTTTCAAAATCGTGCTGTTCAATTCTTGGAGCATTTATTAGTATATTATAGAAATTCTCGTATTGTTCTTTGTTCATCGGACAATTAATGTATGAAGCTTCGCCTTTATCGTAGCGGCTTGCCCAGAACGCTGTGTCAAAATTTATACTGTCTTTTTCGACAATCGGAGCTATGGCATCAAAAAAGTGCAGATATTCACTTTTTGTAAATTCTTTTATCGCATCGGTGAATTTTGAACTGGTTAGAGGACCTGAAGCTATAATTGTCGGGGTATTTGGAATTTGTGTAACTTCTTCTCTAATAAGCGTGATATTTGGATTTTGTTCAATTTTTTCGGTTACTGTTTGAGAAAATTTGTGTCTGTCTATAGCGAGTGCATTACCTGCGGGAACTGCACAGTTTTTGGCAATTTCAATAAGCTCTCCGCCTAAGATTTCCATTTCGTGTTTTAAAAGTCCGCTTCCGTTAGTCAAATCGTATGAGCCTAAGCTGTTTGAGCACACAAATTCGGCACAATCCTGTGTAGTATGGGCGCCTGTTTTAGTTTTAGGGCGCATTTCGTATAAATTTACTTTAAATCCTCTTTTAGCAAGCTGTAATGCGGCTTCTGAACCCGCTAATCCTGCTCCTATTACATTTACTTCCATTCTTGAAGTTTAACCAAGATATAGTGTGCTGTCAATATTTCTTTTATTTCCAAGGATAATCATGTTTGATAGTCCAGCCGTCGCGTTTTATTTTTTCTGCGCAGTATAAACCTTTACCTTTACAACTATTATTAATATCTGTGTTCGAAGTATTTGAGCCCATAGGTGAGGCATTATTATCTTCAAGATTTATTTGAAACGCAAAAACATCACGTCCTATTGTATTAGGTGGTTTAGTACCGTTTAAATCTACGTATACATCTTCAGTTGCGTGGTATATGAGTTTATATTGATTATTCTCATCTTTAACATTTTTCATTATCATAACAAAATAACTTACACCGTCCATTGTTGAGAAAAATGCTTTTCCTGCGTCGTAACCCGTGTAAACTGAATATCCATGAGGTTCGCCGTTAAGATATTTGTACATAATATAATTTTTTCTGTTATCAATAATTGTCGGTGCATTTAGGTGTGAGAACCAATATTTCTCAAAAAATTCTTTTATTATATTTTCGTTAATATCAGTGTGCGAGGTTAAAAATGATGCGGCATCTCCGTTTTCATCAGATGAATTACGGGCAATTTGATTTAAAACAGCATAAACTTTTTTTAATTTAACAACGGTTTGCTTCTTTTGATAGGAGGCTATCAGATTAGGTATTGTAAGAGCGGCAACAATCCCGATTATTCCGAGGGTTATTAAGACCTCAGCCAGAGTGAATGCAAAATGTTTTAAGATTTTTGTAGTTCTCAGCTTGTTCAAATTTACCCCCTTGAAAGCTAGCAGGTACTGTAAAATTTAGCAATTTGGTAGACATAGCGTCTACGACAATCTGCTATTAATGTATCACAATACTTTATATGAGTAAAGATATTTGTAAAATATTTGGCAGACGTTTACATAAATTGCGAATGCAAAAAGGGCTTTCGCAAGAAGAATTGGGGTTTGAGGTAGGTTTGGATAAAACCACAATTGGTAAATATGAACTTGCAAAACGCTGTATAAATATCAGACAGGCAAAATCTATTGCTGATGCGTTGGGTGTTAAGATGTCCGATTTATTGGATTAACCTTTTGAAGAAGCAGAAACAGCCATAACTTTTTTCTTTTTCTTTTTGGATTCAATCATACTGTCTTCGTTGAATCTTGTTAATTTTCTGTCTTCTTTATCATCAGTTTTGGTATTATCATTTGTATTCATATTGCTTGAAGCGGAAGCTGATATTGAGGTAACTTCATTTGTTAAAGTTTGAGCTTCTTTTTCTTGTACAATATTTTGCTGTTGAGATTCTTTAACTTTTTGTCTTGATGATTTAATTTGGCTGTTGCCTGTTGTTAGTGTTTCAGATGCATCTGTTTTAGAATCTTTAGCTGTAGCATGTGCAACTAATCCGCCTGCTCCTGTTACTAATGCTGTTCCTGCGGCAACAATGTCAAGTGCTCCGACTTGCCATTCAAGTTCTCCTGTTACCATCATTGCAATACCGATTGCGCTTGTTAACGGGTTAGACAGCAAGTTCATTCCGGCGATATAAGTTGCTAAACCTACTGCTCTTGTTGCAACGCCGACCCCATAAGTTCCTGCACCGATTACAAGTGTTTTTTGTGATACGTCAAGTTGAGTATCTATTTTTTTGTTGAAATCTTGTAGTTCTTTCTTTAAGTCTTGTGATGAATTATCAAGTGTTTTTAAACTGTTTGTTGTTTTATTAATGTTTTTAGTTAATGATGTGCTTGCTGATGATTCTTGGGTTAAAGAGTTATTCATTTCAGCTGAAAGGTTTTCGGATTCAATTTGAGCAGCAAAAGCTTGTTCTGCATTACCGTCTTTTGACGCTTGTTCTATTTCCATGTTAGCAAGTTCTATTTTTTGAATAGTTTGCGTTGCTTTTTGGGCTGTTTTTGTATGCATTAATTCTAATAATTTTTGAGTTTTTTCGTTTTGTTTTTCAATTTGTTTTATTGCTTTTAAATGTGTTTTGAATTGATTTTGTTTATTTAATGCAGTTTCTTTAGATGTGTTAACTTCAATACTTGCTTTCGTTGTTGTCGCAGCAGCAGCAAAGGCATGAGCGAAATCATATCCTGTATCAACAGAATATCCTGCATCTTTTTCTTTTTGAGGTTGTGTATTTTCAGGGTTTTCGGTGTTTGTTTCCTGCTCAGCTTTTTCTTCTGTTTTCTTTTCGGTATTTTCTTCTGTATTTTGAGAAGTTTGAGTTTCTTCAGTATTGTTTTCTGTAGTTGCAGGTGTTGAATCTTCAGGTGCTTGAGAATCTTCTGATTCAGGGTTTTGAGTTGATTCTTTCATCTGCGCATTGTTTTCTTTTACTGTTTGGTTTGCGTCTTTTTCAGAAGCTTTTGTATCGTTTGTTGTATCTTTTGCTTCTTTGCTTAAATCAAGTGCGTCAGCGCCTGTTGCAATCGCGGTTGTGCCTGTTGCAAGTTCAAGTTGGGCAATATTTAAGAAAATAACCCCTGCTATTACCATTTTTGTACCTGCGGCAACTGTTGGTGGGAATATTGAACCCATTAGGAATGAACCCACTTCAACTAGTCCGTAGCCGATTGTGCCTGTTATAATACTTTGTGCTGTTGTTCCAGCTCCGACAAAGATTGTGTCGTTTGCTACTTTTTGTGTGTTGTTGTTTAATTTTACGACTTCTTGAGTTTCTCCTCTTAAGAGTTTTGCTAACTTGCTGGTTTTTTGGCTTGATGTTGTACTTTTTGCAAGTGTTTTTTCAAGTCCTTTAGTTAATTCGTTATCACCTGAATCAATTTCTTCCATTTCTGATACTATAGAATCTTTTTCGGTTGTTTGTTTTTCTTCTTGGACTTGTTGTTGTTCTGTTGGTTTAATTTCTTTTTTATTATTGTTTAGCGCGTCAAGTTGAGCTAAGAATTGTTCTTCTTCTTGAACTTTTTCTTCTTTTCTTTTTTCGATTTTAGAAGCTTCTTTATTAAGCTCGTTGATATCTTTTTCTGATTCTTTTACGGCTTTTTTAAGTTCTTTTTCATCAGTTTGGGCTTTGCGTTTTTCTGCTCTTAATTCTGCTGCTGATTTGTTTGTTGTTTCTGTTGCGACAATTGAATTTGCAAATGAGAATACCTTTGCGACGTGGTATTTGTCTTTGGTTTTCATTTGTTCTTTTGCATTATTTTCTTTTTGGTCTTTATCATCGTCTTCAGAAGCTTTGTCGTAATCGTCGCCCATTGTATTTTTTGTATTTTCTTCTGTTTTTGATGCTAAATCGGAATAATTGTTAGAAAATTCTGCAAGTTCAACATTTGCACCATCTGATATTGTATCGTTTATGGTGTTTGTTGTTTCATCAAGATTTTCAACTGTTTTTAATGCAGTAATTGCGATTTCATCACCTTTAACGTTTTGCAAACTGTTAGATAGTAATCCGTTATCAACTACACTTTCTTTTTTGTCATGCGGCATAATAAAGTTTGCAAAGTGTCTTGTTAACTTACTTAACTCTTTTGCTGCATTTGTTGTATCGTTGCTGATTTGTGTATTTTGGATAACTTGATTGTTAATACCATCGATTGAATCAAGAAAATCATCAAGTTCAGTTTGGGTATTTTTAACCTCTTTCATTTTTGTTCCGTTGGAACCGTTAAGCTGTTTTCCCAGTTCTGTATAACGTTTCTTTTCACTTTCATTTAATGAGTCTGATTTGTTTTTCTCATCAAGTTCTTTCCATTCTTTTGTAAGTTTGGAAATTTCACTCATTTGGTCTTTGTAAGTGTCTTCTTTTTCTTTTTTTATTTGATTTGCTTTTTCTGTTTTAAGATTGAACTCTTCAAAAAGCTTTTCACTGGTTTCAATCGCGTTTTCAGATTGAGTTACATATTGTTGAACTTTCTTTTTAAGGCTGTTAATGTCGTTATCTTCTTTTGAAGTTTCATCATCAGAAGCTGTATTATCGGAAATGATTATGTAATTAGTTACGTCAGCTTCTTGTTGAGCATGCGCCCATTGTAAAACTTCTTGAGGAATAACACAGCCGTTATTCTCCATTTCAATAATTTCTTCATAGCTAAAACCTGCCCATTTTGGGTCAGTTATTTGATAATCAATATTTTGAATATTGTTAAAATGGGTTCTTTCTTTAATATATTGTGTTAAGATAAGTTTTTGTGCGTATTGAAGGTAGTATTCATCGGATAAATTAGAGTATTTATCTTGGTTGTCAGCTTTTAATTGTCTTGCTTTTTCAACAATTTTTTCGTTATATTTTGCAGCAAGATCTTCGTCCAATATAATACCATTTACAGGATTTTTAGCTAATGTTATAAATTGACCGGGTCTGTGAATTTGTGGCATGTTTTCCTTTATCCTTTTGATTATATATATTTTTTATCGGTTTTTAGGGGTTGAAACTTTAGAAAAAACGGCTATTTTTAACAAAATGTTACACAATTTTAAAACTAATTGTGTAGTAATGTTACAAAATTATTATAAGTGTAGTAAATTGCTTGAAAATTTTTCTCGGATTAAGTATAATAAGTACACTTGTTTTGAAATTTCGTAAAAAATGTAAAAGTTTTGAAACATTACCCGAAAGAAATGGCAATTTAGGTAACATTGTTGTTTTTTTTATTGTGTAGAAGTTTGTAAAATTTAGTAGGGAATATGTCAGTAAAACCAATATCAGTCAGAATAGAGTCAAATAATAACGCTAATAAGATAAAAGTTAATGAACCGAAGAAAAAAGATGTGTCTTTCGGTAATTCAAATATTATTGTCGGAACTATGGATTTTATTGAAAGAGGCGGTTTTGCGGCATCATTCTGTATTCAGGATTTTATCGGCTTTATTGCTCCCCGTGTAGGAAAAGGTTTAGTTCGAGGAAGTAAAAAGAAAGATGAAAACGGAAACCCTGTTTTAGATGAAAAAGGTAAACAGGTTCGTGAATATAACTGGGCACTTGCTCGTAAGGAGTTGTTGCGTGAACTTATAACAGGACCTAGTGCCTTTGTTATTCCTTGGGCTGCGTTAAAAGGTATAAATAAAGTCGCATCAGGTAATAATGTAAAACTTAACTATATCAATGGATTTAATAATGCATTTACTGATTTTGCATCAAATAATCTTGATGCGGTAAAAGCCGGTAATGCAGCAAAAACAGGCTTCTATCAAAATGTATTTGAAAATGTTTTAGAAAACAGTTTAGACGGTACTTTAACAAAAGACGAAATCAAAGCAACAGCTCAGGATTATGCTCAACGTCAGGTATCAAGAGAACAAATCTTAGCTGATAAAACTTTAAGCAAAGAACAGCGTAAAGTTAAGCTTGCAGAACTTGGATCTTCTATTGAAGATGATTTCATGAAACTTAAGAAAAGCAGAATCGGTGGAGCTGTTGATGAATTAAGTATTAAGATTAAATCATTAAATGGTGATTTAAAAGGTGGCAGTATCGGTGAATTACTGACTTCTATGAGTGATTACTTTACAGATGCTGTTAAAAGTACTAAAAAAGCCTTAACTAATAACGCTGATGCTAATTTAGCGGAAGTTGTGAAATCATTTACTCACAGACGTATGGGTACAAGAGTTTTAACTAACCTTGGATTATTTGGAACTGTTGCAGCTTTCTATACTCAAATTCCGAAATTGTATAATAAAGGTTTGAAAGAAGACCCGGCTTTGAAAGGTACAGCTGCTGATCCTTCTTTGGTTACAGATGAAACTAAGCAGGATAAGGTTGAAGCAAAAAATAATAAAGGAAAAGAGGTTCCGTTCACCGGTTTGGCTTCTACTATGGAAAAAGTCGGTAAAGGCGTTTTCAATTCAAAAACTGCAAAATCGATTTCTGATGTATTTGAGCTTAACGGACCTGTAATTTCAGGAATGGCTATGCCTGTATTGTTATACGGTTTCTGTATACCTCCAAGATTAGAGCATGCTCAATCAAAATATGATTACGGCGAAATCGTTCTTCGTGATATGACAAGCTTTACGGCATTATTGTTCGGTGCTAAAGCTTTATCAAGACTGTTCTCTGACGGTTTGACAAAAATGACAGGGCTTGCGCTTAACAGTAAAAATCTTGAAGGCAGAAATGTATTACAAAAAATCGGTGACTACTTAAGCCCGAATAACGGACGTCATTCTGTTCTTTCAAGTCAACAGCTTAACTCAAAATATACTAACCTTGAAGATTACAAAGGCGGTGTAGACGGTTTTGTTGAGTTTATCGAAAAAAGCGGCGGTAATATTAAAAAAGCGTTATCTCGTGATAAAGGTGTTATGAGTACTGTAGATGCTATTTTACAAGAACATAACGGTAACACTTTTGCTCAGGCTACTGCTGATGAAATTAAAGCTGCATTAAGTGCTGCAAATAAAAATAAAACAAAATTAATGGGTGAATTCTATGAATTATTCAAAAAACCTACAGGTTTATTAAAAGCTGCAAAAACTTGTAACAGTTCATTCAACTTCATTTCATCATTTGCAATTGTACCGGGCTTAATCATCTGGTTAACTCATGCTTGTGAAAAAATGACAGCAAAAAGAACTGCAAAAGATTTTGAAGAAATGAAAAAAAATAAAAAACCGGATATGACTAACTTTGTTGCATCAAGAACTCCAACCATGGCTGGATTCCTTGGTAATAAATAAGTTTAATCGACAATAAAAAAGGGCGCTTACCAGAATGGTAAGCGCCCTTTTTATAAACTTTTTATAATTAACCTTCTACAGCTTCAATTAAAGCGTTAATATCAGCCACCATAGCGTCAGGATCGTATCCGTGAACTTTAGCTCCTGCTTCTAAATTTTCAAATCTTGCAGCAGCACATCCTAAGCAGCCTAAACCGTATCTGCGGAATACTTCAACACTTTCAGGATGTTTTTGTGCGATTTCTAAAATATTCATATCTTTTGTTACTTTTTCTGCCATTTCTTATCTCCTGTTTGACTTTCACTAAATTTCCCTTAAATACATTATACATAAAAAAAGAAGGATGTGTAATTATGGAATTATTAAAATTTTTCATCAAAGATGAAGTTCCGGCTGTCGGGCTGTCAAAATTCAAAGATAAAAAAGATAAATATTCTTACAACGACCGTTTGAGAGTTAATTTTAACAAGCCTATATTTAAACCCGATTACAGCAATAATTTTTTCTTGTTGTAATATTTCTTCATATTATATTAAAATTTAAGCAATTTTTGACATGAATTTTCCTTTATAATAATATAAGGGAAAAATAGGGTTAAATATGGCTATAGAATTTGGAAAAAATTTATTTACACCATTTTTAGGCGTAACCGGAGCAGGTGCCGCAAAGGGTACTGCTGTATCAGGTGCTCAGGCTCCTAAAGCTTTTAAAACAGCAGGCTATGCTTCTATTCCTTATGAAAAATTTCCACAGGTAACAGACACGGTTCAAACAAAAGATGCGTCAGGAAAACCGTTGTTAGCAGGTTATGTAACTCCTGAAAAAGTTTGGGTTGCCTAATATTATCCAAGAAAATCAAGTCTTCCTCCTGATGTTGTGTTTGAAACATTTGGGTGATTTAGATTGTATTTTGAGTTGTTTGTTGTTTCAATAAGATTGGCGAATGGGTTGTTTGTTTCAGCCTTTTTGTTTTGTGTTTCAAAAAGTTTTACCGGCTGAACCGCATACATATATTGTCGTTTTACTTCATTAATTGAATTAAGCATAGTTCTTCTTTCTTATTTATAATAAAAATTTTTGAAAAATCATTATTTCAAGAAAAAAGAATTTTGTTACAATTTTAATGTTTTTTTCTTTTTTTAGGTGCAGTCAGGTTAAAGCTTATTGTTATAAGTTCATTTAGAGGCTCTTGTTCAATATGATTAACTTCTATCGTGCACCAGTGCTTTTTATTCATATGCCAAGCCGGTTTTACGGCTGAATATTGTTCTTTTAATATAGGAATTAACTCTGGCGGGGTTTTTAGGTTTATACACAGTTCATTATTTAGTTCAAATATTAATGCGTACCATTTGTTATTGCTTTTATGACGCATAACTATAGCATCTTTGTATTCATCTTGAGCCCAAGGATGTGTTTCCAGTGAATCATCATCAATAAGGCATTTTTTAACAAGATCTGTTGTGTTCATTATTGGTCGCTTTCGTGATGCTCGTTATCTTTCATTAATTTTGCAAAATCAGATGGTTTTATACTTTGAACGAAGTTTTTAAATTCTTCGGCTTCTTCCGCATCTTTTGCGCTATCAGTAGAAACCGAACCGTTAGAAAGAACATTTGCAGTTACCAATATTGGCGCATCAATTCTTATTGCAACAGCAATAGCGTCTGATGGACGGGAATCTATTTCGATTTCATTGCCTTCACTGTCTTCTAAGAAAATTGTTGCAAAATAAGTTTCTTTTTCAACATCGTTAATTACAACTTTAGAAATTTTATATCCTGTTTTATCTATTATACTGATGATTAAGTCGTGAGTCATAGGACGTGTAACTGATAAGTTTTCTATTTTTCGGATAATTGAACTTGCTTCAGCAGAACCAATCCAAATCGGCAAAGCTCTTCTGTTTTCTTTGTCGTGAAGAACAACAATAGGAGAGCCTGTTCTTGTATCAAGTGCTATACCCATAACTTTCATTTCTATCATAAAATACCTCGCTTATAAAAGTATTATAACGTATAAAAAATTTTTTTAAATATCTTTTCAAAATAAAATATTTATGTTAGAATAGACACTGTAGCCATGCATGTTGCGGAAAAGTGGCCGAGTGGCTTAAGGCGGCACCCTGCTAAGGTGTTGTATGGGGTTACCTGTACCGTGGGTTCAAATCCCACCTTTTCCGAATTAAAGTCCAATGGATTTATCCATTGGACTTTAATTTTAGTAGCAAGGGTATAATTTTTTGATTGGACAAACATTTAATGAGGGTTTTTAACTTTTGAATAATAAGTTGGTATTTGATTATGCTCGTGATGCTTTAATATATTTGATTGATAAATATAATATTAAAGAAATTTATCTACCTTATTATCTATGTGATGTTATAAGGCATAGTGTTGTTAAAGCGGGTTGTAAGCCCTTATTTTATCATATTGATGATAATTTTATGCCGACAGAAGCTTTTCCTTGTGAAAGCTTTATAGTTTATCCGAATTATTTTGGAATTTGTTCTCATAATGTTGATATGCTAGTTCAGCGTTATCCAAGGTTGATTGTTGATAATGCTCATGCTTTTTACTCGGAACCCAAAGGGTTTGCGAGTTTTAATTGTTCAAGAAAATTCTTGGATAAAGATGAAGGGGCATTTTTGTGGATTGGCGACGGTGAAAATACTTATAAGCCTGATTTAAGACGCAAAGCTGTTTTTGATTCTCTTCATCTGGAGTATGGAAGTAGAAATAACTTGAATATATCAATAAAAGATGATGATATTCCGTTTTGTTACCCGTATTTGGCAAAAAGTATTGAGGAAGCGGATAATTTGGTTAAAGTTTTAAATAATCACGGAAAAATAATCTACAGGTATTGGAGAAATTTACCTGCGAGTTTTAATGAATATAAGTTTTATTCAAGGCTTGTACCTATACCTTTAGTACCAAACGGTTAGGCTCTTGAAATAAATAGAATTTCGTCTTCAATCGTATATTTAACTTCGTCAGTTTCAGGATTTAGTTCAAGAAACTGTATAATCGAATTGGATATATAAAGCCCGTATCCGTTGCCGCTTTTATTGAACTTTTTTATTAAAAAATTCTCATTATTAATATCAAAGCCTGTTTTTATAATTTTCAGAACATTTTTGTCCATTTTAAAAAGAACTTTTGTTTCTTTTGGGTTTATTCCAAGAAGTTTAAGAACATCTTTTGGCATATATAATTCCCACCCTGTGCCGCTTGGTACTAATTTCCTTTGCATTATGCTCTCCTAAGTGTCATGTTATTGTCGCCTATTGACAAATATATAAAGGAACAAAATAATAATTTGTAGATTACATTTAGGGGACAAAAACATGACAAATGTGAGTAAGTGTGTATTTACGCTGGTGTAAGTATTGATTACTAATTTATAAGGCTCGGCTAAATTTTTAGCCGAGCCTTATTTTTTATATTATCAAAATTTTAATTTTATTTTGATTTTTTAGCTGTAGGGTAGTAATCTCTGACAACACCTTCAAATGCATCGATATAAATTTGTTTCATATCTGACATTATAGGGTAAGCAGGGTTAGCACCTGTACATTGATCGTCGAATGCTAATTCAACCATTTCATCTAACTTAGCGTAGAATTGTTCTTCAGTTACACCGAAGTCTTTGATTGAATTTGGCAAGTTGATTGATTTCATCAATTTATCAATTGCTTCAAGTAACAATTCAACTTTTTCGTCGTCGTTTTTACCGCCCAATCCTAATTCATCAGCG
>CAJUAL010000012.1 GCA_910584405.1 uncultured Vampirovibrio sp.
CCGCTTTTACCTTCCAACATAGCATTCCAAAAATTATCAGTACCGATACCGCAAGGGGTAACAGCTCCCAATCCTGTAATTACTACTCTTCTTTTATTCATTTAAGATATCCCTTTTTTCCTTCTAACTATAAATAATGCGAGAATGAAATAAAAATCTCACTCTCGCATATATAAACATATTTTGAATAATTCAAATTTCAATCAGTGAGATAATTACTTACCTAATTTGCTGTCGATGTAAGAAACTGCATCTTGAACTGTTTGAATTTTTTCTGCGTCTTCATCAGGAATTTCGCATTTGAATTCTTCTTCTAAAGCCATAACTAATTCAACTGTATCTAAAGAATCAGCGCCTAAATCGTCAGTAAAACGAGCTTCAGGTGTAACTAATTTTTCATCAACACTTAATTGATCTACTACAACTTTTTTAACTGTTTCTAATGTACTCATTTTTTTTTCCTCTTATTATTTGTGTATTACTACTAAATACTCTTCCTGCAACATTATAACTTGCAGAATATTTTTTTGCAAGAATTTTACAATTCCCGCGATTATTTGTTACAATTAAATCATTAAGCCACCGGCAACTTCAATTGCTTGACCTGTAACATAATCTGTATCTAAAGCTAAGAATTTTACAACTTTAGCGATATCTTCAGGTGTTCCAAGTCTTTTCATAGGAATAGCTTTTAAGTATTCATCGATATTTGGAAGTTCAGCTGTCATTGCTGTTTGGATAAAACCAGGACATACAGCATTAACTCTGATGTTTCTTGAACCAAATTCTTTTGCAAGAGTTTGAGTAAAACCGATTAAACCTGCTTTTGAAGCTGAATAGTTTGCTTGACCTGCGTTACCGTGACGTCCTACAATACTTGACATATTGATAATTGAACCTTGACGAGCTTTTGACATATATTTGATAACAGCATTAGTTACACAGAAAGCTGATGTTAAGTTAACTTTAATAACACTTTCCCATTGATTCATATCCATTCTTAAGAATAGACCATCTCTTGTAATCCCTGCATTATTTAATAAAATGTCAATTTTACCGTGTTCTGCAATCATTTTATCAACATTTTCTTTAACTGCTTCGTGATTTGATACGTCAAAACTGTAGAAGTATGCATTAACACCACAAGCTTTGATTTCATCAATAGCAGGTTGAGCTTTTTCAGCATCGCAAATATCGTTGATAATAATGTCACAACCGGCTTTTGCAAGTTCTTTTGCACAAGCTAAACCAATACCGCGTGAACCGCCTGTAATTAATGCAATTTTTCTTTCTGTCATAATTTTTCTCCTTATTTATTATTAAGCTAAAGCTAACTCTTCTTTTAAAGTGCTAAGCGTGTTTTCTAAAGACTCTTTATCATAAATATTGTATGTTTTAATACCAGGGTTAATTTTCTTAACCAATCCTGATAAAACTTTACCCGGTCCGATTTCAATAATTGTATCGACACCTTCACCTGCCATATTTTCAATAGTTTGAGTCCAGTGAACTGATGAATAAATTTGACGAGGCATTTTTTCGGTAAAATCAGAACCTAAAGTTGTTGCTTGAGCATCAACATTTGTGTATACAGGAATTTTAGCGTCATTCAAACTTAGTTCTGAAACAAAACCTGCAAATTCTTTTCCAGCCGACTCCATAAACTTAGAGTGGAAAGCTCCTGAAACAGCAAGAGGAACAACTCTTCTTGCACCTGCTTGAGATAATAATTCTCCTGCTTTAGCAACTGCTGCCTCATCACCTGTTATAACAACTTGAGCAGGTGAATTGTAGTTTGCAACATCTACATAACCAACACTTGAAGCTTCTTCAAGCGCTTTTTCAAGACTTCCTTCAGGAGCATTTAATATAGCAGCCATAGCACCGCCTTTGGTTGCTCCCATTAAGTCAGCTCTTTTTTGAATAGCTTTTAATGTAGTTTCTAAATCCATTACACCTGAACAATACATAGCACAATATTCACCTAAACTGTGACCTGCTGTTGCATACGGCTCAATATTAAGTTGAGATTTGAATGCTTCTAAAACCGCAATTGACATTGTTACTATTGAAGGTTGTGTGTTAACTGTTTGTTTTAAATCATCTTCAGGACCTTCAAAACAAATTGTTGTAATACTTTTACTTAAAACTTTGTCTGCTGTATCAAAAACACTTTTTGCAGCTTCAAAGTTTTCATACAAATCTTTTCCCATTCCAACAGATTGAGAACCTTGTCCCGGGAAAACAAACGCTATTTTTTTAGTCATATTTATATCCCTCAAAATCAACTATCTTTCTTCTTAATGAAACAATTATACTATAAAAAGGGGTAAAGTAAAGATTTTTACAATCTTGCTAAAGTTAATTCACTTGATACACGCGCAGCTCTAAGTAAAGATAAAGTCTTCAGAGATTCTGAATATATTATTTAACGTTTTTTATAACCCATTTAAAATAATCACTATTGTTTTTAGCTTTATGAGCACAAGTAATACCATTAAGATTACTGTTATCAGTTAAACTGCAATATTTTTCTAAATTTGCATAATGTGTTGTTCCGGAACTTCCCATTGTTCTTAACTCCCCGTCAATAAATTCAAAAGTAAATAAATCATATCCCCACCTGTTCGGTTTAGTTTTATAACCGTTCAAATCAACAGAAACATATAATCTCTTAGCATAATTCTCCATTAAAACATTCGTTCCGTCCATCAAAACGAATTGTCCGTTATCGAAATAATCAGTATAAGCATTATTTTTATTGTTTAAAGTTTTATAAGGAGCATTTATTGTCCAGCAAACAGGAGATTTATTTGCCGAATAATTCCCGCAATGAACAGCAACCTTTAAATATTGCCCAAATGTTTTATAAAAAGTATTATCTCCATAAGTAGACGGGTCCGTAGAAACATCATCTGCTTCCATTTGGCGAAATGCCTGCTGAATTGTAGAATAGGATTTTAGAAACTGACTGCGTAACCTTGCGGCTTTATTGTTTTGGATAAGTGACGGAATAGTAATTGCGGCAACAACCCCGATAATTCCAAGAGTAATTAATACTTCTGCGAGAGTAAAACCAAATTTTGCTACAGACTGTAGCAAATTTACGTGCTTAGCACCCTCAGCCAACGTAAACCCTGTTTTTTTCATTCTTTCTTCCTCCAAAATCTATCGTCATACGACTATTTTATATTAAAACTTAATGTTTACATCGGTTATTTAAAGTATTTTTAACTGTTTTACGATTACTTTTTATTATTTACAATCGCAATTCAACATTTTACCACAACTAAAAATGTATTATTTTGGTATAGAGGAGCTAAAAATGACTTGCAAAAAACAATTGGGGAAAAGAATTAAAGAACTGAGAAAAAGAAATCATTTTACTCAAGAACAAATGTCTGAACTTATCGGACTTGAACCAAATCATATATCAAAAATTGAATCCGGAGTTCATTTTCCGCAATCCGATAAACTTGATTTAATCGCAAAAATTTTTAATATTCCTGTAATGGAACTTTTTAATTATGAACACAAGCAACCATTAGAAATTACTAAACAAAAAATAACCGATTGGCTAAATTCTGCATCAGAAAACGAAATAGAATATATTTATAAAACAATTTTAAACATCAAAGATTTAAAAAAATAAATTCTAACTCGTAACAGCTCCTACACCGGCGTTTACTCCTAAATTACTCAAATTTATACCACATCTTTGCAAAATTCTTAAAAAGGCACCACCTGCAAATGGTACATTATTTACAACTACATTCTTTGTTGCATTTAAAAAAGCTCTGGTAAGATTTGCAAAAGTAAGATTATCAGTATTGATAAGTTCTCCGTCTTTACGACCTTGTGCTGCCAATTCTACAAGCTCCATATGATATGGTAATATGTTTCCTATTATTTTTGCTATCGGATTCGGACTATTTGTAAGTATTGCAGATACAACTCCTTTTACAGCACCAAACCAGGCATCAGACGCTGTTTTATTTTTAAAAGATTCAATTAAATTCTCCTGCAAACCAAAACTTGCCACTGACTTTTGTAATTTAGCTTCTTTGGAGAGATTTTTATCTTGCGAAGCCATAATTCTGTCTACAGAAAAAGTTGTTCCTGTTGTATTTTTATATCCCGTTATAAATCTTTCTAAATTCTCAGGATTATTCAAATCAAGTTTTAAAAGTTCATCTAATTGTGCATTTTGTAATCTAATATTATTTTCAATTTCAGAAGAATCTTTTACATGCATATCTTCAACAAACCAGCCCATAACATCGGTTTTATGTAAAGAAAACTCCGTATTAAACTGCGCCACATCAAAACCGACCCATTCCAGTAAAGCAACTGTTTCAGGACCGAAAACTTGTCCGAGAATATTACCGTCATTAGCTTGTTGAGCATATATACCATGATTCAACGCTTCAAGTGCTTTTTCATTTGATTTTTTTATATGTTCAACAGCAATTTTTAATGCCTGCTGAACTTTTTCAACATCAACAGAACCGTCAGGTTTCTTAGGCAAATTCGCAATTGCTTCTTCCGTTGACTCGTTAACTAAAAAACCTCTGCTTGAAGATAATAACAAAATTTCTTCAGGAACCATATCAGCAGCCCAGTCAGGAAACGGATATTTATACTTAATATCATCCATAAAATTTTTATCGCTTAAACAAGATTCCTTAAGAATATCTATCTTATCCATAAATACAGGCGTTTTAACTCTTGTTGCATCAGCGTGTTCTACAGGTTTTGAATAAGTACTATATGTTTGTTGTTTATCAGAGCAGTTTCCAACTTCTGACATGGTTATCTCCTTTTGACATATATATTATATAAATATTATTTCAGGAGATTATTGCTTTTTTGTAATATATGTTTACAAAAGAATTAACAAATACCTTCACGAAGTCTTACAACAGCAGCACCCCAGGTCATACCTGCTCCGAATCCGCAAAGGATTGCTGTTGAACCGAGTTTAATTTTACCTTGTTCAACACCTTCGACTAAGGCTATCGGAATAGACGCAGCTGAAGTGTTACCGTAATATTTAATATTAGAAATAACTTTTTCATCAGAATATTCAAGTCTTTGCTGCAGCGCTTCAATAATTCTTTGATTTGCCTGATGCGGAATCAAATAATCAATATCAGCAGCAGTCATTCCTGCTTCTTCAATACATTTATCAACATATTTTGGCAATGTTGTTACAACAAATTTGTAAACATCACGTCCTGCCATGTGAATTTTTGAATCTTGTTCTTCACACGGTTCAACAAGCGGACAATTTTTACCTGGTGTATTCAGATAAATATATTGACCAATTTCACCATCTGCTCTCACATCAAGTGATAAAATATCATCAATACCGTCTTGCGCTTCAGTTACAACCATTGCACCCGCACCGTCGCCAAATAAAATAGATGTTCCTCGATCTTCCCAATCAACAAGTCTTGAATTGTTATCAGAAGCTACAAGTAAAATATTTTTATACAAACCTGTACCGATTAAGCCTCTTGCAACTTGCAAAGCATAAATTAAACCGGTACATGCCGCAGTCAAATCAAATGATGGTACAAAATTAGGAATACCAAGTCTTGCCTGAATATTACAAGCTAAAGCCGGATATAATTGCGGTGGAGCAGAAGATGCCGCAACAACACAATCTATATCTTCAACTTTGAAACCTGATTTTTCTATCGCTTTTTTAGCTGCTTCATAACCTAAATCAACCGCATTTTCATTACCTGAAACAACTCTGCGCTCTTTTATACCTGTTCTTGTATAAATCCATTCATCAGAGGTTTCATATAATTTTGTTAAATCATCATTAGTTAAAACAGTGTTCGGAACACTATATCCGATACCTGCAATTCTAAGCGGTTTAATATTTTTTGTCATAATTAATTCCTATCTGTTTACATTTTCTGCTATTTTAGAGTTAATATCTTTGTTAAGTACTCTAACAGCAGCTCTTACAGCATTTTTCATAGCATAAGATGAACTGCGCCCGTGAGCAATAACTGATATTCCCTTTACTCCTAATAATAGCATACCGCCAAAAACTTCCCAATTAATTTTTTTCAAAATTCTTCTTAAGAAAGGTTTTGCCATTAAGCCGATTAAACAACCTACAAAGTCAGACTTAAATTCGGTTGAAATCATTTTTAACAGCATTGACGCTGTACCTTCGGTAACTTTTAATGCAACGTTTCCTGCAAAACCGTCACAAACTACTACATCACATTTGTTTATGAAAAGTTCTTTTCCTTCAACGTTACCAACAAAATTAATTTTACCTTGTTCACCCATTTCTTTTAATATCGGATAAGTTTCTTTAACTAAAGCATTACCTTTACCTTCTTCTTCACCGATACTTAAAATACCTACTTTCGGGTTCTCAATTCCAACAATATGCTCAGCATAAGCCTTACCCATCTCAGCAAACTGTGCAAGCATTTCAGGTGTACAATCACTGTTAGCACCGCCGTCGATTAAAACAACAGGGTCTTTCATTGTCGGCAAAGTAACCGCAATTGCAGGTCTTGAAACACCATGGATTCTGCCTAAACCAAACAAACTTGCAGCCATAGCAGCACCTGTTGAACCTGCTGAAACAACAGCTTCGCATCTGCCTTCTGCAACAGCTCTGACTGAAGCTACAATTGATGAATCTTTTTTCTTACGGATTGATTGTCCGACAGCTTCACCCATTCCGATAACTTCAGAAGCATGAGTAATTGTGTAATCAATTTTATCTAAATCTATTTTAATTCTTCTTTTATGACCTTTTGTACCGCAATCTGAAAGAATATAACCGATTTTTCTTATTCTTTCAAGTTCTTTATTAATTTCATCTTCTCTACCGACGAGTTCTAAGCCTACACCATATTCTTGTGCAGCCCATAAAGAACCTTCCACGATTGCTCGCGGTGCATAATCTCCACCCATTGCATCTATTGCTATTCTTGACATATCCTTCTCTCTCCAAAGTTTGGGTATTCTGAACTTATTACAAAACCCTCACTAAGACTTTGAAATAAGTTCAGGGTGACAATTAAATTGTCACCGCTAAACTTTTTAATTATTCTTCTGTAGATTCTTCAGATTTAACTTCTTCAGCTTTTTCTTCAACTTTAGTTTCTTCTGCTTTTGGAGCAGCTTTTTTTGTTGATTTTTTAGCTGTTTTCTTTGCAGGAGCTGCTGCAGCCGCTGCTGCTGCTTTATCTGCTAATTTTACAGGCTGGCCTTTGTAAGTGCCGCATGCTGTACATACTGTATGTGTTAAAACTGTTTCGCCACAGTTAGGACATTTTGTTGTTTCCGGCTTAGTAGCTTTCCAATTAGCTCTTCTGCTGCCTTGAGCCGCATGTCCTGTTCTTTTCTTAGGTACTGCCATTTTGTCTTTCCTTTATTTTTTGTACTTACTAACTATTTTTTGGGTTAATTTGAATATCTTTGAATATATCCAGTCGCGGATCGGTCATTTCATCTTCCGATAAAAAGTTCTTTCCTTTACAATTAATACCACAAACTTTTTTATTTGGAAGGTTTAATATTACAGATTGATACAATAAGTCATAAATATCAATCTCATTTTCGCCGTTTAAATCAGTTACAAACTGCCCGTCTTTGAGTTCAAATTCTTGTCCTGACTCTTCGTATTCGCCAAGCAGTGAATTTTTAGAATATAATTCGTCTATATCAAAATTAAGTTCGTGATTAAATTTTTCAAGACACAAATCACATTCTAAAGTTAAGGTTCCCGTTACATGACCTGTGATTTGAACAAAATCACCCAAAGACTTTGCACATAAATCTGCATGAATCGGGGTAACACAATCCAACTCTTCGATTTTTTCATCGAATGTACAGTAAAGTGTTTTATTTTCGGCGTTTTCTAAATCTTCTAGTAATAAAATCTTTTCCATGGTTTTGTTATTTACTGAATAATTTGTTCTTCTTGAATCGCTAAAGCTGCAATTTGATTAGAAATGAAACAAACTTTTTTCAAAGGTCCTTCGGTTTCTTTTTCAATCAAAGAAGCTGACGGAGATTGCATTTTGGAAACCAATTCATCATAAAGACTTTGAGCATCTTTTACATAAAGCACTAACGGTGCTGTTGAGCCTTTGATAAATACCAAAACAGCATAACGTTTTTTGATATTTTGAGTACTCATACCTTGAGGATTGAATTGTTGTGCCATAAATTATCTCCTTTTACGATAAGTTTATTCTACAAAAAAAATGCTCTAAAATCAAGAGCCGACCCTTTGTACATGTTTAACCGCCGAATGTGTAAACAAATGTAACAACTTATTTTTAGGTTAAGCAATTTTTAATATTCATAAGTTTTAAGTAAATCGCAAGTCAAAGTAATAAAAATATACAAGAAAGGATTTACCTCAATGGAAATTAATTCCGTAAACAATGCACAATCATTTACAGGTTTTAAACTTACAAATAAGACAAAAAAAAGCGCAGCAAGACTTATTGAAGATTTGACAAGTGATTTTGTAGATAAAGAAAAACGTATCGATCAATATAAAAAAGTACAATCTGATATTACAAAAAGATTACAAGAAGAAATTATCGAACCGTTAAAAAAAGTCAAAGCTGAAGTAGAATATGATGATGGAAGAATTTTTGTAAAAAGCGCCGACGGTACACAAAATGTTGAAATTGCCAGAGGTAAAGTTTCAGCTTTACATCCGAATGAATATACAGTTGTACAATATCCGGTAAAAGGTTCTCAAGGTTACGTAAAAGTAGATTACGGAACACGCGAAGCAGCAGAAAAAGCAGCTAAAAGTATGTTCTATGGTCCATTCGGAGATTTTATGAAAGCAAGAGATATTGCTAAACATTTTGATAATATTGATGCTAAAAAATTATTATCGGAAACAGCAAGAACAGAATATCAAAAAGGACTTGACTCTCTTGCAGATGATTTATTAGGTTCACTTGATTAATTTCATTCAAATATATAGCAAAAACTCTCAAACAACAGTTTGGGAGTTTTTTGTTTTTTGTAGTATAATAATCTTAAGAAGTAGAAGAATAAGGAATATAGAATGTCTGCAAATAACGAGAGCATCAATCGTCCATGGGGTCATTACAGGGTTTTAGCAAAAGGCAAAGGATTTCAGGTAAAAATTCTTCATGTGAATATCAATCAAAAATTATCCGTACAATCTCACAATTACAGAAGCGAACATTGGGTTGTACTATCCGGTATGGCAAAAGTTGTACTGGAAGGTAAAGAATATATTCTCTCTCCGGGTCATAGTATTGATATTGGTGTAAAAGCAATTCATTCTTTACAAAACCCGTTTAAAGAAGATTTAGAAGTTTTGGAAGTTCAAAAAGGTGATAATCTCTCAGAAGATGATATTATTCGCTATGAAGATATGTACGGCAGAGTTTAGTAAATCTTGATAAAATATTTAAAAAACCGACCATAAAGGTCGGTATTTATTTTTTTCACTAAATTTATTGATAAAAGTTATGCTAACCCTAGCACTTTCTTATACCAAGAAAATGATTCTAATTCAGTACCGTTAAAAGTTGTTTTGGTACATTGAGCTTTTAAATAGTTTTCAAACTCATCGTTAAATTTAGATTTTACCTTTTTCACTTCTTTTTCAGAAACTGTTGTTGTCATAAAACCTACTCCTTTACACATTTTAAATTGAGAACCCTATTAATTATAACATAAAAAACATGGGTTTGCTAGTTATAAAACCGATTTCCATGATTTTTTGTTAGTTTCAGAGGGTTTGTTTTGTAAAATTTTATTAAGTAAATTTGTTTTTCTAAATATTTGTTTATTAAGTTGAAATATTTTCAGACTTATGATAAAATTCTGGTAAGAAAGTTTTTGAGGAATGATGAAAATTAAAAAGCGCTTATTAACAACTGTCTTGATTTCAACTTTAGCTCTTGGAGGTGCTCCAGCTTTGGCTCAAATGACTCCTGAAGCAAGTGCTCTTTATCAGGAAGCTTGCTCTGCTGAACACCAGCAGGATTTGAAAGGTGCTATTGCTAAACTTGAACAAGCTATTACCGTTTCAGGCGGTGATTCTATGCTTTATACAAAACTTGCAGGACTTTATTCTGAAATCGATGCTAATGATAAAGCTTTAGAAACCTATAAAAAAGTTATTGAACTTAAACCTGATGACGCTTTCGTTCATATCAGTATCGGAAGTATTTATGAAACTCAAGGTAAATATAAAGAAGCCCTTAATTCTTATGAAAAAGCTTTAGATATTTTTCCCGAGTACAAGTATAATTACTACAATATTGCAAATGTTCAGTATCAATTAAAAAATTATAACGGCGCAATAAAAAATTATAATACATTTTTAGAAACCTATTCACAACATACGGAATCTCGTGAAAATCTTGCAGCATCTTATATTGCTGTAAAAGATTATAAAAACGCTTCAAAACATTACAAAAAACTTTATGACAAAAATCCTGACGCGTTTAAAAACTTCTCAAATTACGGGATTGCATTATTAAATACCGAAGAACCTGAAAAAGCTGTCGAAATGCTTGAAAAAGCTGTTGAAATCGATCCTGAAAATTATTCTGCTCATCTGGGTTTAGCTCAAGCTTATCAGGATTTAGGCAAAAACGATATGTCTTATGAACAGTATCAGGTAGTTTTAGCTAATGTTCCTAACCTTAATACAGTAAGACTTGATTACGCAAATCTTCTTGCCGATATGAACAAAAATACTGAAGCTATTACTCAGTACAATATGTATATTAAAGCTTTCCCAAATGATATTAATGGCTACAAAAACATTGCTCAGGTGTATAAAACACTGAATAATTATGATAAAGCTTTGGAAAACTTTTTAATCGTTGAATCTAAAGATTCTAAAGATATTAATACAAAAAAAGATATAGCTCTTTGTTACCATAACAAAAAAGATTATGATTCAGCAATCAAGTATTATGATCAAATTCTTGAAATAACTCCGGATGATTATAATGTTAAATTTAACAAAGCTTTAGCTCTTCATGCAATTAACGAGTACGAAAAAGCTATTGTTTTATATCAAGAATTACAAGTTGAAAAAAATGACAAAGTTGTTAAAGATAATTTAAACAACGCTCTTGTTTCCCGCGGTCATGAACTTATTGCGGTTCAAAATTATGAAAAAGCTATCGATAATTTTAAAACAGCAATCAAAAACGGTTACACCGACGGTTATGTTTATTTTGGCTTAGCTAAAGCTTACAGAGCTCAGGGTGATAACACAAAGGCAAGTGAAAATTACGAAAAAGCTATTTCTATTGACCCAGATAAAACAATATATTCAGCAGAATACAGCGATTTTATTTCATCAATGTATAAACCAAAATCTAATCCTGGTACTTCATTTGACAGTGAAGAAATTCATGTAATTGCAATTGATGATTTTGAAAAACCTGCGGCTAATAAAGAAGTTAAACAGCCTGTAGTTAAATCTTCACCTGTTACAATCAAACAAAACGAAGACTTAATCGCAGAAGGTGATAAAAATTGCAAAGAAAATAACTATGATGCAGCTGTAAAAAATTATCAAGATGCACTGCAGCTTGTTCCAAATGATGCAATTACACTTTTAAAAATAGGTTATATTTATAAGCTTAAAGAAGATAACACAAAAGCAATTAATTACTATCAAAAAGCAATTATTGTTAACCCTGATTATACCGACGGTTGGTTTAATTTAGGTTTAGCTTACGCTAATGAAAATAATTTTATTGAATCACAAAAAAGTTTTGAAAGAGTTATTTCTCTTGATTCTAACTACAGTTTCGGTTACGCGTATTACGCGCTTGCAACAGCCTTGGAATATCAGGGAAAAAATGCCGAAGCAGTTAAAAATTACAAATTATTTATCAAACACAATAATGACAAAGATATGATAAATTCGGTTCAAGAGAAAATTAAACAGCTTCAATAATTATGAAAAAATTTATTCTTTTTATTACGGTTATATTTGTATCAATATTTGCTTGCGCTTGTGACAGTGAAAAAGCTTATATATTGTTTAACAAATACCCGTTTTCAAAAGAAACAATAACCTCAACAAGTAATACAAATTTATTCAAACCGGGTGAAAGAATTTATTATCTTGTAACTTTTCCTGAAAAATCACAATCTAAAATGGCTTTAATACAGGTTTTTAAATTGGGTGGTGATAAAGATGAGCGTTTGGGTTATGATCTTGTCTGGGGAAAGAGGGTTAAACTAAGACAGGAACAAGTTTTTTATTACACGGATTATATTGTATTAAACGGAAGCGGAAATTATGTTATGAAAGTTTATTCACGAGATAATCCGACAAAAATTTTGACAAGTGCTAATTTTTATGTAAAAAATTAGTGGTAAATAAAATAATAAGAAAAGGGAAATAAAAATGTTAAAAGATAAAGCTTTAGAATTATTTAAAAACGGATACTCATGCTCAGAAAGCATAATACAAGCTTGTATTGAAGAAGGTTTATGTCCTGCGGATATGTTACCTTGTGCGACAACTTTTTCAGCCGGAATGTCTTCAGGATGTGTTTGCGGAACAGTTGCATCTTCTCAAATGGTTTTAGGATACCTTTTTGGAAGAAATAACAAATTCGGTAATCAAGTTTTTGCAAGAGAAAAAGCAGCAAACTTTGTTGAAGAGTTTAAAAATAAAAACAAAGTAACTTGTTGCAGAGTACTTTCAGCAGGATTTGAAGGCAGCGAGAAAAAACAACATTGCCAAAAATTCGTTGCTGATGCTTGTGATATTTTGGAAGAATTGATTAAGGTTAAAGTATAGATGAAAAATTTTTATAAAATAGATAAACTCAATTTTCTAACAGCCGGAATGCCTTTGGCTACAGCTAAAGGCGGTTATCCGAGAGCTTTTGAAATAATAGAAGAAATGGGACTTGACGGTATGGAAGTTGAGTTTGTTCATGGCGTCAGAATGTCAGATGAAACCAGAGAACTTGTTAATAAAATTCAACGAGAAAAGAATTTGATTTTAACAGCTCATGGGCCGTTTTATATTAACTTAAATTCGCAAGAACCTGATAAAATTGATGCCAGTGTTCAAAGAATAATAGATACAGCTCAAACAGCAAGCGCTTTTGGCGGTTACAGCATAACTTATCATGCAGCTTTTTATATGGGCAAAGATAAAGAAACTGTTTTTGAACAGGTTAAAACCCAGACAAGAAAAATTTTAGATGTTTTAGAAGAAAATAATATAAAAATCTGGATTCGTCCCGAAACTACAGGAAAAGCTACTCAATGGGGTGATTATGAAGAAATTATCAGACTTTCAAAAGAGTTTGAACAGGTTTTGCCTTGTATAGATTTTTCACATATCCATGCAAGAACAGCGGGTGAATATAATACTTATGATGAATTTTGCAAAGTTCTTGACAGAATAGGTACTGAACTTGGCGATTTTGCTTTGAAAAACTTCCATGCACACCTTGCGGGAATTGAATATACCAAAAAAGGCGAAAAGTGTCATTTGAATTTAGAAGATTCTGATATGAACTACAAAGATTTATTAAAAGCTTTGAAAAAGTTTGACGTAAAAGGTGCACTTGTGTGCGAAAGCCCGAATATTGAAACTGATGCAAAGCTTTTAAAAGATTATTATATGAGTTTGTAAGTTCGTTACTATTTTTGTCACTCCGGGCTTTGATCCGGAGTCTATCAATATTGAGTCTTTTAGTAAGGAACCTATTAACATGGATAGACACTAAATTAGCTCTGCATACAGGCTCACTCAAAATTTTAAGATTCTGAATCAAGTTCAGAATGACAAAATTTTGATTCATTTTGTAAAGTTCAGGGTGACTATTGAAAGTAAAGTACCCCGTGCGGCGAGCACTACCAGATTACTTTTTCTATAAGCTCAATTTCATAACCGTCAGGGTCTTTCACAAACGCAATTTTTGTACCTTTCCCGTTTAAATCAAACGGTTCGTATAGATATTCATACCCTAAATCGTTAAGTTTTTTGGTAAACTCATCTAAAGATTTAACAGAAAAAGCCAAATGCCCGAACCCTGAACCGATATTATAACCATTTTCAGGAGTTTCATCATTTTCTGTCAATTCTAATTGAACATTTCCGTCTTCATCATTCAAAAAATAAAGCGTGCAATCATCAAGTCTTTTTTGATGATCAAACTTCATGTTCAAAAGTTCAGTATAAAATTTAATACTTTCCTGAGCATTTTTTACTCTAATCATTGTATGTAAAAGTTTCATAAAAACCCCTAATCTATTCTGACAATCCAACCTTCAGGAGCTTCAATTCTGCCTGATTGGATTCCTGTTAGTGTATCATATAATTTTTTAGAAATTGGTCCCATTTCTTCCATACCTGAAGGAAAACAAATTTCTTTACCATGATCAACAATCTTACCGACAGGAGAGATAACAGCAGCTGTACCGCATAATCCGCATTCTGCCATATCTTTTAATTCTGTTAAGTAAATATCTCTTTCCTCTGTTTCCAATCCTAAGTATTCTTTTGCAACATACATCAAAGAACGTCTTGTGATTGACGGTAAAATCGTATTTGATTTAGGTGTAATAACTTTATTATCTTTTGTTACAAAGAAGAAGTTAGCTCCGCCTGTTTCCTCAACTTTTGTACGGGTTAAAGCATCAGGATAAAGGTTTTCATCAAAACCTTCCTTGTGAGCTGTCACAATTGCGTGTAAGCTCATTGCATAGTTTAATCCTGCCTTAACATGTCCTGTTCCGTTTGGAGCAGCTCTGTCAAAATCACTTACTTTTAAGGTAATAGGTTTAGCTCCGCCTTTAAAATAAGGTCCTACAGGTGATGCAAAAATTCTGAATTGATATTCTTCAGCAGGTTTAACACCCATAACAGGTGATGAACCGAACATATAAGGTCTTAAATATAAAGAAGCACCTGTTCCGTAAGGCGGAACAAATTTTAAATTAGCCTTTACAACCTGTTTAACAGCTTCTATAAATCTATCTTGCGGAAATGGTGCCATTTCTAATCTTTGAGCAGTATCATACATTCTTTTTGCGTTCAAATCTGGTCTGAATACAACAACATGCCCGTCGACTGTTGTGTAAGCTTTCATACCTTCAAAACAAGTTTGAGCGTATTGTAATACCCCTGCACTTTCATTTAAGACAATATTTTCATCTTCAACAAGTGCACCTTCATCCCATTTTCCGTCTTTAAAATTAGAAACATATCTTTTATCGGTTTTGTGATATCCAAAACCTAAATTTTTCCAATCTATATCAGCTTTTTCTATTGTTGTCATAAAATTCCTTTCTTTATAAAAATATTTGTCACTCCGGCCTCCGAGCCGGAGTCTATCAATGTTTATTTTTAATCTATTAATACCTATTTATAATTAAATGGATAGACCCTGAATCGAGTTCAGGGTGACATAAAATTTATCTAATTTGTACAGGCATAATCAAGCAAATAAAATCTTCTTCACTGTTTGGTTTTAAAACAGTTGCTGATAAGCTTGCGTTCAATCCAATAATAACTTCATCACTTTCAATAATTCTTAGTGCATCAAGTACAAATTTATAGTTAAATGCAATCAAAAGTTCTTCTGCGGTATATTGAATATCAATTTTATCTTCAGATTTACCGGAATCAGGAGTATCAGCAGACAGAGTTAACTCATTATCTGCAAACAACATTTTAACAATACTTGTTTTATCGTTAACCATTACAGATACTCTTTCCAATGCTGAGATAAGTTGTGAAACATTTACTACAGCTTGTTTTGGACTTTCAGACGGAATCAACTGATTGTATTTAGGGAATTGACCTTCCAAAAGTCTTGAAATTGTTAAAGTTTTTTCTGTTTTTAGAACAATTGTAGATTTATCTTTGCAAATTTTGATAGTTTCATCATCGATAAATCCGCCCATTTTCATAAATTCATTCAAAGTTCTTGAAGGAATAATCAACTGAATTTGTTCAGATATATCATTAGTAAGTTTTTCTCTAACTCTTGCAAGTCTGTTACCGTCAGTTGAAGCAATTTCTAATATGCCGTTAGAAAAATCACAAACAATACCTGATAAAAGGTTACTTACTTCATAATTAGCAGCAGCAAAACCTGCTTGTTTAATAGCTTTTAAGAACGGTTTTAATTCAACGTCAAAACATTTTGTTTCATCAATTTCATAATTAGAAACTTCAGGAGGAAATTCAGAAGCCGAAATTCCGATAATATCAAATTTTGATTTTTTACAAGTAATATTAACACTTGTACCGTTTGGTTCAAGTTCAAAAGTTACAAGTTCGTTACCTAACTTAGAAACAATTTCGTTAAGTTTTTTAGCCGGTAATGTAATTTTACCAACTTCGTCAACCTGAGCGTCAACAGTTGTAACAACAGTTAAAACCAAATCAGTTGCAGTTAATCGTACTGTATTATTTTCTAAAGCTTCAATTAAAATATTATATAAAACAGGCTGAACAGCTTTTTGAGAAGTAGCACGTTCTACAATCTTAATTCCGTTAAATAAATCTTCTTTTTTAATTATGAACTTCATTCCCTATACTCCTTAATTCTTTTACTAAAAGTATAGAATAAAAGCTTATAAAAGGAAATAATTACAAGGGTTTTAGACATAAAACTTAATGAGAGAATATTTAATCCTCAATATCTATATCAACAGTTCCTGATGTATTTACGCCAAGACTGTCTTTAAGTTCTGATTTTACAGTATTTGTTGTCGTAGTATTTATTATTGTAGCAGCTTGATCAGGCATACCTGTCTTTGATAAAACAGGTTTCAAAGATACTAATTTACCCGCAGAAGAATAAATAACATTAAATACTACACCTTCAATAGAAATTTGACCTTTGGTTACCAAATCTTTTCCCGAACCAACTACGGTTTTACCTGTTATTTCAACTCCCGCCTGTCCTAATTTATTTAAGCTTGTTAATGATTTAGCATATTTACCTATACCAAAAGTTAAACCTGTGACAAGACCATCTTGAAGAGCATTTGTCATAATATCTTCAATTTCATTACTAGTTAGAGGTTCACCACCATTTACCATTTGAGAATATGTACGATCACTTAAATCTACAGTCAAATCAACAGCAACTGTTCCTGACATTACAGTAGCTGCACCAACCAAAACACCACCGGCTCCGCCTGTTAATGCCATAACAGCAGCTGTTCCTGCGATTTTAACTACAGATTTTACAACAGCTCCGCCTTTTTGCTGAGAATCAACATAATCTGCGACTGTAGTACTTATATCATTACTTGGACCAAATAATGCTCCACCTGTACTTATTAAATCTTTTTTCATTTGCGGTAATGATTTTCCACCTGTATATTTATTAACATTTGCTTGTAAATCTTTTTGCACTCCGCTTAAAAATTTTCGCATAAATGTTGTTTTTTGTGCATCTGTAGCTTTATTAGGATCTATACCCTGTTTCATCATTTCTTGATGTAACATAGACATAACATCTTGTTTTGATTTTGCAATTCCTGCATCAATCAAGAATTGTGAATATGTTGAACAAAGAGTGCTATAATTTGCTGAATTTATATTTCCCATTGTATTTTTAAATACATCAAGTGTTTGTTGTGTAGAAATAGCCATTGCATATTTTTCTTGTTGTTTTCTATATGCTGCAGCTATGCTTTTATTATAAGGCACCTTGAATTGTCTTTCAAACTCTGCATTAAATGCAGCTTCTCCTCCTTTTTTTGAAGCATTAGCTACCGCATTCATCTTTGAATTAAAACGATTTATTTTTGCCTGAACTATCTCATCCAATTGCTCTGTTTTGCCAAAAATATTACTATATCCACTTTTATTATATAACCATTTCATTCCTTCATATAAATCTGCAGACCAACCGTCCGCTTTTAATTGAGCATCTAATGCACTTTGACTTTGTGTTGAAATACCGCGACCTATATCAATAGCATCACTTGAATTTACACTGTTTGCTTCACGGCTTGTTGTAGTTTCAATTGCTTTTATAGCAGCTACAAGTCTGTCTATAGCAGCATCTAATTTTAAAGTATCACAACTGCCTATACCCATTGACCAAAAACTGTCAATTTCTTTTTGTATTGCAGCGATTTCTCCTTTAAGTCTTGGATCATTAGAAGAACCCAAAGCTTTTGCAGCTCTTTGTTTTAATGCTGTTATAATTTTTCCTGCGGCATTTTTTCTTTTTTCTAAAGTATTTGAAGTTTCATCAAATATATCAGAAATTAAAGACTTACCTGCAGTATTTCCTTTAGCTGATTTATATGAATCTAAAACCCCAATAATATTGTTTGAGTTTATTTTAGCTAAAGAATTTTTAAAGTTATTTTCATCTAAACCCCATTTATGGTTATTTATTGCTTCATACATACTATCAGCTAAACTACCACCGGCCCGCATTTCTTGTTGTTGTCTTTGTTGTATTCTTGTATGTTCTCTGTCATCTTGTCTTACACTCATGTTAGAATCCATTCTTTCGGTTACAGGAACATTAATTTTACCTAATGTTGAAACATTAGCATTATTATTCATTTGCTTTATTTTATTTGCAAAATCTCTGATAAAGTTTTTATCTTTTAATAAACTTGCATCTATTGTACCTTCTTTTACTTCTTTTTGAAGAGCTTCCATAGCTACTTCTTCATAAGAGTGGTACCTTCCAGGATTTCCCGGCCAAGTTCTTACTTTGCTAAATTGATTCATTTGACCGTTTAATCTATTTTGTTCCGCAGCATTACCTCTTGCTCGTTCTGATGATGCGCTAACCTGATTATTTGCATCTGCAGGATGTACACAACGCTCAGGAACCACTATTGATTGTCCTGCTTGTGGTATACCTCCGGGGAAGTGATTTAATCTTCTTATTTCACTTGGTTTACAGCCAACTCTTTGAGCAAAACTTTCAATGGTTTCACCGGCTTTCATTGTCAATCTGCCGTGACCTTTTCCGTCAAATTTTGCACTGTATGTTTGACCATTTATAGTTACTTTTTCAGATAGTTTAAAACCTTCATTATTATATGCTGTTTCTGTTGAATTATCACCTTCAGTTACATTTACGGTTTTTCCTTTATCGGTAAATACTGTTGTTGTAGTTTTATCTCCTTGAATTACAACTTCTGTCTTACCTGTTTCATTATATGTTGTTGTAGTTGTTTTATCACCTTCTACAACAACTTCGGATAACAAATTATCACCATTTGTTGTTCTTGTAATTTGTTTATTTGGTTGTGTTATATTTTCAATAACATTACCATTATCAGAATATTCATATGTTGTTGTTTTTTCTAAAGTATCATTACCCTGATTTTCAACTTTTGAAGTAATACGCTCGTTGCCTTCTGAATCGTATTCATAATTACTTGTTACAGTTCCGCGTTTAACTTCTTTTGTTTCGGGTTTTCCGCTCTCATCATAAGTTATTGTTGTAACAGATGTTCCGCCGCTTTCCGTAACTGTTTTCTTTACGGGAGTTCCGTTTTCAGAATAATCCGTTTGTTCTACATTTCCGTTTTAATCGGTAGTTTTTGTACTTGTAAGCTTTTTATTGGCATCGTAAGATTCTTCAATAGTATTTCCATTACTATCCTGTCTAACTTTTGTCGAAGATTTATCTTCCGTATTTATTGTTTCTGTACTGCCATCGTTATTTTTAATTTCTATATAACTTACACCATCTTGTGTAAATTCTCTTGTTGATGATATTTCTCCTGTATTAGCCTGAATTTCCTGCAAAAATTGCATCATCGATTCAGCTTTCATTCGTTCTGTTTTACCTTTTGCATTGGTAAAAGTAAGACCAAAATTAGTTATAAAATCTTTTGCTTCATTTTTATCTAGAAAATTATTTTGTTTTTTATTGTCAATGTTTTGCGCAAAATTGCTAACTTCATTGTCATCCAAAATGCCATTTTTATCAGTATCTACCTTATCAAAGATAGATTTCATTTCACCGGATTTAAGATTTTCTCGCTTCAAGCCGCCTTTTAAACCGCTTAAAGATATTCCTGAAGCTTGACCAAAATTAATCTTTTCTGACATTTTGCACCATAATTTCTATACTTTTGCATAGTTTTACGGCATATTGTCAGAAATCTTTAATAAAATTTCTGCTATTTTAAGTTGATATTTACAATTTGTTACAATTAATTATATTATCTTCCTTTAATCATTGTATATCGTCTGCCGGCTCTTACAACTTCATAATCAAGTTTATTTATAAGATCTATTTCTTTATTTTTTATAATAACAACGTTATCTTTCTTTTTTAAATCTGCACTTACATCATTTATTAAATTAGGATTCTTTATCAAATCTTCACCATAATCGACTATTTCATCATTATAATAAAGAAGAGAATATTTTCTGTTTAACCCTACTGTTGAAATTGTATAGTCTTTATTTTTTGCATAAGTTGCAAATTCTACTAAATCAGCCTGACCGAATCTATAATCAACTTCATAAAGTTCTTCTGTTATAAATGCCGAAACAACTGTCATAAATAAAACATAAAATACAAAAACACCCATATATTTTTTATATTTCACAAATAACAATGTTCCAATACCGAGAATTAAAACACATATTAAAGCAAACCATCTCATCTCAGCTATATCATCTTCCAATTGAGCAGGCAAATATAACGGAGTAAACATTGCCGCAAACCCGAAAATTACACAGAACCAACCAAAAATTTGAACTGACAAATTAATAGGTTTTTCGTGTTTTTTCTTATCAACGTAATCCTTCCACATTAATCCTGCAATAAGTGACAGCGGATAATAAATAGGAAGAATATAAGTTACAAGCTTTGTACTTGAAGCTGAGAAAAATAACATTATCCACCCGGCACAAACCCAGCATAAAGCAAGTTGTTTATGCACATTATCAAGTGAATAAAAATCAAAGTTTTTAATCTTTTCAATATAATGTTGTTCTTTTAAGTTTTTCAATTTATCGATAAATACTCCGATCATTGAAAAGACCCAAGGTATAAATCCCCATAATACAACAAGGAAATAATAATAAAACGGTTGTTTTCTTCCTATATCATCATTTGCTGTATTAAAAAATCTGTGTAAGTGATGTTTAATAATATATTCATCAAAGAACAACGGATTATGAATTTTTAACATTAAAATATGCCACGGTAAAACAATTAAAGAAAATAAAATTATACCCGGTAACATAAAGACTGGTTTAAAAATTTCTTTAAATCTTTTTGCCATTATAGAAGTAAAAAATACAGTACCGAATGGAATTACAAATCCCGGGATACCTTTTGCCATAACAGCAAGTCCTGAGAAAGCATAAAATGCCCACCAGTAATATTTTTTATGATGTTCCTGACAAAAATATACTTGAAAATAACAAACTAATGCCAAACCTATATAGAAAGTTAAAACAATATCAAGTATTGCATATCTTGCAAGCATTACAAATTCTAAAGATGTTGCTAAAATTAAAGACGTAAATACACCAAATCTTCTGTTAATTCTTTTTCTTGACGTAAAATAAACAATAAAAGAAAATAAAAATCCAAGTAATGCAACAGGAAATCTTGCAGTAAATTCATTAATCTTTCCGCCAAATATAAAAAATGACAAACATTCCTGCCAAAAATATAACGGAGGTTTTTCAAAGAAATATTCACCGTTTAAATATAAAGTCATAAAATCTTTTGATAAAAACATATCTCTTGCCATTGCAACATATCTGGTTTCATCAACATCCATTAGTGAATATGTTCCGATTCCGTGAAAAAATATAAAATAAAATACAATCGCAAGTCCAAATATAGTCAAACCTTCGGAATGTTTCTTACAAAAGTTTTTTACATTATCAAAAACATTTATTATTTGATTTCTTAATTCCATAAATATAAATTCTCCCTAATATTTTATAGAATAATTATACTATAAATTGTAGAAAACTTTGTTAGTTTTTTGTAGAAAACTAAAAGTTTTCTACAATAGTTTACAAATATTTTTATACATATAAACTTTTGAACATTTTATCTAAAAATTATAAATAGTTTTCTACAATTTCTAAACAAGCTGTATGTAAATTATAATCATAGTTTCAGAAGTTTTCTACAAATATTTGGACACTACTATCATGATTAATATTAATATAATTATTTATATATTTATATTGTTATATATTAATAAAAAAACTTTAAAAGAAATAAATTTATTTTTTATATAAATGATAAGTTTTTAATAATAAATAAAAATAAAAGACCGATTTATTTCATTCGGTCTTAAAAATTTGCTTTTATTATGTTAAATATTTTTCTATTTTTTTATATCATCTTTTATAACAATTAAGTTATTCATAATTTTCATAGCGCAAGTTGGAAGAACAACATGTTCTAAACCATCTGCAATACCAATAATTTTTCCTGCGCCAAGAACAACTTCTTCACCTTTGTACATAAATTTGTAGTCTGTTGCTCTGTCTGAACGAATAGTGATTTTTTCTGCCATAATTTTACCTCTTAAAGTATCGGTTACAGTAAGCTATTATAATTCATAAACAGCCAAAAATCAAGTGTTGTATTAAACATTTCTGGAAAATCTTATTATGTTAAAAAATATATAAATTATTCTGTTTATCTTTTTTATTTCTTTAAATATAGTGACACCAAGGAATTTTATTTTCTGTTCTCCGACATGTAATCCGTGAGTTCTTAATAACTCTGAGGCAAATTGTTTTGCTTCTGTATAATCTTTTGTATGTTTTTCACTTTTTTGAAATACTATTGAATTCTTATTTTTCCAATAATAATAGTTAATATCAGGTACTGTAACTATCTTTTTTAAGTTTTCAAGTGCAATTGGTACAAAATATAAATCTTCATAAAATACACCTTTTTTAAATCTTATTTGATGTTTATCCAAAGCTTCTTTTAAATATATTTTGTTCCAAACATAACACTTTTGAGGAATATCTAAAATTAAACATTTTTCTTTAAAATCCTCGGTAACGGTTTCATTTTTTAGCGTTAAATATTTTTTACTTCTGTATTCATTTAATCTTATAATACTGCAAACAGCCATTTGTGCATTATTTTTTTCTGCAGCATTATACAATTTTTCAAAAAAATCCGAATCTACCCAATCATCCGAATCTACAAAACCAACGTATTTACCCTTTGCTATATCCATACCGTTGTTTCTTGCAACAGAAATTCCTTGATTTTCCTGATTTATTATAATTATACGACTGTCTTTTCGCGCATATTCTTCAAGTATTTTATCAGAGTTATCTTTTGAGCCGTCATTTACACAAATAATTTCTATATCTTTCAAAGTTTGTGAAATAAGTGAATCTAAACATCTTTTAAGATATTTTTCTACATTGTAAACAGGTACTATTATACTAACTTTCATTCATAATCCTTTTTTTATTTTTATAGTTTATTTGAGTATCCTAAACAATTAGCCAAGTCGGCAATTTAATTTTTAATAGGTTATGTTTTTATCACAAATTAATAATAATGTTATACAAACAAAGTTTAAAAGTCAACGTAATTGTACTAATTTCAATAAAGGGTACAGATATGTATAATGATAAAAAATTTATCGGAGAAAAAATAAAACAATTTCGAAAGAAATCAAATTTATCACAAGCTGAGCTTGCTGAAAAAGTTGGTTTATCTGACAAACATATCGGTAGAATTGAAGCAGGTAAATATTTACCGGGTTTTGGTAATTTTTTAAATATACTGGAAGTTTTGAATATTGATATTTCAGAATTCGGTTTTAGCTTAAATAAAATTGAAGACAATAATAAAAAAGAGTTGTTGAAATTGATTTACTCATCTACTGATAAAGAAATAAATCTGTACTTACAAGTTATAAAAACATTGAAAGAAAATTTATAAATTTATGGGAATTAAGGATAAGTTAAAGTACGTATTTTCGATAGATACAAAAACTACAAACAGAATTGTTATTTATATTTTAGGTATAAGAATAAGACATTTGAAACCAAGTCTTAAAAATAAAAAACAGGAATATATAAAATTAAATTGTCCTGTTTCAGAAATACCAAAGGCAGAAGGTTTTTTGAGAAAAATTCAGCTTGCAAATTTAAAAACAATGAGTATTGTTGATAAATTGTGCAAAGAAAACGATGTTCATTACTGGATTGATTTTGGAAACTTGCTTGGAGCTGCCAGACATAAAGGTTTTATTCCTTGGGATGATGATTTTGACATTGGTATGGTAAGAGATGATTATGAAAGATTTTTTAATCTTTTTAAAGACGGAATCCCGGGATATGATGATTTATATCTTACTTTTGATAACAACGGGAAAAATAAATGTCTTTTAAAAGTAAGACATAAAAAGATTTCATCTATTAATTTAGATATTTTTCCTTATGATTTTTATTATAAAAAAGTTAATGATTCCGAAAAAGAAAAATTAACAAAAGAGATAAAAAAAATAACATTGTCTAAGTTTAATAAATTACTTTATCCGTTTTACAAGAATAAAAATGAAAAAATGCGTAACAGATTTACTCGTCTGAAAAATAAGTATATTTTGAAAAATAATATACCTGATAAAACTGTAAAACCTGCATTATTTATGGCAATAGATTATCCGCATTTACATAAAAATCTGGTGTTTGATTATGATACAATTTTCCCGTTGAAAACTGTAAATTTCGAAGATTGTAATTTTTCTTGCGTAAACAATTACGAAGAATATCTGACCAAGATTTTTGGAAACTACATGGAACTTCCGGATGATTGTTATCCGAAACATAGTGCACTTAACGCTTATGATAATGAAGAAGAGCTATTGGATGAATTTATAAATCAAGCATTTTAATACAATTTGCTCTATCAACGGTAATTTGAGTTCCTTTTTCAAGGTTTTTAATAGAAACCTGGTGCTTAAGGATTTCATCTTCACCTAATATAAATGCGTATTTTGCGACTTTTGAAGCTTTTTCAAGCTGTTTTGTGAACTTTTTATTTGTTAAATCAATTTCAATTTTTAAACCATGATGTCTTAATTCTTCTGCAAAAATAAACGCATCGGTTGTAAAGTTAGAAACAATATAGCCGTCTAATTTTTGAGGTTCTTTTTTAGGTAAAAGAGAAATTAATCTTTCCATACCCATAGCAAAACCTATTGCAGGAGTAGGTTCTCCGCCAAGTTGATTTACTAAGCTGTCATATCTTCCGCCTCCCGCTACAGCATTTTGAGAACCAAGATTATTTGATTTTATTTCAAAAACTGTTCTGTTGTAATAATCCAAACCTCTTACAAGAAGTTTGTTTTCAACATATTTTACACCCATTCTGTCAAGGTATAATTTTAATTCTGTATAATGTTCCGCGCATTCATCACATATAAAATCAGAATGAATAATTTCCTGAATTTCAGGTTTTTCAAAAATTTCCTGACAAGAACCTACTTTACAATCAAGTAATCTTAGCGGATTTTTTTCATATCTGTTTTGGCAATCTTCGCAAAGCTCACTTAAATAAGGTTTTAAAACAGATTTTAATTTACTTTTAAATTCTTCACGGCATTTTGGGCACCCCAGAGAATTTATTTCAACTTCCAAATCATTAAGTCCTAAGCTTTTTAAGAAATTTACCGCAGTTAAAATTACTTCAGCATCTGCTGTAGGTTGTTTAATCCCAAACATTTCAACACCAACCTGATGGAATTGTCTTTGTCTTCCTGCCTGCGGTCTTTCATAACGGAACATCGGGCCGTGATACCAAAGCTTAACCGGAGCTGATAATCTTGACATACCGTTTTCTATATAAGAACGTACAACACCTGCTGTATTTTCGGGACGAAGTGTTATTGAACGCTCGCTTTTTTCAAATGTATACATTTCTTTGTTAACGATATCTGTTGTATCGCCAACTCCGCGAGAAAACAGTTCCGTTACTTCAATAATCGGTGTTCTTATTTCTTTGAATCCGTATTGTGAAAAAACTTCATCAGCTTTTTTTTCTACAAAGTGCCACATATCAATTTCTTGCGGCAATATATCTTTTGTTCCTTTTAAAACTTTTAAAATCTCAGCCATAAGAAAATTATATAATTTCAAGGGGTAAAGTCAAATATTTATGGGTATAAAAAGAAACCGATATAAAAATATCGGCTTAGTAAGTAAAAATATGATTAAGATTTTGAGTTAGTATGTTTTTTAAGTTTATAATTGACTTCCTGTTGCTTTGTAAAGTCCAATGTAATTTACAAGGCAGTTTACTTTATCGTTAACAACCATTTTATCTGTGAAAAGTACGTTTTCTTTTACTTGAATTAAATCAAGTTTAGAAATTGTACCCTGGTTATATTTATTTGTGCTATAACCGAAATCTTCGCGTTCCAGTTTAGCTTGTTTCTTTGTATCGTTAAACTTTTGTTCATCAAGTTTTATTGATACCATTGCGTCATTAACTTCTTGTATTGCAGTTAAGTTTGTTTGGTAATAATTATTTAAAACTCTTTCATAAACATCTTTTTTAAGTTTTAAGTTAGCTCTTCTTTTACCACCTGTAAATATTGGTAAATTTAAACCTCCACCTAATGCAGCAAGCATATTTTTTGTTGTTAAAATACTGCCAAAATCATTTGCTAAAAACATTGCAATACCTAAAATATTTATTGTCGGTAAAAATTCTTTTCTGGCAACAGTTACATCTATTCCTGCTTTTTCAACCATTTTTTCTGCTTTTAAATAATCAGGGCGCTGAGTAATAACTTCTGATGATATTTCAGAAGGAATTACACCTGAAAAATCGATATTATCATAATCAGTTCTTGTTAATTGTTCTGAATTATTCGGATTTTCGCCTGTCAAAACAGCTAATTGGTTTAATAGTTTTGAACGTTGTTTTTTGTATTCTGTTAAATCGGTATTTCCCGCAATATAAGATTTATTTGCTTTAACCGTATCAGATGTTGAAGTTAAACCTTCTTTATTTCTCAAAAGCATTAAATCATAAATTGTTTTTCTGTCAGAAACAATTTGTTCTTGAAGTTCAATCATTTTATCAAGTTTAACTATATTTAAATAAGTTGTACCTACAGCTGACGCAATAGAAATATAAGCTGCTCTTTCATCTTGTAATGAAGCTTCATATTGTTTTTTTGTTGCATCGGTTTTATTTTTATTTTTTAAGAATAAATCAAGTTCATAACTTGCAAAAGCCGGAGCAGAAAAAGCCCAATCAGAACTTGATGTATAAGGCATTTTTGAGTATCCTGTACCAAGTCCGACAGTAGCTGATGGTAATTGATTTGCAATTTGCATTTTTACTGCCTGATAATATTCATCAACAGTAATTGTTGCAGCTTTCAAGTCGTAATTATTTTGAATAGCTTTATCTATATAACCTGTTAAAATAGTGTCATTAAAATTATTCCACCAGTCTAAATTAACATATTCATATTTAAAAGAATCACTTTTAGCTCTTAATTTATGTGATTTTGAAATAGAAACTTTTTTTGGTTCTTTAGTTTTATTTTTATCACCGATAGCAAAAGTTGCGACAGGTGAAATATTTGTCAAAACAAAGCTTGCCAAAATCAATGTAATAATACTCTTTTTCAATGTTTTATATCCTCTTTTGAAATATTTACTTGCAATTAATATATCAGTATGATAACATAATATTGTTGCAAATGCAACACATATTTTTTACAACACAGAGAAAATTCTAAATTTAAAGATGTATAAATACGAATACTATACAGAATCTATATTTTATCAATTTGAACAAACTGCAAAGTATTGTAAATATTTAGGTATGCAAGTTTTTCAAAAATTAGATATGCCTGTTTCTACAGATGAGTTTGCTGCTCTTGATGTGATAAATGTAAATGAAGGAATTTGTCAAAGAGAATTAGCTAAAATAATATTAAGAGATAGATCAAATACAGGTAGAATTTTAGATTCTTTAGAAGAAAAAGGTTATGTAGAAAGATATGTTGATACAAAAAATAACAGACTAGTCAGAAGAGTAAAATTAACAGTTAGTGGTAAAATAGTTACTGAAGAAACTTCTGTTAAATTAAGAAAATATATAAGTAATTTACCAAAAGTTTTTTCTGATGAAGATAAAGATAAATTAAGATCTTTAATTATAAAATTTAGAGAAAGTTTAGAACAAGAAGTAGAGATGAAAATATAAGAGGTTGAAAAACATGGAAGAAAAAGAAATTCAGGAACAACAAAATACTGAAGAAACTCAAAAACCAAAAGGAAGAAAAAGAGCAATTTTAGCTGTAGTTATTGGCGTTGTTGCAATTCTTTCAGCTATATATATTCACCATGAAATGCAATATCAATCAACGGATGATGCTTACGTAGAAACAACTACGGTTAATGTAGCACCGCGAGTTTCAGGACAGATTGAAGAAGTTTATGTTACAGATAATCAATTTGTAAAAGAAGGTGATTTGGTTGCTGTAATCGATCCTGAGGATTATAAAATAAAATTGGAACAAGCAGATTCAACTTATGAAAAAATAAAACTTGATCAATCTAACGCAAAAGCTAATTTAACAGCTGCTCAATCAAATATTGATTTAGCCAGAAAAGATTTAGAAAGATATAAAAATCTTTATGAACAAGGTGCAGTGTCAAAACAAACTTACGATGCTGCAGTTGTAAAATATGACAGTGCTCAGGCAAATTTAACTCAGGCAAATCAGGCTTTATTTTCTGATAAAAGCGGAAAAACAGTTGCGGATGCTAACTTAAGAACTGCAAAAGCTGCAAAAGATAAAGCTGCATTAGATTTATCATATACAAAAATTTATGCACCTCAATCAGGAACAGTATCATCAAGAAGAGTTGAAAAAGGTATGTACGTAACAGCGGGTGCTCCGTTATTTACATTAGTACCTGAAAATGTTTGGGTTGTAGCTAATTTTAAAGAAAACCAATTAACAAATATGAAACCGGGACAAATTGTTGATATTAAAATTGATACATATCCGGGTAAAGTATTTAAAGGAAAAGTTGATTCAATACAAAGAGCATCAGGCGCAAAATCAAGTTTATTCCCGCCTGAAAATGCTGTAGGTTCATTTGTAAAAATCGTACAAAGAATACCTGTAAAAATTGTATTCACAGAAGATATTGATTCATCAAAATTCAATATTGTTCCCGGAATGTCAGTTGTTCCGAAAGTTAAAGTAAAATAGGATATTATATGTCACCCTGAACTTGATTCAGGGTCTATCCATGTTGATTTATTTTGTAAATTTTTTACATTAGCATTGATAGACTCCGGGTCGAGCCCGGAGTGACAATAGAAAAAACAAGGTTCAAATGTCAGAAGAAGTTATAAAAGAAAACGATACAAAAGCTATGGATGATGAGAATAAATATTTACCTGAAAACCCGTGGATATCAGCAATCCCGACAATGTTAGCTGTTTTTATCTATGTACTTGACGGTACTATTGCAAACGTAGCACTGCCGCATATGGCAGGAAGTTTTTCTGCTACACGTGATGAGAGTATGTGGATATTAACAAGTTATTTGATTGCCAGCGGGGTTGTAATTCCGTCTGTTGATTTTTTCAGTAAACTTTTCGGACGTAAAAACTTTTTTGTAATCAGTATATTAATTTTTACAATAGCCTCAATGCTTTGCGGTATGGCACAAAATCTTGGGCAAATGGTATTATTTAGAATATTGCAAGGTGCAGGCGGAGGTGGTATTTTACCTATTTCGCAAGCTATTATGATGGAAAGTTTTCCTAAAGAAAAACGCGGAACTGCAATGGCAATTTTTGGTATGGGTATCATTGTAGCGCCTATTGTAGGGCCTGTTTTAGGCGGTTGGATTACAGATAACTGGACTTGGCCCTGGATTTTCTATATTAATGTACCTTTCGGGTGTGTGGCTGCTGTTTTATCACAGAAACTTTTATTTAACCCGCCGTATTCACTTCGTCAAAAAAATGTAAAAATCGATGGTTTGGGATTTTTCTTCCTTGCTGTTTGGTTATTATGTTTACAGGTATTTTTTGATAAAGGTAACAATGCCGATTGGTTTAATGCGACTTGGATTTGTTGGTTATTTGGTGTTTCTTGTGTTTCTGGAATTTGTTTTTTTGTTTCTCAAATTGTAAGAAAAAATACTCTTGTAGATTTAAGTGTTTTTAAAGATAGAAATTTTGTTATAGGTACAATAATTCAGGTTGTTATGCAGGCTGTATTGTATGCTTCTTTGGCAATTTTACCTCAATTTTTGCAAAGTATGATGGGCTATACTGCATTTTTAAGCGGTTTTTCAATGATGCCGAGAGGTGTTGGTTGTATGACGGCAACTGTAATTTGTGCGTTAATTGCAGATAAAGTTGATAAAAGAATTTTGACAGCTGTCGGATTATTTTTCCTTGGAGTTGCAGGTGTTATTTTAGGATTTTTGAACCTGCAAATATCTAATATCAATATTATGATTCCAAACTTTATTATGGGGCTTGGTATGGGATTATCTTTTGTTCCTATTATTAACCTTTCAATGGAAACCATATCAAATGTTCAAATGACAAATGCTACAGGGCTTCAAAACTTATTAAAAAACATCGGAAGTGCTATCGGAACATCTTTAGTTGCAACAATGATAACAAGATTTGGACAAATGCACCAATATATGATGGTTGGCAAATTAAGTGAATTGAATCCTGCTTATATAGAAAGAGTTCAATCAACAACATCAGCCTTGTCACAATATGCTCATATATCTATAGCTAAACACATGGCAGAATATTCTCAGTACGGAACACTTCTAAAACAGTCTAGTTTATGGGCATTTATGGATTCATTCAGAATTTTTGGTTTGTTATGTTTTATGCTTATTCCACTGTTATTCTTGTTCAAAAAGAATAAAGAAGCTTAAAAATCATACAAATGCTTTATTATTAATTTTAATTAGTTTGGTATAATTTTACTATGTTTGATATATCAACACCGACAGTATACATTCCGACAATATTTTTAACTATAATTGCTGTTTTTGTATCTATACTTTACAAAGATGCAAAGAAAAATACTCATGAAAATACTAAAAATTTGCCGTATTATCATGAAATCAGTATGTCTATGGGGTATATCAACCGCTGTATTTTAGAAGACGGAAGATTTCAGTACAGAAAAAATATTAATTCTGATATTACTTATGATAATACTGTATATAATTCTTTGCGCCATGCAGGTACTCTTTATTCAATGTATGTGTATGAAAAATACGGGTTAGAGAAAAAATATTATGAGGAGCGTGTAAAGTCTTCAAAATATTTTGTAGAGCGTTATGTAAAAAAATTCGGTCAAAACAAGTATGTTGTAATATCTGTTCCTGAGGAAGAAAAAATAAAATTTCCTATAGCAAAATCCGGAAGTGCGGGAGTTGCATTATGTGCATTGTCTAATCTTTATAAAGATGGTGAAATAGATTTGAAAGTTTTACAGGGATTAGGTGAATTTATATTATCTTTGCAAAACGAAGACGGTAATATATATGCATATTTAGACTTAAAAACAAAAGAAATTGATAAAGAAGCGGAAGCAATTTTCTATCCGGGAGAAGCGGCGGCAGGACTTGTTTATTTGTATGAAGCAGATCCTCAGCAAAAATGGCTTGACGGAGCTAAGAAAACTTTAGAATATATTGCAAAAACCAGAAAAAAACTTGATTTTGAAATCCCGTTTGATCATTGGTCAGTGCTTGCAATGGAAAAACTTATCGAAAAAAATCTTGTAAGTATGGAAGAAAAATCTTTATATGAAAGTTATGCCGAACAAATGGCGATACCGTTGTTAAGTAAACAGATTACAAACGTAAATAACAGTTATTGCGGGGCTTTTCAGGATAATATTATGCCTTGCAGTCTGGGAACTTATATGGAAGGTTTGGCATCAATTTATTTTTGTACAACAAGTGATGCATTGAAAAAGATTATATATAAATCACTTTCAATTGGGTGTATGTTTTTGAGTAAAGTTCAGGTAAAAACAGGAGAACAGGCAGGCGGTCTGCCAAATTCAGCTAACTGGGTTAAAGCAGGAGTTACACCAAACGCCAGTGTTATAAGAATTGATAACGTTCAACATGTTGTAACAGGCTGGTTAAAGTTTCAAAAAATCTTGGCACTTGACGTTAAAGAGTGGTAAATACACATTTATTTCTGCCTGTGTTTTTTGCTTCATATAAAGCTTTGTCTGTTAATTCCATAAATTCACTTTTATTTGTGAAACCTTCTTTATACTGGCATGCACCAAGACTTACCGTAACATTTATTTTTTCGTTTTGATAAGTTAATTCAAGTGTTTCAACTGTTTTACGAAATCTTTCCAGCGGGATTTTTGCCTGATTAATATCTGTTTCTGTTAAAATTACCGCAAATTCTTCTCCGCCTATACGGAAAACGGTATCTGTTTTTCTGAAAGTTTGTAATGCAGAATTAGAAACCTCTTTCAGAATATAATCACCGCATTGATGTCCGTAAGTGTCATTTACTTTTTTGAAATAATCAATATCAAAGATTACTAAAGTAAGGTTGTTATTATATCTTTGCGCTCTTAAAAATTCTTTTTCAAAAGTACTATCAAAACTTCTTCTGTTAAAAAGTCCTGTCAGTTCATCAGTTGATGAAAGATATTTTGACCTTGTATACATAAAATTAATTTGTTTGATAACTTCCAGTTTGTTTTCTTCCGGAACATCAAAATTACTTATAATATCCTGAATGTTTTGTTGAATTTCGTCTAAAACATTGTCAGGAATGGTAAATGACATTTCTTCCAAATCTTCGACCATAAAAGCTCTCTTTCTCTTCACAAGATTATATTCGACAATATAATTCTAAAACTTTAAGATTTAAAGAGTTTATTTACAAAACTAAATAAAAATTTAAAAATATGCAATTAATACCAAAAATTTTTGTTTATAAATATGTAGGTAATTGTAGGTATAGTTGTATGCAAAATAACGTAGACTTCAATAAAGTTGAAGCTCTAAGACGTAAACGCACAATGGGAATGCAGTTTCAGGAGTTTAAAGCGCCTGTTTCAAAGCCTGTTGAACATTGTCCCGATAAAATTTGGTCATCACTTACCGCATTATCTAATATGAATCGTCCGTTTTTAGGTGCTTATACTGTTAAAATGTCTAATTCTGACGGGCTGATAGGTGATTTTAAACAAGGTGCAGCAGGTGACTGTTGGTTATTATCAGGACTAAAATCGCTTTCTGTTACCCCTATTGGTTCTGATATTATAAGAAACTCTATAACCCAAAACGAAGACGGAACGGTTACTGTTAATTTTAAAGGTGCAAATAAATCATATACAATTACCGAAGAAGAGTTTAATAAAGCAGCTAATGAAACAATTACAAGCCCTGACGGGGTTAAAGAAAAGAAGTTTGCAACGGGAGATGCTGATGTTTTGTTATTTGAAATAGCAATGAAAAAACTTAAAAATGAAATGGCAGAGGGAAAAACAGGAGCGGATTTACCGAATTATGCAAAAATTCTTGTTAATAAAGAGGCTCCGATAGAAGGCGGGGCGGGTGCTCAATTATATTACCTTTTGACAGGTAAAGAAGCTTGCGGAATTTCTGCAACAGGTGCGAAAAACCCACAAACCGGCAAAGTACTTTTTAAAGATAACAAAGAAAAACTTACGGAATTTTTAGAAAAATATTCTATTGATAACAAAAAATATGCCGCCGCTTTTGGGGTAGATAAGGAAATATCTGTTAAAACTTTAACAGGTAAGGATTGCAGGTTTGTACCTCACCACGAGTACGCGGTAGAAGGAACATTTGGCGGTAATATAATTATTTCAAACCCGCATGATTCTGCGCGAAAAATTGTGATACCGCAATCTGAATTTTTGAATATGGGAGTGTCACTTTTAACTTATCAAAATCTGAAAGAAGACAATGACCCGTTTGACCAAGAAATGACTAATTATTTAGAAAAGCGGGTTAGTACTGATAATTATATAAATAAGCATTTTTAAATTTTTATACAGGATTATTATTCAAATTTTCCCTGTTTTACAACAAATATTTTTCATATATAATCATAGTTATGAAAACAAGAGATAATGTAAGAAATTTTTGTATAATTGCCCATATTGACCACGGAAAATCAACTTTAGCAGACAGACTTTTGGAAAAAACAGGTACTGTTGCTCAGCGAGATATGCAGGAACAACTTTTAGATTCAATGGATATTGAGCGCGAACGCGGTATTACTATTAAGTTAAACGCTGCAAGAATGAATTATACTGCTCAAGACGGTAAAAATTACGAGCTTAACCTGATTGATACTCCGGGACACGTAGATTTTTCTTACGAGGTTTCACGTTCTTTAGCCGCTTGCGAAGGTGCTTTGCTTATTGTTGACGCCACTCAGGGGGTTGAAGCTCAAACACTTGCGAATGTTTATCTTGCGATTGAACAGGATTTGGAAATAATTCCTGTAATTAATAAAATAGATCTTCCTTCAGCTGATGTTGAGCGTGTAAGACAAGAAATCGAAGAAATTTTGGGAATTGATGCCTCTATGGCAATTCCTGTCAGTGCTAAAACGGGTGAAGGGATTGAAGATGTATTGGAAGCTGTTGTAAATTATGTTCCTGCTCCTGTAGATAATTCGGACAAACCCTTAAGAGCACTTGTTTTTGACAGTGTTTATGACCAATATTTGGGAACTGTTTGCTATTTCAAGGTTGTTGACGGAAGTATTTCGTTAGGTGATAAAATAAGATTTATGGCATCAGGTAAGGAATACGAAGTTGTTGAACTAGGTTATCAGACTCCTGCCAGAATGCCTGTTAAAAAGTTAACTTGCGGTGATGTAGGTTATTTCGCAGGTTCAATTAAAGAATTAACAAGATTTGTAGGTGACACGGTTACAAATATAAATAACCCTGCATCAGAAGCTCTTCCTGGGTATAAAGAAGCTTTACCAATGGTATTTTCAGGTATGTATCCCGTTGATAATGAAGATTACGGCGATTTAAAAGAAGCGTTGGAAAAATTAAAGCTAAACGACAGCAGTATAACTTTTGAACCAGAAACATCAAGCGCTTTAGGATTCGGATTCCGTTGCGGATTTTTGGGAATGCTTCATATGGAAATTGCTCAGGAACGTCTGGAGCGCGAATACGATTTATCTCTTGTAACAACAGCGCCGTCAGTAGTTTACAAGGTTCATAAAACAAACGGTGAAGTCGTTGAAATCGATAATCCGGCAAATCTTCCCGGAGCACAGTATCGAGAATATATTGAAGAACCTTATGTAAAAGTTCAAATTATTACACCGAACGAGTTTGTCGGAACATTAATGGATTTGGCTCAAACCAAACGCGGTATATTTATTAATATGACTTATCTTGATAAAGTTCGTGTTGATTTAGCTTATGAAATTCCGTTAAGTGAAGTAATTACAGACTTTTATGACCAGTTGAAATCAAGAACAAAAGGTTACGCAAGTTTAGACTATGAATTTAGCGAATACAAACGTTCAAAACTTGTAAAACTTGATATAATGCTTTCAGGAGAAGTGGTTGACGCGTTGTCCGTAATTTGTCACGAAGACAGTGCATTTTATATTGGTCAAAAATTAACAACCAAATTGAAAGAAATTATTCCTCGCCAGTTGTTTGAAGTTCCTGTTCAGGCTGCTGTTGGCGGCAGAGTTATTGCAAGAACAACAATTAAAGCAATGCGTAAAAACGTACTTGCAAAATGTTACGGCGGTGACATTTCCCGTAAACGTAAACTTCTTGAAAAGCAGAAAAAAGGTAAAAAACGTATGAAATCTGTAGGAAGTGTGGAAGTTCCGCAAGAAGCATTTATGGCTGTATTGAGCCTTGATGAAGATTAGGGGTAAATGTTACGTAATTTCATTTCCGCTGCTATTTTTTTGAACTCTTTGCTCCGAGCACCTTTTGTGAAAAATATTAAGAAATCTTAACAATTAAATCCTTTTGCGCAATTATTTCATGATGAAATACTTTATATATATACGAGATGGAAAATCTTAATAGGATGATTTAAGAAAAACTAAATAGTATGTGAGTACAAAAGGAGATTCGATTATGGTATCATTTGATGGAAGAATTGGCGGTAACGACGGTTATAAACAAGTTGGCCCTTCTGGAAACAAATTTTTAAAACAAGTTACAACTCAATACGCACAACCTATCAAAATGGTTGGTATTGGTTCTGAGTTTAACCAAATTAACAGAAAAGATTTAGATAAAGCGGGATTTTATGCTTCTATGGGTGTAAAAATTTCACCTAAAGTAAGTGTTGAAGAATTAGCACTTAATGAAACAAAAGCAATGTTTCCAAATGCTCCGACTCATGTGATAGAAGATACAAAAGAAGCAAATTATGATTTGGCAGATTTATATTTAAATACAATTGCTACTTCTGATGATGCACTTGCATCTTATGCAGAAAAGCATACTTATCGTCCAATGATTGAAAATAATTTTGCAAAATATGCAAATTTCTTAGATGAAGCATTTGAAGCAAATTTTGCTCAAAACCAATTAGTATAATATCGAATTTAAAAATTACTCACATATATAATTTAGAGCCGATTACATATCGGCTCTTTTATTTTGTTAAGCAATGTAACAAAAAACAAAGATTTTTAGCCAAATTACTAAAGATTCTTAAAAAACATGCCGTAACTTATAATGTGAGTAAAACATAAGGAGAAGTGAAATGGCAATCGAATTTAATAAATTCAATAAAGGCTATAACAACTATAATATCTTAGTTGGTGCAGGTGCTTCTAAACAGGTAGAAAAAACACAAGAAACAAAAGAAACTGAAAAAGTTTCAACACAAGAATTTATCGGTTTAGAAAACGATACAGATTTATTGACAAAAAATGCTCAAAATTTATATAGAACAGAATTTGGTAGATATGGTGCAGAAGATAAAAATATTGCAGACGAAACAAATAAAATTTTAGCAAGTCTGGGATATGATTACAAGGTTTCAGCAGCACAGGTTGCAAGTGTGGCAAATGGTGTAAATAATGTCGTTAAGCCGGGTTTAGAGCTTGCAGTAAACGGTGCTGTGGCGGCCCGTATTGCTGACAAAAACGGGCCGTTTGCGGATTTATTTGCATAAGAAGACTTATAAATATACTTACTCACACATTTTTTAGGCTGGTTTTAATAAAAAAATCAGCCTTTTAATTTTTTATGTTTTAGCATATAATTCTACAATATGAAAGAAGATAAGAAAAAAGCTTTACTTATAAGATTATCATCCTTAGGCGATGTTGTGTTTAACATACCGCTTGCAAATGCGCTAAAAGATGAAGGGTATGAAGTTACATGGCTTGTTTCCGAAAAAGGACTTCAGGTTGTTGAAAATAACCCGTGTGTTGATGAAACTGTATTTGTTCCTTTATATAAATGGAGAAAAAGAGGGTTTTCTTTAGAGAATTTTAAAGAATATTTATCGATATTAAAACAGTTACGGGCTAAAAAATTTGATGTTGCCATTGATTGTCAAATGATGTTTAAAAGTCTTTATTGGATGTTATTTTGCGGGGCAAAAAGAAAACTTGTATCAAGACAAGGTCGTGAATTATCTTTTCTTGGCGGAAATGAATGGGTAAAAAGTGTTTCTTACATCCCTGAAACATCTGTTGTTCTAAATTACTTACAGTATGCAAAGCATTTAGGTATTAATCCTGACAAATTAAAACTATCATTACCTGCACATTCAAAAGAACAAATAGAAAAAGTTAATAATTTATTATCCGGGTTGGATAAAACAAAACCTCTTGTTGTTATAGCGCCTGCAACGACTTGGGGAACCAAACACTGGAAAAAAGAAAACTGGAAAATTGTAGTTGATAATCTTTGTGACATCTGTAATATTGTTTTTACGGGCGGTCCTGATAATATTGAACTTATTGAGTTTATTAATTGCGGAAGGTTTTTAAATCTGGCGGGTAAAACAGATATTCTTGAACTTGCAGAAGTTTTTTCAAGAGCAAATGTTGTTGTTACTCCTGACAGCGGAAGTGCTCATTTGGCTTGGGCAACAGGAAAACCTGCCGTTGTAACAATTTTTACCTGTACTCCAAAGACTCTTTTTGCACCGATTGGTGATAGTAAAAAGTATATAGCACTGGGCGGAGAAGGACTTCCATGCCAGCCTTGTTTTAAGAAACAGTGTAAATTACGTAAAAATCCTGATGCTTGTACTTGTTTTCCTAATCCTCGTGATGTTATGGATGTCGTAAAAAGCTTGATATTTTAGATAAAAAGTTGTATAATTAAAGTACTTGTATTCAATATTGAAGGGCACTATGGGGCTATTTGATAAAATAAGAGAAGTTACACGTAAAGTTTCGGAAGTTGAATATAATATTTACCACGAAAAACGTGATTATTTGGAGATTTATGAACGCAACCTCGAGTTAGAGCGCGAAATTGCCGAACGTACGGAAGAATTAAATGACGCTAATAAACGTATGTTTACGCTTCAACATATTTGGGAGATGATGAATTCTTCTACTCCGTTAGAAAATGTTTTAGAAGCGATAGTTAACAGTACACAAGGTGAACTCGGGTATATGCATTGCGCTATTATTCGCAAATGTAAAGATGAAGAAGGCGATTATATGCATGTTGTTGCTCAATCTCATGATAATTTGATTGAACGATTAAATGATATTATCGGCGGAGCAGGTATTCAGACAAGACGTTTGAATTATTCGGAAGAAAGTGTTTTTGCGGATACAATGAAGCGCAGAACTATTGTTCAAACAAAATCAATCGATTTATCTTTAAGTGCGGTTTTGCCTGATTTATCACCTGAAGTTGTTGAAAAAGTAGTATCAAACCAGCCTGTAAAATCTGTTATAGTTGTTCCTTTAACAGCTCAAGAAAAAGAATTTGGCTGGTTTTGCGTATTTTCAGCCCGAGAAGAACTTGCGGGTGCTGAAATGGATTTTCTTGCATTATTTGCAAAACAAATTGAAATGGCAATTACTATTGCCGATTTGTTCCAAGTTGTAAGGAATCAAGCTGTAACTGATGCATTAACAGGGTTATATAACAGGCGTTATTTTGAAGAAGCGTTGGAAAAAGAAGTTCAGCGTGCAAAACGTCAGAAACAGCCGTTCTCTGTTATTGGAATCGATTTAGACTATTTGAAAAAAATTAATGATACGTACGGTCATAATTTTGGTGACTTAGCGATAAAAACGATAGCTGATGTTTTAAAATCAAACGCTCGTTCTGTCGATGTTCCTGCAAGAATCGGCGGTGAAGAATTTAATGTACTTTTACCGGGTATCGCGTCTGACGGTGCAATGATAGCTGCAGAAAGAATCCGTAAATCTATTGAATCCGTTGAAATTGACACAATTGGTCATATTACGGGAAGTTTGGGTGTTGCAACTTATTTTGAACACAGTGAAAATATTGAAGAACTTATGGAATTAACAGATCAGGCTATGTATACTTCAAAACGCGAAGGTCGTAACAGGGTTACGCTTGCTCAGCCTGTTTCTGAAACTTACTGGCAGGAAATCGCTGTTAATACGTTTATTGATATTCTGTCTAAAAATAAAATTCCGAAAGTTAAACATTTATCTAAAGAGCTTTGCAAAAAACTGAAAAATTCTAATAATGAAATTACAAAGGAATCCTTGTATTCTGTTGCTGATATGCTGACTAAACTTTATAACCCTATGCATACGCAAGGTACTATTAAAAATAAAGTTATTATGGCAGTAAATCTTGCAAAAAGATTTGATTTACCGAAAGAAGATATTGATAATCTAAGAATAGCCGTATTACTTTACGATATCGGTAATTTAATGCTTCCTTCAAACTTATTGCAAAAAGCTTCACCGTTAACAGATAAAGAGCGCGAAGAGATTAAGCATCATCCTGTGATTGCGGCAAGAGAGATTTTGCAGCCGATATCTTATATTCAGGATGTGTTGCCGATAATCGAACACCATCATGAAAACTGGGACGGTTCAGGGTATCCTAATAAAATTTCTAAAGAAGAAATTCCTTTAACTTCTCAAATTATACTTATTGTCGATCAGTATTTTGCATTAATTGAACATCGTCCGTATCGTTCAAAAATGTCATCTCGTGATGCTATTGAAATTATTAAAGCAGATGCGGGTAAAAAATGGAACGAAAATCTTGTCAGTGAATTTATTTCACTTATTGAGCATGATATAGTTTAGTTGTTATGAGAGAAAAAGATTTTATATCAATCATAAAAAATACGCTTAGTTCAAATTATATCGGAGATGATTGTGCGTATTTAAAAGATTTAGGAATAGTAATAACGCAAGATAGTTTGGTTGAGAGGGTTCATTTTTCGCTTGAATATATGAATGCATTTCAACTCGGGTATAAATCGGTTGCCGTAAACATCTCAGATGTTTGTGCAAGCGGTGCTGAGCCTAAGTATTTAACAATAGCGCTTTCTTTACCGTCTGATATTGATAATAATTTTATTGAAGAGTTTTATAAAGGTGCGAAATCTGCAGGAGTTGAAATTGTAGGTGGAGATATAACGGGAGCTGATAAAGTTTTTATATCGGTTTGTGCAATTGGTTCAAGTAAGGGTAGAAAAATCTCTTCAAGAAAGAATGCTAAAATCGGTTATAAAGTTGTGATTTCAGGCATGCATGGTTTGTCATCTGCGGGTTTGAAGCTGCTGACTTTAGGTAAAAAAGAACCTGAAAATTTTATTAAAGCTCATTTAGAACCAATTCCACAAGTTGAGTTTTGCTCCCAAATAAGTGAAAATATCAAATCGGATTATGCGATGATGGACACATCTGACGGGTTAATGGATGCATTATCAACAATAGCCAACGAAAGTGGAGTATTATTAAAAGTTGATTATGATAAAATTCCGAGCGGGAAAGGTATAGATAAGAATTTGGTGCTTTTTGGCGGAGAAGATTACGGAATCGTTGCTGTTGTGCCAAAAAGTTTTGATTGCGGCGGTGTTGTGGTTGGTGAAGCTGTTGAAGGTTTGGGTGTTGATTTGAAGATTAATGGAAAAACTGTTCACTATTCAAAACAAGATGTAGAAGGTAAAATTTTTAATCATTTTGAGGGCATCAATAATGAAATTTAACGTAATAATAACAGCAGGCGGTACATCATCAAGATATGGAAATACCAATAAACTGTTAGAAAAAATTAATGGTAAAGAGGTTATAAAATATACGGTTGAAGCTTTTTTAAATTGCGGAATTGATGAAATAATTATTTGTGCAAATAAAGCTATAATTCCTGAACTTAACTCAATTTTGAATGGTGTTAGAATAATTGAAGGCGGTAAAACCCGTCAAGAATCAGTTTATAACGGTTTAATTGCGGCAAATTGTGATTATGTACTGATTCATGACGGAGCAAGACCGGTCATTAGTCGTGAAATTATCAAAAATACAATGAATACTGTTGTAGAAAAAAAAGCCGTATCTGTTATGACAAAAACAGTTGATACAATAAAAGAAGTTGATGAAAACGGTAAAATAATTAAAACCATTGACCGTTCAAAACTTTATAATACTCAAACCCCGCAGGCCTTTGAGTATAATCTTATTAAAGAAGTTCATGAAAAACTGAAAGGTCAAAGTTTTACAGACGATGCTGGCATGGCAGAAGCTTTAGGATATGATGTTTATATGGTTGAAGGTGATTACAAAAATATCAAGGTTACAACAAAACCTGATTTAACAATCGCAGGGGTGTACTTAAATGAATAGAATTATCGAAGAATACAAAAATTTTGACGGAGTTGAAGCAATAGCGCTGGGCGGTTCGTCTGCCGCGAAAACTTCAGATACTGTTTCAGACTATGATATTTATGTTTTTACTAAAACGGGTTATCCTCTTGATATAAGAGAGAAAATTGCTCAAAAGTATTCTTCAAAATACGAAGTCGGAGGAGAGTATTTCGGCTCGGGTGATGAATATTTTGTTGATATGCTTAATGTTCAATTTGATGTAATGTATTGGAACACTGATTGGTTTAACGGTGTTGTTGAAAATGTTTGGGAGAAACATTATCCTTCAAACGGTTACACTACTGCGTTTCTGTATACATTAAACAATTTTAAAATCTTATATGATAAAAACGGTTGGCTTCAATCTTTGCAAGAAAAATTAAAAACACCTTACCCTAATGAACTAAAAGAAAATATTATAAAACGTAATTTAATGTTATTAAAAGATAAACCGTTCGCGTCATATTATGAACAAATAGAAAAAGCTTTAAATCGTGGTGATATTGTTAGTATAAATCATAGAATCGCAGCATTTTTAGCAAGTTATTTTGATATAATTTTTGCTCAAAACGAACTTCTTCACCCCGGAGAAAAACGCTTGGTAAAATTTGCACTTAATAACTGTAAAATTCTTCCGCGCGATTTTGAACGAAATGTTGAAAAATTACTCACTCAGTCAAAGGAAAATACCTTACCGATTCTTGATGATATGATTATTGCACTGCGTGAGATTTTGTAAACTAATAAGTGTCAAAGAAACTTTTAAATAAGCTGCCTTTTTTAGTATATTGTTCATTATTAAAAATACCGTATATTATATCTTCCGCATCTTCATGTGTTCTTGAATTAAATGATAAATAATCATAATCGTCATTTTTTAAGATTAGTACAGGTTCATATGAAGTATAATGGTTTCCTCTTCCTGTATGGTGATATTCTTCTATAGTGTAATTTTTTATATCAGTGATTTTAAATGCATTTTCTTGATATTCTGGGGTTAAAAGTGTTTTTGTGTATAATCTGCAAAAATTTTCGGATTTACTGCAAGTTAATGTAGGTATATCTGTAACTGCAAAACATAAAAAAACACCAATGATTGATAACAGTATTATTATGCTCAGTATTATTTTTGATTTTAAATCAGTAGTAACAGGATTGCCGTTTACAATTCTTTCTATAGTTTTAAGTCCTTGCAAATCATTAGTATTATCTATTAATCTGTATAATTCGTTTGCGGTTTCTATATCTTTATATTTTTTATTTACTTTAATTTTAAGCTTTTGTTTTAATTTTTCATTCATTTTATAAGTATAGGAAATTAAAATGAATCGGTAATCCTATATTTGTATTAACAATTGTTACAAAAAACTAAGGCAGTGAAATCCATACTTAAAAAATCTTTTTATATATATAAACAAGGAGAGCGTATTATGGCAAATGTAGAAGATATTAAGTCAATTGATGAATTACGTAAAGCTCAGGCAGCAGCTCAAACACAAGGTACAAATATAACAAATTATTCTCAGTGGGAGAATATTTTAGAAGATTTTGATACGGCAGGAATCCAATCAACAGGCTCTTTTGAGGGAGATGTTAAACTTCACTCGGAAGTTATGGCAAAACTTGAAGCTTTTGTTGAAGAAGCTCAACAAACTCAAAAACAACAGGAATTAAAACCTGTTAATAATGAAACCTCAAAAATTGATAATAAAACCGCTCAAGATAAAGAACAAGTTGTAAAAGCAAATGTTGTAAACGGTGTAAGTTCTGATATTATGTCAAACTATATGAAATATTATCACTTACTTTAATCAATATTAGTTTCTTTTAACCTGTGCAGAATTTTCATTCTGTTTAAAGGCCAAAAAACGTTAACAGCGCGTCCGACAAAACGGTCGCGTTTTAATGTGCCCCAGTATCGGCTGTCTTGAGAGTTTCCGCGATTATCTCCCATCATAAAGTAGCTGTCTTCATCCAGGTAAAACGGTCCGCATTTTATTGCATTATCATCGGCTAAATAAGCTTCTGACAACTCTCCTTTCGGGCATGGAGTGTATTCGTAAACGCTTTTGATATAATCTTCTTTGTATTTTTTATCGTTGATATAAACGTATCCTGCACCGTTTTTGTTGATTTTAATTTCAACTTTATCTCCGGGAAGTCCGACGACACGTTTAATATAAGCAATATCTTTGCACATTATACCTGTAAGTCTTGCCAGTAGCGGAACCGGTTTTCTTGAAAGCTCTGTAGACGGCGGGTAAAACACCATTATATCTCCGCGTTTCGGGTCTGAGAAAAATCTTGAAAATCTTTCGACAACAATTCTGTCGCCTTCAACAAGAGTAGGTTTCATTGAACCTGACGGAATCCAGCGGATTTCTCCGACGTAAAACCTTATGATAATAACCATTACAAGTACAAAAACGATTGTTTCAATAATCTCACACAAAGCGCTTTCTTTATATTTTCTCCAACCGTCTTCCAGTTTGTCAAGCTTAATTTGAGTGTCTTCAGGCAGTTGAGATTTAAATTTGAGCCAGTGAGCATCTCGTTTTTCTTTTAATTTTGATTTATATGCATCATATGTATCGGTTATTTTTCTAAACATTATTTAAAAGCTCCAAAAACTCAAAAAGCGCTGTCTTGTAGGTGTTTTCAGGTAAACATTTAAGTTTTTCTTCTGCACTTTTTACATAATTATTCAACAAAACCTTTGTTTTTTCAATACCGACCGAGTAATCTGTTGTGCTTTGAGAAAAAATTATCGGTGCATTGTAAATACCGTCTTCTATATCGTTATTAACGGGTTTTTGCTTATCATTTGAGGTCAGATTTAATATATCATCACGGATTTGAAACGCGATTCCTATAACTAATCCAAGTTCGCTGATTTTGGTCAAATCCTCTTTATTTTCAAGCATTTCACAGCAGACAAGTACGGTTTCAAAAAGATACGCGGTTTTGTTCTTTGTTTTTTCGATATACTCTTCGATTGTACCGATTTTGAACCTGTCAAAGTTTTGATTAATCTCACCGATACACATTTGTTTAATTGTTGTTGTAATTTTTTTTATAATTTCGATATTTTCAAGGTTTGTCAGGATTTCCATTGTGCAAGAAAGCAGGTAATCCCCTGAAATTACCGCAAGTTTATTGTCAAATTCGGCACTGAGCGTTTTGTGGCCGCGTCTTAGTTTACTTTCATCAATTATGTCATCATGAACCAACGATGCGTTATGCACAAGCTCTATTGCTGTTAAAAGCTGTAGTTGTTTATTCGTAATCTCTTTTCCTTTGGCTTTTGTGTATAAAATTCCCAAAAGCGGGCGGATTCTTTTTGACGGATAGGTTAAAAAATCTTTCAAATATGAATTTAACGGTTCTTTTGTATTTATTACAGAAACCATTTTTTCTTCGATTATATCTAACTCGTTTTGAGCAAGTTGTTTAATTTTTGAATATTTTTCTTGAAAAGTCATATTATTTGGATTTTTTCAGTTTTAAATAGTTTACCTTGTCCCAGCCCAAATCTATATACCTGATTTGGCTGTCGACTTCTTTAATTTGCGGCAGAATCGTATAGATTCTTTTTATCCTGTCAAATACCGTGCTGTCTAATGTTCCCAGACGAATGCTTGTTGTTTTAATTTTGACATAAACATCGTTTGGGTTGCGCATGTCTATGTATTCAACTCTTTCATTTGAATATGATTCAACAGCTTTTACTATTTCTTCGATTTCTTGAACTTTCTTTACTGACCAGTCTTTTTTTAGGTCGGTTGCACTCGTTAGAATTTTTAGTATATTTGAGTTATTTGGCAAAATCATGTATGGTTTTGCGGGAATTAATATTCCGTCAGAGGTGAAAACTGCTGCGGGTTTTGCTTTTAAATCCGTTTTAATAACTGCAATAGGTACTCTTTCTTTGATAATAATTTGTATTCTTGCAGGGAAACCGTAGCGTCTTACGTAGATATTTTTTATCATAGGAAGTTTAAAAAGTTCTTGTTTTATCGGTTTAACTTTCATTAGAAAAATCGGTAAATTAGGAACTTTAATATCCTTTAGTGTTTTATTAATAATATTTGTCGGAATGATTTTATTATTAACTATTTCAACGGTATTTCCGTCAGGCTTTTTAAATGTGTCTTGACTTAAATACCATTGAGGCATTTTAAAAATCTGATAGCTTAAAAATAACAGCAAAACAAGTGTCACAAACCTTAGAAAAGATTTCATATTATTAACTTTTTTACGTTTTTTTCTGATTTTTCTTTCTGTTTGTTTGTGTTTTACGGAATATTTAGGATTCCCGTATTCATTTTTTTGTGTTTGGCTGTCATCAGTCATTATTTATTTAACCCTGCTCCGTTTAGAATTATTTCTACAAGATTATCATAAGTTATACCCATAGCACTTGATTGAGCCGGTAGGTCGCTTGTTTCTGTCATTCCCGGAGAAGTGTTTATTTCAAGTACGTAAGGGATACCGTCTACGATATGGAAATCTACTCTTGAAACGCCTTTACAGCCTGCTGTGTGGAATGCTTTTACGGCAATTTCTTTAATTTTTTGGGTCATTTCCTGAGAAAGTTCGGCAGGAACGATAAATTCTGTCATTCCTTTTGTATATTTGCATTCATAGTCATACCATTCGTGTTTTGGACGCATTTCAAGAATTTCTGTTGCAAAAAGTCCGTCTTCACCTTCCAAAACTCCGACTGTTGCGGCTGTTCCGACAAGGTATTCTTCAATTAAAACATCATCATTATATTTTACTGCGTCAAGATAAGCTTTTTCAAGTTCGTCAGGGGTATTAACTTTTGTCATACCAAAGCTTGAACCTTCACAAACGGGTTTTGTGATTAGCGGATATTTTAAGTCTTTGGTTTTTTCTTTGACATCATCGCCTTTTTGTACAAAAACTGATTTAATCAAAGGGATATCAGGACAAGTTGAAAGAATACGTTTTGTGTATTCTTTATTCATACAAACGGAAGATGCCATAACCCCGCAGCCTGTGTAAGGAATTTGCAGAAGTTCTAAAATTCCCTGAATACATCCGTCTTCTCCGTATTTGCCGTGAAGTGCGTTATAAGCATAATCATATTTGCCTTCTTTTAATTTTTCAGCAATATTTTCATCAACTTCAACAAGTTCGGCGTTTATAAACCCGAGTCTTTTTAACGCTTCAAAACATCCTTTGCCTGAACGTCTTGATATTTCTGCTTCTGATGATAATCCTCCGCATAGTACTGCTATTTTTGAATTTTTATTTATTTTTTCATGGTTTGCCATAATTCATTTTCCTTTTCATCTGCCCCGCCTAAGAAAATTATTTCAGGGCTCAATTCTATATTATACTTATTTTTTACTTCTGTATACATTTTAAACATTAATTGTAAAATATCTGTTGAAGTTCCGTTGTTATCGTTTACTATGAAGTTTGCATGATTTTCCCAGACACGTGCTCCGCCAATTGAGAAGTTTTTAGCTCCGATTGAATCTAAAAGTCTTCCTGCCGAGTCATTTTGCGGGTTTTTGAAAATGCTTCCGCAGTTTGGAAGATTCAAAAGCGGTTGGTGCGATTTGCGAAACTCAAGATTTTCATCCATTTTTGCTTTAATTTCTTCTTGCGGTTTTGTTTTAAGTTCAAATTCGGCTTGTAAAACAATTAAATTATCTTTTGGACAACGGGATTTTCGGTATTCAAAATCCATTTCTTCTTTTGAATATTTAACGATTTTACCTTCTCGTGTAAAACAAGTTACAGAAACCAATTTATCGCTTATACACTGCCCGTGGGCTGAAGCATTCATAAAGACTTCTCCGCCAACAGAACCGGGGAATCCTATCATAAACTCAAACCCTGAAAGATTGTTCTCACAAGCCGTTTGAGATAATTTCGGACCCTTAACTCCGCAATCGGCAATTACATGTGTTCCGTCAATCTGAATGGCTGTCATTTTTGTTGTCAGTATAATCTTTCCGTCATAGCCAAGAGTTGAAATAAGTGTATTTGAAAGGTTTCCAAATACTTTTATTTCAGGGTTTTCTTTTAGAATTTGTGTAAATTCTTCAATATTTTCAGGAAAAAATACTTCACTGATTTTTCCGCCGATTTTGAATGAAGTTAAATTCTTGATATCAAAGTTTTTTACACTGCTAATTGCCAACCTTTTATTTCTCCTCACTTAAAGCGATTAATTCTTTACCAAGGTTTGTGATTGTTCCTGCACCGAGTCCTATTACGATATCACCTGTTTTTAATGTCGGATAAAGCTTTTTGGCAACATCTTGAATGCTTCCTGTCATATTTTCGCAAGGAATGTCGATTTTTTCTTTCAATTCGTTTGTGAAAGCTTCTGAATTTACTCCTTCAATCGGGTCTTCTGACGCTGCATAAACATCTGTTATGATAACTCTATCTACATCAGAAAATGCGCCCATAAATTCGTTCCAGAGGTTTTGTAATCTTGTGTATCTGTGCGGTTGGAATACGGCGATTACGTTTCTGTTTTTGAACGATTTTGATGATGATAGGGTTGCCTTAATTTCTGTCGGGTGATGAGCGTAATCATCATAAATTGTTATTCCGTCAAATTCACCAACCTTTTGGAATCTTCTGCCCATGCCTGTAAATGTTGCAAAATGAGCATTAACAAGCTTCATATCAACGCCTGATGAATGTAAACTTGCCCAAACTGCAAGTGAATTGTAGACGCTGTGAACACCTTTTAAGCAAATTTTCAGATTCGTTTGAATTTCACCTTTGTATAAAATATCAAAACTTGTAAATTCTTCGCCGTAAACGATGTTTTTAGCACAATAATCAGTGTTACCGCCGATTGAATACGTTACAAATTTAGCATTATGTCCAAGTTCGTGTTCGGTATAATATTTTACCAGTCTTTTAACACCTTCATTATCGGTATTAGCTAAAACAATTCCGTTTTCGCGAATATTTGATAAGAATTTTTCAAAAGTTTCTAAGATAGAATCTAAACCATTTTTGTAAAAATCTAAATGATCAGGTTCCAAATTGTTTACAACAACAACGTTTGCGCTGTATTTGACAATAGTTCCGTCAGATTCGTCAAGTTCTGCTATAAAGAATTTATCATTGGCACAGTTTGCGTTTGTGTCAAGCTCAGGAATTGTTCCTCCGACAACATAAGACGGTTTTAATCCCGCTTTGTCTAATACGTAAGAGCAAAGTCCGCTTGTGGTTGTTTTCCCGTGGGTTCCTGAGTAGCCGATAAAAAACTCTTCATTTTGAGAAATTTCGGCTAACAAATCTGATCTGTGCCAGATTTTTAATCCTAATCTTTTTGCTTTTTGTATCTCAGGGTTATTATCGCGAATTGCTGTACTTGCAATTACGACACAATCATCGGGTAAATTGTTTTCATCGTGCCCTATGTAAACTTTTGCTCCGAGTTTTTTTAGCTTTTGTACATATTTACTGTCATTAATATCTGAGCCTGATACTTCAAAACCCTTTTGTAATAAGAATTTTGCAAGTCCGCTCATTCCAACGCCGCCTATGGCTATAAAATGGTATTTATTTTTCAAAATTTCATCCCTAACTATTTATAATCTCTACTTCTTTTCTAATTATAATACAAAATAAATGGCGGGTTTTAATATTATTATTTTTTTACAAAGCAAAGTTATTTTATATTAGGAATTTTCCAACCAAATAAAATATAACAAAAATTTTTATGTTGCGATTTAATACTAATATGTTAACCAAATTTTCCCCAATTAGTTATACCAGAAAATTTAAGCTTCCCGAGTATCTTATATATCATAAAGCTTGTAATTATCGTCATACATCAGAAGATAGTTTTTTGCTGTTTTCAACAAAAGATCCTTCAGTTCAGGCGATAATGTATTGTAATCCTGAAGAAATTTATCGAAAAGATAAAGGCTGGATTAAGTCTTTATATATTTCATATTTGAATACTTTTGGTAATCAGCGTAAAGGTTTGGGAACTATATTACTGAATATTGCAAAAAAATGGAGTGAAGGTTTGGGTTACGAAGGAAGATTTCATGTATTTGCAAGTTCTATCAGACCTTCAGAGGCTGTATCTCATGTTTTTTACAAAAAATACGGTATGAATACAGGGTTGCTGAGTATAGACAGAAAAATAGACAGATTGTCAAAACAAAAAAGACCAATAACAAATTTAGAACTTCAACCAAGAGAAATGTATTATCCACCAATAGAATATAATGTTGGTAATAATACACCATTTTTTAAACATATTATGAAATCAATATTATCCTACTTTAGTATCTCAAATTCTATAAAATAACAATGACAATATCTTATCTTTTCAAAAATCCAAAAATAACCAGATTCGTTGCTTTAAAATCAAAAACAAGGAACAGCTTTTCTATGGCGCTTTATAGAATGATTGATCTTCAAAAAGGTAAAGTCGCAGGGTATATGAGAGCGGGAACAGATGTTATTGATGATAATTTCTATTCCTATTCTCCTAATGCCAAAAGATATTATTCGTTTTTAATTGACAGATTATATGTTGAACCGGAATACAGAAATCAAGGTGTTGGAACTGCTTTTATAAATATTGCTAAAAAAGAAAGTATGAGAAATTTTTGTACCGGTAATATTCATCTTACATCTTTCAATACTCACGAGCCTACCAGACATCCGCATTTGTTTTACAGAAAATTAGGGTTCAAATGTAATAAATATAATCAGTTAACTCAAAAATATCTTGATGAATGTATTAAAGAAAATAGACAAACAGAAGTCGGTAAATGTGTTTATAAATTATTGATGTATATAGAAAATTGTGTAAAAAATCAAGATAAAGTAAATGAGTTATTATATAAGTTTAAAGTTAAGTTTCCAAGGTTGTTTGAAAATTTATAAAAAAAGACCCCAAGATAAAATTTAAATCTCAGGGTTTGATTGCATATGTAATTTATTTTACTTAACTACGATGTTAACAAGTTTACCCGGTACAACGATTGTTTTCACAACGGTTTTACCTTCAATTTGAGCTTTGATTTTCGGACTGTCAAGAGCGGTTTGTTTCATATCATCTTGACTTAATCCTGCATCAACTTCAATTTTATCTTTAACTTTTCCGTTAACTTGAACAACTAAAGTTATTGAACTTGATTTTGCAAGGTTTTCGTCCCATTCGCACCACGGTTGTTCGTGAATTGAACCGACTCCGCCAAGTTCACTCCAAGCTTCCTCGGTTAAGTGAACCGCAACAGGTGACATAAGTTTCATCAATGATACGATAGCAAAACTCAAGACGTTCTTATCTTCGTCACTAAGTTCTGAACCGTCCTTACATTTACCCCCCTGCCAATCATAAATCGCATTAGTAAGTTCACGATATTTAGAGATTACCGTGTTAAATTGGAAATCATTTGATATATCATTTGTAATACCTTTAATTGCAATGTGAACTGTTCTTACTAAATCATCATTTTCTTTAGCAAGAGGGAAGTTCAATTTGTAATCAAGATTGATATTATCAGCATTTGTTGAGATTAATCTCCAAACTCTGTTTAGGAATTTGTAGCAGCCTTCAACACCTGCATCTGACCAGTCAAAATCTCTTGCCGGAGGTGAATCTGACAGGATAAATAATCTTGCTGTATCAGCTCCGTAGTTTTCAAAGATTTCATCAGGGTCAACAGTATTACCTTTAGATTTTGACATTTTCGCTCCGTCTTTTAATACCATACCTTGAGTAAGCAGGTTTTTGAACGGTTCGTCAAAGTCTAATAATCCGCAATCACGCAATGCTTTTGTGAAAAATCTTGAATATAACAAGTGTAAAATCGCATGTTCAATACCGCCGACGTATTGGTCAACAGGCAGCCAGTGATTTACTGTATCTCTGTCAAAGCATTTTTCTGAATTTTTAGCATCTGCGTAACGTAAATAATACCAGCTTGAACACATAAATGTATCCATAGTATCGGTTTCACGAACCGCATGTCCGCCACAAATCGGGCAAACTGTATCTTTAAATGTCTTTGATGTTGTAATCGGTGATTTTCCTGCAACAGAAAAATCAACATCTTTTGGTAACATTACAGGTAATTGTTCTTCCGGTACAGGTTGAATACCGCATTTGTCACAGTATACGACAGGAATCGGAGCACCCCAGTATCTTTGACGGGAGATTAACCAGTCGCGAAGTCTGTATTGTGTTTTAAATTCTCCAAAACCTTTGTCTACAGCCCATTTTGTGATAGCTTTTTTTGCTTCGTTGTTTTTCATTCCGTTAAATTCGCCTGAATTTACAAGAACTCCGGGTTCTGTATAAGCGCTTTCTTTGCAATCGCTCGGGTTTTCAGGGTTTTGAATAACGACTTTCATCGGCATATTATATTTTTTTGCAAAATCAAAGTCGCGTTCATCATGTGTAGGAACAGCCATAACAGCACCCGTTCCGTATTCAACTAAAGCATAATCCGCTGTCCATAGAGGGAAAACTTCGCCGTTGAACGGATTGCGACAGTGAGTTCCTAAAGGAACACCTGTTTTTACACGGTCTGTTGAAAGTCTTTCGATTTCTGTCATTTTACGGGCATTTGCTCTGTATTCTTCAACAGCTTCTTTGTTTTCAGAAGTTGTAAGTTTTTCAATATCTTTGTATTCAGGCGCAACAACAAGGTATGTTATACCAAACACTGTATCAGGTCTTGTTGTATAAACAGGAACTTCCATTGCTTCGCCATTTGGAGCATCAATTACAGGGAATTTAAAGATTGCACCTTTAGATTTGCCAATCCAGTTTGCCTGCATTGTCTTTACGTTGTCGCCCCAGCCTGTAAGTTTATCCAAATCTTCTAACAATACGTCTGCGTAGTCGGTAATTTTGATAAACCATTGTGATAAGTATTTTTTCTCAACAACACTGTCACATCTCCAGCATTTGCCGTCAATTACCTGTTCGTTAGCAAGTACAGTTCCGCATTCGTTACACCAGTTTACGGCTGCTTCTTTTTTGTATACCAAACCTTTTTTATAAAGTTGTAAGAATAGCCATTGGGTCCATTTGTAATAATCAGGTTTGCAAGTTGTAACTTCTCTGTCCCAATCATAAGAAAGCCCAAGCATTTTTAACTGTTTTGTCATATATGCAATGTTTTCATCTGTCCAAGTTTCAGGATCAGCGTTATGTTTCATTGCAGCATTTTCAGCAGGCAATCCGAAACTGTCCCAGCCGATTGGGTGTAATACGTTAAATCCGTTTGCTTTTTTAAATCTTGCAATAACGTCTGTAATTGTATAATTTCTTACATGTCCCATATGAAGTTTTCCTGACGGATACGGGAACATTGAAAGAGCATAGTATTTTGGTTTGTCTGATTCATCTAAAGTTTTGAAGGCTTTAGTTTCTTCCCAAACACTCTGCCACTTTTTCTCTATCTCTTGTGGAAAATAACTTTCTTTCATCTTTATAATTTTCTCCATTTATCCTTATGCTTTTGAGTATAGCATAAATAAAGAAGTAGAGTATCAATCCACGAGCAATTCTATATTTTCTGATATTATTCTTAATATTTTTAATCGTGCTATTTGCCTGTGGTATTTTTAATCGTAACATCATATAATCTTTGTATGGCAAATAGCGCGGAAAAGAGAAAAGTATGACTGAAATAAAAGATAAATTGGACAAAATTTCTTATGAAGTATGGCAGATTTTTTCATTAATGAGAATTTTAAATTATTGTATTGATTATAATTCACAATTCTCAGATGATGAAGAAGATAAATTTAATATCTCATCTTTATCTCAAATTATTACTGATAGATTAAAACCAATATCGAATGAATTAGATAAGTTGTCATTAAAATTATAATTTATAAGATTTCAATCATATCTTTTATTATATGTGATTTAAATGTTTCTGAAATTGTATTTAAATCAACAACATCTACTTCGTAAGGCAGGGTAGAATTTTCGAATTCATTTTTTATTTTCAATAAAATCTCATCATTTAAATTTTTACAATCCAGAGCAATATCAATATCGGAATATTTTTTTGCTTTATTTTTCACTCTTGAACCAAATATATAAATTTTACAAGAAGAGAGATATTTTGTGATAATTTCTCGGATAAAATCAATATATTTTTCTTCTAAGTCAATCATAAATGCTCTTTCAAGGTTTTTAATAAAAAATGTGCATCTTTTTGAAAATCTTTAACTACACTAACAACAGTATTAGCAATAGTTTCTTCATAAGTGTGGGAAGTCATATTTCTTTTTTGTCTGTAATCTGTCCACTTTTCAAGATTGGTGAGCAAAAGTCCCATTTGATTAGCTTTTCTGATAGTTTCGTTAAATGTTAAAGTATCGGGTAAATCAGTTGCTTGATTTTGCAAAAAACGAACAATCATTTTTATTGCAAGTGAATATGTATATTCAAACCTCTGAATAACAGCATCTCTAATTGCGTTATCATAATATTCTTTATCATAGCGAATAATAATTTCATCTAAGGTTTTTATAGCATTTTCAAACGGTGTCAAATCTATTATCATAGACTGATTATATCATAATATAGAAGGCGGTGCAACCAAATGGCTGCGTTGTATTATTTATTCTATTATTTCAATCATATCTTTTAAAACTTGGTTATAAGGTGTTAAAATTCCGTGTTTTTTACCAAGTTTTATGATTGTACCAGCAAATATTTCAACTTCGGTTTTTCTGCCTGCTTCTATATCTTGAAGCATCGAGGTTTTTCCGTTCGGTATCATACTGTTAAACCCGACCATTGCTTCTTCTATCATTGTGTCTGTGTTTTGAATACCTTCGGCTTTTGCAATCTGTACAACTTCATTCATAATCTTTTGTAAAAGTTCAATAAATTTCGGATTAGACTGCATATCACCAAAAGTCAGACGCATTATCGCAGACGGTTGGTTTGAAGAAACATTCAGCATAAATTTTAACCAATAAGCTCTCATCATATCATCAGGAGTTCTGTATGCAATTCCGACTTTGTCAAAGAATTGGCTGACGGTTTTTATATCCTCAGGGTTTGTTCCTTTTGCACTGTTAATTCCGAAAACAATATCGCCTGTCCCGTCATGCGTTATTGTATTGCCGTTTCGCATTGCACTGTGTCCGATAAAGTATGAAATAAGTGTGTGTTCCCAACCGTATTTTTCTGAGATAATTTCTTCACTTGTCACTCCGTTTAACAGTGACATAATTATTGTGTCTTCTTTTACAAAGTTTTCAATGTTTTTAACGGCATCATAAAGTCCGTCAAATTTTGTGGCAATTATTATTAAATCAGCTTTAAAATCGGTATTCTCAGGTAATACATAATCAAAATCCAAAACTTTTCCATTAAAAGTTTTCGGGTTTTTTGTATAATTTTCTAATCTTTTTTTATCAACTAAGACTTTTAAAGATTTGCTGTCGTATTCGTGAATTTTGTTGGCGTAAATGGCTCCAACTGCGCCTATTCCGCAGATTAGTATATTTTTTATTTCTTTCATAACAAAATTATTTTAGCACGTGAAAACTTTTATATTAACTTTTTTTACAAATTTTTAATTTCACGCAATTTTTACTAAAAAAAATACTTTATAAAAATACGTAGTAGTAGATTATTTTGATGTGTGGTTAGTTAGTGGAAATTAACGCGATTAACAACGGACTGCGCTTAACGTCGTTCGTTCCGAATATACAATTTAATAACAGAAAAAACGGAAAAGTAACTTTTGGTTATAATTTGATAAAAAAAGATGCTTTCCAAAATAATTCTGTTACAAAATTATTTGATGAATCCGAAATAAGGAATATGATTTCTTCTAATCCTGAAGTTAAAAAGATTCTATCAGAACATAATATTCCGCTTCGCTTGAATATGAAAGAACTTCAAGAATTGAAAATCGGACACTGTCAGGATACTCAAAATGTTGCAATGGATATTGTAAAACATCTTCCACCTGCCCTAAAACAGAAAGTTGATATAAAAACTTTAAAAGAAGGAGCATTGCTTCATGATTTCGGTAAAGTTCTTATTCCAACCGAAGTTTTAAACAAAAACAGTTCGTTAACAGCTGATGAACATAAAATTATGGATTTACATTCAGAACTCGGTTATCAGCTTTTGAAAAATTCAGGTGTTGATGATAATGTTTTAAATCTTGTAAGAAATCATCATAACATTTCTGATAAAAACGGTTTTGTGCCTGATATTAATCTGCAGGTTCTTAATCTTGCCGATAAATATGCTGCACTGACTGAAAAACGTGTTTATAAAGATGAGTTTTCACCAGAAAAAGCACTTACAATTATCAGCGGTGAAGTAAATTCGGGCGAAATTCATCCGTTCTTATTTAACGCGCTTGTGAAATCCACGCAAGACAAGGTTTCTGCCGATATGTTAAGTAATATTAAGTAGTATATAATAATTATGGCAATTTTTAATAAGAAAAATTGTTTATATATATGTAAGGGATATTTAAAACACACGGGAAAAACAAAAAGTCGATAAGACAAAAACAAAATTATACTTTATACGAATTGGGGACAAATTTTTAGGGGAAAATAAAATCGAATCATCCATCATAATCAATCTTGGGTGCTGAATACTTTTCAGCGCCTTTTTTCTTGTCCTCAGCAGGTGCAGGTATTATAAATGTTATAAATTTATCACCGTATTTTTTTTGTTTTAATATTTCAAATCCCGTTAAATCAACATCTGTCACGTGTTCAAGAATAATAATGCCGTTTGAAATTTTTGAAACAGTTTTAAGGCTTTCTTCATATACACCTGAAAAATACGGCGGGTCAATATATATAATGTCAAATTTTTCATTTATTTTTTCGCAAACTTTTAAACTGTCACCTAAGATAAGTTTTAAATCGTTTTCCTGTTCGTATTTTTTGAAATTAGATTTAATGATATTATAAACTTTTTTATTTTTTTCAATAGAAACGACTTTGGAAAACCCGCGCGATAATGCTTCAAGTCCCATAATTCCTGAACCTGCGTACATATCAAGAAAACTTGCACCTTCAAAGTCAGTCATTGCCTGTAAGGTGTTAAATATGCTCATTCTGACTTTAGAAAGTGTAGGACGTGTTATATTTTCATCAGGTGCTTTAATTTTCTGTCCTTTGTATTTTCCTGCTGTTATATTCATAGCTAAATTTTACAATAAAAATAAAAGAACCAAAATTTCTATGTCATTCTGAACTTTATAATACAAACAAAAATTTTGTCATTCTGAACTTGATTCAGAATCTTAAAATTTTTTAATAAGTATGTATATAAAACTAATTCAGAATCTGTCAATGTTGATTTTTCCCGTAAAGGGCTTTCATTAACATTGATAGACTCCGTGTCACAGCACGGAGTGACGTTACATAAATTTTGGTTCTTTTCGACTGTCAATCAAATTTTTCTTATACAGCAACTTTCATTGTTTTTTCAATGATTTCGTTGAAGCTTTCAGCTTTTAATGAAGCTCCGCCGATTAAAGCGCCGTCGATGTCTGATTTTGACATTTGTTCTTCAATTGTAGAAGGTTTTACAGAACCGCCGTAAAGGATTCTGATAGAATCAGCAGCTTGTGAACCTGCAACTTCTGATACAACGCCTCTAATCATTTTAATAACTCTGTTAGCTTCTTCAGAATCGCAAGATTTGCCTGTACCGATTGCCCAGATTGGTTCGTAAGCGATAACAGATTTAGCAACATCTTCTGATGAAATTCCTGCTAAAGCAGCTCTGATTTGAGAAGCAATCCAAGAATCTGTAACACCTGATTCTCTTTGTTCTAAAGATTCGCCGCAGCAAATGATTGGGATTAAACCGCCGGCTAAAATAGCTTTTGCTTTTTTGTTAATCATTTCATCAGATTCTGAGAAGTATTGTCTTCTTTCTGAGTGTCCGATGATTACATAAGAGCATCCTGCATCTTTTAACATTTCAACAGAAATTTCGCCTGTATATGCGCCTGATGATTCCCAGTGGCAGTTTTGACCTGCAACTGATAATCTTGTGCCTTCACATCCGCAATCACAAGCGATAGCTGATACTTGGTTTAATGATGTGAATACAGGTGCGATTACAACTGTTGGTAATTGAGTTGCGCTGTAATTTGATACAAATGATTTAATACCTTCAAACAGTGCTTTTGATTCACTTTGAAGAAGGTTCATTTTCCAGTTTCCTGCAATAATTGGTTTTCTTGACATAATAGAATCTCCTTTATAAATACCACTTTTTTATAAAAGTATTCTATATTAAACAAAAAACTAACGCAAATTTTTTAGTCTTTAATTACCCAACCGTCGTTGATAACTTTTGTCAGACATCCGGTAGCATAATCAGCGATATGTCCGAAAGATGTTGATTTTGTATTACATTTGTCAGGATCTGCGCTCCAATCTTTTAATTGCCCATCACCTGAAAAATCCATTACAAACGCATCAAGTCCTGTTATATTAGGAGGGTCAGTGCCGTTTGTGTCAAGAAATATGGATGTAATATGATTTGCCGGGTTGTTTACTATGCAAATGGCAGCTCCATTTACTGTTTGTCCGCAATACCATGTTGTTCTTGCTAAAAAACCTGCATTTGCTCCAGTTATACTTTTGTAGCTGTCAGCTATACATTTTTTTGTTCCTATAGAGCAATTTTGACGGGCAAGCTTGAAATATTTATTCAAAAAATAACACGAACCTTTTGTACAGTTTGTATTATCATCCTTTGCTCCTGCGGTTGTTTCGTAAAAATTATTTGTCATTTCATCTTCCATAACTGTTTTTATTGCAGTTTGGATTTGAGAATAAGTTTTTTGAAGTTGGGTTGCATACAATTTGTATCGATAATTTTTAACAACAGTCGGAATTGTCAGTGCTGCAATAACACCGATTATACTTAATGTGATAAGTACTTCAGACAAAGTAAATGCTTTTTTCATTTGTTTTACCTCTAATATTCCATTTTCCAACCGGCTTCAATAACAGAAGTCAAACATCCTGCTGCTGTTCTGTAAATATCAGCTTTAACACCGCAATTTTCTGCGCTGATTCCGGCTACGCTCGGGTCATTTGAACCGCTTCCATAATCAGAAAGAGAACCGTCGCGTTTTATATCCATGGTGAAAAAATCTCGTCCTGCGATATTTGGTTCAGCAGGTCCGTTAACATCTACGGCAATGTTAAGTACATTTGTTGGTTGATGATAATATGAACAAACAGTTGCACCGTTTACTGTTTGAACACAATAACCTCCTAAATGTCCAAGACTTTGTCCGTCTAATGCTGTATAGTTACTTCCGACACATTGGTTATTTCCTTGCGAACAATTTTTTTTGATATTTTTAAAATATTTTGTCAGAAAATATTCATTTCCTGCAGTTGTACAGGTGACTTTTTCTTCTGCGGGAGCATCTTCTGCTGCATCTTCATTTTTGGTGCAGACATTTTTTGCAATTGCAGATGTTTCGTAAAAACTGTCAACGTGTTCATCATTCATTATTGCTTGTGCTGCGTCATTGATTTGAGAGTAAATTTTCTGAAGCTGAGCGACGTACATTCTGTTTCTGTAGTTTTTCATAACGGACGGAACCGTTAAAACTGCTACAACCCCGACAATGCCTAATGTTATTAAAATTTCTGATAAAGTAAAGCCGTGTTTCATTATAAATCCTTCCTTAATATTTCATTTCCCAGTTGTCTTGGATTAGTCTGCCCAAACATCCGTAACCGTCATAATTGCCATTTAATGATATTTTTCTTTTATTTTTATCATCTTCAGTATCGACTCCACCGCAAGAGGATGCTGTATAATCGTCATATAATTTATTAGTATATTTATTAACAAAGATAACAAACATATCTCTGCCGCCAATATTAGGACCGTCTGTTGAATTAATATCAACACGCATTAAACAAAAGTCTACATTGTTACCTGAACAATAAAAAGATATTGCTTCACCGCCTGCCAATTTAGCCCAACCATGTTCTTTGACTAAACCAAAGCTATATCTTTGAGAACTGTTTAGTGTTCCATATTGTTCTGAAAAAGGGCTTGTTGTTTGATTTGCTACTTTTTTGAAATATTTATCAATGAAATCCTGTTGATAGTATTTTTTTGTTTGCGGATTTGTTCCTGTAAGAACATATGGTGTTTGGTAAAAATATGATACATTATTATCCATACATGCCTGATTTATGGCTATTTCAAGCATTTCATATGCTTTTTTCAGGCGTGTTACGTATAACTTATTATGATAATCTTTTAAAAAACTTGGCAAGACAAGAACTGCAATTACGCCGATAATTGCCATTGTCACTAAAAGTTCACCTATTGTTAGGGCTTTTTTCATACTCTTATAAATCCTGTTTTATGTGTATATACAAATTATACAACTTTTTTGGACACATTTCAAGGGGAAACAGTTCTTCTTACACTTAGAACGGTTTTGTCTGGTTCAGTTTCAGTCTTAAATCTCTGAATCTTGCGATATCTTCCTGAGTTTTACCTGAATCTTTAAATACTGCCTGACTTGTAGGGTGAACCATAAGAACATAATCCATGTGGATTTCTAAGAAATTATATCTTCTTGGTGATTGGTTTCCTATACGAGGATAAATTTCAGCGTTTGTTACGGCAAGAAATCGTCTTTCTTTATCGTTTAACAAATCGGTTAACTCACGATTTGTATTTGTGTATTTTGAAACGTGAACAACACCTTTAATATCATGATCTGCTGTCAGAATTGTTACTTCTATTGGAACCGTATCACTGTGTTTTGCCATATTTATTTATCCTTATTTCTCTCTTTTCTTTAAATCAAGTATATTATATTTTTTAAATTTTATCAACTTTTTTTCTGAATCTTCCGCCATAAGTTTCGTGAACATCAACAACGGAAACAAATGCGTTCGGGTCGATTTCTTTTGTTATTTCAATCATTTTCGGAAGTTCAAGACGTGATATTACGCAGTAAATAATATCTTTTTCCTGACCTGAATATCCTCCGATACCTTTCAAATATGTTACACTGATATCAAGTTTTTCGATTAAAGCGCTTCCGATTTCTCGGGTATTATCGCTTATAATTCTTACAGATTTTGAACTGTTCAAACCTTCCATAACAATATCAATAACTTTTGAGGCGATGAAGTAAGTCAGGATTGAGTACATAGCGCTTTCCCAGCCGAAAACTTTTCCTGCAACAATGTAAATAAACAGGTTTATGCCCATTATAAACTCGCCGACAGAAAAACCGAACTTTTTAGAAACCAAAAGGGAAAGAATTTCTGTTCCGTCCAGTGAGGCTTCGTTTTTTAAGATAAGTCCGACCCCTGTTCCCAGAACTATTCCGCCAAAAACAGTTGATAATAAAATATCATCGGTTACTTTATAGCTGTGGAAAAAGTTAAGTGATAAAGCCAGAATTATGTTTGCGTAAGCTGTAAGGATAACAAAAAGTGCACCCATTTTTTTGAAAGCCAATAAAATAAACGGAATATTTAAAAGTATAATTAATAAACCGAGGTTGAATTTGGAAATATGGCTTATAATCATTGAAATACCGATAATCCCGCCGTCGATAACTTCATGCGGAACCAGGAAAGCTTCCAGGGCAAAGCCTGCAATTATTGCTCCAAGTGTCATAAAGATTAAGTTTTTAAAAAGCTTTAGCAAAAATTCTTTTTGCATGGGTTATTTCCTGTCTTTTTTTATTGTAATGAGATTTTCAAGATTAAAAATAGATTTTTTTTCTGTTTCTTCAGTCTTTTTATAGCCCAAAATGTTTTCCAAATCAGCTTTTAAAGTTGGGATATCGTCGTATTTTTTAAGTGTTCCGTCTAAGGTAACGGAAACATCTCCGGTTTCTTCAGAAACTACAAGGCAGGCTGCGTTGCTTGATTCTGTCATTCCGATAGCTGCTCTGTGGCGGGTTCCGTATTTCCAGCTTAATTTAGGGTCATCTGTTAACGGCAATAAAACACCTGCTGAGATAATTTTTGTTCCGCTTATTACAACAGCACCGTCATGAAGCGGAGTGTTTATGTGGAAAATTGTTAACAGAAGTTCTGTTGAAACATCCGCGTTTAATATTGTTCCGACATCATGGTAAGTGTTGCTTAAATCGTTTTGGAATACGATTAGGGCACCTGTATGTGATTTTGAAAGATATTTTACAGCTTCTATAATTTCTTTTATAACGTCTATTGCTTTATCGGATTCTTTTTTCTTGTCACTTTCGAATAAACGTTTGAAAAAGTCGACTTGCCCCAGGTAGCCTAAAAATCTTCTTAATTCAGGTTGGAAAATTACGATTAAACTTAATGCAACAAGGGTTACGATAGAGCGAAGGAATACGCCTAAGATGTTTAGGTCTACGGCAACCAAAACTTCGCTTATAATCCATAGGATTACAAGTACGAATGCACCTTTAACAAATTTTTCCGAGTGGGTGTTTTTAATGAATTTTCTGTAAAAAATGATTAATATTGCGGCAATAATACATACTTCAAAGATATTTTTCCAGCCGAAAGTATCTTTGATGTAAATATGCCAACTGCCTATTAAGTTTTGCAATAAAATTAAAATTTCATCTATCATTTTTTCAACCTGTCAGGAATTATGTCATGTGCAATTAAATCGTCAAGAGATTCTCTTTTTATAATAACTTCGGAGTTTCCTTCGTTAACAAGAACCATTGCAGGTTTTTGTACTCTGTTGTAATTTGATGACATTGAGTAGTTATAAGCTCCTGTGTTGTAAACACAAAGAATATCACCTTTTTCAAGTACAGGCATTTCAATGTGTTTTATTAAAACATCACCTGATTCGCAGTATCTGCCTGCAATTGTAATTCTTTCTTTTTTATCGGTTTCTTTTTTGTTTGCAATTTCTGCGCTATATTCGGCTTGATACATTGACGGGCGGGGATTATCTGCCATTCCGCCGTCTACGGCAACATATTTGGTTCCTGAAGGAATTTGTTTTGTGCTGCCGATAGAATATAATGTTACACCTGCCGTTGATATAATACTTCTGCCCGGTTCCATTATTATTGTCGGGGGCTCTATATTATATTTTTTGATTGATTCGGTTAATTTGTCAATAACAAGTTGACCGATTTCGTAAGTTGATGGCGGAACATCGTTTTCTGTGTACTTTACTCCGAGTCCTCCGCCGATATTTATTTCATCCAGTTTAATATTATAAGTGTGGTTTATTCTTGAAATTTCACGTGTGAGAATATCTATTTCATCAGGGTAGATACTTGTTTCAAAAATTTGAGAACCTATGTGAGCGTGTAAACCGTGTAATTGAAGATTTTTATATTTGTTAAAAATCAGGTTTAGAGCTTCATCAATTTGAGTAAGGTCAAATCCGAATTTTGAATCAAGGTGTCCTGTTTGGATGTATTCGTGGGTGTGGCATTCAATACCCGGAGTTACTCTTAACAGGATATCTGCTTTTTTGTCGGTTTTTTGTGCAATTTCGTTAAGCATTTCAAGTTCAAGGAAATTATCTGCAGAAATTCTGCCAACTCCAAGTTTTAATGCTAATTCAAGTTCTTCGTAAGATTTATTGTTGCCGTTAAATAAAACATGGCTCATATCAACGCCTGATTTGTATACGGTGTAAATTTCACCTGATGATACGGTATCAAATCCGAATCCTTCTTCGTCTAAAATTCTTGCAACTGCGCTTGTGCAAAGAGCTTTTGAAGCGTACATAAAACGAATTTTCGGATATTTTTCAAATGATTTTTTATAATCTTTGCAAATTGAGCGGATAGTTTTTTCATCTAAAACATATAACGGTGTGCCATGTTTTTTTGCAAGTTCAACCAAATCACAGTCGCCGATTTCAATATTGCCGTTTGAGTTTATTTTTGTAGTTATAGGCTTTAAGAATTGGTTTGTACTTGTTGTCATTTCTATGTTTCTCTCCTGAACTTATATCTATTTTATAATAACATAAAGTGGTTAGTATGAAAAATATTTATCAAAATCTACATCATCAAAACTGCATAGCAGTCTGTATGTTTCGTCATCTTCATCCATTCTTTGGAAGTTATATTCATTAAATTTCCAGTATTTTGGGTTGATACCTTTAACTTTTACTATATCTTTATCTTTGAGGATATTCAGTTTCTTTTTTACTGTTTCGGCGGGAAGGTTAACCAGTTTGGATAATTCTACCGCTGTAATCCCGTCTGAAGACGAGCATTTTTCGGGTGTTAGGAACATAAGCTCCAGCCCGACTGTTTTCAAATCTTTATCCTCATTATTGTAGTCATAACTATCCATATTTTTATGATAACCTAAAATATATTTGCAAGATATCCTTTATTTATAGGACATTTACACGAAAGTTATTTTGTACTAATATAATCTCATAATTAAAATATATATTATGAGGGAAAATAAATGAAAGTATCTTTAAATTGGTTAAATGAATTGGTTGACTTATCAAACACTGACGCGGCTCAAATTGCGCACGAACTTACTATGAGCGGACTTGAGGTTGAAGCGGTGGAAGATGTTAAACCGATGTTTACTAATATAAAAACAGTTAAAATCGAAAAAATCGACGCTCACCCAAACTCTGAAAGACTTCACCTTGTAACGGTTAATACAGGTTCAGGGTTAAAAACGGTTGTTTGCGGAGCCCAAAATATTCAAGAAGGTCAGGTTGTGCCATATGCAAGCGTCGGTTCTCAAGTGTTGGACAGAAAAACAGGTGATATGTTCACTTTAACACCTGCAGTAATTCGCGGGGTTGAATCTCAGGGAATGCTTTGTTCTGCTGATGAATTAGGTGTTTCTGAACGCGGATATCAGGAAGAAGACGGTATTTTGATACTAAACAGAATTTTCCCAAATGTTGGTTTAGGCGAAGATGTTAAAGATGTTTTAGGGTTTGAAAAAGATACCGTAATCGATGTTGCTCCAACCGCTAACAGAGGCGACCAAATGTCTGTTGTCGGGGTTGCAAGAGAATTAAGTTCATTATTTAATACACCTTTAAAATTTAACAAAATCGAATGTACAAAAGACTTATCGACAGATAAATTTAAGGTTGAAATTAAAGACAAAGATGTTTGTAAATACTATTCAATCGGGGTTTTGAAAAATATTAAAATAAAATCTTCTCCGGATTGGATGCAAAAAAGACTTGTTGCATCAGGTGTTCGTGCAATAAACAATGTTGTTGATATTACAAATTACGTTATGCTTGAATACGGATGTCCTTTGCACGCGTTTGATTTAGATAAGTTAAACGGTTATTTATGCGTAAGACGCGCAGACGAAGGCGAAAAACTTGTAACTTTAGACGGTGTTGAAAGAACATTAACAACTGATTCTGTCTTAATTGCAACAGAAAAAGAAGGAGTATGCTTAGGCGGTGTGTTTGGCGGAGCTAACTCTGAAATTGATGATAATACAACATCTATTGCTTTAGAAGCAGCATACTTTACACCAGCTTCAAACAGAAAATCTGCAAGAAGCGCAGGTTATAGAAGCGAAGCAAGTGCAAGATTTGAACGCGGAATTGATATTGAAGCCGTAAAACCTGCTTTGATGCGCGCTATGCAGTTGTTGGTTGAATATGCTGATGCGGAAGTTGTCGGAATGGTTGAAGACGGTGAAAATAAGCTTGAACCTATTGAAATTACTCTTCGCTACAATCAGGTTAAAAGAATTCTGGGCTGCGAAATTGCCTCAGAAAGATGTGACAATATTTTAGAAAACTTAGGGTTTGAAAAACTGGGCGGTAACGCTGCTGCTGCTAAGTTTTTAGTTCCAAGTTTCAGAGCATACGATGTTACAAGAGAAATTGATTTAATCGAAGAAATTGCAAGAATCAACGGTTACGATAAAATTGCACCGACTTTGCCAGATAAATCTCAAACACCTGTGATTACTTTAGGTGAAAAAGTTATTAAAAGAGTTCATCAGTTGATGTTGTCAGCAGGTTTGAACGAAATCCAGACAAGTTCTCTAATCGGTAAATCGTTACTAGATAAATTCAATATTCCATATGATGATGATAATGCCGTTAAAGTTGCAAACGCTGCAAGTGAAGAGTATTCAATGCTTCGCCAAACATTAGCGGCAAGCGCACTAAACTGTATGAAATACAACTTTGATAACGGACAGAAAAATTTCTGGGCTTACGAAATCGGCAGAACATATTTGAAGGTTGCCGAGGCTGATGAAAAAAATACAGGGGTTAAAGAGACTCTTGTGTTAGAAGGTGTTTTGACAGGCGAAATTCAAAACTCAAAATGGCAGGTAAAAACCCAGTCAGATTTCTTTACCGTAAAAGGTATTGTTGAAAATATGCTTGATGATTTGGGAATTACAAGACGTATTAAAATTGTTCCTTTTGAAGAAACAGAACTTGCAAAAACTCATAAAATCTTCCACCCATACAGAACCGCTGTTATAATGCTTTTAGGTAAAAAACCTCAGCCAATCGGTTATTTCGGACAATTACATCCGACATTACGTGATAAGTTGAAGCTTAATCAGGAAGCATTCTTGTTTAAAGTTGATTTAGACGAAGTTATTTCGGCAGTAAAAGAAACCGTTCCTAGATTCAAACATCTTCCGCAATATCCTGAGGTAAGACGTGATATCGCGTTTATTATCAATGATACGGTGTCTTGTGATGATATTCAAAAAGTTATCAAAGGTTCTGTTAAACAAAATATTTTCAAGGGTTCTGAAATCTTTGACGTATATCAAGGTGAACATGTTGAAGAAGGTTTTAAAAGCGTAGCTTTCAGAATAAAAATGCAAGATGAAAACGCTACTTTGACAGATGAAATTATTGAACAACAAATGACATCAGTAAGAGAAAAATTACAAAAAACTTACGCTCAAATAACATTCAGGGAGTAATTTTATGGTAAAAAAACTGTTATTATTCGTATTTTTATGTCTTCTGGGTTCGGGAGTAAACGCAAAGGATGTTATTCCCATAAGACCTGCGCTGAACACTGTTAATACAATCGGACTTTATCAGGTCGGGGATGATGTGAAAATATACAAAGAGCCGAGTGAAGATTCACAGATTCTTTACCGCGTAAGGTGGAATAATGACGAGTTTTTCCCTGAAGAGATAGGGTTTGACAAATTTTTTACCGTATTTTTGGAGAAAAAATCTCTAGCGCTTGTTAGTGTAGTTGATTACACTGATGATTGGATTGAGATTGTTTATGATAATTCAAAAGGGTTATCAGGCTGGATTAAGCGAGATGATCCGTATAAGTTTATGACGTGGATTAATTTTTATAATACTTACGGCAAAAAATACGGACTTGTGCTTTTGAAAAGTTCTCCTGAGTTTTGTAAGGATTTAAAAACTACAACAGAAGATTCTGCTAAAACAATTTCAACAATGAATTATCCGAAAAAGATTAACCTAAACGTAATTCGCGGAAATTGGGCATTAGTAAGCGTAATGGATTTGGATAGAACCCCGAAAACCGGATATATAAGATGGCGTTCAGACGACGGGGTAAGATATTTCTTCCCTGATTTGAAGTAAACGCCCAACGTGAGAGGAGAAAGGTTTAGCCCAGTTTTTCGTTGTAATCCTTACCGCCGACAATTCGCAGGTGTCTGCTTTCACCTTCACCGACAGATTTGCTTTCTAAGTTGTGCTGTTCGACAAGCTCATGCTGCAATTTTCTAATCTGCGTACTTTGTGGTTTTAATTCAATATCTGTTGCTCCCGCCAGGATTTGTTCTATTGCGGTTTTAGCTTCATCAAGTGCTTTTTCTGTTATGTCGTAGAATGTTTGGCGCTCGTTTAATTCTGCTATATCCAAAGCTTCTTTGATAACTTTTTGGATTTGAGCCATTGAGTTTGTCTTAACATAAAAGATTTGAAGTCGATTTTCTTCTGCCGTACTTAAGACTTTCGCTCCGCCTTTGACAAAGTTTTTATGCGCAATTACAATATCCGCATCATCAAGGTTCCTTGTAATTTCAGCGTTCAGGTCAAGTCTTTCGATAACTTTTTCTGCTATGCTTCGAGATACTGCATAAAGATAAATCTTTTTGAATTTCTTAACCTCTTCAACGTACTTTTGTCTTGAGAAGCTGAATTTTAAACTTTCAGGGTGCTCGATTTTATCATCAAGCGCGTTTATTTTATCGAGCACGGTTGGCGCTTTTTGAGGTAATGTGTCAGTTCCTGAAAATTCGTATGTTTTGTCCACTTTTCTTAATTCAGGTCTGATAGGCCAACCGCGCAAAATATAATCTACTGCTTCGGAGGTGTTTTTGTAGACAGCAAGTGTGTTTCTGTCTAAAATCTCTATTACTATATCGAAAGTCGGCTGTTTCTCTCTTTCTAATACCGTTTTCTGTGAGGAGCGGCGTTTAGCTTCGTCATCACCTAATGTTACAGATTGAATACCGCCGACTAAATCTGATAATGTCGGGTTTTTTATTAAACTTTCTAAACTGTTACCGTGAGCTGTTGCAATTAACATAACCCCGCGTTCTGCAATTGTTCTTGCTGCTTGCGCTTCGGCTTCTGTTCCGATTTCGTCAACAACAATAACTTCAGGAGTATGGTTTTCTACAGCTTCAATCATAATGTCTTTTTGATATTCTGGCTGTCTTACCTGCATTCTTCTGGCATGTCCCACAGCAGGGTGCGGAGAATCTCCATCTCCTGCAATTTCGTTTGATGTATCTACAATTACAACTCTTTTACCGAGTTCGTCTGCTACAAGTCTTGAAATTTCTCTTAACTTTGTAGTTTTACCAACACCCGGTCTGCCTAAGAATAATATACTTTTATTTTGCAGACAAATATCTTTTATACACGCAATTGTTCCTGTAACCACACGACCGATTCTGCAAGTAAGACCTACAACTTTACCCTGTCTGTTTCTTATCGCACTGATTCTGTGCAAAGTTCCGGGGATTCCTGAACGGTTGTCAGAAGTGAATTCCTGAACGCGGGATGTGATATACTCAATGTCGTCATAATTGATGTCTGAAGAACTGAGATATTCAATCTTGCCGTTCGCATGTCTTATCTCTGGCGGTCGTCCGATATCAAGAACGATTTCTATAACATCTTCCATTTCTTCGTAAGAGATATGCTGCTTAATCCGTGGAGGCAAAATCTCAACTAATCTGTCTAAATCATTTTGAAATTGTAGGTTGCTCATATATTCGCTGCCTTTCTATTTTGATTATACAAAATATTCTAGGTCTGATAAACGCGATTTTGGGTTAAATATATCTTCTATATATATTATACATCATGTAACGGTAAAAATGTCATGAAAATTTACTAAATAAGTAGTAATTTTAACAAAACTTTACATTTAAAATCGGGTTAAAAACGTGTAATATCAACACTTTTACTTTTAAAAAATGCGAAAAAAATAAATTCCTCAATCCTTAGAATGAAATGTTTTAACGGTGTTTACAATTAGAAATATAACGAAAATTTCGGTTAAGAATTGTTTACATTATGATGTTTTTGAGCGATTCCTGTTTCGTATCCCGGAACTAAAAGTGCAATCGGAATAATTCTGCCAAGTTTTGAACCGAATAATGAATCTTTGTTCATCATTGATGTTGCCATACAAACATCATCTACGTGCGGTGCAAAGTCGCTTGGACGAATGTTCCGTTCTACTTTTTTATGATACAGTTTTTCGTTTATAAAATTTGAAACCTTATTGCCCAAGAAAATTCCTACACCTAACAGCCCTAATGTTGTAGCTGCATTTGGAACTTTTTGCAATACTTTATTAAATACTTTTGCCGCCTTTTTAGTGCTTTTTAATTGAGGCATTGCACCTTCAATTTTATCGGCGTATTTGTCATAAAGCATAGCTCCTGATGCCACACATGCTACAGGAACTGATACATTACCTAACAACTGGCTTAAAACTTCACGTTTTTTAGCTTTGATATTTTCTTTATCAACAATACATCCGCCTGCAAATCCTCCTGCTACAGAACCTGTTGCAAGTGCAAGGATTTGCGGAGCTTCGAATTGTATTGCTTTTTCTTTTGGGGCAAATTTAAATAGTGCCCAATCTTTTATCGGGGTTTTTAAAATTTTTACAGGATTAAGTGAAAAACCTTTGTGTTTTGCAAGTCCCATTAAAACAGGTGCCATACCTGCTGCTGATGAGGCTAAAATTACCGCTTTTTGTTTTTTTGTAAGAGTATTAGCTGCTTCCTGACCGTGTCCGAATGATACTTTCTGATAATTATTAATACTGTTTGCGCTAATTTTGTTTATCATCACACTAAATCCTTTATTTACATGTCTAGTAAAACACGAACATAAATTTTCTTGCTCATTTTTTGTAACATTTAAGTTTTTTGTAACAAAATATTAAAAAACAAAAAACCATGAGCAAAAAAATATTTTGAGCAGTATTAAATAGTTATTAGAAGTGAAAGTTAAAAACTCATGTCGATAAAAATTCCAATAGCAAATATAAATCAGCCACTATCAAGAAATATAGTTAAGCAAATGGCATCAGGAGGCTTTTTGCCGGTTATTGCTCTGGAAGCTTTTGTAGAAGGCGGTAGAACTTATCAGGCTTATCAAAGAGGCGGTTTTGACGAGGCTCGTGAAAGAATTACCGAAGAATTTTCAGGTGCTGTTTTTTGGCTTGGCGGTGTTAAAGGTTTAAATTGGATTTTTGAAAAAATCGGTCAGAAAATTAACAAACTTCCTAAACATGTTGTTGATATTGCAAGTGACGATGTCCGCAGACCTTTGAATAATTATCTTGCTCAAGAAACTACTAAAACAGGCGATAAAATTCTTAGATCAACTATGGCAAAATTTAAGTTTACTAAAGTTATTTCAAGTGTAATTCTTGCAAATGCATTCATTGGTTTTGCTTTACCGAAAATTAATCAGGCTATAACCCGTTCTTATCATAAAAATAAAACGGTAAACAATGTTCCTGAAAATACTGCAATACAACCTCCTCATCCTACATTTGATGATTTTATTAAAAAAGATAAAAATGATAAACAAAAAGAAGTATCATTTAACGGTATAAATTATCTTGCTATTGCAAACAAATTTGAAAGTAACAGAAATTATCAATTGTTATCGGTTGATGTCGGAACAGCAGGCGGCAGAACATATTCAGCTAGAAATAATGACGAAAGAGTCGAAATCGGTTTCCGTGATATCAGTTCAATTTACTTCTACATGTTTAATATGTCTAATATGAACAAGTGGTTAAATAAAATTGAACAAAAAGGTATTGGAACTCGCTTAGACCCTCAATCAGCAGAGTTTGCAACACGTTATATGGAAAATTACCTTGAAACAATCAGAGGTAAAAAAGTTAATGTTGAACAGTTTGCAAAAGATTTGCTCGGCAGTGATACCGCGCTTCCTGAAAGTTTGGCTGCAAGATTCAAAGGTAAGGGTGCAAAAATTACCTCTCTTAAAGCATTCAATGAAGAACTTGAAAAACTCGGATTTACTACTGCTCAGGTTAAAAAATATAAAAAACTTGCACAAAAAATGTCTGAACTTCAACCTAAGCTTAAAGGCGTACCAATTATTACGGAAGCTCAAGCAAGAGATGTTCTTAACGGCGGACATATTAATAATCCTGAGTTCTTGCGCGAATTCTTTAAAAACAGATTCGGTACAAAATTTATGGAAAAATATCAATATGTTTCCCAAAATGAACTTGATGCAGTTAAGAAAGAGCTGTTAGACTATGTTAAGTCAATTATTGCAAAAGCTCGTAAGACAGATGCTCAAGAGGTTACAATGCAGTTGTTACGTAAAGCTTCTAATAATAACCTGAAATTAAACGCACTTAACTGGGGTGCAGGATTTGCAACATCAGCTCTGTTCTTGTCAACACTTATTCCGAAAATGCAGTATTTAATTACAAAAATGAGAACAGGTTCAGATGCGTTCCCCGGAACTGCTCAATATCAAGAACAAGAAAAGAAAGCTGCTGCGTAATTAGCTTTGAATAACGGCGCCGTCCGGTAAAACAATCGCCTCGCATAAAACGTCACCGCTCACCTTTGCAACAAAAGCTCAACACTTATGTTGACGCAGGTTCGTCTTTCGCTTCGCTCGCTTTCGCTCGACTCCACCCTACGCAAAATCCGCTGTCTTGGATTTTGCTCCAGCTCCCGGAGTTTCGTCTTCGGAGCTTAGCTCCTGCCGACTCAATCCGCTCGCTATCCGAATTCGCTCCGCTCCATTCGTCCGCAAAATCCGCAAAAAAAACGACTTATTGTGTAAGTCGTTGGAAAATCAATAGGAAAAAGGGAAAGGA
>CAJUAL010000013.1 GCA_910584405.1 uncultured Vampirovibrio sp.
CCGTTTAAAGCTCCTGAGCCTTTAGGGTTACAATATTTGTCTAAATCATTATATTTTGTTTGAATATCACCCATTGTTCTTAATTCTCCGTCAAGAAATTCAAAGGTAAACAAATCATACCCCCAGCGATTTGGTGGATTGTTAAACCCGTTTAAGTCAACAGAAACCCATAATTGCCGGACGGATGTATAATTTTCAAACATAATTAATGTACCGTCTTGTAATGCAATTTGTCCGTCATCAAACCAGTTATAAGCTACAGTCGATTTCCCGTCAAAGGATTTATATTGTTTGCCGCTTGAGCTTCCTGAAAAGCATTGAGCATCTGAGGCATTTCTGTAACAATACCTTGCAGCTTGCAGATATTGTCCGAAAGTTTTGTAAAAAGTTCCTGTCGGATAAGTAGAAGGATCAAGTGATACATCATCCGCTTCCATTCGTTTAAATACTTGCTGAATTGTGGAGTAAGATTTTAAAAACTGAGATCTGAGTCGTTTAGCTTTGTGAGTAGCGACTAAATTTGGAATGGTCATCACCGCCACTACTCCGATTATTCCGAGAGTGATTAATACTTCCGCTAATGTAAAACCCAAGGTTTTAGTCATTCCGTGCCTTGACACGGAATCTATCAATGTCGATTCTTCCCTGAAAGGGAATTTTATTGGCATGGATAGCCCCTGAATCAAGTTCAGGGTGACTTTCTTAATGTGCGTAGCACCTTCAGCCAATGTAAAACCTTTTTTCATTTATTCACTCAACTCCTTGATAAAGTTATTTTAAATTTATTTACCTTATTAGGTATTATATTATCTTATTAGGTAATTACTGTCAAGTTGAGAAAATATTTTATATAATTGATTAATGATTAAAATAAGATTACGGGAATTGCTTTGGGAACATAATATAAGCAGTATTCAGCTGCATAAAGCAACCGGCATAAGTCAAGCAAAAATATCAGAAATAATAAGAGGAAAAAGAACTAATATTACCTTGGATACAGTTGAAAGAATTTGTCTTTTTCTGGGCTGTAAAATCGATGAACTTATTGAAATCTCTAAATAGATTTATAATCCGATATAAGTATTCCGTTTTGTAACGAAAAAACATATAATCTTTACAAGAAAACATGTTTATTTTAAAAATATGTTATAAAAAAAGGAAACGAAATTGCTAAATAATTTTGAAAGTTTTGACAACTCTGAAACAGCTACCAAAAAGGATATCGTAATCCAAGAGAGAGTAGAACTTGTGTCATCTCATATGTACAAGCAGTTTTTGGATTATCAGCATTCTACAGTAAACACTAATGATATTTTTACGAGAATGGTTGATTGTCTTGAACTTGTTTCAAACAATCTTAAACAATCCTTCTCATCACGCGGTGTTACAACTCAAAATATTTATGTTGACGCAGATACCTTAAAATCAGTTGCTGTTATTAATATTCTTTGGCACAAAATGAGTTTCACAACCCGTTGTAATTTCCAACCGCAAGCCTTATTCAGAGATGACGGACGTCATATTTTTTCTAACAGAATAATCGCATTGAGAGGAAATTATCACGATATAATAAAAGATGCAAAAGACAGAGAAGATGAAATGGTTAAGCTTCTTGAAAATGAAATTGCATCATTATATGTTCCGGCTGACCAAACTCAAAAATGTGTGTTTAAAATAAAACATACAGGACAAGAATTTACTCTAAACCAGATAGATGCACCTCGCGAAGTTGTATTAAAAGTTGTAGAAACCGTTTGCGGAGGAGGATTATACCACCAAGACGGTTCTGTCAAAACATTTATCGTATAATAAACGATTTTTGACTTTAGCAAAATTATCACTAAAATATTGTTTGTAAGGGTATTAGGTTATTTATGAAATTAGTTGAAAAATTAGAAGAATACGTTAATCAATATATGTTTATCCGTTGGGCAACAGGAGGAGAATACGGTAAACTTATCTCAACAGGAGAAGATTTTATCGAGTTTAATGTTATAGACATTGAAACAATGGCATATAAAGAAACCGTGCTTATATATTCACCGTTAATCCTTGAAATTGCAATCGGCGGAGCTGATGTCGCAAGGATTATAGCAGAAGTATCTTCCCAAATGAACGTACACGAAGGGTAAGGGGTCAACGAAAGCTCATCGCTTACGTTGACGCAGGTTCGTCTTTCGCTTCACTCATGTCTCTGCGCAGGGCGCAAAAAAAAAGTCACAGTACTGCGACTTGAACAATAATCTTGGGAGGAGATTTTGGGATAGTTTGTACATGCATGATATGAAAAACATGTCAAATTAGTTACATTAATGTATTAAAAATTAACAAAAATTTACAAATATGATTTTATGTGTTATAATAACTGCATGGAAAAAAATTTGAACATATTAATCATTAATGGTCCTAACCTTAACATGTTAGGAGTGAGAGAGCCTGAACAATACGGATCTAAGTCTTATAAAGATTTAGAAATGGAGCTTCATGAGTACTCCTTTGAACTCGGAATAAATATTGAAATATTTCAGAGCAATTTTGAAGGCGAAATTATTGACAAAATTCAATATGCTCTAGGAAACTTCGACGGAATTATTCTAAACGCAGGCGCTTACACTCACACAAGCGTTGCTATACGTGATGCTCTAACATCAGTTAAAATCCCGACCGTTGAAGTTCACATATCTAACATTTACAAACGAGAAGAATTTCGTCATAATTCCATGTTTGCAGATGTTTGCGTTGGGCAAATAACAGGCTTCAAAACCGATAGCTACAAGCTTGGACTCCAAGGACTTGTTAACTTCTTAACCAGCGCAAATGATTAATTATTTTTTATTTGCAAGTTTTTCTTCAATATCTTTTCTTACCTGATAATCTTTACCTGTACCGAGTTTCCGTGTTAAAAGCATAATCGCCGGAGCAAGAACTCCTAAAGCACCGATACATGCTCCGATATTTTTTAATACTGCAACTTTTTTATGCTTTCTTACAGATTTCAAAAATTCGTCTAAGGTTTCACCTGAATTTTCAAACTGCGAAAGAAGTTTTTCAAGTTTTGCCTGAATTCCTCTTAATCCGTCAAGGTCAATATATCTTCTTGTATCAACTAAATCCGTACCTTTTACAAGTTCAATAATATCAGACTTTTTAGCCATATCAATGACAAGATTTTTATTTTTAGGATTTACCGCAAACTTATAAATATCAACATCTGATTTATCAGCAGCTTTAAATGCATCCAAATGAGTTCTCAAAGAGCCGTCTTTCATTGCCTTTTGCAATTGTTCGCCAAAAATTACTCTTGCATCCAAATCAATTGATTTACCTTTAGCATCGGCATGCTTTTCAAGCGCTTTTGCAATCAACGGGCCTGCCGCATACATAAATGCCCAGAAACTTCCCTCTTTAATTACATAACCCAAAAAGTCCTGAGGATTTTTAGAATGTGAAAGTCTTTCACCCGTAATGATTCCGTCAACAATCATAAGATTTTTAACAGGATCAAAAATGAAATCCTGAACTCCGCCGGTGAAAGTCGGTGAAGCTGAATTTTTATTTCCGCCATGAACAGAAGAAAATGCCGAAGAGAACGGAACTTGGGCTGATTTTTGCTTAATAAAACTATCTTTTTTGTTATTTAAAATTTCTTTTTTAATCTGTTTTTCTGTGTAATTATGTCTGAATTTGGTTAAACCTAAGTATGAAATCGCTGTTAACGCTGTAGACAAACCAAACTTAGCCATATTCAAATTCTTTGCTAATTTTTGATGAGAAGCAACATTTTCAAGACTTTTTAAAATTTCTTTAGTAGGTGCAAATTCTTTTGCAGCCTTTAAAATATCTGGGTTTTTCAAAATTCTGACATCAACCATAGGGTCAATTTTGAATGGCTTATACATTGCAAAATCTAAAGCTATTTTATAACCCGGAATACCCCAAAGCCAAATTGCCTGAGTCCCGAATTCATCTATAAATCTGTCTTTCCCTTCCGCATTATCCCCTGACATATATGAAGCTGCTGTCAAACCGCAGCTGTTTGCAATATCTTTTATTGCCAACGGAACTTTTGAACTGTTATTTCCTAATGTAGAGTAAATTGTACTTGCTGTTATTTTTGGTATCATTTTCCTATCCTTAACTCTGGTAAATTATTGAAAAACCACAATAATTTACCCCTGTGTATTACAAGCCCCAAATTAAATTCATTAATTTCACGATTGGAGCATTCGCTTTTACAGTTGAGTTTCGTCGAATATTTCTATGTTTCATCATTACTACCTTCACCTTTACTTTAATTTTCCTCAAAAATAATAATTGCCTATTTTACAATTAATATTTACCTTTTGTAACAAAAAACAAGACCCCGTTTGTTGCCAAGGTCTTGTTTTAACTTTATTATCCGATGCGCAAAAAACTTCTCGTTTATTTAAAACAAGCCTTTCAAGTTATATCTGCTACGTCGGTTTTGTAAAAATCTAATCATTATAGGAAACTTATAACATAAAATATAAATTTACGCAACAGTTCTACATTAAATCTATCATGTTGTTAATTCTAATTAGTTTATCTAGGTCACAGTTACATAATTTATTATTAATTAGTTCTCTTACTTTATCCAAATTTGCTTGTGGTTCAGGCAACAATAATTCTATAGGTTGAATATTGAATACCTCACAAATCTTATCTATTGTTTCAACTGTAGGCAAATACCTATTTTGCTCAATATTTCTGTAGCCTTGAACACTCATACTTATCTTTTCAGCAAACTTTTCTTGTGTAAGTTTGTTTTTAGTTCGTAAACGTTTAATACCATTAGTTATTAATTCTTTGTAACTCATTAGTATAATTGTCACTTATATTAAGACAAATTAAAACTAATTATATAGACCTATTTATGCTATATTTAATTATTATAAAACAAGTACAGTTAAGGATTAATTATGAACGACAAAACATGCTTTTTCATCGGGAGCAGATACGCTTCCGATAGAATTAAACCACAGCTTGCAGAAGTTGTTGAAAAACACATCACTGAATACAACGTTAAAACTTTTACAGTCGGGCATTACGGCTCATTTGACAGCTTGGTTCAAGGAGTATTAAAAGAGGCAAAAAATCGTCACCCAAATATTAAACTTTATTTACTTGAACCGTATGCTCTCGACAAAAAGGTTGAAACTCCAAATAATTTTGAAAGCACTTTTTACCCCGAAGGGTTAGAATTTGTACCAAAACGATACGCAATAGTTCAAGCTAACCGTTATATGATTCAAAATACAGACTATTTAATATCATATTGCCACGGTGTAGGCAACTCTCGTAAACTTACCGAATATGCACAAAAACTGGAGAAAAAAGGATTAATCAAAGTTACTCTATTATAAATTTACAAAAAACACTCTTGGTACCCCTGTCTTGCTCGTTCGCATTTAACGGCAATTCCGCGTTTTGCTTATGTGTTTTACACAAACGCAAAAGCGCTCCAGCCTCAGCTCACTCGCGCCAAGCGAAAGATGTTCGTTGAGTGTTTACATAAAAAAAACACCCCTACGGGTGTTCTTTTTTATTATGGTACCCCCAAGCGAATTCGAATCGCTGTCTACACCGTGAAAGGGTGTTGTCCTAGGCCTCTAGACGATGGGGGCTAGTGCCTTATCGGCTTACGAAAGTTATTCTAACCCAGACAAAATTAAATGTCAACCATTTGATTTGATTTTAATTAATTTATGTTACTTTCAACTCCGGTAACTCGAATTTCATCAATTATGCACTTGATTTCAGGAGAAATATCATCATCATTTTTAATATTTTTCTTAACGGACTTAGAAAATTCTACCTTCTTAAACTCGTGCAATCCTCGAGTCTTAAAAACTTCTTCTAAAATTTTTACCCGAGGAACATGCTCATTCAACATTTCTTGCTCCATTATAGAAATATTACTTAACTCATAATCTAAAGCACGTTTTACGAGCTGCAACGGTAATAAATCCTCAAATTCGCCGCAATTCAGCAGATGAATTTTATCATTTGTCCTTAACTTCGGTTTTATTTGATTAAAATTCTCCCCTGCATCATTATCAAGCAAAACAAAAATCGGCAGTTTTAAAGTTTCACAAAGCCTGTAAAAAAGCTTAACTACCTGATTCTTACCACCCGCAGACATAACAAAGACTCCTTCTTTGTCAAAATCATATCCGCATCGTTTGGCAAACTCGGGTAGTAATGTTTCTTCTGTTGCTCCTTCTGCGATTACAACCTTTTTTACGGGAAATCTTAAGGAATATCTAAACCTGTCTTCTTCAATATCTGCTGATGTTGCCAATATTTTTAACCACTTCAAATTCTTAACCGAATCATCATTAACAAAAACCAAAATCGAATAATAATTAATTTTATTTTTTAAAAGTTTTTCAACCTCTTCATCAAATTCAAAAACCGATTTTTCATAATCATAAAGTCTTTGATTTATAAGATAATTATCACAAACGTCTAAACCTAAAGTTTCAATAGAAGAATTAATAATAAATTCCGCCATATTTTTTAAGTTTTCATAATCCATATTTTCTAAATCATGACGTTTAAATTTTGGAGAAATCAGATTAGATGTTAAAATATCACAAAAAACACGAACATATTTAACCTCGGGTTCTTTAAACCTTGTTAATCTGTCAATTGATATCAATAACTGTTCTTTTGTCAGCGGTTTAAATTTTAAATCGTTCAAAAATTTTCCTTCTTTTTTAAAATTTATTACAAAATATTTTTTCACCTGGCAATTTTTTTTACATTTGGTTTTTTATATAATTGTGGTGTAAGTATGGTAGAAAAAATTAATTCTCTAATCCGACAATATAATTATAACACAATTTGCAAAGTAAAAAACTCTGCAAACACATCCGGAGTGCAAACAAGTATTTTACACCCGTCATTTACGGCAAACAGCCTTGCAAATGCACCTGTTCAAAATCAGGTTCAAATAAGAACAACGCTCAGCAGCAAAGAAGAAAAAGAAAAATATAATAAAATATTATCTAACTTAAGTAAAAACGACAGGAAAGCCGCAGAAGTTCTTTTAAAAAGCGGAATATTACTAAACTCTGATTCAAATGATAACAGCACGGTTCTTGATAATTTATATAAGATGATTACAGAAAAAAGAGCGCAAGGATTAGATGCAAAAACAATGTTGAAAGATACAGTTTTGACTCTAACTTACCCATATCTTATAACACAACAATTCGGTGATATTCCTGCATCATATCAGGAAAAAGCCATCGAGGCAAACAACAAAGACAAAACAAACTTAATTGAAATTCAAAAAGGAATCCGTGACATTAATGTCGAACATTCAGGAACTTGTGTTGCAGCAAGCACGGAATTTAAGCTTGCAAAACAAATGCCTGCTGAATTTGCAAGATTTGCTCAAGAGTTAAGCTCACCTAAAATGTCCGTTGAAAAAACAATCGGGCTTAAAAACCTTGCAGACAGTACACTTGATGCAATATGGCTGTTAAATGCGTTTGAAGTTCCGTTTGAAGCAAACAATTTTGATAACGCTAAATTAACATTCGCGCCTGATGATAAAGCAATTATAAGAGCGCAAATCCAAACGACAAATAAAGATCCGTATGAACGTTCACCGCTTGATGTTTTAATGCAGTCAACATTTATGCAAATCGGCTCACAACAATCTTATAACAGCTTAACGGATAAACGTGCGGGTAAATTTAACCAAAGCGACAAAGGATTAATTGAACTGGAAAAAACATTCACTGAATCAGTAGTTTTTGATAAAAGTATTTTATCAGTTACCTACCAAACAGTTGATGAAAACGCTCGACTGGTTGGGTACGAAACAGACTTGGGAACAATGAAAAGACATCTTACCCAAGCTCTTGATGAAGGGGAAAATGTTATCCTCGGATACACCCAAACAGATTCAAACAATATAATCTTAAACGGTCATGAAATTACAATCGTTGGATACAGACAAGATCATAATACAGGTAAAACAATATTTATCTGTAACGATACTGATGATAATATTTCTCGTCCGATAGAATATCCGGAAGATTATTTATTACCAAAAATTCATCATGCAGCACTTCCTCAGCACATTGTCGAAAACGATTTGAACATCGTTCCAAACTGGGTTGAAGGTATTGAAATGTATAAGCAAATGAAAAATGCTGCTTAATCTTTAGTATATTTTCTTCCGACAAGCTCATCAGGCAAAAATTGTTGTTCATAATCAGGTGCATCATGTGAATACACATAACCAACACCAAATCCGTAATTTTTTGCATCTTTATAATGTGCATCTCTTAAATGCATCGGAGGCGGAAAATCTTTTCCGTTTGTAATATCTGAAATTGCCATATCAATTGCCATACAACTTTCATTAGATTTTGGAGCTCTGGCAACATAAATTACTGCCTGCGCAAGCGGGATTCTACCTTCAGGAAGCCCTAAAAGTTCAACTGCCTTATATGCATTCATCGCAACATTTAAAGCATTCGGATCGGCATTTCCGACATCTTCGGCGGCACATGTAATCAATCGTCTTGCAATGAATCTGGGGTCTTCGCCCGCTACAATCATTTTGGCAAGATAATATATTGCAGCATCAGGATCAGATCCTCTCAAACTTTTTTGAAAAGCCGAAGCACAATCATAATGTTCCTGACGGGAATACCTTGTATTTCGCTGCTGACAAATCTCTTCAATCGTCTTAACTTTCAGAATACGTTTATTATCTTTCAAATCACTTGCAAAATAAGCATTTTCAACAATATTCAAAGCATATCTTGCATCGCCTCTTGCAAGATTTATGATAAAATCCAAAACTCCGCTTTCGCATTCCATAAGCATATAATTTGTTGCAAGATAATTAAACCCGCGCTTAATAATGCTTGCCATACTTTCATCATCAATAGAATTAAGCCTTATAACCTGCAACCTTGATAAAAGAGCAGGAACAACCTGAAATGAAGGATTTTCCGTAGTCGAACCTATTAAAAATAAAGTTCCGTTTTCCAAATGCGGTAAAAGAGCATCTTGCTGTGTTTTTGAATAGCGATGAATTTCATCTATAAAAAGAATTGTTTTTTGCCCTGCGCGCAAAGATTCTTTAGCCTTATCAACAGCATCTTTAATATCTTTAACCCCTGAGGTTACGGCAGAAAGTTCAATAAATGCGGCATTTGTTTTTGTTGCAATCAACCTTGCCAATGTTGTTTTACCGCAGCCGGGAGTTCCCCACAGGATAAGCGAAAATAATCTGTTTGTTTTTAACAAATTCAATAAAGGACTTCTGTCAGAAATTACGTTACTTTGACCTAAAAAGTCTTCTAAAGTTTTAGGGCGTAAAATTTCTGCCAAAGGAATTTGTTTATTAATATTTTCAAGTTCCGTAAATAAGTTGTTCATAGTATAATTATAGCAGGGGTAAATGTATATTACAAATAATTGCCGCAAAAGGGGAAATAAATTGAATAAGAGCTTTTGGATAACAATTTTTTCAACAATAATTTTAATAAGTGCAACCTTTTTTATCTGCAAAAAAGATGTCAAAAATGACGAAGTTGTATTCTGGACGCTTCAAATGAATGATTTTGCACCATACATTAATGGTGTTATCAACGAATTTGAAAAAGAAAACCCTGAAATTAAAATAAAATGGGTAGACGTACCATTTTCGGAAGGTGAAAAAAGAACACTTGCCTCAGTTTTAAGCGACAACCCGCCTGATTTGGTTAACCTTAACCCTGATTTTTCTGCAACCTTAGCACATAAAGGCGCTTTGTATGAAATCCCGCAAGAACAAACAACTCAATTTAATAAAGAAATACTTAATTCACTAAAATATAACGAAAAAATTTATTCAATTCCGTGGTATGCCACAAGCGCTATTACAATTTATAATAAAGAGATACTAAACAAAGCAGGAATCCCTATTCCTAAAAACTACTCTCAAATAGCGCAATATGCATCCATAGTTAAAGCAAAGACAAGCGCGTATATTTTCCTACCAAATATCACTGAAAACGATACAATGCTGAAAATTTTAAATAAGTACGGAACAGCATCTTCATCTTTGATAAATTCTGAAAAATCAGCCGATGTTTTTGATATGTTTAAATATCTGTATTCAAATAATCTGATACCAAAAGAAACAGTTACAATGACACTTCAAGAATCACTTGAAAAATACATGTCAGGAAACATTATGTTAATCACAGCGGGCGCAAATTTTTTGAATATGATAAAAGAAAACGCCCCGTCAACATACTCTAAAACGGATATCGCACCGCAAATTACAGGACAGCTCGGGCAAAACGATTTTTCACTAATGAATTTTGTAATTCCGCTTCGTGCAAAACATAAATCGGAAGCTCTAAAATTTGCACTGTTTTTAACTAATGAGAAAAACCAGCTTGAACTGGCAAAATTAACAAATGTTTTAGCCGTAAACGAAAAGACTTTGCAAAATGAATTTTACACAAAATACGAACCAAATGACTTAATGTCAAAAGCCCGCGTAATAAGCGCCAAGCAATTAAATAAAATTCAACCGTCATATAAAACACAAAAAGGACAAAAAGAAATTAATAATATAGTAAACTCGGCAGTACAAGAAATTCTGCTTGAAAAAGCTTCAACACAAGAAATTCTTGAAAAAACCGCCAAAAATTGGAAAGCAATAGAAGAATAGGAGAAAAATATGAAAGCCGTTGTATTTGATAACGAACTTAAACTTGTAAACGATTATAAAAAACCAATCCCGCAAAAAGGAGAAGCACTTGTAAGAGTAACTCTTGCAGGAATTTGTAACACTGATTACGAAATCACAAAAGGTTATATGGGTTATGTCGGGATTTTAGGACACGAAGCCGTAGGGATAGTTGAAGAAGTGAACGGCGAAGACCAATCACTTGTAGGTAAAAGAGTTGTACCCGAAATAAGCTACGGTTGTAAAGACCCTGATTGCGAATGGTGTGCTCAAAAGCTTTACCGACATTGCCCGAACCGTCACACTTTAGGAATCTGGAGAAAAGACGGCGTGTTCGCGCAATATTTTACAATGCCAACAGAAGTATTATTCGAAGTACCGGATAATGTTCCCGATACTCAAGCTGTTTTTGTAGAACCGCTTGCAGCAGCCTTAGAAATCACAGAACAACATCACATAAAACCGTTTGAAAAAGTTATCGTACTTGGTGACGGCAAATTAGGACTAATTACAGCATTAGCACTAAATGCGCAAAATCTTGATGTAACATTAGTCGGCAAACACCAAAATAAACTTGATATAGCTAAAGCCCAAGGTGTTAAAACATCTCTTCTTAACGACTTTGCTATTGAGAAAAAATACGATGTTGTAGTTGAAGCTACAGGTTCAATTTCAGGCTTTGAAACCGCTCTGGCACTAACCAAACCGCGCGGAGTTCTTGTATTAAAAAGTACCGTCGCAGCCTCTAAAGAATTTAACTTAGCTCCGATTGTAATTGATGAGATTACGGTCTTAGGTTCTCGCTGCGGACAATTCCCTGCTGCATTAAGACTTTTAGAATCAGGAAAAGTTGATTTTTCTCCGCTGATTTCTGCAACCTACAGCATTGATGACGCACTTGAAGGATTTGAAAAAAATAAAGAAAAAGATACCCTGAAAGTTCTTTTAAAAGTTTAAAAAAAGCGGGTTATAAAACCCGCTTTTTATTATTTATAATCGATATAATCAGTCCAGTAATTATTAGAAGTTGTCATTGTTTTACCCTTTGCCGACTTACCGCAACCGACACTTTCAACATCACAATATGTTCCCTTATTTACAGCAGCATTTTCAACAGGCTCAAAGAAAGGACAATAATCTAAAGCCGAGCCTGAACCTTTTTCAAATGTTCGAACATTAGAACCCTCTTCATTTTCTTTAACAGCAACTGACGGAACACTGTTAGATGCACCTTTTGCTGCAATCATCTCAATATTACAAGGAACAATTGTACCTATGTAATTATTAGCATTACCCGGATCATTATAAACAAAAGTTGCTAACTGCAATGGTGACATTGGAATAAATGCAAATATATCAACATTTTGTCTGTTAGGTTTTGCATTTCCGTTGATATCAACACAAATCATACGATTTTCAGCATTAAATGTCCATAACCTGCCTTTACTATCAGTCCAAACACCGCCATTATCACAAGGATCACCGGCATCCAAAAGTCCGTTTGTTATATTAAAACGAAACTTACCACTTCCTGAACGAGCACCATAAAAAGCTCTTAATTCATTACTAAGAGCACTATCCTGATAGTCTACATCTCCTCTATAAGGTCCACCGCCATTAAACATAGACATAAATTCTTGAGCTGCATCTTTTACAGAACGAGTACTTGCATAAGTCGCCCAATCTCCGCCGTGGCGTTCATTTAAAACAGTTGCAACAGCTTTTATATCGCTATATGTAGCTCTGAACTGCTGTTCCAAAACTTTTCCGCGATAATTATAAGCAAGAGTCGGTATTGTAATAGCAGCAATTGAACCCAAAAGACCAATTGTTACAAGAACTTCCGAAAGAGTAAACCCAAAACGTTTATTAAAATCAAACACTATCTTAATCATCCTCATAAAAATAACTTTATAAACTAATTATACCGTATTTTGACAAGGTTGTCCACCCTAAATAATATTTGCAAAACTTAGAAAATACTCTTCAATAATATTCATCAACATCGGTAAAATCCACACCATAATCGCAGCACCCAGTACAGGTTTGAACAAGAAACTTAATTGGAAAACGTTAACCTGAGGTGCAGTTCTTGAGATTACACCCAAAATAATATCCTGCCCCAAAGTGGCAAGCAAAATCGGTGATGCTATCTGAAGCCCCATATACAAAGTATTTGATGACATTTTTATCAATAAATCCATTCTGATAAGCTGTGCAAGAGGAATATGCGAAGCATACATCGGAAAGATTTCAAAACTTCTTAATAACGCCTTAAATAACCAAAATATTCCTCCAAGATTTATGAATATCAAAATTCCCATTAAGGAAACCATTTTTGTTAAAATAGACACCTGAGCAGACGTTGTAGGGTCTAACGCCGTAGCAGAAGATAAACCCATTTGCATATTAATCATCTCTGCTCCTGAATCAATCGCAATCGTTATTAACTGCGCCATATAACCAATCATAGCTCCGACAACAACATTTAACAAAAGCGATAACATAAACGAATCACATTCGGTGAAAACCTTTTCGGGAGATAAAAACGGAACAATAAATACTGTTATGATAAGCGCAAATGGAATCTTAACAAGTGTCGGAAAATCTTTTCTGTTAAAAATCGGACAAAACCTGAAAAAACCAATCATTCTTGCAAACACAAGCGCACCTGCCATAAGATAGGTGTTAATCTTCGGAAACATTGCAAGTATTGATGAATATATAGGTTCCATTTAATTATCTTCCTAACATTTTTTTTGTTTCAACAAGATTTGGTTTTGGCATAGCTGTTTTTGGTGCCTGAGTATAAGATTCTTTTTTATAATTATCAATATACGGAACCTTGCCGGGATTTTTCATAATCTCATTTATTGAATCCACACTTCTAAATCTGTCTTTCATCTCTCCTTCAAACGGAGTTGTATATTTATGATAATTTGAATCCAAAACAAAACTTTCCATTTTCGGAACAGTATTAAATGCAAGCACCATACCTTCCTGAAACAAATTTGTCAAAAGTCTTATAAACCCAACGCCGCCAATAACAATAACAAGGAAAACACCCAAAATCTTTGGAGCTGCCGCAATCGTTTGTTCCTGAACCTGTGTTACCGCCTGCAAAATACCTACAACCAAACCGATACCTGCTGCGCATAATACACACGGCATTGAGATTGATAACATTATTAAAAAACCTTTAGCTAAATATTCCAGTAAAATTTCCACGATTAAATTTTCCTTTTTTTAGTTGTAACTTGAAACAAGCCCTTGAATTATAAGTGCCCAACCGTCAACTGCGATAAATATCAGTAACTTAAACGGCATCGATATAATTGTCGGAGATAACATGAACATCCCCAGTGCAAGTAAGATATTTGCGACAACCAAATCCAGAATAATGAACGGTACAAATATAATAAAACTTATCTCAAATGACGTTTTTAATTCACTTATAATATAAGCCGGAGCAACTTCCCAAATCGAAAGTTCATCAGGTGATTTCGGCTTTGTTTTATGCGCCAACTCGACAAAAAATGTCAAATCACTTTCTCTGGTTTGTTTAAGCATAAATTCTTTTAACGGTTTTGAGCCTTCTTGAATAGCCATAACCATATTTTGATTTTTCTGATACGGCACAGAACCCATTTGATACATTCTGTCAAATGTTGAACCCATTGTATAGAAAGTTAAAATTATAGATAACCCGATAATAACAATTGCGGGCGGAACCTGTTGAGTACCCATTGCGGTTTTTAGCATTGAAAACACTACGACAAATCTCAAAAAACTTGTCATACAGCAAAAAGCAAACGGCAGTAATGAAAACATCGACATTACTATCAGCAGTTGTAATACAGGGTTTAAATTTTGCAACGCATCCATATTTTTATCATTCCTTATAATTCGTTAATTCTTTTAGCCATTTCCTGCATTGGAGAAAGCCCGTTTTTTTGAACATTTTTCGGGAAATCTACCGAAACTACAGACCTGTCTTTTCTACGCGGAGGACGGGTTCTGACAGGCGGCGGCACCTGAGCCTGAGGCTGAATTTGTATTTGAGGCTGAACCGGAGGTTCAATCGGTTTTTGCATTTCAAGAAGCGCATCAAATGATGGCACCTCTTTCCCCCCTTTTTCCCCGTCAAGCTTTGAGATAAGAGTTGTTCTATCGACATCTGAAGCTATCAGAAATCGTTCGTTACCTGCCCTTACTATATGTAAAGTTTTTCGCGGATTAAGGTTCATAGATTCTTCAACACAAAGAAATTTTGAATTATCTTTACGGATACTGCCGTCCATAACTTTTTTATAGACAAACACAGCAAAACAGATTAACCCTGTCATTGCCATTGTGTATACCGTAAAATTTGCTAAATATCCGCCCATAAGTTTTAAAATCTCCCCGTCTTAATTTAATTTTAGATATTTTCGTCTTCAAGTTCAAAATCACTGTAATCAAATTCTTCATCTGATTCACCTTCTTGCGATGGCTCTTCTGATGAGAATTGTTCTTGTTCATCTTGAGAAGCAAAATCTTCAACATCTTCGCTTGCAGCATTCTCAGCAGTTGCAGCAGGTCTTGAAGCACCGCCTTCACCTTGAGCTATGACATTATTGATTTTTACTCCGTATCTGTCATTTACAATAACCAAAGAACCGCTTGCAATCGGTTTTCCCTCAACTTTCAGGGTTACATTGTTATCATATAATGAAGCTAAATCTACAACCAAACCATTTTCTATATCTTTTAATTCGCCAAGAGATATTTTTACAGTATCAAACTCTGCACTCATTTCAACTTCGATACTGTCCCAAATATTACCGTGAGTTTCACCCATCTCATCTCCTCCGTTGTCTATATCAGGTATTAATAAATCCATGTTCGGGTTAATATTTACATCCATATTTTCCCCGTTTATTGATAATCTTACAGATTTCAAATCACTGTCGTCAAAAACTACAACATCCTCTGCTTCTAAGTTTTTGATATCATAAAGCGAGAATTTTGTTTTACCGACAAATACGCTTGCATAAGTTTCACTGTTCGGGAAATTAACTTCAGTAAAGGCATTTCCCGCAGGTTGAATCTCTTGAGCATTAACAAGAACTTGCGGCAGTGTTATAATAAATTTTCCCGCAGAGTGATTATATTCTTCAACCTCTTTGATTATAAAAGTCAAATGTACCGTATCAAAGTTACTGCGTTTAATCTGCGTCGGATCAGGCTGATTAATAATCGTTTTAATATGTTCAAACATAAAATCATTAAACGAAGTTATCACCTTTGATTCAAGCTCTGAAATCTTGTTGATATTAAATTTGTGTTTAGTTTGCCCTAAAATTTTAGATAAAATTATATTGATAGCTTTGTCTGTTAACCTAAAAAACATATCATATTCATTATCAATTTTAATTTTAGTAACAAAGCAGGACTCATTATCGAGCATACAGTTAATGTTTTTGCTCAGTCCGATAAGTTCTAAACGGAAATTTTTGTCAAAAAACTCATCACAAGACTCTTGAACGAGAGTCGGGAAGGTATTTTTGTACCAGTCAAACTCTCTGTACAATTGCTTTGTAGATATTGAATTTTGAAGCTTATCTTCCATTAAAACTATCCCTTAATTTATCCCTTTGGAAATATTTAGACACACTTCCACACTTACAATATAATACAACAGTATTAATTACATCAATCTTTTAATGGATTTTTTTGAAAAATCAAGGGCAGGGGTAAATATAATGTATCAACAAAATTTGCCTGACATTCATTATTCACCGCAAATCGCACTGACAGACACACCTAAAGCTTTACAGATTGCAAGTAATGTTAATACCTGCAAATTAGCATGACCGTTTTCAATCTGACTAATATGTTTTTCGCTCAACCCAGCTAATTCCGCTAACCCCTCTTGAGATAACCTGCGCCTGTTACGCTCAGCTCGTATATTATCGCCTATACTTTGTAATACTTCATCTCTATTTATATTTTAATCTTCTTTATAATTTAAAATATCACCAACATTACATTCTAAAGCATAACATATTTTATTTAATGTATTTAATTCAATACGAGAAATTTCACCTTTATATATTTTTCTCACAGTATGATTATCAAGACCTGTCATTTTTACAAGATCCCTACTATCAATTTTCTTTTTAGCCATAATTTCCGCTAACTTATTCTCAATCATAATATTATAATAACTTTTTAGTAGACATTTATCCTAATTAGTAGTTTACATTACGAAATGGTGTGTTTACTTACGAGAAATTTTAATATATTGTTATAACTGTAAGTAGTCAAAAAGGAGGAAAAATGAAAGAAATAAATTTGAACAAATATCAGATGCTTAGCCTGATAGAAGATAAAGAATTAAAACTTGAAGATTGTGACGATATTCTTGAAATCTCCGAAAACGAGATTCAAATTAACCACAATGGCGAAATTTACAAACTATTTGGCGCAGAAATGGTCTTCAAAAAACAACAGATAGAATTTGATAGCCTGGCTGATGAGTTAAAAGAAGTAATATGCGAGTATTTCAATCTGGAACAAAAAGAACTGCGTCTAAAAAACGTAGACAATCTTGAATATGTTTTTACTATACGTTTTTCACCTAATTGCGAGTCAAAGATTTTCGTTTGCCCTAAGAATTGTGCTGTTGCAAACACAAAAGAAATGCGTATCGGGGAATTTGACCCTGATGCTGATCAAGTCGGAATATATAAACGCATGGGTACAAGCGATTATTATTTCAGATGGCTTGGAGATGAAGTGTAACACTATTTCACGGATTTGAAAAACTCATTTGTAATAAGCTGCGAGTATCTGTCTTTATCATTTGCAGAAACCAAAATCTTATCGTTACCGTTTTCATCTTTCACAACAGAAATAACTCCGCCTATTTCACCTATCGGAAGCTTTTTCAATCTTGCCGTAAATCTTACATAAGGAACATCCTGCCCGTAAGACTTCATCGTTCCGCGCTCAATTACTCTAAACTCTTCAATCGCAGCTGATTGATATTTAATCTTACTAATCGCAGCTTTAATTCGCTCTTCCGCATCAGGTGCTTTTATATCATCAGTTGTTAAAACCTTTTTCTTCCCCGAATCCACAACAACCATTTTTTGTCCTGAAGCTTTATGTTCCGCAAGTACCGCGTTATAACCTAAAATTCCCGCAGCTTTTTCTATCTCAAATTCCTTATTAATTTTTGAAAAATCACCAATTTTCTGCGCCCGTTCAAGAACAACATCCTTACTCGGGTTAATAAAGTTCATAAACTGTTTTTGAATCCAGTCTTTACCGCCCATAGCAACAAATCCGACTATTATAACAGTCAGAAAAACCGCTCGTGTAACGTTTTTTAAACAACCCATGTTGAAATCCTCTCGTTTTTGTATAAAAATATTATAATATGAGCAAGACTGAAATCAATCACATAAATAGTTGGGAAGTTAATCCTGAAGATACAACACCTGTAATGAGGCAGTTTTTAAGTATCAAAAAAGAAAACCCGCAAATCCTACTGTGGTACCGTTTAGGAGACTTTTACGAAACATTTTTTGAAGATGCAGAGATTATGTCAAAAGAACTGGAATTAACTTTAACAGGTCGTGATGCAGGTCCAAAACTCGGTAGAATACCTCTTGCAGGGATTCCTGCTAAAGCTGCCGATGCGTATTTGGAAAAACTTGTTCAAAAAAATTACAAAGTTGCAATCTGTGACCAATTAGAAGACCCGAAATTTGCCAAAGGTCTTGTTGAGCGCGGAGTAACCCGTGTTATTACAGCCGGAACACTTACAGAAAGCAACCTTCTAAACCAAAATTCCAACAACTACATTTGTGCAATTTACAAAGACGAAAAATCAGAAACTTACGGTTTTTCATACACAGATATTTCAACAGGAGAATTTAAGACAACTCAAGCTCCGCTAAATATGATTATGGCTGAACTTGCCCGTCTTAACCCGTCAGAAATCGTTGCGCCGTCACAGCGTCAGGAAATTAAACCTTTCCAAATCGTTCCTGATGAAGTAATTAATCTTCCTGATGAAATTACAAAAAGATACAATTGTTCAAAAATCCCGACATCAGTATTTGAACCTGCTTTTGCCGAAAATAATCTTAAAACGGTATTCAAAACACAAAGTTTAGAAAGTTTCGGATACTCAAAATATAAACTGGGATTTAGAGCCGCAGGAGCACTGCTTGCTTATGTTTGGGAAACCTTAAAAGGCAACATGCCAAAATTTGAAAGAATTGAACCTTATGAACTTTCAGAATACATGATTTTGGATGCTTCAACAAGAAAAAATCTTGAACTTACAGAAACCCTGAGAGAAAAAAATAAATACGGCTCACTTTTATGGTCAATCGATAAAACAAAAACAAACATGGGCGCAAGACTTTTAAAAAGCTGGATTTGTCAGCCTTTGAAAAATGTTGATGATATCTTAGCAAGACAAAACGCAATAACAGAACTTGTCGAAAAAGAAAATATCAGATACTCACTATCTGAAGATCTTGAAAAAATATATGATATTCAACGTCTTGCAACCCGTATGAGCAACGGTTCTGCTAACCCTAAAGATTTTGTAAGTTTAAAAATGTCGCTTTCAATGCTTCCGTCTTTACTTGATGATACAGAATCACTTGAATATGATATGTTCGCTTCAATTAGAGAATACCGCGAAGCTATCGAAGATTTTGTTAATCTGATTGATTACACAATCAAAGATGAACCGTCTGCTTTGATAAAAGAAGGTGAAATAATAAAAGAAGGCGTCAGCGGTGAATTGGATTACTTTAGAGATTTGTTAAAAGGCGGCGAAGAGTGGCTGAAAAAATTCACAGAAGAAGAAAAAGAACGCTCAGGTATAAAAAGCCTCAAAGTCGGATATAACAAGGTTTTTGGATTCTATATAGAAGTAACAAATTCATTTCTTAATCAGGTTCCGCAAAGCTATGTTAGAAAACAGACACTCACGGGCGCGGAAAGATTCATTACAGATGAACTTAAAAAACACGAAAATGACGTTCTGGGTGCAAAATTTAAAGCAACCGAACTTGAATACAAAATTTTCACTGATTTTAGAGAATATTCAAAAGAATTTGTCACTAAAATTCGTGAAATTGCAGACTGCATTGCAAAAGCAGATGTTATAAATTCACTTGCAGAAGTTGCTGTCGAAAACAATTACTGTAAACCTCAGATTGATGATTCTTATGATTTTCTTGTTAAAAACGGACGACACCCTGTTTTGGAAAAAATTCTTCCGCTGGGTGAATACGTTGCAAACGACCTTGAATTAAAAGCAAATTCATCTGAAACTACTCAATTTATGATACTTACAGGCCCTAATATGGCAGGTAAATCAACTTATATGCGTCAAAACGCGCTTATTGCAATCCTTGCCCAAATAGGTTCATGGGTGCCTGCAGATAGTGCTAAAATCGGGATTATAGATAAAGTATTCACAAGAGTCGGTGCAAGTGATGATTTGACTCTGGGACAATCAACATTTATGGTAGAAATGATTGAAACATCTTTCATACTTAACTCTGCAACTGACAGAAGTTTTATTTTACTTGATGAAATCGGACGCGGGACAAGTACTTATGACGGTGTTGCAATCGCTTGGTCTGTTGCAGAATTTCTGGCAACAAAAATTAAAGCAAGATGCATTTTTGCAACTCACTACCACGAACTTAACGTAATGACCAAAAATTATCCGCAAATCAAAAACTTTAGAATTACTGTTGCAGAACAAAACGGTGAAATTGAGTTCTTAAGAAAAATTGTTCAAGGCGGAACAAGTAAAAGTTACGGTATACAAGTTGCCAAAATGGCAGGTCTACCGAAAGCTGTTATTAAGCGTTCTGAAGATTTGATGTTAAAAATGCAAAAAGATTTTTCAAATAACCTTGCAACCAGAAAGAAAATGAGTAATAATGAAGAAGAAGTTCCGCAATTGTCGTTATTCGGGCTGTAATGATTCTTAACATTTAGGCAAAAATATATGTCTTAATGTTTTATAAAAAATAAGGAGTGTGCACAAAAAATGATAAGACTAGTAGGTATCGATACTCCGACAAATATCTTGGATGACTTATATGATGCAACAAAAAGAAAAGTCCAGGATGTAGTAACCAATTCTTATGATGATATCGATAATGTAATACCTAACGATGTTATTGATATAGATTTTAAAAAAGAAAATGATAACAAAAAAACTACAACTCAACCAAATTTTATAAAAAGAAACATTGAAAAAATAAAAAAATTCTTCGTTTCTAAAAAATAACAAGGAGTGTGCAATGATAAATAATGTAGGTATAGAAAAATTTCAAACTCTTAACTCATTTGGAAATTCTGTTAACAATATCCGAAAAGTTCCGGAGCAAACAGATCCAATCATCGCACCTTCAGTTGACACGCAAATTGAAGATTCATTTACACTTAATGAAAAGAAAGTAAATGACTTTAAATCACGCTTAAAAGATAAAAACTGGGAAAAGAAATTTAATCCTGAATTTCAAACAGTTAGAGTGAAACAAAAGAAAGTAGCAGACGGTTTGGAATATTCAATTTCTGCTGACGGAACAGTTACGGAAACAGGATTACGGGTTCAACCTTCCGTAATCTTAGTAGAAGATAAAGATGCGCTTGAGTTATACAATAAAAAAGCAAACCCTAAAACCTTAAAAGACAGAGTTGCCGATGTTTGGAAATTTATTTCACACACAGGTAAAATGGTCGGAGCAACAGTTAAAGGTCTTGTTTACGGCGCAGGAGCAGGTATTGCATTATTAGGCGGATCTTGGTTGTTTAATTCTCTACCAAAAGCCTTTGATAAAGAAGGACCGTCTTTGTGGAAAACAATCAGCCAACCGCTTAAACATATCAGTAAGTCCGGTAAAATTATTGCAGGTATCGGAAGTGCTTTAGTATTAGCTTATAACCTGATTGCCGGTAAGCTTGGCGCAAATCAAAGAACCGCTGTAATTGATCATAAAATGCATTCAGGGCACAGAGATAAATAAGTATATTATTTAACTAGCTTTGGAACAATTGGAAAGCTTTCTGTACACCGTTTGAAATCATGTTCTTAACTGATTCATATTCAGTTGTTAAAGCTGAGATTTCAGCATCAATTTTCTTTGATTTTAAATCAATAGAATCTTCTTTATAAGTTAATTCAGCTTTTTTAGATGTAAATTCTGCTTCAGCTCTTGCTATTGCGTCAGTATCAGCTACTTCAACAATATAACCTGTATCGTTATATCTTGATTGGTAATAATATCCGTCACTTTCATTCAATGAACTCATTGAATATCTGCCGTCTTTTATCATACTTTCAAGATATTCGCTATCATCAATAGCAACATCTTCTCTCCAACCGTGAGCTAGGATATTATTATATAATTCATCATAAAAATCTGCGGATTTTGATTTAATATCAGGAACTGCATCTTTATCATTTTGGAATAAATAGTAATAATTTAGGTTATCTGTTACATAAACAGATTGCTCGACACTTTTTCCGACAACATAATCAGAATTTGCCATATTCAAATAATTATCATAATATGTCAAAAATGAAGATAACATGTTAGATAAACTTACCGCATTATATTGCATATCTGAATCTGCACCAATTGTATTATAATTTATCGCATTTTGATATGCAGTGTTATCGATAAATGAATTTGAAGTATTGCTGCCAAGACTTGTCACTCGGTTAAACTGTCTTTTTGTCATATTATAAGCAAATTTTAATGCTTCAGATGACGCTTCATCAATATTGAACCCTTTGCCAAATAAATCTTCACTCGGAGAGTAACCGAAAACTTTAGCAATAGAATCTAACATCTTTTCTACATCTTGTTTGAATTTATTGATATCTTCTTTGCCTCCGCTTTGATTAGAAACAAGTACGACACTACCGGCAAGAATATCACCAATAGTCATATCCGAAACTTTACCTTTATCTTTTTCTAACACGCCGTTTACAACAACAGAATATCCTTGGAAATCTATTTTTTTGCCGTCTGATTGATTAACATTGAATTTACTTGTATCAATATCAATACGTTTATCAGCAGGATATTTGCTTTCAAATGCAGTTTGGTCGGCATCTACAAAATTCTTTAATTCTCTACAAGCTGCATCAACAGTTGCATACCCGTCAAATCCTGAACCTGTAGGACTATCTGTTGCAGATATTGCAGTCAAGGTTTTAAATTCAGACTCTGCAAAATCGCCTTTTGCAAGAACTTCTGCAGCTTTTATAAGTTTATCATACTTAAGAAGTTCTGCATTATAAGTATCTTTTACTGTTTGCGCAGCATCATCAGCCGGTCTATTATTTAATTCATAAGTATTTTTTTGAGCTTTAAAATAATTTACAATATCGTCAGTAACAACATGTTTTGCAAGCAGTTGTGAATATTGATTGAATTCTTTATTTTTCTTATCATACTCAACTTTACTGATTTGACCATTCGTCAAAGTAAGAGCAGTCCAATCAATCAATTGTTGACCGATTTGTTCACTCATAATCAGCTCAGGTAACTTCATAGCATCAACTACAGATTTATTTTTAGGTTGAGCACCAATACCAGCTAGCGGATTCCATTGAACGCCATTACTTTCAATCACTGGAGCGTTATCAAAAGTAACTCCGCCTGCAACTTTTTCAGCTTTAAAATCATATCTTGTAATAGAATCAGCAGTTTCTTTTGTTACCAAACCGCCTGGAACCATTGCTTGAATAAATTTATCTCTTTGTTCTTGAGATCCGATTCCGCCTGCTTTTGATAAACCTGCGGCTCTTGCGGCTGCTGCATATTCAGAGTTTAATACAATCGCACCTGACGGAGTTGTAATCAAATAAGGATCATAATCATTAACAGCAGACGGCATCATTAATAAACTGTAAGTTAAACCGTAATCTCCGTCTACCGTATCATTTGACCACAATAATTTTGTAGCATTCATAGCATTGGCATAATCGTTGGAAATCGCAGACAACTGATTTGTAATACTCAACTTCTGTTGAGCCAAATCTGTTGATTTGTATTCACAATCAGCTTTTCGTGCTGTTATACATAAAAATCTAGCTTGTGAAGCTGCCAATCCCATGTTTTCGTAATCCTTTCATTCTATTGCTTATCCATGGTTACGGCATTTTTCTCTAAATCTTTAGATTTTTTGAAGAATTTATTAACAATTCGTTACATTATTCTTTAATATTAATATACGTATAAGCATTTAAATCCATTGATCCAAAAATCAACTTTATTTTATTATCACCTTCAGGAATCCACTTTGCAAAAGTAATAGTATCCTCGCCAAAATCATCATCTGTTTCGATTGCAGGAACTTGAGCCATTAAATATTGAGATTGATAAAACTTTAAAAACACTTCATTTCCGTCTTTTTCGGCTTGAATCTGATAATGCCCGACAGGAAGTATAGAATCTGCGATTTGTAATTCAACAGGAATACTTACAACCGGATGTGTATCGTCTTTTTTTGATTCATCATTTTGATTAATCACTTCTGTTTCATTTCCCTGATGAAACTCCTCACCTTTTGGGATTTGCCATTTTTTAAAACGATTTGTCCACTTATTTTTTTTATCTTTTAAACTTTCAATTGCCTTATCAAAATCCTCATCAGAAACACTTTTGTCCTGACCGTAGTAAGTTTGGCTTGCACCCCAGTTATCCCACAAATCACCTGTAGACGGCATATCTACGTCATCTGCGTACGCTGCGATACCAATACAAAAACTTAATATGCATAAGGCTAATAACTTTTTCATATTACTATCTTAATGATTTTACCCTAAAAGTAAACCCGACAAACATATGAAAATTAATCAACATTAACTTCTTGTTTTTGCCCTTCTTCTTTTACGATAAGCAGTTTAGTAATTCTTGCACCGTCAATTTCTTTAACGGTAAACGTGAATTCATTATACTTAACAACATCATCAAGTTGAGCAAGACGACCGAGCTCTTTAACAACAAGCCCTGCAATTGTATCAACATCTTCATCATCAAGTTTTTCATCAGGAATATCAAAATAATCTGCTAATTCATCAAGTCTTAACATTCCGTTTGCAAGATAATGGTTTGGCTTAAGTTCTTTTATATCAAATTCTGTTTCTTCATCAAACTCATCTTGAACATCACCAAAGATTTCTTCAAAAACATCTTCCAATGTTATAATCCCAGAAGTTCCCCCGAATTCATCTACAACAACCGCCATCTGGCTTTTGTTCTTTTTAAATTCTCTTACCAAATTGTCAAGTGTCATAGTTTCAGGAACCAACAAGATTTTTCTTTGAATAGATTCAACTGAGGTTTCTTTATCTTCAATTGATAACGAGTATAAATCTTTTACGTGGATTAGCCCTGTAATATGGTCAATATCTCCGTCATAAACAGGATATCTTGTGTATTGATTATCTTTTGCAAGTTTATTTAATTCATCAAACGGCATATCTATCGGCACACAAACCATATCAGTTCGAGGTATCATAACTTCTCTTGCTGTTAAATCGGAGAAGTTAAACATGTTATGAAGCATATCTTTTTCAGTTTCGTTAAGAACACCTTCATCATAACTTGTATCAACAAGTAAATCTAAATCTTCAATTGTATGAACAACTCTTGCAGAATTAACAGGGATTCTGAAAAGTTTCAAAATACTGTTACAAGCAACATTCAAAATCCAAACAAACGGTTTTGAAATTGTCATAAACAAATCCATAGGTTTAGCAACATAAAGTGAAATTTTTTCAGGATATTGAAGAGCAATACATTTTGGAACCTGTTCACCGATTACAACATGTAAAAATGTCATTACAAGGAAAGCAACAACCGCCGTAATTGGAGCGATATAAGCTTGAGCTGACGGAAATTCTTCCAAAATAGGTTTTAACATCATCTCAACAGTAGGAGAACCAAACCAACCAATACCGATACTTGCAATAGTAACACCGACTTGAACGGCAGCAATAAAGAAATTCATATCTTCAAGTGCTTTTAGGGCAAGCTTGGCATCAACATTACCGTCTTTAGTAAGTTGTTCAATCTTTGTTTTTCTTGCACGGACAATAGCAAATTCAGCAGCTACAAAAAAACCGTTAATCAATAATAGTATAAAAACTATCAACCAATTGGAAACAATTATTCCCAGACTCGACTCACTCATCCTTTAATTTTCCTTTATTTTACAGGTTTAATTATAGTATCAGCACAAAAAAAATGCAAGGGGGTAAATGTAGATACAGACAATATAATAAAGGGGTACAACCACCTTCAAGCAAACTGATTTGCATCCCCCTTAACAAGATTATTTTATTTAAACATTTATTCTTCGATAAATATATGATTGCCGTTTTTGGTTATCCAACGACCTTTTTTGCCGTTTGTATCATTTTTTTGTTCTTTTGGTTTTGAGGTTTCTACTTCTTTTTTTGTTGGCAATCCTATTTCTCCTATCTGAGCATGTATTTCTTGTTTATTAACTTCATACTCTTCTGGGGACATATCCTCAAATTCTTCTATTGTATAAATCTTTGTACTGTTTGTCTTTGGATTCTTGTAATCCTCATAATTATTAGGAGAACCTTCTTCGTAAACTCGTCCTTTCAATGCCCCGGGAACGGCATCTTCTACCGATTGGGCGTGAAAATCATTTAGGGAATCTTCTATTTTATCTTTTGAAAGATATGTTGCTCCTAATAATTCTGTAGTCAACTGAGAATTTAGCCACTCGGCAGGGTTGTTTTTTTCTAAATAATCATACATAATAATATTGGGTTCTAACTCAAGCGCTTGGTTTTGGTTCAAGTATGCAGGGTTAGAACCTACTTCTTTTATCTGATAAAAATCATATCCTGTATTATTTGAATTCTTTCTTATTACATATTCAAATTCTTTATTTTTATAAGTATTATATAATTTATTGAAATAATCAGAATCCAAACGAAAAGGTTTATCATTACTGTATGTACTACTTTTTGCAGTTTCAATTTGTTCGGGAATTTTCGGTATCATTTTAGAATTATGCAAATTAATTTCTCCAGCTTGAGAACCCGGAATATTTATTTGTCCAAGAAAAGAGGAATCGATTTTTCTATCTTGTAAATAATTTTTATAATAATTTTTACCCATTGCTCTTAATTTTTTCATCTCATCTAATGACATGTTATTTCCTGTTTTATAATTTTCTAAAATTTTAGCATGATTAAGTTTTTGTAAATAACTTACAGATGCTCCTGTCAAACCACCCATACCAAGACCTAAAACTGCATCTTGTATTGAACTTGTCAAAATATTCTTGTTTTCCAGTAATCCTCTGCCTGCACCAAAAATTGAGGAGGCAAGCGCTCCGTCTATCGCACTTGCTATAGTATCTTGGACTATCTTTTTACCAAACTTTTTCTCCAATGCGGCAAGCCCTACTTTTCCAGCGACTCTTGTTCCGGCACCTACGGCTCCTATTGGCGCAAGCATCGCAGCGACTTCAATCGACGCACCTAAAACACTTTTACCGACAGTCCGATAAAACTGTTTATCGGCTTGCTTGTTATACTCATTTCCCGCTTGTTTTATTAATCTTGTTTTTTCTTCGGGAGTTAAATTATTATTTTCAAGTTCTTTTCTCAACTCTTCAAATATATCGCGTTCCATTTCATTTTCCTTTCTTTATCTACTTTGTAATAATCAGACAATCATAAATCTTATCAATCTTGTCTTTCATCTCGAAAAACTGTCCTTTTAAATCATCAAGACTATTCAATGTTGCAAACCGTTTTTCAACATCTCTTATTATTTCCCTGTGCTTTTTTTCAAGCTGCTCGGGCGTAACAACAATACGCTCCTGTATTAAAAACACAAGCACCACAACAATTATCGGTGCATAATATATAAATTGTTCCATTTTAAATTTTTTCCTTTCAAAATTTTGCAAGTGGTAAATATTCTTTTTACATTTACCCCTATAAAACTATCGGCCAATAAAAATCTACAAGATAACTTGCCGCATCAAACGGGTGCGACAGAAACTTAAGTTCTTTAATCTGTTTAATTTGACTGTATGTCGGTACATCTATTTTTGAAGAACCTTCAAGATAGCGCAGATTGTAAATGTTATATAAAAGCTTTTCACATTTTGGAGAAACGTACAATCCAACTTCTCCGTTTGCGTTACGAACTTTAGCGTTAAAAGCGGCAACACGATTTTTTATCGGAGGATTAAAAGATTTTATCTTAATTTCGACCTCATATCCGTAAGATTCAAGTGTTTTTTTGATAATAACGTAATTTGTATATTCACTGACACAGCTTCTGTTATCGCCTGAGGCATCCCCGTTTACGATAATTTTTCCTTTATGTTCGGAATATCTGTTATAAAATTCCTCACAGGTTTTTGCAGTTGTTGTATTTTCTAAAACCAGTTCATCAAAATAAAAAACCTTATCATCTGTTTTGTGAGCAAGAACCCAAGCCATAGGATCAACGTTAAAGTCACAACTGAGATGAACGTCCAAATCTTTTTGATATTTAATCTCGCGGACATTTTCATCGGTAAAATCTTTTACGACCAAATTTGTTGAATAATCACCGGTTTTACCCATCACAAAAATATCATAGTAGCTTTTATCATAAAGTTTTTTTAATTCATCACAAAAACCTTCAGGTAAGTGTATATTTTGAGTAGTCGGAGCACAAATAACTCTGTAATTTGGCGCAGGGTTCTCAAAAAAAGTCTTATATATCCAGCCTTTTTGAAGCTCGGGGTTTGTGTGACCGAAAATTCGATAAGTAAAATTTTTCCATGTTTTTTTCTTTTTCTGGCGCATTCTGGCTAATAACATTTTAAAAGTTTCATAAGGAACATCAGACATCTCTTCGATTTCAACAAAACCTAAGTTCAGAGATTTCAACTTATTAGGCTCATCAAAATGCCTGAAAAGAATCTCAGAACCATTACGAAACACTAACTTTTGTTCAGCACTAACCCATTTATAATCAACTTTATCAACAAACCCAATACTTTCTAAATGCTCAAAATACATTTTCAATGTAGTATCACGCACAAGAGTATAAGTCTGAGCACCAACCAACCCCGTAATTCCCGGAAATTTTAACGCAAGCAAAACCCCGAGCAAGGCTCCGGCAAAGGTTTTGCCGGAGCCATACCCGCCTTGATATACCGCGACATCAAGAGAATATTTGTGAGGTATTTCTAAAAACTTTCGCTGAGCATCTAATAATTTATATTTCATATTTAGCACCTCTTTTGAAAGTTTTTACTTTTTAACCGAATCTGCCTGAGATTGAAGCGTATTTTCTTCTGTTAAGAAATTATTTGCATTCTCAATCCCATACTGTTCCATTGCAAACTTGAAACACTCAAGCCAGTCAATACGTTGAGCAACAACATCAATCTTTGTAAATGACTGGATAACTTCAAACAGCTCTTTTAACTTTGATTTACGTTCAAAAGTTGCTTTTCTGTCACCGTATCGGTAAACATAATTAGCATTCCTGATGTTATCATCAACTTCTACAAAGAAAATTTTACCTCTGTTATTTGTCATAATTGACTCTTTACCGAGTTTAAAATTAGAAATAAGTTCTGCTGTTTTCTCAACCATAGGAACAACAACTTTACGGTTTATTGCCTCAAGAAGCATATTTAATCGAGCTTCCTGACCGTTAACGGAATAATTTATCTCGGTTGCTGTTCTGTCAAGATTTTGAACATTTCCTGCCATATTCTTGAAAATTCCCGTAGCACTTTCTACGGTTGTTTTAAAGTAATTAAGAAAATCCCAGCCCTGCATCGCTTTGTCAAACGAAATAGGCGTCGGAACAGATGTCATCAATGTTGCATCGTATTCAATAATTTTACCCGGGCGAACTTCCTGCTGACCTTTAAAACAACCTTTCGGAGCTAAATACGGAGGATTCATCATCAAAGCAAGCGCGTCTAATTGTTTATTCAAGATAGTTGAAGAAATGTTGTTTAAAATTAAAGCAACTCTTAACGGTGATATCCCGCGTCCTGTTGAAGGACATTCAATGATATTTGCATGAATAAACGGATTGATTATAAACGGATTATCTTCAAATCTTATCAGAACACTTCTTCCCGCAATAACTATTAATTTATTTTTTAATACTTCACCTGTTTCAAGCTCAATATCTCCCCAGTATTCAAGTACTTCAATTTTTCTTTCCGAAACTGTTTTATTAGAATTTTTGTAACTCTTTCCTGCCACCACTCCTTTCAATACTTCCAATTTTTCTTCATTCAGCATATTATTTGACTTGTTTGACTTAATCTCATCTAACGTTTGATATGTTCTGTAAATTTTCGGGCAGCTATCCCAATTAGAAGCTTCTGTCCTGTCAAATACAAAATCTTCATATCCGATAAATCTGACTTTTGCATTGTCATAAATCATTTTGTCTTCCACAACAAAAGTATCTGTTGTTTCTCTCAAAATTTGTTCTTCCAAACTTAATGCACGGCGGGTTTTTCTAAACTTTGTTTCCCAGCCGACAAATAACGTAACCTCTCCTGTTTCAACCACAGAATCAATAATTTTTTCCATTTCATCTTCAATATTCATTGATTCAAAGGTTTTAACAAGCATGGCTTTTTGCATATTGGCAAATTTTTGTGTTTCAAAATCAGTTCCTTCAACATCAAACATTCCGTCAGGATGAGAGTAAAGATTTTGCACAATATGAGATTTCAAAGTCTGCGCCAGTTCATATATATCGGGAAGCTGAATCCTGCAATCCCAACCGTTAACGGCAGGAATATCAGAATTGTAAATTGCATGTTTTACAAGCCTGTTATCAGACAGTTGTGAACTTCTTTCATTTTCGTAATAATCATATTTACTTATGATATTACTTGTCAAAAACTGTTCTTCGATATAATTTATCGAAGTTTTGTCTTCTTTTTTTGTTATAGTATCCATTTTTTTACCTCGTTTTATAGTAGTAATCCCTATATAGCGAATAAACCTCTATATCCTGAGGTTTTCCGCATCTCAGCGTTTCATTTTTCAGCGTTGCTTCATAAACAAATCCGCTGTTTTTTAACAAAGTCCGAACCCTGTGATTTTCAGGATAAATTTGTGCCTTGATTTTGTATAAACCTAATTCATCAAAACACTTCTTTAAAAAAATCTTTGCGCTATATCGGGTAAAACTACCCCATGCACATCGGTCAAAACATGTTGTTAATTCCGCAGAATATAAGTATTTTTCATTTCCCGTAAAATTATCCAGATAAACAAATCCCATGAATTTGCCGTAAAAATCTGTGATAACCCGAAAAAACGTTGATTTTTCGTTAATAAGAATGGTTATATTACATAAGAAAGGAGGCGAAAAATCATCTTGAAGATACTTATAATACTTGCGAAAACATCTTTCAACATCAGGCATATAGCGCAAAGTTAGAAGATAATTTGCACTAAGGTTTATGAATTTACACATTTTTTACTTTTATAAATTTTATGTAATTATTACCGTTCACAAATGAATCTGTTTCACCTTTAAGAAGATTTTCACGTTCTGAGTATTTTGTTCCCAAAAATCCTTCAGCTTGAACGCCTGTAATATAAGACTTTGTTTTACTGGTTTTGTTAATTATTTCAAAAACCGCATTTTTTGAAAAGATAAGCTCTTGCGGAACTTTTTTTATATCTGTTATTTCATTTGTTTTAACGGATTTTGCAGACTCAACCTCTTTTATAAACTCTTTTTCAATCTTTGTTTTCATAAGCTTATTATAGGCAGTGTCATCTAATAATAATTTTTCTATTTCTTTATTTTCTTTCATCGAAAATACCTTTCATAAATTAAATTTTGTCATCATCAAGATTTGAAATAGTAATAATTTTAGCTTCTTTATACTCTTCTTCGCCTTTTGAATTAGAAAACCCAAGGTATTTGCAAAGACTTTCCAGAGCCTTTAAACCCGCAGAAGAATCCCTTAATTTTACTTTTCCGGTCGGGTTTCCTTCTTTATCAAGAATGTCTTCTGTTTCAAGCGAAAATTCGGCTATTTGTAATAATTTTTGTATTACATAACCTTTTTGAACACTCAAAGAGTCAATTTGTAACTTTAATTGTGTTTTTATGGCATGGATTATGTAATCTTTTTGTAAAAGTTCGTTTGCAAATGCGTTTAAATCTTTGCACTTGTAACCTGCTTTTTTTGCTGACAATTCACCGTCAAGCGTCATTATATACTCGTTTACAAACCTTTTTTGTTGTTGTGTTAATTGTTTCATCTTGTTACATTTCTTATTATAATTTGTTTTTTTCTCAAATAATTTGTATAATAAACATGCTATTTATATTTCGGCTAGTGTAAATCTTAACAGGGGGGAATGAAAACGACTTCCTGTTTTTTTTGCCCTAATTTCTGAAAAGATTTATCACGGGCGCATTTTCAGTCGATGCCGCAGTCTTTGAACGCAAGTTTGCAAGTGCTTCTTTGTACATGCTCATCCAATACGAAAATCTGTAATATTGAGGATTACCTTTTAACCTTAAGCATGTTCCGTAAACCAATAACTGCTCGGCAAACGGTTCAGGTATTAATGAAGAATCCGTCGCATTTTCAAGTTCAAACTTTTCATTATTTGAAACATCATTTGCACAAAATCTCGTGTAATAAATAATATCAAGCATCACATCTTTATCAAATTCAGGTAATAATAACTTATCCGAGAAAGATGAATATGTACCTGATTTTGCAGATTTTGACAAAAACGGTTCAAAATCCTCAGTAAAGTCATACCGCTTTCCGTCAATAAACAAGTATTTTATTCTTCCGTTTACACTGTTTGTAACTTCTGTTGTATGTGCAGGAAGCTTAATCCTTGTTCGTCTGAGTAAAAAGTTCCAAGCTTCTGTGTTACAAATTTCTTTGTTGATAATATTTAAGATATTCATAATTCTTTTATGGTCGTTTTTTACAAGCTCTGAGAATGCATTTACTTTTTTGTAATTTAACTCAAGCAAACATCTGTTTATTAGTTCTAAATAATTCATAGTATCTCCTTTTTTCGAAAAGTTCGGATAAGAGAAAAGTCTTACCCGAACTTTACCCGACAATATGCCGAGTTACTTGATTAAGCCTTGTCTTAATTGTTCCATTATGGCTTTTTCGTTTTGAGTAAATTCCTCACCACTCATATTACCGATATCCTCACGAGTAAAGATCCTGTTCATATTACCGTCATAAGAACCGTTTTGAGCGTAAGACGTCAATTTTCTTTTTGCGGCTGCGTTCTCGTCATTCAATGTCTTTTCGTATGCGGATTTTTTCAAATACTTATCAACAGCAGAATTTTCTAATTTTTCTACAAGCTGAGATATTCGAAATATTTCATCTTTGTCCATATCTAAACCCTTGATATAATTCAAGACATCAGCTCGCCCGTCACCGTCAAAAAATCCGGGACGTTCTTGATTGAACATATCAATCGGGCTTTGAGAAGGTAAAGCCTGTTGAACAGACGAATCAGGAACAACCTCGCCGGTTTGTAGTGAATTTTTGTAGTTGTTAATCTGTTGTGCCTTCCGAGCTAATTGTGCCAGCAAATATTGTCCTTGTTCTTGTGATATTGCACCTTGACCAACAAGATCTTTCAATTTCTGAAAATCTGCGCCAATTGCTTGTTCCAACTGATAAAAAGTATTATATCCTGCTTGAGGGTTTTGCTGCGGACTCACGGTCTGCGATGAAATAGCATTTTGTAGTTGCGGTGGAATTGCACCGCCCGGTTGATTTTGCATAAAACTTATTCTCCTTCTTCTTTTGGCATATTTTGCATATAATGTACGGCAATCTCAATTACATCATCTATAAAACTTGATAAAAGTATTGATATAATGCTTTTTACAAAAGTCGGTAACGGTAAATTTTTTAAAATATACTCTATTGCAAGTTTCTTTTTTGCCTGTCCTTGCCCGCTTCCTAATTGAGTTTCAGCCACTTTTACTGCTTTTTTTGCCAATTCTTTTATTTGATTTTTTACATTTTTGAACATAAAACCTCTTCTTATTTAATAAAATGTACCCTCAAACACTACTCTTGGGATGAGAGTACATTTAATGAGCCAAAATTTGATTAAACTGTCGGTGTTGTAGGTTCTGTTGCTTCTGTCGGAGTTGTAGCAACAACATCTGATGATGCAGTAACAATCATTTTAGCTAACGCTTTTGGCTGAACGGTTTTAGCACCGTACAGATATAAACCTCTGACTAAATCAGAGAAACTGTCTTTATCTCTAAGACTTTCAATTTTTGCAAGCTGAGAAGCAAATGTAATAGCATCGTTTGTACCTGCAAGAACGTAGTATTTACCGTTCACATCAGTCAAGTTTGTGCTTACCAATACGTCCATGCCTGCAATTCTTCCGATTGCGCCTTCTCTTAAGGTTTCATCAGCAACTTTGTATGCTGAAATAAATTCAGGGCTTTGTAATAAATAAGCTTCGATATCAGGATTGATTACAACCCAAGGACGAACGCCAGCGTACACTGCATCTGAATTTTTTAAAGCTAATGCAAGTTTTACAAAGTTAGAATAAATTGTTTTTGTATCCAATGTAACAGGAGAAGCTTCGGAACCTACAGTATTTGCAGATGTAACATCAGTGTGAAGTCCTAAAAGATAAGAATCTTGAACTACTTCAATTGCTTTTTTTGCATTTGTTAAATGAGCTTCCATGATATCAGAATTTGCTTGAACCGCAGATGCATCGTCAATCTTGAAGGCAAAGAACTTTTTCTGATCAATAACCAAATCCTGAGATGTAGGAGTTAGTGCCGAATATGATAAATTATCGCTTGTTAAAGTTGAAACCGTTACAGCTGCAGGTGTAATAATTTTTACGGTATCACCCTGATTTTTAATTTCGCCTTCCCAATTTTTGTTAACACACTGCATCATTACGCAGTTTTTTTCTAACATTTGATTCAATTTTTTACTCCACACTTGTGGAATAAATGCTGAATAACTTGATTTTGCTGTTTCTGACATTTTCTTTTCCTTTCCTTTTCAAAAACTGTAAACAAACATAAGTGGTGATGGTTTTTATTTAATCGTCATTATAAATTTCTCTGAATTGAAGCCCGATTATTGCACAATTATCTTCAATCTCACGGCCTTCTACACAAATTTGTATTGAGTAATTACTTCCGCAAATTTCGGCTTTTTCCATAGCGCTTGAAGTTATAGGCCAAACAGGAACTTCCGAATCATTAGCATTCCAGCAATATTGAGGATTACCTGTTTCATCATCTTCAGGTGCCCACATAAAATGGGTATAATGTCTTGCGTAAATTAACTCTTTATCATCTCCGTACTCGCTGTCGTAATCCTTGTACAAAGAAAAATTAAACTTGTTATCATATAAATCATCCAATACAAAATAAAATTCATCTATAATCTTGCGGTGAAGAACATTCCCCAAAGATAAGAACGGTGACTTCCACATAAAATCAATCGGTTTACCGTTAAATGTTGTCCCGTAAAATTCACGATAAATTTTACCCTCGTTATCGGCTGTAACAACATAAGAATTAAACATACAAGCTGTTGTAATTTTTTGCGGTACAACCCTTTTATACCAAGCCCTGTTAACATAATCGTTTACCCAGATAGTTTTATAATATGAACTGTCTAAATACGGGAAAAAATATAACACTTGATTCTTATTTTGATTATGAAGTGCAAAAACGTTTTTCATACGCGAAGTATCAAAATTATTAAATTCTTCCCTGATATTAACCGAAATTTCAGAACCTAACCTTATCTGATTCAATTCTCCGACCTGTTCCAGAGCATAAATTCCATTACTTAAAAAGAACTGTTTGTTATCAACATTGATAATCGAACCTTTTGCAACAGTTCCTTTATCCGCAAAAAGTGTAATAGAAAAATCTGACGGATTTGAACCTGTCAATAAATAAACTCTTTCACGTTTATATACCGCAAGATAATCTTTATAAGTATGCATAGCGGTAATATCTGCCGTATCGGTGTGAAAATCATTAATATAACCCGCATCATCTTCTGTTGTAAAATCGTTATATGAACCCAACGCTGAATAATATATCGTAGAATCTTTAGCACACCAAACTCTCCCTTTATAAACGGTTATACAATCAGGATATAAAGTATTTCCGCTTCTATCATTCAAGTTACAATCAACAACTTCATAAGATGTGTTATTTTTAATATAAAACATCGCATCGGATTCTGTGGATACAAGAAGCCCTCTTATGAACGGAGCAAATAAAACGCGTTTTCCGCTTAAAGTTTTTTCAAGCAAAGTTAAACTGTCATCAAATGTAGAATAAACATAAATTTTTCCCGAAATTGTCATAATAACAAGCTTATAAATATCATCTGACTCAATTTCACACATGCCTGTAATTTCTTCTGCTTCAGGCAATTGAATAAGAAGAGTATTTCCTTTTTGCTTAATAACACCCTTGTTATTATAAACTTCTACATTCTTTGAATCCGCCCAAAAAATTGTTTTCGGATTCAAGCCAAGCTCGGTTTTTGTGGAAGCCTGATTAATTCCACCGGATAAATCAAAATAATTAACATCCATAATAATAACCTCTTATAATTTTTCTCTGTACCAACGAACTTTTGTTCTGATAAAACTTCCAACATCTTCTTTTGCAACCCAAGGATACGGCGGAAGATAAATTATATCTATTTTTCCGCTGCTTGTTGATTTAGGATTAGCTATGCCAAACTCATAGTGGGTTAAAACCGTTTGGGAATTAACTCCGAGATTATATTTCTGACAAATTTCGGCACACAATTTCATACAAGCTTCAAACTGAACCTTACCGATTGGAAAATTCCCAACAGCAGTTCTTGATTTAAAACCGAACATTGCGCACATACAAACACCAACCGAGCCGGTATTGCCGCCGCCGGTGTGCGCAGCATAATTACCGTCATTACAATTATTATTATCTTCCGGTTTGTATTTTCCTTTATGTATCTGCCCGTCAACATCTACAAGATAATGATAAAATTGTTTTTCAAAGTCACCGGGGTAATACCTGCCGGCACTCCAGTGTAAAATAATTCTTTTTACCATAAACGATTTTTACCTCATTTTACTTTCCATCTCGGGTGTGAAGCCATGTATAAAACGACAGCATTCACTCTGTTTCTGGCATTTAAGCCTGTTAAAATTGAGGAAATATGTGTTTGAACCGTTCTTTTGGAAATATTCAATTTTAATGCTATTTCTTTATCCGTGAATCCGCGGGCGAGCAGAGTCAATATCTCTAATTTTCTCGGCGACAATTTCATCACTCGACCTTTAATCTTTTAATATATCTCATAGTACCTTGAACCTCCGTATTAAAATTTAATAATAATTCCGCTTAAAAAAAGGTGGAGGAGTGCCTTTAGCTCCCCTCCGGGAGTTATAGATAGTAAATTAATGCAGAGTAGGGGATAAATATTATAAGTTAAACCCTATAGAAATTTTGAATAGCAAAATAAAACATCTTTCCAATTTCCTCTTCTTCGACTATTGTTTAGATAAATACACACATATCATCATCAACCCGTAACCTGTTGAAATTATTGCCTCTCAACTGATTACTCTTTAAGTATATAGGATTTTTCAATAAAAAAAAGTCCGCAGTAATACTTACGTAAAAATACGGACTTGACAACCCTTAAAAATCTCTTACCGCAAGTCTTTTCAGCATGCCAAAATCGAAAAATCGTCATTTTGCATTTTATAGAAATTTTAATAACTTGCCAAAATTTTTACTCAATTTACAATAAAATTATGGGGAATATTTTACTTATTTCAGAAAATGATTCTATTTTAGACAGATATAAAAACTTGTTAAATAAAATTCCTTTCAAGTTTAATTCCTGCTGTAATCAAACTTCTGTTTTGGATTTAATCGAAGTTGAGCCGCCTGATGTTTTTTTGATTGATGAAAAAATCGAATCTTTAAATTTAAATCACACAATCAAAAAAATAAAATCTCAGCTTGATAATGCCCAAATTTTACTGATTTCTGACGGTTCTTTTACAGATGAAGATACAACAAAATATATTTCAGGTTTTATTTTAAATACGTTTTCTGATGAATTAATACTTTCAACAATAAATTCTCATATTAAAACAAAAGAAAAATTAGATATTTTATCGGGCAAAAACAAAGACTTAGCCGACAGCTTATACAGACTGAATGTTTTATATAATACAAGTTCTCAATTTGCAGGAACCCTTGATATTAAAGAGCTTTTGAATTATATGACAGAAGGACTTGATAAATCTCTAAGCTTCGATTTAGCCTGCACTATATCATTCGGGTTTGAAAATGAACCTGTTTTGATTGTTAATTCTTTATATGATATCTCGGAAGAACTTATGAGCGCACTCAAACTTCGCGCAATACTTAACTATAAATCGCTTTTTGAAAACTCAACCCCGCCGTTTGAAATCAATGACAAAGAATTAAAAATAATAAAAAATATAAAAAATCCGAACAACAAATTCACTTTCACGATTTTCCAATACGATAATATGTTTGCACCAATTGATTTAGGTGATAATTTCTTCGGATGTATTGAAATTTTTAAAGAAAACCCGTTCACAACAGATGATGCAACATATTTTCAAACAATAGTGCAGCAAGTATCTCTTCCGCTAAAAAGCGCAGGTTTATACAAAGAAATTATCGAAAAGAACGAAGAACTTGAAAAACTTGAACGAGTTAAATCAGAATTTATTTCAATCGTTTCGCATGAACTGAGAACCCCGTTAACCCCGATTAAAAACGCATTGAGTATTCTATCAAGCGGAAGATGCGGAACTTTAGGCGAAAACGCAGTGAAATTTATTGATATGGCAAAAAGAAATGTCGAAAACCTTACAAATATAATTAACGACATTCTTGATATTAACAAAATTGAAGCAGGAAAAATGGACTTTAATTACAAACTAATGAACATTCACTCTGTTATCGAAAATGTTAAAACCAACTTTGATTGCGTTGCAAAAGAGCATGAAATTATATTCAGCGCAAATGAACAAGAAAATCTTCCTGATATTTACGCAGACTCTCAACGTCTTGGTCAGGTGTTAACAAATCTTGTATCAAACGCAATAAAATTCACCCCGCGCGGCAAATCAATAACTATTCAATCAGAATTAAAAAATGCAAATGATATTATTGTTAATCCGTATTTTGAAAACGAAATAAAAACACTTAGCGGTAATTATATTATAGTAAGTGTTATAGATGAAGGAATCGGTATTAAAGAAGAAAATTTACTAAAAGCATTTGATAAATTTACACAAATCGAGAACTCACTATCTCGAAAAGTCGGCGGAACAGGCTTAGGTTTACCGATTGCGAAACAGCTTATAAAAGCGCATAAAGGTACAATTTGGTGTGATAGTGAAGAAGAAAAAGGTTCAAGCTTCCATTTCGCCCTCCCTGTATCTACAGAAAAAGTCGAAGGATTAACAATACAAAAAGAACTTTTGTAAAACCCCAAAAATCCCCTCGCCCTTCGGGAGAGGGTTAGGGTGAGGGAAAGAAGGATAAACAAATGACAAATAAACGAAAAATAAGCATACTTGGTTCAACAGGTTCAATAGGAACGCAGGCACTTGAAGTAATAGAAAAGCTTCAGGATAAATTTGAAATAATAGCTCTGGCTGGCGGAAATAATACGGAATTATTAAAACAACAAACTTTAAAATTCAAACCGAAATATATTTGTGCAAACAAAGAACTAAAAATTGACGGAATAAAAACCCTTCACGGTACAGAAGGATTAGAAGAAATTTGTTCAAACAAAGAAAATGATATAATTCTTGTTGCCGTATCAGGCAAAATCGGACTTAAGCCAACCCTGAAAGCAATAGAAAACGGAATAGATATTGCGCTTGCAAACAAAGAAACACTTGTTATGGCAGGAGATATTGTCATGAACGCAGCCAAAAAAGCAGGTGTAAAAATTATTCCCGTAGATAGTGAACACTGTGCAATCCACCAGTGCATAAAAGATATCGCACAGGTCGAAAAACTTATCATAACCGCAAGCGGCGGACCGTTCTTACACAAAACCGTTGAAGATATGAAAAATGCAACGGTTGAACAAGCCCTTGCACACCCTCGTTGGAATATGGGCAGAAAAATTACCGTTGACTCTGCAACTTTGATAAACAAAGGTTTGGAAATAATCGAGGCACATCACCTGTTTAATATGCCTTACGATAAAATTGACGTGGTTATCCACCCGCAAAGTATTGTCCACTCGGCAATCGAATACGTTGATGGCTCGGTTATCGCACAACTCGGTTTACCTAGTATGCATATTCCGATTCAATATGCAATTACTTACCCTGAACGCTTTGAGGGAATTAAATCAAAAAGTTTCAGTTTTTCAGAAATTGCACGCCTTGATTTTGAAAAACCTGATTATGAAAAATTCCCCGGAGTAAAAATGGCTTATTTTGCGGGCAAAACCGGCGGAAGCATGCCGGTATGTTTTAATGCCTCAAACGAAGAAGCCGTATTTGCATTCCTAAACGGTGAAATCAAACTTTACGACATTTATACAATAGTAGAAAAAATGATGTCTTCTCATTCAACAATTAATAATCCGTCAATTGATGAGATTTTTGCAATAGATGAAGAAATAAGAAGAAAAACCAAAGAATTAATAAAATAAATTAAACCTATATTTACCCCTTTTTGGGATAAAAGAACATTTGATAATTTAACACCTCAAGAATTATATCAACTTCTTGCGCGTTTAGCGTATTATTTTTTAATTTTTGAGATAAATTTTGGACAGTATAATGCTTGTTTTTTGCTCTTGAAATCTCTTGAGCTAACTGTGTCAAAGTCACATCACAATCTATCATCAGTTTTCTTATTTCATTACTTAAACTCATAACCTAAGAATACCTTAGTTTAAATTTATATTGACAATTTTAAAGTATTAATTTAAAATTCAATTAATTATTTAAAAGAGGAGTAATATGAAAAGAAAAGGATTTACTTTAGCGGAAGTCGGATTTTCGGGAGGGTGCAGCGATAGCGAAACCCGTAACTTTCGAAGCTCCGTAGCAGGCGATAAAATTTCTGATAGAAATTTGAAGCCTGTACAGGAGCAGAATAGCCGAATAATCCGATATAATCGTGCTTTTACACTGGCAGAAGTACTAATCACGCTTGGAATAATCGGAGTGGTAGCAGCAATGACTATTCCAACCCTAATGGCAAACATTCGCTCACATCAATATCGCTCAAAATTCAAGAAAGCAGTATCTACAATTTCGCAAGCTGCAAGAATGAGCCAGGCTCAATACGATTATGATTTTTCCGGAATAGAACAAATTTGCGGAAATAATGGCGGAACACATCACCCTGAAAAAATAAGAAGTATTTGTTCAATTTTAAACGGAGCACTAAGCAGTTCCACCTATTATAATAAAGCCTCAGATATAAAAATTTCAAAAAATTCTGCCGCAAACTATGAAATAAACTATACAATTGATAAAGATGCATTTCTTGGATTAAACAGCGGAAGAGGAAACTTAGCAGATTACCATGCTTATTTATTGAACGATGGAACAATCATAGCTTTTCATAAAAGGCTTGGCGAATCAAATGCCTGTTATTTTGAAATCGGATATAATATTACCACTCTTGACGCAGGCTCAAACAAAGGTCTGGCCTATTGTTACGGATTTATAGACGTTAACGGACCTTCTCTTCCAAATAAAGAAATTAGCTGCTCAACAGGTAAAAATAATTTGGAAGATAAACAAACTTGTATTGTAAAACCTAAAGATGTCACAGACATTTACCCAATAAGAATATATAACGGAATAGCTGTCCCGGCAACAGCCGCAGTAAAATATATCTTTGATACAGCAAAATAACTTACAAGAAATATTGCCCCTGCCCGAAAACTGTGTTATACTGTAAATATGATATATTTTTACTGATTAGGGGATAGTATGAAGAAAATTCTTATTGTTGATGATGAACAAGATATTGTAGAAAGTTTGAAATTTGTACTGGAATCTTGCGGCTATACCTGTTATTGTGCTTACAACGGAGAAGACGGATTAAAACTTGCAAGAGAAATTGTACCTGATTTAATTGTTCTTGATGTTATGATGCCACGAATTAACGGATACAAAATCAGCCGTTTATTAAAATTTGATGCAAAATATAAAAACATCCCTATTCTTATGGTAACAGCCAGAACTCAGGAAGAAGATAAACTCATCGGCGAAGAAACAGGCGCAAACGAATATATCACAAAACCGTTTGACCTTGACGATGTGGTAAAAATTGTCCAAAAATACTTGGGAGCAGAACAATAAACAATGAATATCATCACAAATAAAACACTTGAAACTCTAAAATACGATTTAGTCAGAGAAGGACTTGTTCAATACGAAGTTGTAGAACAGGCAGAAGAAATTGCAGCTGCTCAAAATATTAATATAGGACAAGCTTTAATTAATTCAGGCTTCTTAACAGAAGAGCAATTAATTAAATTCTTAGAATCAAAACTTCATACTCCGTACGTTAACCTTGATGATTATGATTTAGACAGAAAATGTCTTAAATATATAAATTTTTCAGACGCCAGAAGATATAAAATTATTCCGCTGTTCAAAATCGAAAACACCTTAACAGTTGCAATGGCTGACCCGAGAGATTTATTTGCAATAGATAAAATTATGGAAACAGCAGAATGTGAAATCGATCCTGTTTTATCTTCAGAAGAAAGTATCCTTAAAAAAATCGATGAATACTATAAAATTGATGTGACCGTAGGAAACATTTCAACCAATTCAAACTCAGGCTATGACTGGCAGGATGAGTTACATAGCGAAGACTTAAGCGATAATCATATCCAAAAAATTATCCGCGCAATCCTAAAACAAGCAATATTAGAAGACATTCATGAAGTAACCTTCCAAGGTGAAGAAGAAGGTTTAGGTGTAAACTTCAAAAAACAAGGAGAACTTACAAATAAAGGTCTTATTCCGACGGCTTTAGTATCTTCTTTTGCTGCAAAATTAAAAACACTGTCTGAACTTGATCCGTCAGTATCAGAAGTTCCGCAGCTTGGAAAATTGTGCTTTAAAGTCGATGATATAATCGTCCTTGCTAGCGTTTCAACGTTCCCGACAATTATGGGAGAAAGAATTTTCTTAAAAATCTACAAACCGCCAACTCCGATTGATAAAATTATCACATCAAAATCAGAGTTAACCGAAGTTAAACAATCACTTGAAAAACCGGGAATAATACTTGTCTGCGGCTCTTCTCTAAGCGGAAAAACACATGTCATTTATTCGCTGTTACTGGAAGCTGCAAAATCTAAATCAAAAAATATTATGACACTTGAAAGTATCTCAAAATACGAGCTTGCAGGTGTTAATCAATGCGAATTTAATGAAAACGTAGGCTTTAATATGGATAAAGCTGCGCGATTTATAGAATTTCAAGACCCGCAAATAATTTATCTTGAAGGTATTAAATCCAAAGAATCTTTTGATTATTTTTCATCACTTGTTTATAACGATAAAACAATTATCATGGAATTTCTTGCCAATAATATGGAAGATTTACGTACAAAAATGTCATTTTCAGACTTTGATACCCTAAAATCTATTATTAGCTGCATGATATTTATCCACTCTAAAAACAGTGTAGAAGTATTCAACCGAGAAACTTTACAAAAATATCTGGGCTAAGGGGTAAATGGGTCAATATAAAAAAATCCCCGCTTTTGGCGGGGTGAAAATCTTTTCTAGGAATTAGGAATAGGAATAACGTTCTCTCTTTGCTTTATTTAAACGGATTTTTGAAATCTCTCTTCTTGTGTTCTTAATATCTCTCGTGTTTATTTAATGCTCTCATATATATAAAGTATATACTATTTTATATATTTCAATGATGGTTATTTTTGTTACATTTCTTAATCTTAGTAAGAAAAACTAACAAATTTGTCAATGAGGGGTTTTAAAAGAAATAAAAGGAGGCATAATGAATATATCTAATAACATTTCACCCGCATTTAAAGGTTTTTACGTACACGATGAAAATATGACCAGAACACAAAAAAGTATTAGTAATTCAGTAATTAATGCAATATCATACAGTGACGAATATCAAGCAGCAGATGAAAATAATATTGACATATATATAACACCTGCAAGCAAAAACAGTAACGCCGTAAGTGTTCGTTATATGGATAAAGAAAACGGATACTATTTTAGAAGTAATAAAACTAACGGAAAACTTGTTCAAACAACAGTTCCATCAGGTGCAGCATTAAGCTTAGCAGATAAAATCACTTCTCAATTAAGAGATATCCTTTCAGGAAAATTCGGTTTCCGCGGATTCGATGATAAAATGTTTGAAAACACAAATTCAGATCTTGCAAAAGTCAGACCTGAATTATACGAAGACTAATAACAAATAATAATAAAAAAAAGAGGAACCCTAACGGTTCCTCTTTTTTACTATGTTAAAGCAAATGTCATATCAGCTTCAACACAAACTTTTCCGTCAACTCTTCCTATACCGTGAGCTTTACAGATAGGTCCTTTGATTTTTGTTAATTCGATTTCCATATCGAATCTGTCACCCGGTCTTACGATATTTTTAAATCTTACACCGTCAACACCGGCATATAGTGCCAATTTACCTTTATTTTGAGGTAAAGACAACAATACAGGAGCTGAACATTGAGCTAAAGCTTCAAGCTGTAAAACCCCAGGCATAATAGGATTACCAGGGAAGTGACCTTGGAAAAATCCTTCATTCATAGTCATATTTTTGTAACCTTTTGAGTATTTTCCCGGAATACATTCTGTAATTCTGTCAACTAATAAGAATGGATATCTGTGAGGAAGCATTTCCATAATTTGTTGAATATCCATCGATATTACTTCTTCTTTAATTTCTTCTGTCATTTTTCTCTCCTTATATTTCTATTAACTTGTCTTTCAACATTTTTGCAGTTTTAACATGGACAGCATGCCCTGCTTCCTTTGCTAAAATCTGACATCTTAAATTCAGCGGATTAACACCCGTTAAATACAAATCACCGATTAAATCAAGAATTTTGTGTTTAATCTGTTCATTTTCAGAACGAAGCTCTGTTGTATAACCTCCGTCATCAGTAAATCCGACGGTATTTTCCTGAGTAACCCCTTGCGCAAACCCAAGCATTTGATATTTTTTCAAATCTTTGTAGAAACCAAAAGTTCTTGCTTCAATAATTTCGTACTTGTTGCGCGGATTATAATTCACAAAACGTCTTGTTACATCAGGATGATTATAATTAACGGCATAAGAAATAAATAAATCATCACTCGGCAGAATCACAAGACTTGTTTTACCGTTTAAATAATAAACAGGCTCTGACACAGTGTAGAACTTTTCTTTCGCAAAGAAAGGCTTATCAGTACCGACTTCTTTTATAGCTTCAACCCATTTTAGAGAACTTCCGTCAAGAATCGGAACTTCTTCTTCTGTCATACAAATATCTACAGAATCCACATGACAAAAAGCCAAAGCTGCCGATAAGTGTTCAGTAAGCATTGCACGAGCTTTTTTAGTACCCATAACAACACAATGGTCAGTTGATACAACATTATCAACATCAGCTACAAAAGAATCTTTATCTTTAACAAAGTATCTTATCTTGCCTGAATTTGAAGGAAACAAAGTTACTTCACACGGTTTATTTTTCATTAAACCGTTACCGACAAGTTTTACCTCTTTCTTTAAAGTAACCATTCTTAGCTGTTAACCTCAACTTCACTGTGAGCTTCTTCAAAAGATTTTAACATCGGTTCAAATTTTCTGAACTTAGCTAAGATATCTTGAGCATCTTTCATAACTTTCAATTGTTTAATAAATTCTTTTCTAGGAACCGCAGGAGCACCTACCACAATTGATTTTTCAGGGAAACTCTTAGTTACACCGGCTTTAGCAGCAATAAGAGTATCGCTGCCGATTGAAATATGATCAGCAAGCCCTGCTTGACCTGCTATAACAACTCTGTCACCAATTACACAGCTGCCAGCAATACCGACTTGTGAAACGATTAAACAGCCTTTTCCTACACGGCAGTTATGACCAATCATAACCAAGTCATCAATTTTTGTATTATCACCAATTACGGTATTTTCGATTGTACCACGGTCAATTGCGGTATTAGCACCGATTTCAACATTATTTCCGATAACAACTGAACCGATTGACGGAATTTTGAAAATAACTTGTTCAACATCATTTTCTTTAACTTCGCCATCTTTTCTTGCTTGTTCAAGGTTGCTTGGATTTTCAGTAACAAAACTGAATCCGTCAGCACCTAAAGAAACACCATGGTGTAAGATTACATCATTACCGACTTGAACTCTGTCACCGATATTTACACCCGGGTGGAAGAAGCAATTGTTACCGATTTTAGCATTGCTTCCGATGTATGAATTAGCTAAAACTTTAGTGTTATCACCGATAACAGCATTAGGAGAAACAACAACATTAGGTCCGATACAAACATTTTGACCTAATTTTGCAGAAGGATCGACAACTGCTGTAGGGTGAATATCTTTATTCACAACAGGAGGAACGTAGAACAAGTTTAACAATTTCATCATTGCAAGTCTTGGTCTTTCAACTTCAATTGTTGTAAACCCGTCAATTTGAACACCTAGCGGAACTAATGCTGCTTTAGCTTTTGATTTTGCAAGATTAGCAATCTCTTCTTCGCCTAAAGCAAGCGCCAAAGTATTTTCATCACTTAGGGCAGGCGGTGCAATATGAGTAATTTCAGGTCCTTCAACCTTAGTTAACATACCTCCGACAATTTGTGTAATCTCTTCTACTGTAAATGATCTCATCATTTTTCTCCTTATTAATTATTCTTCATTTTTTCAATAGTATTAGTTGTTGATTTACCCTCAACAAAAGTAATAAATTCAACCCTTGTATTATTTTTTCTCATAATATCAGCCTCAGGCAGGGTTTCCATGGTATAATCAGCACCTTTTGTATAAACATCAGGCTTGATTTCGTCAAGTAAATTACGCGGAGAATCCTCATCGAACATTACCACATAATCTACACAAGACAATGCACATAAAATTTCTGCTCTATCTGATTCATTATTGATTGGGCGAGTCGGACCTTTTATTGAACGGACTGACTTATCAGAATTTAAAAGCACAATACAATAATCCGCAAAAGATTTTGTTTTCTGTAAATATCTTACATGCCCGACATGCAGGATATCAAAACAGCCGTTAGTAGCAACAACCGTTTTTCCGCTTTTTTGCAGATTATGAATAAAACTTGCAACATTTTCCCGTCTTAAAAGCTGACCCATAAAATATCCCTCTACTTTTACGATTATACAATAAAAACGACTTAAACACCCCGATTATTAACAAAAAGTAATATAAAGCCCCAGTTTAGTTATTCAAACGAGGGCTTAATTCTTGCTTACTTAACAATTGTATCTAAATATTCTAATTGTTTTTCAAAAGCTTCTTCATCGATTTCAACTTTTCCATACTTTTTCAGAAACTCACCTACCGTACAAACATCTGAAAAATTTTCTTCCGAAGAATCGCACACATTCCCAATCTTCAAATCACTTATATTCATAATTTTCTCCTTTTTCTGTCATAATAAAGAAAGCTAAAAATAATAATTGATTAATTTTCGGGAATTGTTAACAAAAGTTAAAAATTCTTACTTATTTTTCTTAAATACAACCAATTGTTTAAACGGTCTTAGCATAGGATTCCAAGGTGCCAAATCAGAATCTGAAGATAAAGAATGCCTGTTCATTGAAGCTATAACATCACTGACAGATGTAAAACTATCCGCGGTATTAACTTTGTATGAACAGTTAAATGCCGCATTAGCCTTACACAACTCGTTCAGCTTAACCTGTTTTTTCAACTTGTGCCTTGTCGCCCACCATTCAATATTATTAAACTTTTTAGAACCTATTTTTAATGAGCTGACCAAATCTCCTATTTTTGCCATAATTTAGTACAACTCCATTTCTATAACTTTTTGACAAATTCTTACAGTATTTAAAGCCGCACCGATTCTAAGATTATCAGCCACACACCATAAAGAAATTCCGTTATCAAACGCTATATTCTTTCTGATTCTGCCAACAAACACAGGATCTACACCGTCAGCATCACGAGTTGTCGGATATTCAAAATTATCAGGGTTATCAATTACAGTCAATCCATATGAATTTTTAAGAATTTCACGCACTTCATCCGGTGTAACTTCTTGTTCAAACTCAATATCAACAGCTTCCGAATGACCTCTAAATACAGGAACTCTTGCTGCTGTACAAGAAATTTTTACACTTTCATCAAAATGAAGAATTTTTCTTGTTTCATTAACAACTTTCATCTCTTCTTTTGTGTAACCGTTTTCACAAAATACATCAATTTGCGGAATAATATTAAATGAAATAGGTTTTTTGAAACATTTATTTTCAAAGACTTCACCATTCAAATTTGCTTTAGTATCATCGCGCAATTCATTTATTGCCGCAAGCCCTGCCCCAGACACAGATTGATAAGTAGATATAATAAGTCTTTTAATACCAAACTTTTTCAACGGTTCCAAAACAAGCATTAATTGAGATGTTGAACAGTTAGGATTTGCAATAATACCCTTGTGAAGACGTAAATCTTCATTATTTACCCCGGCAATAACAAGCGGAACATCTTTTTCCATTCTGAAAGCAGATGAATTATCAATCAAAACTCCGCCGCGTTTTACAATTTCAGGAGCAAATTTTTGAGATGTAGAACCGCCGGCTGATGCCAACACAATATTTACACCGTCAAAGCTTTCTGGTTTTGCTTCTTCAACAGTATACTCCTTACCTTGAAATTCAATTTTTGTACCTGCGCTTTTTGCACTTGATAAAAACTTTATTGTATTAAATTCTATATTTAACTCATCAACAATTTTTGTAATTTCTCTTCCAACAACACCTGTTGCGCCTAAAATAGCAATGTTTGCTTTCTGTTTTGACATAATATTTATACTTCCTCTTTTAAATGTGCAAAATTAATCATACTACAACAATAGCGATTTTACAAATATTACATTTTGTTAATAAAACATTTTAATCAAGCAATTTTTATTTTTAGATGTTTTTAAGCAAGTGAGGTAGAATATGATAAACTTACCAAACATAACGCAAACTGCAATAATAAATAAACCAAGCTCGGTTAAACCACAACCTGCTCCTAACGGTTCTAATAACACAACACCAGCTCCAAAATATACAACCAACATTTACCCGACAGTAACAAAGCCTGTATATACTCAAACGATTTCAGACCCGAAATATACACACACAAGCTGGCTTTATGTAAACGACGTTCACGGTAAAATGACCAATATGGAACGTATCTATAATATTTCTCAAGAATTTGACAGATTGCCTGCGCATTATCTGACAAAAAATTTCTTCAAAAACAGTACAGATAATGTTTCAAAATTTAAAGTATCTTCAGGCGATATAATCTTAGGCGCAAATTACACAAACAATAAAGTTGCTAACCAATTTATGAACTGGAGCGGATTTATCGCATCAGCCCTCGGAAACCACGAACTTGATGTTACTGACCCTAAAAAAATGGCAGAACTTTTAGATAACGCAAATTATAAACTGCTTGCAATAAATGTTGCCGTTGATAAAAATTCACCAGTATACGGTAAAATCGACAAATCCACAATCGTTGAAAAAGACGGAATTAAATACGGTCTTATAGGTATTGCTCCGCCTGATATGACAGAACGTGTTAAAATGAATGACACTTTAAAAGATTTTACTATATCAACAACAGATGAAACAATAAAACTTGTTCAAGACGAAGTTAAGCAGCTTGAAGCAAAAGGAATCAAACACATTGCCGTCTTATCTCACGGCGGAACAAAGTTAGATAAACGACTTGCTCAAGAAACCGAAGGTATTGACATGATTTTCGGTGCTCATACTCACGATTTAATTCAAGGAATTGAAGAAGGTAAAAACTTATTCTATTCAAAACGCAGTGAGCCTGTAATTATTACCCAAGCAGGGAAAGACGGCGAAAATCTCGGTATCTTAAACGTTGATTTTGACCAAAATGGCGTAATTAAAAAAGCGCAAAATAATATAATTAAAACCCGCGAATTTAACAGACCGTTATTCATTAAAGATTCAGTAGAAGATATTTTAGGCAAACCTGAAAAAATCGGAAGAGTAGCAAAAGCTGTTCCTCCGCCTAAAAACAGATTAATTGAAAACAACCCTCACGGAAACCTTATAGCAGATGCTATGAGAAGTGAATTAGGTACGGATATAGGTATTCTTAATGCGGGAAATATCCGCGGAAGTTTCTCCCAAGGTCCGATTGATACAAGATTAATTTCCGATATCACACCATTTGAAGACAAAATGATGATTCTAAACCTTTCAGAAAAACAAATCGTAGATTCAATAAAAGTAGGTTTAAAATCATTAACCAAAAGTTCAAACAAACCCGGAATCCTGCTTGTTTCAGGCTTAAAATATAAAGCAAACAAAAAAGGTGAGCTTTTGGAAATGGAATTTATCGACAAAAACAATCAATCTCACAAGATTGACATAAATAACCCGTCAGCAGATAAAAAATATACAGTAGCGGCAGACGATTTTTATGCAACAGGCGGTGACGGCTATTTAGAAAGCAATAAAAACCCGGATTTTGTGTTACAAAAATTTGATTTAGATAAAAACAAACTGGCTTGTGATTACATCAAAAAACTTGACCAGCCGATAGAAATTACAGACGACCATAGAGTACAAATCGTTGATTAAGGCAGACTTAATTTCATAAAGTAAACATCAATAAATCTCTTAAGTCGATTTCCAAAGCCTCTGCTATTCATAAAAGAGTTGAATACTTATGGTCAATTGTTCCGCATTCTATTCGGCTAATAGTACGTGTTGTCAAACCTGCATTTATACCTTTATCCACATATATAATATTTGTTGATCAAGGCAGTATTGACAACATAACTACAGCAACTCAAATATATATACCTAAATGAAGGTCAAAACCCAAATATAATCGGTCAAGATGTATTTATTTTAAACAGAATTATTGATAAAAAAGGCGGTTCAGTTCAACCTGAGCACTACGTAACAAGTAATGCTTGCGTTAATAACAACTGTACAAGAACAACAAGCACTTGTTGTGCAAAAAATCAGGCGTGCAGGCTGGGAAATTGATAAAAGCTATCCGTGGAAGTAATATTTTACCTCTAATACCCGTATTGTTCGTGAGCATTCAAGTATTCTCTTACAGTATTTAGTGAAGACTGTACAATACGTGTTACACGCGAAGGTGAAAGCCCGATTTGTGTTGCAATATCTTTTACCTGCATATTTCTGTAGAATCTGTATTCAACAACAGTTCTTTCTTTTGGCGGCAACTTAGAAATAGCAGTTCTTATCATTTTACCCATTTCTGTAAGTTCCGCATTTTCATCAGGCATAGCATGCGGGTCTTTAACAAAATCAAACGGTGAATCATTATCACTGGCTGCAGCAGCAAGACCGTCAATTGACAGGATTGTTTCGTAAATTGCTTCACGAACTTTAGCCTGTTTCATATCCATACCTTCTACTGCTTCATCTTCGTCGTATTCTTCTTCGCTTTTGTGTTTTAAAGAATACCATTTATATCTTATTCTTAATTCATTTCTTATAGCCCAACGTACAGCAGTTGCGATATATGCAGAATTGTATTTTTCAAGCTGTTCGGGAGTTTTATTTTTAATCATTACCTGAATAGCGATAATACCGATAGAAAGCAGTTCTTCATATTCGACCATATGTGACGGGATACGTCTATGCTCGACTCTTGCAACTTTTTGCACTATGTCTATATAATGTTGTAAATTTCTTTTGTCTTCTGCTCTTGTCATAATTTTACAAATCAATAATACTACAATATATTAATTTAGCGGTCGTTTATTTGATGTATTTTTCATCTTATAAACAAACATTAATATTTCCGCAACCGCTTTATAAAGTTCGGGCGGAATCGGCTGATTAATATCAACCATTCTAAACAATGCTCTTGCTACAGGCGGGTTTTCAATAACAGGAACATTATGTTCTTTAGCAATAGAAATAATTTTTTTTGCAATAAGCTCTGTTCCTTTAGCAATAAGCATAGGAGAATCCATTTCTTCTGCGACATATTTAAGAGCACATGCAAAGTGAGTCGGGTTTGTAACAACAAAATCAGCCGTCGGAACAGCATCCATTGCACCTTGTTGAAGCATTTGCATACGTCTTTGACGGAGTTGAGCCTTAACCTGCGGGTCGCCTTCAGAGTTTTTGTATTCGTCTTTTATCTCTTTAAACGACATTTTTTGGTCTTTTAAAAACTTCCACTTAGTAACTCCGTAATCGGCAGCAGCAATAACCAAAAAGGCAATACAAGCTTTAAAGATAAACTCTGTAATTAACTTACCAAACTCAATCATAACAGCAAAATTGTTATCAACAGATGCCAGCATCAAAATACTTTCGATATGGTCTTTGTAAACCATCCAGCCTATATAACCTAAAATGATAACCTTAACTATGTTTTTAAAAAGTTCAAAAAGTGTTTTAATAGACATAATATTTTTAAAATATTTTGTCGGATTAAGTTTATCTAACTTCGGCATCAAAGGAGCTGTAGCAATCAACGGTCCAACCTGAATAAAATCGGCCATGACAGCCACAAACCACGCAATTGCCAAAATCGGTCCGATAATCAGTGCAGCACCTTTTATTGCAATAATCAGAATATATGTATACCCAATTTGCTCAACATGGGCATTAGGAATCTGCTCATACAAAAGCGTAAAAACCTGTACAATCTGATTCCAGATAAAAGGAGCCAAACCAAAAATTACAGAAAACAAAACAAGCAGCGAAACAGCTGTTGAAAAGTCCTTAGACTTAACAACCTGACCTTCCTTTCTTGCCTGCTCGAGTTTTCGAGGGGTGGCGTCAAACTGCTTATCTTCATCACCCATGACAGATAGTTCCTTTCCGAGTGATTACATTATAGCATGGTTTTTAATATATTTGTTAATATTTATCCTGCAACGATTTTAACACCACTGCTTGTTCCTAAACGAACAGCACCGGCTTTAATCATAGCAATTGCAGCTTCCTTATCACGGATTCCGCCTGAAGCTTTAACCTGCAATCCCGCATCTTTTACAGTATTAAACATTAATTCAACATCTTCTGCCTTTGCGCCAACTCCGTTTTTTACAAAACCGGTTGAGGTTTTAACAAAATCAGCTCCGCCTTTAACAGCACACTCACAAGCATATTTTATATCATCTTTATCAAGTAAATCCGTTTCAATAATAACTTTTAAATTATGCCCCTGACAAGCAGCCTTAATCTGTCTGATTTCATCAACAACAAAATTCGTATCACGTTCTTTTACCTTAGTAACATTTATTACCATATCAATTTCATCAGCACCGTCACGAACAGCATTAATCGTTTCAAAAATCTTTGTTTCTGTTGTATTTGCCCCCAATGGAAATCCAATAACGGTAACGATTTTCACATCCGAATCTTTCAAATAATCTTTTGCAAACTTTACATAACACGGATTTATACAAACCCCTAAAAAGCTATTTTCTTTTGCTTCATCAAAAAGTTTTTCAAAATCAGCCTTCACAGCGTCCTGTTTTAATAACGTATGTTCAATATATTTGTTAAGATTATCCATAATTCCCCCTCTTTTTATATAAATAATTATAATAAAAATATTAACAAAATACTAGCAAAAAAGTTTTTTCTCATGTATTATATGTTCTATATCAGAAAATACATGGAAAAAGTATGGAATTATTAATAGGAAAAGAACTAAACCCGAACGATAAAATCTTTAAACCGGATTTTAACTCAAAATCGGGAAGGGAATTGTTAGCATTCTATCTTCAAACAAAATTCAGACAGATATTTTTATACGATAAGAAACAGCCGATTCCGCTGATAAATAACATTAACCCTGACTTTATCAACAGATTTTCAAAACGTTTGATAAATAATCCGTCAAAGCGACTTTTGATAGGCGTAACAGGTGAATCAGCCTCAGGTAAATCAACAATTTGCCATGAAATTAAAAACGTAATTGAGCAACTGTCCATGCCTGTAACCGTTTTAAGTACGGATAACTACTTCAATGATATTTCAACTTTGATTAACAAATACGGAACATTCGATAACTTAAGAGATAACGGTTATGACGTTGACGCCCCTACAAGTTTCCAACTGGACATCCTGCATTCTGATTTAGAAGATTTATCCGACGGTCTTGATATTAAAGCTCCAATGTATCTTCCTAACGGTACAGGAATTTCCATGCCAAAAGCAATAGATGTTCCTTCTCAAAAAATTATCGTAGTAGAAGGTATAGCTACAATGTATGAAGGCGTTAAAGATGTATTTGACATAAAAATCTATGTTGAAACAGAAAACGAATTAAGAAAAAGCCGTTTTATGAATAGAGCAGTTGAAGAACGTAACCAGAGCGAAGAAAATGCCGAAAAACATTGGCATTATATAGCTGAAGCGGGAGAAAAATATGTTAAACCGTTCAGAAAAGAAGCTGACTTGGTAATCAACGGCAATTCAGATTTAAAATATTTTGCTCAAATGCTTGAATATATTCATGAAATTACAAATAATTTTGAACAATAGGTCTATTTAACGTTTTTAATTACCCATTTGAACTTATAAATTATAAGATTCTAAAACCAGTTTAGGATGCCTGAATTTTAACGAACTTATCTTCTTTTTCAGTTTTACCATAAACATTAATAGACTCCGGGGCATAGCCCGGAGTTATATAAACAGTAAAATACTTATTTCTAATGCTGTTTTTTTTATTTCTTAAACATTCTATGATAAATTCTTGCAGGCAAAGATGGTTTGTCAAACATATGCATCATTTGTTCTGTTTTTTTAATACGTTCTATATTATGTTGATATGCAGTATAAAAATTTCTTGCGACTTTTACAGGATTATGAGTAGACGGTCCTGATTCTCTAACCAATATATTATAATAATTTTCACTATCCAAAGGGTACTTTCCTTTAGCACCGCGAGTTATATAATATCTGTCAGTAACCGCACATCTTGCAGCAGAAATCACTCTGAAAATTTTCATTTTACAAACCTTTCTATTTATATTTCTTATAGGGTATTGAGGTAAAATCCCGATTCCCGCAATGGGAATCGGGATATAATTTATTTAAAAATTAGTGGCAGCAAGAGCAAGAACCGCATTCACATGCAATTGCTTGTTTTGCTTCTTCTAATCTTACTTTGATACGTCCGTCAACAGCGATACCTTCACCTGTTTTTTCAGAAATTAATAATGGGTTGATATCAAGCTCATCGATGAAGCTGAAATCGTGAACTAATTGAGATAATCTCAATAATGTTTCTTCGATTTGATCCATTTGAGCAGGAGTTGTACCACGAGCGCCTTCTAACAATTTGTATGCTTTAACTGATTTAATCATTTCTTTAGCATCGATATCTGTTAGAGGAGCGATTCTGAATGTTACGTCTTTCATAACTTCAATAAATACACCGCCTAAACCGAACATCATCATAGGACCGTATTGAGGATCTGTTGCAATACCGCAAACCATTTCACGGTTGCCTTTAACCATTTCTTGAATGATTACACCTTCAAGACC
>CAJUAL010000014.1 GCA_910584405.1 uncultured Vampirovibrio sp.
TTTATGCCTTTTGTCTTCGGAGTTTGTTATCGAAAAAATTCTTTCTATCGGCTTTAAACCAATCTTTGGTCTTGCTGGGTTCCCTTTTGGAAACATCTCTTTTTCTATCGCAACAACAGGATTTACAAGTTTATTTTCCTTTGTATAATTTTCCCTAAAACCTTCCCAGCGCTCTTTAAATAACGGGTCGTTTTGCCTAATCAATTCAGCTCGTCTTTCAGAACCAAATGAAGCTTGTCTTTTATGATATACATACAAATCATCTATTAAAACATTTTTCCAACCATTTGTTATTGCCTTATATGCATAATCGACCTCTTCATGATAGCCCTTTCCCCATACCGTATCCAAATACCCTTGTTGTTCAATTACTTCTTTTTTTATACAATAACAAAAACCCTCTGCTGCAGGGATTAATGGATATGTACACGTATGCTTTTCTTGCAAAAGTTTATTCATATCTTCTAAATCCATACTTTTAGGCTGAGGTATAAAATATGAACAAGTACAAGATGAAACAGGTGAAGCTATACCTATTTGAGAATCCGATTCAAAACATTTGATTATACGCTCACAAAAACCTGATGGAACTTTAGTATCACTGTTTAATAAAACAACAATTTCTCCTGAAGCTAATTCCATTCCACGATTACAAGTTTTTACAAACCCTAAATTTTCATCATTTTTTACGTATTTATAATGAGAATTTTCTTTTGAAAATTCCACTAAAAATTTTGTAGTTTCTTCATCTGAACAATCGTTTATCAAAAAAATTTCACCAATATTAAAATCAAAATTCGCATTCAATAATACTAATAGAAGTTTTAAATCCTCTAACGCATTATATATTGGAATTATTACAGAAATTTTTTTATTTTTTCTTTCAGTATTCATAAAGCCTTCCAGTTTCAATATCTCAACATTTTAATCAAAATGTTGTACATCTATAATAGTAGTGATATAAATACATAGTTATTAGCTGTGTAGGCTATTTTTGCAATAAATGTAATAATATAAATTCTAATTTTATAAATAATTATGTTTATGGTAAAATTCAAGTATAATTACTATTGCAACATTTTGATTAAAATGTTGCAATAATAAAAAGACACAAAAAAAGTTCTCATTTAAGAGAACTTTTTTATTTTAAAAAGGCGACACCCAGATTCGAACTGGGGGATAAAAGCTTTGCAGGCTTCTGCCTTACCACTTGGCCATGTCGCCACCTTATCCGTATATTTAATATACGAAAGACATAATTACATGTCAAGGGTGAGGGGGGTAAATATATAAGGTGCCGTTGAAAATTGCAAGATAGAAAAGTAGGGTGGTCCCACCGACTAAATATTACGTCATTCCGGACTTGCGGATTTTCGGTAGGGCGCCGCGTGAGCGTAGCGAACCCAGCCCGTAAGATGGCGGAAAGCTGAGAACTTTCCGCCATCCCGAATAAACCAAGACAGATCCGGAATCTATCCTTGTTGGTTCTTCACGTAAGGGGTAAAGATATTAGGCATCAATGAAGTTTGCTAGGAATATATCAGCATTGATAGACCCTGAATCAAGTTCAGGGTGACACAATCTGTAACGAACTTATTCACTTATTTCCTTATTCCCCTATTTACTTAGACTAATCATCTCAGTCATCATATCTTTTGCTTTTTCAAGCTGAGTGTCATGTCGTTCTAATATATCTTTACGTTTTAGCGGAACCTCAATATCAGGCTTTATTCCCAGTTTATTTATATCATTTCCTTTCGGTGTCAGATATTTTGCTATCGTAAGGTTTATTCCTGTTTCGTTCGGCATAGGAATAATTTTTTGTACCATACCTTTTCCGTATGTTTTTGTACCTATCAGTTTTGCTTTATGGTAATCCTTCATCGCACCTGAGAATATTTCGCTTGCGCTTGCGCTTGCACCGTCTACAAGCAGGATTACAGGCTTATCTATATTAACATTTTTATCCTCAGCCATAATATCGAAATGATAACCGTTTCGACCAACTATACTGACAATCTTACCTTTATGAATAAAAATATTAGAAATAAATATCGCATTAGGCAAAAGACCACCAGTATTTCCGCGCAAATCTATTATTAAACCTTTAGAATCCGTTGTATTTTCCAAGGCTTCCAAAAACTCGTTAGGTGTTGAGTTACTGATAAAACTTGAAATTTGGATATATCCTATTTGTTTATCTGTAGAACTTTTGACAGTTTTTATCGTAATTTCTTTTCTTATAATTTTTTTCTTTAACAATTCATTATCACGCAAGACATCTATACTTACAAAAGTATTAATAGGGCCTTTTACAAGGTTGGCAACTTCTGCAAGTGATAAACCGCTGACTTTTTTGCCGTCAATTGCAATAATTGTATCGTCAACTTTCAAATCAGCAAACTGCGCAGGCGTGTTTTCCATAACATTAATTATTTTAATCCTGCCTGAATTATTGACGATATTAACCCCTATCCCTGAAATTTTTGAGGTAATTGACTCATTCTGCTGCGCAAATTCTTCTTTTGTCATAAACCTTGAATACGGATCATCAAGACTTGCAAGCATTGTTTCTATTGCGACTTTAGCATCATCTTCGGTTTTAATTTTACCGCGATAATGATTTTTCCACCTTACCCAATATTGTTTGTTATAATTCGGGTCATAATATTCATTTTTTACCAACTGCCATGTATAATCAAAAAGTCTTTGCGGTGACATTTGAGTGGTATTTATACTTTGCTGTTCGACATTAAGTAAAGGATTGTGATTATTCAAAAAAAATGCGTTTACGGCAAATAATGTAATCACCGCACCCGCTAACAATATTACTGCTTTAATCCTTCTTCTCATAGTACTTATTTAACATCAAGGATTTTTTATAATCAATATACTTTTTTATTAACTTGAGTATTTATTCAAAAATCTTTATAAATTATCAAACCCCGGAGAATATGATGGAAGATTTTTGTATCCTTCGTTTTGAACAACAGCTTTTTTGATATATTTGTTTGTGTAATTTCCTTTTTCTAAAAGCTTTTTCAAAGTATTTTCACGTTTTACCAAAGCACTTGATTCACGATTACTTTCAGGATAAATCTTCAAAATTTCGTCCCAAACAAACGCTTCCATTGTCCAGGCGTAAGTTTCTTCGGCAAGCGAATTAAATTCATCCTGATGCAAAGCTTCGTGAGATAATAACGCTGCTAAAGCTCCCGCAGGTGCATCTTTATGTTTTTTATTAATATAAATAAACAGATTCTTACCTTTCTTCCAGCCTAATGCGTCAAAATTTGCATATTGAGGATTTATCATACTCAAATCTCTAAACTCGATTTTCATCGGTTTTTGTGAAAGGTTACTTCCTAAAATCGCATTGCGGGAAAACATTCCTTCCGTATCTTTAAGCATATCAAGTGCAACATAAAATACTTCATCTTTACTTACATCTTTGTATGCAGGAGTAATCTGTTTAATATATTCGGGTGTATATTTTGCAGGATACTGATGAGGTACTGATGTTTCAGGCATTGATGCCGCGAATACCGGGGGTTGCAATGCCAACAAAACAGCTATTATTCCTAAGGTATACTTTATTGTTTTAAAAACTTCCATAATCTCTCTTTCTTTACTTAAATCCCTTGCATATCATGTAGTATATCCATGTTTTTTGCAAAATCAAAAGATTTAAACTTTAACTTATTATTTCTTAACTTTTCGGTTCAACTTAACCAATTCGGAATACAAATACTTGTATTCATTTGAATCATCAAGATTTTGGGCTTCTGATATATATTCAAGCGCAGTTTTGTAATCTTCTTTTTTCTTATAAAAATCACTCATGGTTTTATAATAAAGAGCGTTATTTAAATCATACAATATCGCACGTTTTAAACATTCAATCGCTTCATCTGAGTCATTTTCCTTATCTCTTACAAGCGCCAGATAATAATAACCTTGCGAACAATTTATATCAAGCGAAATAGCTTCTTGAGAGAATTCTTTTGCTAAATTTAAATCGCCTTTTAAAAGAGCGGTTTTTGCACCTAATATGTAACCTAAAATATAGTTAGAATTAAGTTTAAGAATCTTTTGAGCAAGTTCAAGAGCTTTGTCATAATTCTTTTCTTTTATGTGAATTTTTGCTAAATCGCTTAAATAATTTAAATTTTCAGGGTTGTTTGTAATAACGGAATTAACAAGTTCTTCCGCCTTTGAAAACATATTAAGTTCTGTATAAATCTTACTTAACGAAATTTTTGTAAAATCATCAGAAAAACCTTTTTTAAGATTATCTTCCAATATATTTTGTGCACCGATAAAATCTTTATTATCAGCTAACAACAATGCTCTTAAGACTCTTGCCTGAGAGTGTTCCAAATTAATATCAAGTATCGCATCAACTTCTTTTTTTGCTTTTACATAATCTTTTTTATCGTAATATAAATAAGCCAAAGAATATCTGTAATCAAGGTTGTCAGGCGATATATAAAGTGCTTTTGAATACGCTTTTTGAGCTTCGTCTATCCAGCCGTTATAAAAATATGCATTACCAAGGTTATAATAATATTTTGCGTTAGATTTATCAAGGTTTGCAGCTTTTGAAAAATTCTTTATCGCTTCAATAAAGTTCATATTTTCCAGTTCAAAAAGCCCTAAATAATTTAAAATTTCAGGATTTTGCGAATTTTTACCTATCTTAGAAAATATCTCTTGTGCTGCTTCAAAATCATTTTCATCAAATTTTATTTTTCCGCAAAGCAAAAGTACATTCTCATTATCAGCATCACATGTTGAAATAAGTTCTTTTGCCTGCTCTATTTCTCCGTTTTGGTAATACGCATTTGCACATTCTAATTTAACTTCTTGAGTAAAATATTCTGAATCTTTATATTTATCAACTTCACAAAACAGCTTTAATTTAATAAGTATTTTTATCAAATCTTTTAAATTTTCGCTATTTGGAGTATTAACAAAAAGCTTCTGAGAAACTGCTAAAACAGTATCCAAATCACCTTCACGCTCTTTTATTGTTCTTGTAAGTTTCAGGGTATTTTCATGGTTTTCGTCTTTTTGTAAAACCTTTTCAAAATATTGATTAGCACGGGAATAATTGTTTAACAGAAAATATAATTCTCCGATTTGTGAGAGAATTTCTATATTATCAGTTTCTGTTTCCAAGGCTTTATAAAGCATTTCTATTGCTTGTTTATACAAACCTGAAGTTTTCAGTTCAAATGCTTGTTTAATATAATCTATACTTTGAATATTTTCCATAATATTATCCGTTTCTACTCTTCAACAACTTCTTGCGGAATATAAATATTTCCTACTGGTTCAACCTGTTTTTTCTCTTTTTTAAACGAAAAACCTTTAAATTCCCATTTATTCTTCTTTTTCTTAGGTTCTTCCACCTTTTTATTGATAATAATCAGAACCTCATCTTCTCCTGCCATTTTAAGGTTGTTTCTTGCAATACCTTCAAGACTGTTGTCAGATGTTACAACTTTTTTCTCTGCTTTTAAATCTTCATTTCTTGCTTTTGCTTTTTTTAGTAAATTTTCAAGAGTTACAACCTTGCCCTGGTAAGAAATTATCTTTGAAACATTTAATATCGCACCATAACCTATCTGAATTAAACAAAAAATCAAAATTATAGTCAAAAAAGAATAATAGAAACCTGTTTTTGAATTAAGTTTTTTTCTTTTTTGTTTTTGTTTATGATTATTCGGTTTTGATTCAACGTGTTCTTGCACCAATATTAAACCCTCTTATATAAATTATAAACAAAATCATGTTAACTTACAAAAATATGTTTATAAATTTACAATTTGAATTTGGTATCAATCTTAAATCTGGTTTTAACAATTGAATTATTTTCATCAAACACAGAACTTGTACCCAAATCTATTTTAAACCTGTCAAAATCACGTTTGCCAAAAGGATTAATTGATAAAACAAACTCTGCAATTTTAATATTTTTGGCAAAATTAGCAGATATTGTTTCTTTCAAAGACAGGTATTGACCTAATTTAAGCTCGGGAGCAAACGAAAAATAATCATTAAAATCACCGTTTGTACTATTGACGGTTTTTTCAAACTCTGTATTTATGGCACCATATTTCATATCATATCTTGAATACAAACTTGTGGACTGTCTTACTTCCCCATAGGTAATTTTTTGTCCGTATTGGGTTCCGGCTGAAAATGCACCCATTTTTTCAGAAACACCATAATCTAACTCTTTGATACTGTATTCTAAATTACTGAATTTTGAATAATTATTATTATTTAAGGTTAAGGCTTGCGAAAATCCGTTAAATTTTATCGCTTCGATTCTTGAAGGAGTTTTCAGATTAAGTTCGCGAAAATCTTTGATATCATCTTCTAAAGAAATCGCGTTTTCTTCTTCCTCTTCATATGTTGCATAACCATACAACACATCACTGTACATATCATCAATCGCATAATTATCGTCAGATTCAAGAGTTTGGTCATCAGTAACCTTATGTGATGTGTCTTCTGTTATATCATCACTTACAATATCTTCATTTTCTTTGAGATTTTCTTCAGCAGAAACTTCCCCTTTCTCTTCTTCATCAGGAATATGGTATACAAAAACCTTCGGGGTATCTGTTTTTTCCGCATTCTTGCCTGATGACGGTTTAGCCGTAACGGGTAAAAGGGTCAAGATTAAACATATTATAAGTATGCTCACCTTCTTCATAAGGTTATTTTACATCATTTTTTTAATTTCATCAATCATTTATTTGACATAAATTTTGTTATAAAACTATAAGACTTGACAAAGAAAATTTTATATGTTAACATACAAGTGGGGTAAATGTATATTTATAAGTCTTATCATTTGATGAGACTTTCTTTTTGTGTAAAACAAAGAGCCCTTGATAATCAAGAGCTCTTTGAGTGTTAAGTCTTTATTCTATTTTTCTTCTGCTGCTGCCTCCAACTCAGCTTTTTTCTGTTCTGCTTCGGCTTGAGTTCTAAATGGTCCTGCAAGCTTTTTATTATCATTTTTCTTATCAACAACATAATAATTATTATTGATTTTTACAACAGCTGCATTACCATATTTTCCGGAACCGCCGCCACCTTTTGCCGGTAATTTCATAATTCTGTCATACGCATCAGGTGCAAGTTTTACTTTTTTACCGTTTGGTAATGTAATTTCATTTGGTAAAGAAATTTTCTTATCGCGATAATCAAACTTGCCGTCACCGTTTGTATCAACACCTGAAATTCTGTTTTCATCTTGGTTAAGCGCCTTTTGAACCATTTTACGTTCGGCTTCAGTCAGATTAGAACCATCTTCTGCTACATATCCGTGAGATGTGTACCATGTTCCTTCTCTATATTTCAATCTCGGTAACTCTGTACGAACTTCTTCTTTTGTAGGTTCGTTAATAACATCAAGTTCTGGTTTTTCAGGACCGGACGGTGTTGATGGTACTGTAGGAACAGATGGCACTGTCGGTACTGATGGTACTGATGGATCAGACGGAACGGATGGTACAGAAGGTGTAGACGGATCCGGCACTTCAATCTTTTGAATTGTTTCTTTAAATTTCTTGATAGCTTCATATCCTGCCAATAATTCTTCAGTATTTGCTTTAGAAGTTGATTTACCGATTGCGGCCTCTAAAATTGCTGTTTTTATCCTTAAGTCTATAGCTTTATTTCCTGTTAATTCAAAGTCTTGAATTTGCTTCATGATAAGTTTATTATCATCGCCCTTGATATTTGCCATCGTCTTATCCATTAGAGCTTTATCCACAGGCATACTGTTAAATGCATCTTCTGTTTTCGGATCACATAGCAAGAATGCTGCCAAACCTGCTGCTACCGGTCCTGCCATTAAACCTAAGACACCTTTCATACTGCCTAAAAGATTTACTGAAGCATCAGCTACTGCACTTGCTACATCTCCACCACCTTTGACTGTATGGTGCATTGCTTCCCAGGTTTCTTTTGTTACCAAATTACCAAATTCATCAGGGAATGTTTCTACTTGATGATTTACACCATCAAATACTTCAAATTCATATTTATCTGTTTGTGCGAAATCTTCAGCATGGTCACTTTTTTTACTTAACAAACCTGTTACCAAATTTGATAATGCTGTGATACCAAATGCCATGCCGGCTGCTTTCCAGCGTTGACCTGCGCCGCTTTCTGTTCCGAAACCGAATTTCTTGACCATGCTATCTATTTGACCTTTTTTAGAATTTAATTCTTTAGCAAATTGTTTACTTTCATCTATATTAAATCTATGGTCAAAACCTGAATAATCTATCAAGACATCTTTTACTGCTTCTTGGTCTATATCACGGAAGTTTATATCATCTCCTTCTGGTTCTTTTTTGAATATTGCCAAATGTTTTGAAAAATATTCTTTTACTTCTTTATATTGTTGTGGTGTTAATTCGCTATTTCCATATGCTTTATCTGCAGCGTCCATTGCTGCTTGCGCGTTACGATATATCTGCATTAAATTGCGGAAATCTTTTTTAGATAATACTTTTACATTATCTTCATTCACTGACGGATTTTTATCTAAATATGCCTGTTTTTCTTCTTCGCTCAAGCATACTTTTACAACATTGTTTACATTCGTCATGTTTTTAGCATTGTTTTCAGCGGCTTTTCTGATGCCTTTAACACCTTTGCCAGCTGCACCACGTTGCAATACTCGTTCACGTTCAACTCGAACAGCCATATCTCCTAAATCATTAAACTTCGGATCATTTAATTTTGCTGTTACAGCATCGCGTCTTTGTTTTAATGCAATATACTCAGGAGATGTTTTTGTAGCTCCTTTATATATTAAATCTGACATTTGTTGATCTAATTTTGCCTGTTCATCTATTATTTTATCGTGTGCTTCTTTTAAATCTTTATACTCTTTTTCAAATCTTTCAAACTCTGCTTTTGTCATTGTTGGTTTACAAAATTCGTCTTTAATTGCAGAATCTTGTGTATATCTTTCCTGAGCGGCTATATCTTCTCTTGTTGCAACATGAGAATCTGTACCGCGAACAAACAAATCTCCGCCCTTAGTTTGATCGGTTGTCACTGTTACCATATTACTGTCAATTTTTCCTGTTAATGCATCCGAAATTAATTGAGTTAATCGGGTAATTTCTTCACGGTTTTTTTCAACGCCGCCATTTTCAGGCTTACGTAATTCTGCAATGCGTGCTTGCAATCTTTCAATAGCAACACTGTTCACTTCTGTCATCTTTCAATCATCCTTTCATATTAAATTGCTAAATTTATTCTTCACTTTATTTTTATTAACGTTTTTTTTAATCAAAAATTTACTCCATTTTATATCATTCTTATATACTTTATACCTAAATATGCAATATTACTGGCCTGTGGCCTGTTAAGTTTTATTAAGCGCAATACCTTCACATACTTTTCATGTCGGTTTGCATGATTCAAAACTTTAGTACTTGATGATTATTAGTTACATTTATTTACATTAAAAAAGCTTCGGGCATTTGACCCGAAGCTTTTACTCTTATATAAATAGAATTTAATTAACCAATTACAGGAGGGTTGAAAACTCTTGTTGCAAGTTCTTTATCAAGCATAAATAATGCTTTCTTATCATCACCGATAAGTCTTAAATTAGCAAGGACTCCACCTACATTTGATTCTTCCTCTACTTGTTCTTTCAAATACCAATCTAAAAATGATAATGCTGCTCTGTCTTTAACTTCTTCTGCAACATCCATTAAAGCATTTATACGTGAAGTTACAAATTCTTCATGTTCTAACACTTGCTCAAAAACTTCCAACGGTGTAGAACCTTTAATTTCAGGTTTGTCGATTGTTTCTAATGTTACTTTACCGTTACGTTCAAAAACATAATCAAACATACCCATAGCATGAGCTCTTTCTTCCTGAACTTGTACATCAAACCAGTTTACGAATCCCGGTAAATTTAGATCTGCAAAGATTGCTTTCATACCTAAATATAAATATTCAGAGTATAATTCCTTATTGATTTGATCATTAAACGCATTTTCTAATTTCTTATCAAGCATCTTATTCTCCTTTCATTGTTGCAACAATTGATTTTGCAAAATTTTCTAACTCTTCATGTTTATCTTTATTTACTGCTGATTTTAAGCTTACCGGACTACCGATGATTTCCGTATTTTTCATTTTTAAAATAAGTTCTGACATTAATTTCCCTGAAACCGGTGCCCAAGAACCGTTTTCGATAATTCCGACTTTGCGGTTTTGTAAGTTATGAGCAACTATATCGTGAAGTAAATTTTCCATATTAACAAAAATTCCGTTATTATAAGTGGTTGATGCAAACACAATATGAGAATATTTAAACGCATCAGCTACAATATAAGACGGGTGTGTAACAGATACATCATAAATTTTAACATCTTTCACACCGTTTTGCGCTAATTTTCCTGCAAAAATCTCAGCTGCATTCTGGGTTCCGCCATAAACAGAGGCGTATACAACTAATACAGAATTGATTTCAGGGGTGTAAGTTGACCATTTTTGGTATTTATCTATAAATTTGCCCAAATCCTTTCTCCAAACATAACCATGAAGCGGGCAAATCATACTAATTTCAACACCAGACGCTTTTTTTAGCAGTGCCTGAACCTGCATACCATATTTTCCGACAATATTTGTATAATATCTTCTTGCTTCATCCATATATCTGTGGTCAAAATCCACTTCATCAGCAAAAATACTGCCGTCTACAGTTCCAAAAGTACCGAAAGCATCAGCACTGAATAAAATTTTATCTACAGTATCATAAGTTACCATAACTTCAGGCCAATGAACCATTGGTGCAAATAAAAACGTTAAATTATGTTTTCCCGTATTTAACGTGTCACCTTCTTTTACAAGTAAATACTGGCCATCAGAAAATTCAAAATTAAAAAATTGTTTAATCATTGTCTGAGTTTTTGCATTACATACGATTTTAACTTCAGGATAAAGCCTTACAATTGTTTCAATTTCAGCACAATGATCCGGTTCCATATGATTGATAATCATATAATCTAATGTTCTGTCACCTAAAAGGTGTTCAACATTTTCAATAAATTGATGACATACGGACTTATCAACAGTATCTAACAACACTGTTTTTTCATCCATTAACAGGTATGAATTATAAGATACACCACTTGGAACAGGATAAACGCTTTCAAATAACGAAATTCGTCTATCATTTGCTCCAACCCAGTATAAATCCTCAGTAATTGATTTTACATTATACATGTCTTTCTCCTTTTTTTTCATAATATCACAAAAAACAACATCATTTATATTTAAAATGATATTAGCCAAACAGGTAATAGAAAAAACTTTTTATATCTAATATTCTATATACACATGGTTAAAACAAATAGGGATTGAAATATTAATTCTTTTAATAAAAGTTTATGCATAAAATGCAACTATGTATGAAAAAGAAAGTTATAATTTAATTATTGCCTGGTAGTATGTAAAAGAATCAGGCATTTTTATTGCTTGTTAGAAATTCTAAAATCTTTTCGTTATAACGATTGTCTACCGCACTAAAAGGAAAAATCTCTCCGCCAAACTCTTTACGAACATGAGCCAGTGTGCTTTGAATCTTATTTTTTGAAATGCAATCAACTTTTGTCACAACAGTTATAATAGGCAAATTATAAGCTAAAACCCATTCCCTCATTTGATAATCGTTTTTTTGAATTTCATGACGCGCATCTACAAGCTGAATAAGCGAAGTAATTTGCTCACGTTTCAAAAGATATTCTTCTAAGTACTTTTGCCACCTGTTACGCGCTTCTATAGAAACTTTCGCATACCCGTATCCCGGCAAATCTGCTATCATAAATTCATCAGAAAAATTAAAAAAGTTTATTAATCTTGTTTTACCGGGAACATTCGAAGTTTTTGCAAGCTTTTTATTATTTGCAAGACCGTTAATAAATGATGATTTCCCGACATTTGAACGTCCTAATAATGGAAATTCAGGCAGGGTATATTCAGGACACTGACTTAATTTTTCTGCACTAATTAAAAACTTTGCATTCATAAATGGTTTCATATCTTTAATTTACCCCTTTGCCCCTGCTTTTTCTTTTACTTCCTGAACTTTTTTCTTATACAAAACTGTTTGAAATAAATTACACATTTTTTCGTTATTTACGACCGTTAACTGTGTTTTATTTTTTACAAAATCAATACTGAACGAGCTTTCCTGATTAAAAATATTTGACTGAATATTCACGATTTGAAACAGCCCCTCAGTTAAAATACTAAGAGGCTCTTTCATAAACGTTTCAAATGTTTTTCTGATATCAAATTTTTTCATCATATCTTTTGTTGGAACACTTGTATCCTTTGAATTACAGCAGCTTTATCAGTTGCATTCGGTGATAATGCCAAGTATTGAGTATAATACTTAACAGCACCTTGATAGTTTCCTTCTGCTTCATATGCTTGAGCTTTTAACTTAGCAATTGAAGGCGCATTGTGATAAAAGTCGATTGATCTGTTGCAGTATTCAATTGTAGATGCGTAATTTCCTTCTTTAAATTGACGAAGTGCAATTTCAAAGAACTCATTAGATTTCATTTCGCACAAATCAATATAGTGAATGCCGTTTGATGCAATTCTGTTATCAGGATCAGCCATTAAGACTTTTTGAAGTGCTTTTCTTGCTGTTCTGAACTGCTTGTGCTGAACAAGAATTTCTGCTAAGTATAATTCATCATCAACACTGTTTGCAAAATTAATAGCATTTTCAAATGTATAAACAGCATCTTTTTCTCTGCCTAAAGAAAGGTAAGCTTCACCTTTAATCACTGTATCCATTAAGCTGTTGCTTGCAGATTGTACAATGTAATTCAAATTATCCTGAGTAAGTTCCATTTGGTGAGTTAATTTACCCAATTTAATTTTAGCCAAGTGAAGTTTCAAATCATTAGGAGTTCTTTGAATAGCTTCATTTACATAGTCATAAGCAAGGTATACATCTTTATTTGTTGTAAAATCTCTTGAATCTGCTGTATCTTTAGACATTTCATAATATGTATTTGCCAAGCCTATAATAGCATTGTTATTATAAGTTGCATCACCTAATAATCTTGAATAATATTCAAGTGCTTGAGGGTATTTTTTAGTAACTAATGACATATTAGCAACTCTATAAATACCTTCTTTGTAATTAGGATTCAAAATAATAGCAGTTTTTAATTCTTCCATAGCAAATTCATGGTCAGAACGTCTTTCGTAAACGCCTGCCAAATTGATATAAGGTTTAGAGTTTTCAGGTTTTACATGAATTGCTTTTTTGAATGAATTGATTGCAGCAGGCTGGTTGCCTTGTTTTAAGTATAATTCACCTTGCAAATTCCACCCAGGAGATGAGTTCGGGTTAATATGCAGTGAGTGGTTTAACCATGTTAAAGCTTTTGTATAATCACCGCGTCTTGCTTCAACCTGACCCATATGATACATAGAAGTCGGGTTGTGAGAGTTGCATTTTAGTGATTGTAAATAATATTTTTCAGCCTGATCCAAATCTCCGTCAAGCATTGCGATATTACCTAAGTTATCATAAGCAGGTGCAAAATTCGGGTTATTTTTCAATGCTGTTTGGAACAATTCCTGTGCATCTTTTTTGTTACCGAGTTTTAAAGTTGCAACACCCATAGCGTTGAAAGCTTGGTAATAAGTACTGTCTAACCCTACAGCTGTAACAAACTCTTGAATAGCTGCTTCTGAAAGGTTTTTAATATTTTTAATATATTCAACATCAGAAGATGTTTCTCTCATTAAATAAACCAAACCCTGTGCATAGTGAAATTCAGGTTTGTTAGGGTATTTTTTTAAAAGTTTGTCCAATTCTGACTGAGCAGGAGCCAACTTATACTGTTTAGCCTGAGAAATCAATTGTAAGGCTTTTGCATCCAAATCATTAGGATTTTTTGATAAAATTTCTTTTAACTTCTGATCAGCTGTTTCATAGTTGTTATATTCAATCATTTTGTCTATATCAACATAACTTTTTGAAACCTGAGCTTTTATAGGTTCAGCAGAAACAAACGATGGATTTGCACATAAAATAGAAGCTGTCAATAACATTGACGTAACTAATAATTTTTTACAATTCATGTTTTCACCTACTTTTTATTTTATTACTATTCTAAATCTTATAAAATTATTGTATAATAGTTGTCAGAAAAAAGCAACAAGGTTAACATATGGCACTGACTTCAAAAGCAAAACAAGATTTAGATGATTTTAAATCATACATAATAGTAGAAAAGAACTTTTCGCAGCATACCGCAAAAGCTTATTATGCAGACATTTTAAGCTATTTAATCTGGCTTGAAAATGAAGATTGCGAGCAGGTAAGTTTTTCAAAAATTCGTGAATATTTGCATTATATTCAGATATTCAATTATAAAAAAACAACAGTCGCAAGAAAGATTGCATCCCTGCGAACCTTCTATAAATACTTGAATAGAGAGAAAAAAACAGAAAATAACCCTGCCGAAAATTTAATATCCCCTAAACGACCGAAGTCGTTGCCCAAATTCCTAACAACGGATGAGATAGAACAAATTTTAAGCAACATAAATATAGACACACCTGCAGGATACAGAAATCGTGCGATTTTAGAACTGCTATGGGCAAGCGGAATGCGTGTATCAGAACTCAGCGGACTTAATTTCGGGAATCTTAACCTTGAAAATAACGAAATTACGGTTTTTGGTAAAGGCGCAAAAGAACGAATCATTCTTGTAACAGACAGAGCAAAATCTTATCTGCAAGGATACATAGACTTTGCTCGACCACTGATAGCCAAAGGATTTACGCTCCCTCCGATTAATGATGAAACCCCTGTATTTATAAACAAAACAGGTTATCGTCTTCAAACAAAAATGATTCGCAATGTGATAAACAACATTGTCGAAAAAATTGAACTACCTAAAAAAGTTACTCCGCACATGTTCCGCCACAGCTTTGCAACACATTTGATAGAAAACGGTGCAGATTTAAGGGTTGTACAAGAACTTCTCGGACATGCCAGCATTTCAAATACTCAAATCTATACCCACATATCAATGCAGCATATGAAAGAAGTCTATGACCAAACCCACCCGAGAGCTTAAGAAGGTTTGTGGTAAAATATCATTAGGGTAAGTACCTAAAACTTCCGCTAACACACACGATTATACAAAGAAATCGGTTAGAGAGGAGGTGAAATAATGATAATATGGGCTAAATACCTTTTGTATATTTTTTGTAAAATATACAAAAATAAAGTCCCAATACTGGAGATATTGGAACTTTATTTAAACTCATAAAATCATAGGGTACAAAGTGAAGTCCTAATGAAGTAGCTTTCTTTAGGGCTTCCCCCTACACTTATATTATTTACTATACCATACCTTTTGTCAAGCCTTGTGGAAGTATCATTTAAACTCTTCTGCAAATTCTTCTATCTCTTTAAAATTAAAAAACTCATGCATTGTAATACCTAAAGTCAGACAAATCTTGAAAATAGTATACGCTCTTGGTTCTTTCTTACCTCGTTCAATTTCACTCAAACCGCCTTTTGAAATACCACTTTGATACGCAAGCTGTTCAATCGTCAAACCCTGTTGTTTACGATAAGCAACAATTCTTTTACACAGTATTTGATTAAAATCATCATTTGTCATCATTAAATACTTTCATACATGTGAAATACACATAAATCTTATATTCTGAAGTCAAAGCTGTAGTTCATTAGTATGAATTTATGTTTTATAACCCGTCTACGTAATCGTCAAAAGCAATATTATTAAAAAATTTACAAAGAGAAATACCCAGCCCGGCACAAATTTTTGAAATCGTACATAAGTTTGGAAGTTTTTTACTATGTTCAATTTCACTTAAACCACCCTTAGATATACCACTTTGGTAGGCAAGTTGTTCCATTTTCAAATCTTGTTCTTTGCGAAGGTAAATTATTCTTTTTGATATTATTTCTTTTAAATTTTTTCTCATTTTTAATAAAACTTCACACTTATGAACCTGTACATTGAGATTACATTATTTAGGAGGTAAAGTAGTTCACGTGTATGAACTTAATTTAGGAATGACTATTATGGAAGATTTAATCAAATTATTTATGCAATTTACAACAACAGAGTTTCATATTCTTGAATTAGTGGCAAAAGGCTACAGCAATAAAGAAATTTCACAAACTTGTTACTTTAGCCGAAATACAATATGTTCGTATATCTCACAAATATTACTTAAACTAAATGTAAAAAACAGAACCCAAGCAGCTTATATTTTAGGAAGATTCGAAAATTCTAAAGATTTATTTACGGATAATAAATTGACAAAAAGAGAAAATGACGTTACTGAACTTTTAATTTTAGGTCATACCAACAAAACAATTGCCAAAATACTTAAAATATCGCCCAATACAACAAAAGCTCATGTAACTTCAATTTTACAGAAATATTCTGCTCGTAATCGTACTAACTTGGGATATATTGTAGGTAAAACCCAATCAATTGACTGAACACTCGACATGTGTTAAAATAATAATATAAGTTTTAATGGTTGGATAATCGGTTATGAAAATTAATTTAAAAAAATCAGGGTTTACACTTTCTGAAATAATGGTCACACTAACTTTAATCGGGTGCTTAGCGACATTAACCCTGTCAACCATAGGAGCTTCTGTTCAACAGCGAGCAAGGCTTGCAGAATTCAGATCAGCTTTTGCAAAAATGGATGCAGCTTTAAAAAGTATTGAATATGACAGAGGCAGCATATATGCTTGTTACACCAATGAAATAGATATGAACGACGCAACAGAATATGGTTGGAGAATAAACGGGATACCTGCGCAGCCGGCAAGAACAGAATGTCCGCAATTTCTTCATGCATTTACAAGAGCAATGGGAGCAACTCATTCCTGCGAAACTAACCCGCGTCAAGAAGGTTGTATTCCTGCAAATTATCCTGCGCCAAGACAAAATTGTATTTTAGATTTTAAAAATGCAAAAAGAGCTTATGTTTTTGATAACAGTATGATTCTTTTGACTTACTATCATCCTGACGGTCAATGGTTTGCAAGAAGAATGGCAATAGACATTAACGGACGTAAAGGTCCTAACAAATGGGGGCAAGATATTTTTCCTTTTTCATTAACCCCAACAGAAACCGTTACGGTTAATGGTAAAATATATGTTAAAGATGTACGTTTTACTTCATTACAAGACGGAAGAGATGATGTATACAGGAAATGTTATATTGACGGTGCAGGCAGAACAACCAAAGAAATGATGAAAGAATCAGCAGGGTTCAGATAAACCCTAATTACATTATAATATTTGCTGTTTCATTAAACATAATCATATGAAAATCTGCACTTGTCATACCGGAATGCTGTTTCATAAATTTCATTACATCAAATTTTTTCAAAAATTTGTCTAATTTTTCAATAATTTTTGGTTCGTTTTCGTGCTCGGATTTTAATCGAGAAATATAATTATAAGTCATTGAAAGAACTTCATCTTCCGTTAATGGCGGAAGTTCTCCGATTTGAACCTGATCTTTATCATCATTTTCAAGATACTTTTTTTCTTCTTGCTGTTCTTGCTGCTGTTGTTGGCGTTTTTCTTGCCCTGTTGACAAAGCAGACTCAATTCTTTGACCAAAAGGATTGTTTACCGAATTAAACATAGGGAACCTCTTTCGTATTTAAAAAAGTAACCGAGCATGTTTACGGCAAAAAATCAAAAAACTTTAATTTCTACTTCAAAACCTCTATCACATCGTAATCTGTCAAATACGGAAGGTGAGCTTCTGTTATAAGTTCACCAGGCAACAGAATTGAAATTCCCGGAGGACATTCTGCTACAACTTCACCTGAAAGTCTTCCGACAGCTTCAGACTTCGGTATAATCTCTTTTGGTGAAAAATAAGCTTCTCTAAGACTTTTCTTAATAATAGGGGTTAACATCGGCATGTGTTTTTTATTTTCAAGATAGTAAATATCTTTGTAATTATGATTATCTATTTTATTTAAACAACTTACAAGATACTCAAAATCAGAGCGCTTATTGCCGATATTACAAAGAATCAAAATACCTTCATCTGAAGCACTTTCAACTTCAATACCGAAATCTATCTCTAAAATTGATTCTAATCTTTTACCTGAAAGTCCGTCCGCCTTAATAAATACTTTCGTAACATCTGTTTTATACCCAAAACCTGATTTCAATTGATGAATATTTTTCATCTTATCGATTTCGGAACGTAAATATTTAGCATTAGCAATTGCGCGTGATAATTGTTTTTGACCGCGAGAGCTTTGAAGATTAGCTCTGGCTGCATCAAGACTGCCTAAAAGCATTAAAGAAGGACTTGTAGTATGTAAAAGCATTAAAGCTCTTTCCACATCAGCTTCGCTTATACAAGAATCTTCACTGATGTGAAGCATTGAAGACTGGCTCATACTTCCGCCTGTTTTGTGAAGCGAATGAACTACAATATCTGCCCCAAGCTTTAATGATGTTGTAGGAAGTTTTTCGTTAAAATTCCACAAACACCCGTGAGCCTCGTCAACAATCAAAGGTACATTATATTTTTTACAGATTTTTGCAATAGATTCAATGTCAGACACAACTCCTTCATAAGTCGGATTTGTAATCCAAACCATTGAAACATCGTCATTTTGTTGTAAAAGTTTTTCAATTTCTTTTGCGTCAATATTACCCCACAAACCCCAATCATTAAGTTTTTCCGGGATAATCCATAAAGGTTCGGCTCCTGAGATAATCAAACCCGTTAAAATAGAACGGTGACAATTTCGGTTAACAATAACTTTTTGACCTTTTCTGGTTAAACCCATTGCAATCGCAAGGTTTCCGATAGTTGAACCGTTTAATAAAAAGAAAGTTCTTTTTGCCCCAAAAGCCTGTGCAGCAAGTTCCTCAGCTTCTTTAATCGGACCCGTTGCAGGGGTAAGTGTACCTAAATTATCAAATTCATCCGTTGTATCAACCATTAAGGCTTTTTTTCCGACTAATTTTCTAAAATCAGGCAATGTTCCCAATCCCTTGGTATGTCCCGGGATATGAAATTGATACGTCGGATTGTCATAAGCTGTTTTCAAGGCTTCTACAATCGGGGCTTTAACTTTTGTATATTTTTCTTTTTTAATTTTATTCGGCATAACATGAATATACTACAAAAATCAAAATTTAAGTAATTTATAAAAAAATTATGTTATAATCATTTACAGTTATGAAATGGTTATCCAAAATACTGTTAATAAGCTTATGTTTAACGGTTTTATCAACTTGCGTAAATGCTAAAGAAGATTTAACCGAAGAACTTCGCGAGGAAATTCAGGAAAATGAAGTTATTTTGAATACCGAATCAGATATCGCAGCAAAAGAAAAACGTTTTAATCTGGATTTTGTTAACAACGAAGACAATGATGATAACGGATTCAAAGATAACACAGAGTTAGACTTCGAGCTTTTTAAAATACTTGACGAAGACGGTGACGGTGTAATCGATGAAGATACATTACTGGGAAAAATCTACCACAGCAAAATCAGCAGAACAGATATTCCTTCATTTTTATACCAAAAAGAATTAACACATAATTATGAAAAGGGTCCGCTTAGCAAAACCCATATATACGGAGCATACAGAGGTTCGATAAGCTCTTTATGGGCACCTGATTATTCAACGGAATACGATAACCTTGCAACACAAATCGGTGTATACGGTTCATTTAAGAATCCTAATTACAAATTTAAAGTTGCATTCAACCCGATTAAAACATCAGGAATGAATTATATTGACCGATTATTTTCAGATGCTTATTTTGTAAACACAAGCATACCAAATCATCAAATTGTTGTCGGATATTCAAGGGTTCAAACAGGTGTTGAAGGCGGAACATCAACATATATTTTACCATTTGTTGAGCGCTCACAAATTGCCAGAAACTTTGGCGGTTCAAAATCAATAGCAGCAAAACTTATCGGTAATTATCAATATATTGACTATAATATATCTGTCGGAAGTTCGGGAAGATATATTACAAGCGGAATCCCCGGAACAGAGTTTAACGGCTGGGTGAACTTCAAACCACTTGGAAACAAATCAAAAAAATACGGAAAAGTAACAATCGGCGGCGGTTTTAACGGCGGGCACAACAGAATAGACTATAGTGTTGCAAGTATTTATGCGGCATATCATCATAAAAAATTATGGACAAATTTTGAAGCCGCAATGGCAGACGGTTACAGCGGATATAACGGAATAAGTGCAAATGAAGCCAAAGGATACGCCGCAACCGTAGGGTGGAAATTCAAACCTTATTTACAACTTTTAGGCAGGGTTGACCAATTTGACCCGAACACGAATGCTTCAAATGATTTAAAACGAGAATATACAGTTGGCTTAAACTGGTTTATAAAAGGTCAGGCACTAAAATTTATGCTTAACTACGTATTCTGTGACAATCAAAATCATCCGGACGGACACAAAATAATTATGGCAACACAAATTTTGTTGTAGATTTATCATCCGAAAAGATGAAAAAATTGTTCTAAAAATTATGTTGATGTTACAATTTTATTATGGCTGAAACGTGGGATGAAGTAATACAACAAATAAAAGAGCGTTTAGATATAGTAGACGTAGTATCAGAATATGTTGTTTTAAAGAAAAAAGGAAACAATTACTGGGGATTATGTCCTTTTCACAAGGATAAGAACCCTTCATTTTGCATAACTCCGCATTTAGGAATATATAAATGTTTCAGCTGCGGAGAAGCCGGAGATGCTTTAAAATTCATCATGAAAATCCGTAATATGGAGTTTAAAGATGTAATAGCCGAATTAGCAGAGAAATTCGGTATTGAAATCCCGAAATCTCACAACAACAGCGGTTCATCAAGAGAATTAAAAGAACAAATGCTGGCAGCAACAATGGTTGCCGCAGAGTATTATCATGATTTATTAATACGTCAAAAAGATTCAAATGCCGAGGCTGCACTAAAATATCTTACAAAACGCGGAATCGGCACCGATATTATTAAAAAATTCCATATCGGTATTGCACCAAAAGCTTACACTGTACTTTATGATGAACTGAGAAAAGATTTTTCAAATGAAGTTTTGGAAAAAGCGGGATTAGTTGTAAAAAGTGAAAAAGGCGGATTTATCGACAGATTTCGTAACCGTGTAATTATCCCTATCCAAAACGAAAACGGTGAATTTGTAGCATTTGGCGCAAGAGCATTGGAAAAAGACCAAACTCCGAAATACTTAAATTCATCAGATTCATTAATATATAATAAAAGTAAATTATTATACGGACTTTACACAGCAAGGGATTCAATCCGCGAAAATGATTCCGTAATACTTATGGAAGGTTATTTTGACGTAATTTCTTCTCAAGCCCACGGAATAGAAAACTGCGTTGCATCTTGCGGAACTTCACTAACTGCAGACCACGTAAAACTATTATCAAGATACACAAAATCAAGAAGAATTTATTTGTCTTTTGATACTGATTCTGCGGGACAAAAAGCCACAGCTCGCGGAGCTGAGATTATTAAAGATGTTTTTGCAGGCTTGGGCGACATAAAACAGTTTGACGAAAGTTACGTAGCCTCAGACAAAGACAAATATGCTTGTGAAATAAGAGTAATCGCACCACCCGAAGGTAAAGACCCTGACGAATTTGTACGTTCGGTTGGAGCTGACGCGTACAAAATGTATATGGAAAACGCTCCGCTGTTCATTGATTTTCAATTAAACAGTATCCTAAAAACAAAAGATAATTACAAAACACCGCAAGAAAAAGCACAATTTATCAAACAAATTATCCCTGTTTTATCAGAAATCAAAAACAGAATAATTCGTTCGGAATACATAGATATGGTAGCTCAAACTCTTAATATAGATGCAGGCGCAATCCGTTCTGAGATGAAGGTTTTCGAGCGTGCAAACCTTCCGCAGACAGAAAGAATTATTAAGAATGTAACAAAAAAAGATTCTATAATAAAAAAAGCGCAAAAAAATTTATTGAGCGTTTTTTTGGTAAACGACAGCCCTTATACATTTACTCAAATAAATGAACTAATAGGTGACACAGAGTTTGACGACGAAATATTAATAAATGTAAAATCTACAATTGACAAATTAATATATACCGTAAATAATGTGAAAGAATTAATAGAACATTTATATACCGAATTCGTTGAAACACCTGAGGCGCAAGCAGTTTTACAGGAGTTGATAGGATTATCGGAAGTGTATAGAGGTTTGAGCGATGAAGACTTCGAAAACGTAATCAAAGAAACGATTGCTAAGATTAATCATTGCAAAAGGGTTGAAGAATCCAAGAAAACGAAGCAACTATACCGAAACATCAGCGATGATGACCCTCAAGCCCTTAAAATTCAAATACAACTAAGAGATAAAATAAAGAAAATAAGACAAAAATCGGAGAAAATTTAGATGACAAAGAAAAGACAAAGCTCTTCAATAGTCAGTGTAATGGAAGATGAAACACTTGATTTACAAGATATTAGCGAAGATTCTGTTATGGAATCCGACCATGATATTAATTACATGAATGTTGATATTTCAACAGATAATATCGAAGATATCGTAACTTCAAAAATGGGAGATAAAGTAAGTTCTGAAGATATTTATATGCTTCACAACGTAGAAGAAGTTGACCCTTCTGATATGGAAATCCCTAAAAACATTGCAATAGATGATCCGGTAAGACTTTATTTAAGAGAAATCGGAAGAATTAAACTTTTATCAGCAAACGAAGAAATCGAACTTGCAAGAAAGATTTTAGAAGGCGGAACCCCCGGTGCTATCGCAAAAAGAAAACTTGTACAAGCAAACCTTCGTTTAGTTGTAAGTATCGCTAAAAAATACGTAGGCCGCGGAATGTTATTCTTAGACTTAATCCAAGAAGGTAACTTAGGTTTAATCCGTGCAGCTGAAAAATTTGACCATGAAAGAGGTTTCAAATTCTCAACTTACGCAACATGGTGGATTAGACAAGCAATTACTCGTGCAATTGCAGACCAAGCAAGAACTATCAGAATCCCTGTTCACATGGTTGAAACAATTAACAAATTGAAAAAAGTTACAAGAAAACTTGCTCAAGACTTGTCAAGAAAACCAACAGAAGATGAATTAGCAGCCGAAATGAATGTTTCTATCCCGAAACTTCGTGAAATTATTAAAATAGCTCAAGAACCGTTATCACTTGAAACTCCAATCGGTAAAGAAGAAGATTCAAGATTAGGTGATTTTATTGAAGACAAAGAAGCTGACGCTCCTGTAAAAATGGTAGCTTCTGAATTATTAAAAGAAGACCTTGCCGAAGTTCTTTGCACATTATCACCACGTGAACGCGACGTATTGAGATTACGTTTCGGAATGGACGACGGACGCCAAAGAACATTGGAAGAAGTAGGACAATTATTCGGTGTAACTCGTGAACGTATCAGACAAATCGAAGCAAAAGCGCTAAGAAAATTGCGTCACCCGAACCGCAAAAAACGTTTAGAAGAATACGTTGAATAATAAATTTAAGAAACGACCTAAAATTAGGTCGTTTCTAATTTTATATCTGCAAACTCTAATGATAACACATCAAACTTTCTTGGAAGCTTTTCCATTCGTTCTTCAATAATCTCAGCAAGTGTTAGGACGTATAATATTTCATCCCCCTCCCCTAAAAAATCCTCGTTATGCCTTAAAGCAACAACCAAAATCCGAATAAGTGCATAGACTTCCCACACCTCAAACGACAGAGAACTCATCCCCATTCTTAAATCTAACTTTGTCTTCATCCTTTCTCCTTTCTTGTCTTAGACATAATATTAACATGGATTTAAATCAATGTAAAGTATATAACAAGATTAAGACAATATATTAAAAAATGTTATTATTAAAATATGAAATTTGATATTGATAAAAAATTTGTAAAACTTGGCAGAAGTTGGGGAATGATTATCCCGCCTTGGTTTTTAAAAGTATTAGAAATAGACCCGAAAGAAGATGAAATGACTCTTTCGGTTGATAAAAATCGAATTATTATCGAAAAGAAAAAGTAACGTTCATAGATTCCGTGTCAAGCACGGAATGACTCATAAGTAGTCGTCACCCTTGAACAATCCCTATCGTCACCCTGAACTTGATTCAGGGTCTATCAATTTGATATAATAATTTTATGAAACATCAAAATGCTGTTTATATATTAACCAACTATCTAAATACAACATTATATATTGGAGTAACCAACAATTTATTAAGAAGAATTTATGAGCACAAAACCAAACAAAATGAGGGTTTTAGTTCTAAATATAATTTAAACAAACTTGTATATTTTGAAACAACCGAATCTATTGAAGAGGCTTTAAATCGTGAAAAACAACTTAAAAATTGGAAGCGCGAATGGAAATTAGCTTTAATAAAAGAAAACAATCCTGAATTTAAAGATTTGTCATATGATATTGGACTAACAAATGAATTGATAGACCCTGAATCAAGTTCAGGGTGACGATAGGGATTGTTCAGGATAACACTAAATTTTAACGTTTAAGGGGTATCAGATTATAAACAACCAACAGCGACATTATCACGGCAAGACCGATAATTTTAAACTTCAAAATCGCAAACGTTACAACAATACTTATCACAATCGCCAAAACCAACCTCAACGCGATTGTCCTAATCCGTTCTTTCAACTCATTGGCTTCATCATCAGCCTTAATTTCTTTCGCCATTTTATCAATATTTGACTGCTCTTTAGCCTTTTCCTCAACCGTATCATCAATCACGGCAGATTCCTTCAACTCTTCCACCGCATCATTATACGTTCTATCCACAAACCGTTTTACAAGCGACAATACAACCGCCTCAGGCGCCTCGTTTTTCACGCACGCATACATAACTTCCCACATCGCATACCAAATCTTTTGCATAACAACTTTCCAGTATTTTGCGGGAATCCCCGAACGAAACAGGTCAATTTCCTTATGAAACGACCACTCTGCCATTATCTGAATATAAAAACACTGATTCTCAAAATCTAAATTCTTAAACTCCTCAGTATCCTGCATTGATTCAGCAAGCAAAGTTGCAGATTTTTTCATATTAGTTGTTAAATAGCTTTTCTGAAGTTCATTAACATCTTCAGGCAGCAATGGCGCAACCTGATCTATCAAATTCTGAATAAAATCTACGTATTTTTGGTCTAAAACCTTTTCGTCCATTTTTTTATTATATGAAATAAATTGACAGAATTTGTCATATATATAGACTAAATATCTTTACATAATTTAATTTATTTACATCAAAGCGCTCGGGTTGTATTATTATATATAGTAAGATATGATGAAGATTTCTTTCGGAGGCTAAGTTGGTAGAAAGATTTTATATAAAAGGCGGAACCCCGCTAAAAGGTGAAGTTTCAATAGGCGGAGCTAAAAACTCGGTGCTAAAGCTTATGGCAGCAGCGATTTTAGCAAAAGGCGAATCAAAAATATACAATGTACCTGATTTAACAGACGTTGAGATTATGCTAAACGTAATTGCTCAATTAGGTTGTAAAACAAGTTATAACAGAGAAGAAAAATCACTTACAATTGATGCTACAGATATTACTAACGTAACCGCAAGTTATGAATTAGTAAGCAAAATGAGAGCATCATTTATTGTATTGGGAGCATTGGTTTCTCGTTGTAAAGAAGCTCGTGTAGCACTTCCAGGGGGATGTGCGATAGGTGAAAGACGCGTTGATTTCCACATAAGAGGTCTTGAAGCTCTGGGAGCTAAGATTAAAATCGAAAACGGTTACGTACATGCTAAAACTAACAAACTTGTTGGTTCTGATGTTTACCTTGATATTCCGTCAGTTGGTGCAACAGAAAACATAATGCTTGCGTCAGTTCTTGCAGAAGGCTCAACAAAAATTCAAAACGCAGCTCAAGAACCTGAGATTGTTGATTTGGCAAACTTCTTAAATACAATGGGCGCTGATATTATCGGTGCGGGAACCTCTGAAATCATTATTAACGGGGTTAAACAAACCGACCTTCACCCGATTGAATACACAACAATCCCTGATAGAATCGAAGCAGGAACCTATATGACCGCAATTATTGCAACAAAAGGTAAAGGTATTATCAAAAATATCTACCCTGCTCATTTGACATTCTTTACAGATAAATTACTAAAAATGGGTGCTAACATTAAGCTTTTAGACCCGACATCAATGGAAGTAAGCTGTAAAAACCGCTTAAATTCAATAAATTTTGTTACTCAGCCATACCCGGGATTCCCGACAGACTTGCAATCTATGGCTATGACTCTTCTGACAACCGCAAACGGCGTTGGAATTATCACAGAAAGCCTTTACGAAAACAGATTTATGCAAGTTCCTGACCTAAACAGAATGGGAGCTGATATTCACCAAGACAGAAACCACGCAATTATAAAAGGTGTTAAAAAACTTTCAGGTGCAACTTTAACAGCAAGCGATTTACGTGCAGGTGCTTCACTTGTTGTCGCAGCACTAATGGCTGACGGAAATTCTGTTGTTGAAAAACTACATCATATAGATAGAGGATACGAAAACTTCGAAAGTAAGATAAGATTGTTAGGAGGGAAAATCGAACGTAGAAATGATGAATCCCCAATAAACCTAACGGAGGGTACACATAATGAGTCCTACTTATAAACGTTGGTATGATCATGACCCGTTATTATTAGAAGTTATTGAGCTTTTAAGAAACTATCAAACAGAATTAAGAGCTCAAGCAGAGATTTTTCTGCAAAAAATTGAAGAAAAAGTTTCAAAAGAAACAATAGATAAGTTTTATGCAATGGTTAAACCCGTAAATGCAAACAACCGTTGGTACGATAAAGACCCTGTTATCTCAAGAACAGTTGAAATCCTAAGAATTGTACCACCGGAAGCCCAAAGAATTTGTGCACAAAACTTTATCAAAACCCTGAAAGAAATGGGAATTGAATACGAAAGTAAAAATGTGCAATTATAATGTAGTAGGTGAAAAATGTGAAGGTAATATAGAATCCCAAAATTGGGATTCTTTCTTTTTTATTACAAATTATTACAAAATTAAGCAATTTTTAAAAAGAAAATTTGTTTATATAAATATATAAATTATTTAGGGGAACAATAAAAATTAAGGGGAAAATTACTATGGCAGATTTATCTTTGCGTCCGGTAGCACAAAATGATTCGAATGCAGCAGGTTGTTGTATTTATATGTCACCTGAAGAAGTTGAAAAAAGAAAAAAATTGGCTGAATTATTTAAAAAAATCAGTGACGCCGGAGAAAAGCCTCAAGTACCTATTGGAATTTGGAGCGGTACAGAAAATTTAGACGAATTAATTAAAAAATTAACCGAACTAAAAGAAAAACGAGATGCAGCACTTGAAAAGTTAGATAAGAAAAAGTCTTCAATGGGTATAACTTATGCAGAAGCAAGAAAAACAATGGAAGAAATTGAAGCTAAACATAAACAAGATACTAATCCATTATTAATGTTTTTAAAAATGCAAAAATTCGATCCAAGCAAACTTGAAGAACCTGATAAATCAAGATACTTCCAAGCAATGGCAGCCTGCATTGAAATAGAAAATGCAAATCAGGATTTAGCAATGGAAGCAGGTCGTCATACCGAATATCCAAAAGGTAAAGATGATGAATTTTGGGCAAATACAGGTACTATAGGAACTTTTAAAGATAACCAAAAAAAAATTTTACTTTATTACCCTGATAGAGATAAAGAAAAATCACAAATTCAATTATTATAAGAATAAGAAGCGGCCTGAGATTTCATCTCAAGCCGCTTTATCTGTTAAACATTTGTAGTAAGAGATGGTGCGATTGATATAAACTGTCGAACCAAATCGCTGTCCCATTGGGTTCCTGCACCTTCTTTTAATATTGAACAAGCCTTTTCTATAGGCATACCTTTTCTGTACGGTCTGTCACTGACAAGTGCGTGGTAAGCATCTGCAACTGATACAATTCTTGCCGCAAGAGGTATTTCATTACCTTTCAAGCCTTCAGGATAACCTCTACCGTCAAGTCTTTCGTGGTGATACTTAACAATAGGGATTAAATCTCTTAAGGCATCATTTGGTTCAAGAACCTTTTCAGCACCGATTGTAGGGTGTTGTTTCATAATTTCCCATTCCTGATCGGTTAATTTACCCGGTTTTTTCAGAACAGACTCTGGAATACCGATTTTTCCGACATCATGCAATAAAGCACCGATTTTAATCCGTTCAACTTCTTGTTCGGGAAGTCGGACAGCACGAGCAAGAGCTTCCGAATATCTCGAAACTGATGTTGAGTGACCTTTTGTGTAAGGGTCTTTTGCGTCAATCGCGCCGGCTAAAGATGTAACCATTTCCATTAAGTGAGAATGGTTCATTATTTCTTCCTGATTGAACTTGTGAACAAGTTCTTCTTCAAAGTTTATACCAATTTGAGAGTGGCGTTTTGCAAGAACTTCCGCGAACGAATTAAGCGCCATATCATCCCAGAAATTAAAGTCTGATGAGCTTACAATTGCCGACATTCCTTCTTTGTAACCTCTTGCTTGAGAGATAAACATAGCTTGTTCCGCCAGTATAAGAAGTTTTTCCTGATCAATTGTGCATTCTGGATATGTAGAAATACCAACAGATACCTTAATCGGTCCTACATCGTCCACAAAACAGCAAGACAGGCAATATGTTATGTATTCTGCAAGATATTTTGCATCTTTTGTATCTGTATTTGGCATAATTACTGCAATTTCATCTCCGCCGTATCTGCCTGCAAAATCATTTGCTCTTATGTTTTGTTTAATCTTTTCAGCAATAGTCTTGATAACTTCGTCGCCTTTTGCGTGTCCGAGTTCTCTATTAATTTTAGAAATATTATTAACATCAAACATTACAACTGACAAAGGTGTATTGGTTTCTTTAGCTCTGTTAAGTTCATTTGCCAGAACTTCCTGAAAACCTCTGTGGTTATACAATGATGTTAAATTATCAGTATTTGCAAACTTGCTTGTTTGTTCAATCAATTGGAAATTGTGTATAAACATTCCCATATAATTTGCAAAAAATGTTGCAAGACTTACTTTAATATTAGCAACATCTTGTCCGACAAGCATTACCCCGATGCACTTGTTTACAGACATCATAGGAACTATTACGGAACTTGTTTTCATTAAATAAGGAATGTTCAGATAATTAATATTGTCTTTATCAATTATAACTTTATTTTGGTAACATTTTATAATCGGGTTATTCTCATCAGATAGAAATACTTTTGAAGAATATGTATTACCTGTTTTACTGAATAGTTTTAAATTTATACATTTTGATTTTTCATGCAGCAAACCAAAAGCAATAAAGTTACATTTTAGTTTATTTACAAAAATATCATTAAGCTTAGCAAATAAATCGACAAGATTTTTATTATTTTGGAAAGCGTCTGAAAAACATCTTAAAATCTCAAAATAATTAATATTAGAACTTATCGGATTAGTATTTTGTGTATAAGTATTAGTATAAGAACGCGGTTTAGTTCTTGTTATATTGAAGTTATTAATAGTTTCTACAATACTTCCAAGGCTTGCTTCTTCTGCAACAGAAATAGGCTTAATCAAGTTATTAAGACTTTTGCGGGTTTTCTTTAACTTTAAATCTTCTTCCTGTACAGCATTATTATTTTGCGCAGCATCTTTTGGAACCGAAATCATCTTTATCCCTTCAATAGGCGATTTTGCCTTGCTGATAGGATTAGAATTTAAGGTCTTACTCTTTCCTTTAGTGTTTTTCTTTAATTCTTTATTATCTACGTTTTCCAAATCTACACTACCTGCAATTTCTGTTTATAATCCATGTGATAAAATTTTTTTGCTAACATTATCACAATGTTTTACATTACTAAACAATTCTACCTCATATAGTTATAAAATCAATCCTGCAAACAGACGGCATGGATTAATCACACTAACTGACTTTATCCACAATACTTACTACACTCATAGTATAAATCATGTTTTATCGTTTTTAAACCCCAGAAAAGTAAAATGTTAATATATGTAACAATGTCTATTAAAATCCTAAAGTTTTTTAGAAAGCAATCCGATATAGAGTTTGTAATTAGAAAATACTAAGGAGTGTATACAATGTCAGAGAAAAAGATTATGGATGTAGAAGATTTAATGGTAGATTACGCTGAAATGACAAGTTTTGATTTCGGCTCTTTAAATGATGAAGAAATGAATACATTAAATAAAATTACTAACAGCGAATATTCAAGAAAACCCTATGCGTTTAAATACGGAAACTTTAAGCTTGTGGATTTTTTCCATTCACTGCTGACAGATAGAGGCTAATAGCTGTTTGATTTTGGAGATATGTGATATGAACGAAAAACAAATATTTGAATCAGGATGTTTTTTGCCAAGCTGGGCAGAAGATGTCACAGCAGAAGAGTCGCCGATTTCTGTAGTCTATACAAGACAAAACAAGGATTTGCCGACACTTTTGAAGGAATTAGATGATATTAAAGACCGTATACAAGAAATTCAAGCCAAACAATGGCAACTCGCTAAACTTATTCATTTCCATGAAAACAGTTTTGCAGAAAAATAACGACTACCAGACACATACATAATAAAAAGCCATAAAACATAAGTTTATGGCTATTTTTTTACTATTCGAGGTTCACAAAAATTTTCAAGCAGTCTTGCGAATATCGGGTTCCCCGACTGTTTGAATTAATACGTCGATTACTTTTGGCATTTGACAAATAAAAGAATAATGACCTTGAGAGAGTGAACATAGCTTGCAATCACAATTTATGGAATAGCATTCTAAAGCCTGTTCTGTCCAGTTTTGCGTAATAGATTCAGACATATCTTCATTGCCGGGCATATAAAAATCTATATTCTCGCTGATTATCCTATCCATAACGCCTCCCAAAATTCTTAATAAAACACCCAATATAATTTTAAAAGATTAAGCGTTAGATTCAATCCTCTGTTTAATGTATTTTCAAAGAAGGAGAGTAAATATTGGTATTATTTGTTAAGGTTTGTCATTCTGACGAAAGTCAGAATCTATCAATGTTAGTTTATCCCGTAAGGGTATTTTAATCAAAACTGATAGATCCTGAATCAAGTTCAGGATGACAATAGGGGTTGTTCAGGGTGACATATTAAGAATAATTTTAGAAAAACCCTTCCGAAATTTCGGAAGGGTTTATATCTATATTTAATTTAACTATTTATTTCTTTTTTGCTTTTTCTTTTTCTCTTGTTGCAGCTCCGCCTGTAGCATCATCAACTTGTCTTGTTAATTTCTTTTGGATAACTTCAGGATTGTATCTTTCATCCATATATTTAATATCTGCTTTTTTCTTAGCTGCTTCTGTTAATTCATCAAGAGCTTTAATTTGTTGTTCGGTTCTCAAGTAATCTTTGATACTGTCTTTAGCTTTTTCATAAGGTGTTACACCTGCTTCACGACGATCATTTACCATAATGATATGATAACCGAACTGTGTTTTTACAACATCAGAAACTGTACTTGGTTTTGCTGAAAACGCTGCTTTTGAAAATTCAGGAACCATTTGTTCTTTTGCAAAGAAGCCTAAATCTCCGCCTTGTTTAGCTGAACCCGGATCTTCAGAGTATTTTTTAGCATATTGAGCAAATTTTGAGCTGTCAGCTTGTAATTCTTTTGCAAGTTTTTCTGCTAAAGCTTGTTTTTCTGCTACAACTGCTTCTACTTGTTTTTTTAATTCTTCTGTTGGAATTTCTTTTTTAGCTTTTGCTTTTAAATCTTCACCGATTTGGTAAGGATTTGCTGCGATAAGAATGTGTGATGCTCTAACTTGTTCAGGATTTTTGAACTTAGCAGGATTTTTCTTGTAGAAGTTTTCGCAATCTTTGTCTGTAATATTAATATTTCCTGCTGAATCAGCAAGCTTTTGCATTCTTACCTGATTTCTTACATCTTTTTTAAATTGAGAAGGGCTTACACCGTTTTGTTTAAGAATTTCTGCAAGTTTTTCTCTTCCGCCCATTTCTTCCATAATCTTTTTCAAAGCGCCTTCAACGTCTTTGTTTGTAACTTTTATACCGCGAGCGTCTGCTTCTTGGTCTAAAAGTTCTTGGATAATCAATTGATTAATTACTCTTTGTTCTGTCATAAGGTATAAAAATCCGTCTTTATTACCTTTTAAATCGCCCATTTTACCAAACGGAGATTGTCCGATTGCCTGATCGATTAATTTATCGTATTCACCTTGAGTAATAGGTTTATCGTTAATTGTAATAATCGCATTGTTTTTTACTCCGCAACCTGTAAACAATAATGCAGATAATGCTAAGGTTGTTACTAACTTAGAAACTTTCATTAAACTCTCTCTTTCTTTTTAATATTCATGACTGACTTTATAGATATAATAAAACAAATCGGTTAAAATGTTAAATACTTCATTAAAATTTACATAAGAAGTATCTAAAATTAAGATTGAAACCCCTTCGGTACAAGTTTTTGGCGCTTCTGTAAATTTTATTTTTTTAGTTATATTATGCGGAAGAACTTTTTGTATAATATTCCACTCAGGGCGTGAGTAAGGTGTATAAATCCTTATACAATTCTGAACCTCGCGAATGGCAGAAATTTTTATCTCTGTTGCCGAAAGCCTTAATCTGATAAGTTTTATAAGATTTTCAACACTTTCGGGGGGTTTTGCAAACCTGTCTACCCATTCTTCGACAATATAATCAAGTTCTACGGTTGATTTTACATCAGCAAGACGTTTATATTCAATCATTTTTTGCTCAGCTGAACCTACCCACTCATCCGGAATATAAGCCGTTACATTAATATCAACAATTGTCGGAGTTGTCTTGTCGACTTTTTCGCCTTGAAGCTCTTGAACCGTTTCTTCCAAAAGCTCGCAATACGTATCAAATCCGACATTAATCATATGTCCGTGTTGTTTGGTACCCAAAATATTACCAACCCCGCGAATTTCAACGTCACGAAGCGCAATTTGATATCCTGACCCCAGAGTCGTAAATTCTTTTATTGCTTTAAGTCGATTAATTGCGTCTTTAGTAATTTCCTTACATTTTTTGTAAAAACAATAACAATATGCCTGTCTTTGAGAACGTCCGACACGCCCGCGAAGCTGATATAACTGAGCAAGTCCGAATCTGTCAGCATCATGGATAATCATTGTATTGGCATTTGGAATATCAATACCGTTTTCAATAATTGTTGTTGCCAATAAAATGTCATATTCCTGATTAGAAAAATCAACAATAACTTCTTCAAGTTCTTTTTCATCCATTTGCCCATGCCCGATAGCTATTCTGGCATTTGGAACTATCCGCTGAAGCAGGGATTTCATCTCCATTATAGTTTCAACCCTGTTATAAAGATAAAAAACCTGTCCTTCTCTATCAAGTTCGTGAATTATGGCATTTTTAACCATATTTTCATTCCACTCGCCGACATAAGTTTTTATCGGAAGCCTGTTTTTTGGCGGAGTATTGATTACCGACATGTCCTTAATACCCGATAGCGACATATAAAGAGTCCGCGGAATTGGTGTTGCTGACATTGAAAGTATATCGATATTTTCGCGCAGTTGCTTTAATTTTTCTTTATGTCGAACCCCGAATCTGTGTTCTTCATCAATTACAAGCAAACCTAAATCCTTAAAAACAATTCCTTCCTGCAAAAGCCTGTGAGTACCGACAACAACGTCACACACACCCGTTGCAAGATTTTTAACTGTTTCTTTTTGCTCTTTTTTGGTTCTAAACCTTGATAAAAGTTCAACCCCGATACCAAACGGCTTAAAACGCTCAGATATCGTTTGATAATGCTGCAACGCCAAAATCGTTGTTGGTACAACAACCGCAACTTGTTTTCCTGAAGTTACAGCCTTAAAAATCGCTCTCATTGCAACTTCGGTTTTCCCAAACCCGACATCACCGCAAATAAGTCTATCCATAGGCTGTTCGGATTCCATATCATATTTAACCTGCGAAATCGCCTTTAATTGGTCAGGAGTTTCAACAAATTCAAATGCCTCTTCCATTTCAACCTGCCAATTTGTATCAGGCAAAAACTGTATTCCCTGCTGCATTTTTCGTCTTGCATAAAGTCTTAACAAGTCATAAGCAACAACTTCAACCTCTTTTTTAACCTTTGCTTTAGTATTTTCCCAATCTCTGCCACCCATTTTGGAAAGCTTAGGTTTAACAGTTCCCGAACCGCGATATCTGCAAAGTAAATTGATTTGCTCAGCAGGTATGTGAAGTCTGTCTTTGTTTGCATATTCAATCGTCAGGTAATCTTTTAACTGTCCGTCAATTTCTTGTTTTGACAAACCCTTATAAATCCCTAAACCGTGAATCGTATGTACAACAAATTCTCCCGGTTTTATATCGTTAATATTTTCAATATATTCGGGCTTTTCCTTAAAATAAGACTTTTTAGATGCCGTAACCTCTTTTGAACGTTTATTAAACAGCTCTCTATCGGTCATTATAACAGTTTTAAAATCTTCTAATATACACCCGCCTAGAACCGTACTATCAGAATATTCGGGAGTAAATATACTTTTTTCACCCAGAATTTCTTTTACTCGCTCAGGATAATCCGTTGCGATTATGATTTTATATGCGTTCTTTTCCCTCGCCCCTGACGGGAGAGGGTTAGGGTGAGGGGGAATTGAATGCTCTAATATAAAATCGGTAATTAAATCAATATCAGCTTCAAAATTTCGTAACGGCTGTGAATTAAATTCAATTAAATCACCCATTGCACCGTCAATAAAATTATTGAACCCGATTTTTGTAAAATATGAAGTCTTTCTCAAAAATTCTTCGTAAGTAAAATGATTTTTACCCTCAATCTGTTTTATTAATCCTGATTTTACCCCTTCTTCAAGCTGTTTATCAAAATTATCATTAATAAATTCGTATTTTGAATAAATCTCACTTGTTTCATCAAAAACAAGTACGTAATCCTCAAAATAATCCAACAAACTAACCAAATTTTTATTAAAGTAATTCTGGTAAACTTCAATTCCGTTAAAATAATTTTCCTCAGGAATTTCATCTTCATCTATTTGCTGAAAACTTTTAACTAAGTCCTCTTGACCAACTGTAATAAATTTAAAAATTGGCAGTATACTTACTTCTTTAATTTTTTCTATAGATTTTTGAGTTTCGTTATTAAAATATCTTATATCAACAATTTCATCACCCCAAAGCTCAATTCTGACAGGATTTTCATCAAGTGAAAAAATATCTGCAATATCTCCCCTTATACTAAACTCAGATACATCATTAACCATTGTGGATTTCTTGTACCCGAGATTTATAAGTTTTTTTGCCAAATCCTTTAAATCAATACTGTCCCCGATTTTTATTTTTAAACTGTTTTTCTTAAAAAAATCCTTATTCGGAAATTTTTCCAAAAGAGATTTAACAGGACAAATTACAATATCAGGATGCGAATTTAAAATACCGATTTGCTGTGCGTAATCATAAAGATTCGGTGAAACAGCTTCATACATTGAAATATTCTGAAACGGCATAACTTCAGACTTAACATTAAAAGCCGATAATAAATCACTTTGATACTTCAAAGCGTTTTGTTCTGTTGAAGTTACAAAAAGAACTTTTTTCTTTGAATAAAACTTAATTTTCGTAAGCAAAAACAACCTCAATAAAGAGGTTAAGCCCGTAACAGCAAAAGACGCTCCCCGTTTTATCCGCTCACGAAATTCTTCATAATTTTGTGAAATATCATCCGTGTTTATGTTAAACATAATAAAATTATAACCGAAAAATGTTTATTATATAATAAATAAAAGGGTAGTACAATCACCTTCGCCCACACACGTTATACTAAGTAAATCGGTGGAAAGGAGGTGAGAATATGAACATAGTGGCAATAAAAATCGCCATCACGGCAATGACAGCGATTTTACAAATTATTCTACTTTGTTTATAGGGTACTAAGCCAAGCCTCAAGTAACTGATACTTGCTTGGGGCTTGCCCCTATACTTACATTATTTACGATTTTATATATTTTGTCAAGTACTAAAAAGCGGGCGGAAGCAAATGCTTCCGCCCGCTTAATTTATCTCTTCAACTATACAGAAGCTAATTGTTTGCTTCTTTCTAATTGTAATGTAACTGTTGTGATATCAGCTACAGAGCTTGGTCCAAAGTACTGAATAGCGCCAGAGAACAAGTATCTGTCATTCATTGCCCAGTCTTCACGGTTATCTTGTAATTGTTTAAATACAGGACCGTCAAGTCTTACCAATGCTTTTTGAATAACAGGTTTCATTTCGCCGTGGCGTTTTTCCATATTCATCATCATAGTTAGAGGAACTCCGCCTGCAATCCAATCTGACGCAGGAGCAGTTAAGTTTCTTACTGATGATAAGTAACCTGTTAAACCGAAGTTAATCAATGCAAAAGCATTGTAACCCAATGAGTAGCAATAATCAGCATCAAAGTTAGACGGGAATGCACATCTTCCTTCGTATCCGAAGAAGTGTGATTGTGATGAGAATTTACCGCTGAATTTGCCTGCGTTTTTCATTTCTGAAAGTTTTGCGCTAATCATTTCAATCAACAATTTTTCAGTTTCAATTTTAGAAACCTGAACATTACCATGCGGGTCACGATCTGCAAGTAATTGTTCTTTAATAAGCGCAGGAAGTGATGAGTAAACTTTAGCGTTTTCAGATTCTAACTTGCTTTCAACAATTGAGAATTTTTCAGCAGATGTTGCATTTACAAAGCTTGAATCAGATTCTAAAGATGCCATAATATCGTTCAAATTAGAAATCATTGAACCCATTTCAGGAATAAATTCAATTAAACCTTCAGGAATTACGGCAATACCGAAGTTTTTACCATTTTCAGCACGTCTTGCGATAATATCTGACATATAGTCAATAATTGAAGAAAGTGACATTTTCTTAGCTTCAACTTCTTCTGAAATCAATGTAATATTCGGTTGAGTTTGTAAAGCAGCTTCTAAAGCAACGTGAGAAGCACTTCTACCCATGATTTTTACAAAGTGCCAGTATTTTTTAGCTGAATTAGCATCTCTTTCAATGTTTCCGATAAGTTCAGCGTAAGTTTTTGTAGCTGTGTCAAAACCGAAAGAAATTTCGATTTGTTCGTTTTTCAAGTCGCCGTCAATTGTTTTAGGACATCCGATAACTTGGATTCCTGTATTATTTTTTACAAACCATTCAGCTAATAATGCAGCGTTAGTGTTTGAATCGTCACCACCAATGATTACAACTGCTGAAATGTTTAACTTTCTGCAAACTTCCAAAGAAGATTTGAATTGCTCTTCAGTTTCAAGTTTAGTTCTGCCTGAACCGATAATATCAAATCCGCCAGTATTTCTGTATGAATCAATGTATTCATCAGTAAATTCAATGTATTTACCTTCAATAATACCTGAAGGTCCGCCTAAAAATCCGTATAATTTGTTAGCTGAATTAGCATTTTTCAAAGCATCATACAAACCTGCGATAACATTGTGTCCGCCCGGAGCCTGTCCGCCTGATAAGATTACACCGACATTTTTAACATCTGAAGTTGATGATGTTGATGTAGATTTAAAAGTTACGGTTGGTTTTCCGTAAGTGTTTGCAAATAATTCTTGAATTTGCTCTTGATCTCTAACAGATTGAGTTGCAGAGCCTTCAACCAATTCCAAAGAGTTTACACCGTTTTGTAAGCTTGATGGAAGTTTTGGCTGGTACTTTAATCTTTCAATTTGTAATGGTGAAAGTTTTGTCATTTAATAGTTCCCTTTCCTTTTGTAACCCTCTATACATGCTATATTCTACAACAAAAATAAAATTACGAAAATAATAGGAAAGTTTTCATTGCAAAATCCGTGTAATAAAAATGGAGCGTAGGGGATTCGAACCCCTGACCCCGACACTGCCAGTGTCGTGCGCTACCAACTGCGCTAACGCCCCTCAATTATTTTATCGCAATCGGAAAACTCCCGTTTTCCTCGGTGCGCTACCCCTCTCGCAAAAACGATACTCAATCGTTTTTGTTCGGCACAGTGCTAACGCCCCACTATTATATTATCATAATCGGGAAACTCCCGTTTTCCTAAAATACCACCCTCACAGCACAATGTTAATATCCTGAAATATATTTACCCCTATACCTTTTTTAAATATTTATTATAAAGAACTACCATATACACAATCAAACAATACATCAGTAATTCTACCATTTCCTCTACCAAGGTAGAATGAAAACGTTTTTCGGCAAGCATCTGAACAGGTATTGCCGTTAATAATAACAACACATTCCAAAACGGAAACTGTGTTTTTTGTAAAACTTCCCAAATTTTTACAAAAACTTTCTTTAACAGTGCATAAACAAAAGTTCCTGCAATATAAATACCTATGATTATATGAGCCAAATAGCCATATTTGTAATGTGACCAGTGATAAAAATCATTTGTTCCCAGAATTTGTGCAAAAAACACTCTTCCATAACTTATTTCCCGCATTGCAAGCAAGAAAATTATTAACGCAAAGAATATATTTATTGGTTTATATTCTTTGTCGATTTTAGAAAACAAACAAAAAAGAACTCCGCCTACTAACACAATTAATTGGGTATTTTCAAGTAAACTGTTTTCAGGGATTTCATGCACACCTAAAAGTTTCAATCCAAAAATTACAACAACAGTAAGCACAATAAATATTGCTGTTGATTTGAAATTAAAATTTACATACTTTTTTAAAAAATCGCTCATAAAAAACCCCTTTTATACTTTCTGACTATTAATATTAAAAAAGGCTCCCGAGGGGAACCTTCTTTAATCTGGGCCGCAGTGGACTCGAACCACCGACCTCACCCTTATCAGGGGTGCGCTCTAACCACCTGAGCTAGCAGCCCTTATGTTTTCGGCACGGAATTAACTTCCGCATGAACAAATGTACTATAAACATTTTTTAAAATCAAGTCTTTTTTATAAAAAAACTGTCTGCTTAATATAAACAGACAGTTTACCTTCCTTTAAATAAAAATTTTTGTTAAATATTCATATTTCTTTGGAAATTTTTTCTTATTTTTTTCTTAGCATTATCAAGGTTTTTGATTTTCTTTTCAACATATTTTACTTGTTTTTTAGCAGCTTTTCTTTCTTCTTTTGTTTGCTTATAACGAGTATCTACTTCTGAATATTTGTTGTTATAAATTAATAATTTATTTCTTAATTCAACCTGTGCATTATCAATATCCAAAATAGAGTTTTGCATTTTTTGACCGGCTACAACCTGGCTTGGAGATAGCAAATCCGTACCTTTCGGAGCCGCAGAAGTTGTAGTTGTTGTTTTGGTTGTTGCAGGTTTTACAGCTGAACTGTCATCAAAATTTAACGGTGTAAACGTTGGTTCTGCCATAGCTGCACCTATTGAAATTACCATTGCACAAAGTGTTCCTGCAAAAATCTTTGATATTTTTTTCATAATTTTCCTCCACAAGTATAGTTGCCAACTTTATTAAAACATTTTAATTTATTTTTTGGGAAAGAAAAAGAAGTTTACATATGTTTACGTATTTCTATGCTATTATTTTTATAAAGGACTTGGGAATATGAAAAAAGAATGGGTTTTAGATAGTACAGCGACAAGTGAAAAGTCGCTTATAAAAAGGCTTTTAATATCACGCGGAATTAAAACGGACAAAGAAATGCACGAATTTCTTCACCCGCTTGAAATGGAAATAACTTCTCCTTACGCATTCACTGATATGGAAAAAACTGTTGAACGAATTTGCCGTGCAATTGAAAATAATGAAGTTATTATTATTTATGGTGACTTTGATGCTGACGGAGTTACATCAACTTCTGTTCTTTATAAAACCCTGAAATTTTTAGGTGCAAACGTTCATTATTTTATTCCGGACAGAGAAAACGAAGGTCACGGATTTGATAAAAAAGCTTTGATAAAGCTTATGACAACAGTAAAGCCAAAAGTTATAATCTCTGTTGACTGCGGGATTTCCGATGTTGACGCAGTGAAATTTATTAATAGCTTTAAAATTATTGATGTCATTATAACAGATCACCACGAAGCACCTGAAGTTTTACCTGAAGCTTACGCAATAATCAACCCGAAAGCTCCAAACGCGTTAGATGATAAACTAAGCACAAAACAGATAGAACATTTAACATATCTTGCAGGCTGCGGGGTTGCATTTAAAGTTGCACAGGCATTATTGGCAAAATACGAAAAAACAGAATTTGTTTATGAAATTTTACCGTTTGTAGCTGTCGGAACAGTAGCTGACGTTGTACCATTATTAGGTGAAAACAGATATTTTGTAACAAAAGGCTTAGAATTAATCTCAAGAGGAAAACATCACGGCTTAACAAGATTGTTGGAAAGTGCAGGATATAACATTGCAAACGGAATAACCTCTGAGAATATAGCATTTGGCATTGCACCGCGAATCAACGCTTCAGGAAGATTAGATACAGTTGATGCGGCGTTAAAAGTTTTGATTTCCGAAAATCCTCAGGAAGTTGAAATGGCAGTAACCACTTTGAATGAATTAAACAAGGTTCGCCAGACACTATGTGCTGAAATTTTTGAACAAGCAGACAAAATGGTTCAGAAAGAAGGAAACAAAAATCCTGCAATAGTTTTATATAGTGATGCTTGGCATATAGGAATTATCGGGATTGTTGCATCAAAACTTGTTGAAAAGTATTACAAGCCCGTATTTTTAATGTCATACGTTAAAGAAAAAGACCAATTCAGATGCTCTGCCAGAAGTATTGAAGGGGTTCCGCTTTATGATGTAATAAACGCAAATGCACCTTTATTTGACGGATTCGGCGGTCATACATTAGCGGCAGGTTTGAGTTTTACGGGTTCTGTAACACCGTTTGAAGTCGTTAAAAAAGCACTTAACGAAACTGTAAAAGAATATACTTCACAAAAAGAACTGAAACCGTTTGTAAAAATAGATTTAATGGTAGAAGCACAAGATATTACACCTGAACTTGTTGAAGAAATTTCACAACTTGAACCGTTCGGGGCTTCAAACCCGAGTCCTGTTTTTGCGATGAATAATATGAAAATTTCCGAAAAACGCATAATGGGTTCTGATAAATCACATCTTCGCCTGACAGTATCAAACGGAGCAATGGAATTAACCGCAATTTGGTGGAAAATGAGTCATGCACCATTATCTAACGGAGATACGCTTGATTTGGCTTTTCATCCGCAAATTAATGAATTTAACGGAAACACTTCAGTACAGCTAATCATTGATGATGTTCATTCAGACGCTATTCCTGATGAAGAACCGGCATTGCAAAGTTCTTATAAAATCTACGATAACCGCAATAAAACAGGGATTTTATCTAACGTAAACGATTATATTAAGTCTTCAAAATTAAATATAAGAGTTTTTGCGGAAAGCAAGTATATTTTAGATACTGTAAAACCATACAGTGAAATAAGTTCAAAAACCTTTACCCGTCAGGATATTCCACCATGTGACGTTGTAATGTTTTTTGATTATCCGTCAGATAGAAAAACTTTAGATTTAATCTTAGAAAAAGCACAGCCAAAAGGTGTTCATTTTATGAATTATGAGCCTAAAATTCTTGATGAAGTTGAATTTTTGAAAACATTTAACGGAATGTTAAAATTTGCAGCTCATAATAATGGCGGAAAAGTTGAATTGGTAAGATGTTCAAGCTTTTTGGGTAAATCTGTCAAAGTGTTTGAAATGCTTTTGGCATTATATGAAGAAGTCGGATTTATAAGGATTTTGGAAAGTAATTCATCGTTCTATATAATAGAATTTTTGGGAGCAGATGATATTTCAAAAGTTCTGCACAGCGAAAAATATGCGCAGATTTTTGAATTGATAATCGAATGCGAAGAATTTCAAAAAAGCTTATTAGAAGATGATTTAACACAAATTCTTGTGTAATTATTTAATACTTAAATAAAATTTATAAAGCATTCTTAGAATTTCTTCATCTGAATCCATACTCTGAACAAGTTCTTTTTTAATTTCTTCCGAGGACTTTAGCGGCTGAAACATATAAAGCTCATAAACCTCAACATTTAACACTTGCGCGATTTTTTGCAAAGTTTCAATTGACGGAGAGAATTTACCCGTTTCAAAATAACTTATATTAGGAGTGCCTATACCGACTTTTTCGGCAAGCTGTTCCTGAGTATACTTTCTTGCTTTTCGAAGTTCTTTAATTTTTTTGCCAAGTAATACTTTAATATTATCCATTTTATCCTCTGGAAAATATTATTATAAGAATCCGCGAAAATTAAAATACAATAACATAGTATAAAACACCTTGACTTATATAGTAAAATAGTATAAATTTATAGTTGTATTATATAAATATTTAATTTTATATAGAATAATTAGATAAAACATGAGGTGAAGGATGAAAAAAGATGCGTTTACATTGGCAGGTACTACGTACGTAAACCTGCCACAGATTATTGCTAAAGCAGGATTTACCCTTGCTGAGGTATTGATTACTCTTGGAATTATCGGGGTAGTAGCAGCGATGACTATTCCAAGCTTAATGGCTCATTTTCAAAAGGAACAAACCGTAACAAAATTAAAAAAAGCTATTTCGGTTATAAATCAAGCTTACAGACTTTCTTATGATGATGTCGGAGAACCTGAAAGCGCCTTTGCTTTAGGAGCAGAAGAGTATTTTAAGCAATATTGGGCACCTTATATTAAAGTTTTATCATACTGTTCAAAACCTGAAGAATGCGGGTATAAATCACTTTACCCTTGGAAATATTACAACAAAAAACAAGTTGATATTTGTTTAATTGCCCCAACAGCAAGAACAACATTTTATTCAATGGACGGCGTATTGTATGTAATCTTAACAACAGCAGGTGATATGACACAACCGAATCACAATATTTATATAGATATAAACGGTGGCGCAGGACCTAATATAATGGGACGGGATGTTTTTGTTCTTACATGTGTACAAAAAGACGGCGGCGGAGTAAGACCTTACGGATATGAAAAAACTAACGCACAAATAAATACCCTTTGTTCAAAAACAGGCGGTTCAGGCTCTGTATACTGTGCGGAAAAAATCCTGCGCGCAGGCTGGAAAATTGAGAAAGACTATCCATGGTAGGGGTAAATTAACTTGTCATTCTGACGCAAGTCAGAATCTATCAATGTTGGTTTAACCCATAAGGGGCATATTGACATGGATAGACCCTGAATCCGGTTCAGGGTGACATTTTCGGTTTCAAGCAAAATAAATAGCCGTGTGGGGACGGCTTTTTTAAAAGGTTATTATGTAGGAGAAAATAAAGAAAAAGAAAAAAAGTTTGTGTGTACATGTTATATGTACCCAAATTTTCTTTTAAAATAACATTTTATCAGGCATCTTTTACAATTCTTAATGTTTTTATAAAAATACATAACTTATACTTGAATTGTTTGCATTATGTGGTTTTTCAAGTACAATAAAATTAAGAATGTAAGGGGATAAGATGAGAATAGAGGCAAAAAATTTAATAAAAATCTATGGTGACAGAAGCGTTGTTAATGATGTATCTTTCAGCATTAACAAAGGTGAAGTTGTATGTCTTTTAGGACCGAACGGAGCAGGTAAAACAACTACATTTTATATGGTTGTCGGACTTGTTAAGCCTAATAAAGGAAGTATCACTCTTGACGGGGAAGAAATTTCATCATGGCCGATGCACGTCAGAGCAAAAGCAGGTATCGGTTATCTTCCGCAAGAAGCATCAAGTTTCAGAAGCCTGTCGGTTGAAGATAATATTAAATTAGTTTTGCAAATGAATGATAAATTGACAGAATGCGAAAAGAAAAAGAAACTTGAAGAATTATTATCAGAATTTGGTGTATTAAGATTACGTAGTGCTTCAGCAATCTCACTATCAGGCGGTGAACGACGCCGTGTCGAACTTGCAAGAGCTTTGGCTGCAAGTCCTGATTTTATCCTTCTTGATGAACCTTTTACAGGTATTGACCCGATTGCAATCGGAGAAATTAAAGACAATATCAGAAAACTATCGGAAGAAAAAGGCTTAGGTGTACTTATCACTGACCATAACCCTAAAGCTACTTTATCTATTACCGATAGAGCTTATGTTATATTTGACGGTAAAATTAAAATTCAAGGTAAAAGTGAAGAAGTCGCTGTTGACCCTGTTGCTAAAGAGTTTTATTTAGGAAAGGATTTCACTTTATAATGAATTTCAAATTACCTAAAATTACTATTTATGACAGATATATGTTCAAACAGGTAACACTTGCTTCTTGTGTTGCAATTTTACTGTTTACGATTGTCTGGATTGCACCTGAAACTTTATTAAGTACAATCCGAGGAGCTTTATCAGGTGAATACGGATTAAAAACAGCGCTGTTGCTTTTATTCTACGAATTACCGAAAATCTTAGATAAAGCTTTCCCCGTAGGATTGCTTTTGGGAACATTATTTACTTTTGATAAAATGAGTAAAGATTCTGAGCTGACAATTTTTAGAGCCGTCGGAATGTCTTTCCCGAGAATTATTGCACCTGTTGTTGCATTAAGTATTATTTTTACAATTTTATGCTTTATAACCGGGGATAAAGGAACTCCTATGGCTGCTGAAAAAATGAGAGCAATCAGAGGTACTTTGAAAACTTCTCAATACATTTACACTCAAAAAGATGATACCGGCCACCCCCTGGTTGCAGTTGTCGTATCTAAGTCTGTTGAAAGAGATTTACAAAATATTATGGTGCTTGATTTTTCAAACGAGGTTTATCAAGATGTTCACCAACTTTCTAATATTTACTCTGCCAAAAAAGGAACCGCTTATGATGATAAATGGGTTCTTGAAGATATTACAAATTACAGAATTTCTAACGACGGAATTTATTTTGACATAAGACATATTGATAAAATGAATATCCTAAACGGAGATGCAGCAACAAACGCGTATACACTTATGAGTTATTCTAACGTTAAAGAACGTGATATTAACAACAAAGATCTTGCTAAATATGTAAAACTGCTAAAACAAGAAAAACTTTCAGAAGAATACAACGGAACATTAAACAAATACTTACAAAGATTTTTCCACCCGCTTGTATGTATCTTACTGGCAATCTTAGGTTGTATTTTAGGTTTCAGCAAACCAAGAGAACAACGTTTGGTCGGCTTTACAATTGCAATCGGATGTATATTTGTTTATTATATAACCCTGCCATTTTTCGATCTTTTGGCAGAAAAAGAGATTCTATCTCCATATATAACTTCAACTTTTCCAATTTTAGCATTCACAGCTGCTATTTGTGCATTCTACAAATCAAAGGACTTATAATATGAAAAAATTAAAATTATTCTTAAGCTTAGCATTATTATTTTTCTGTATTTCACCGTCATTTGCTATTGGTGATATAACAATAGATAAAGACAATGGGATTTATCATATTACTTTAAAAGGTGAAAAAATAAAGAAAAAAATTAAGTTTATAGCTTCAGAAGACTTAATCACAAACCGCGAAGCTCACATTAAATCAGGTGCAACGCTAACTGTTAACGCGGGATTTTTTGACCCTAAAAACGGAAAAACAATATCTTACATTGTTACAGACAGAATGACGGCAGCTGACCCGATGTTTAACAGCGCACTTCTTGCAAACCCGTTTTTCAGAAAAAACATGAACACCGTATTAAACCGTTCTGAATTTAGAGTTATGCAATGCGGAAATAAATTTAATTACGAAATAGTTTCACATAAAGCAGAAGTTCCGTTTGGCTGTTCACTTATTACATCCGCTCAAGGCGGCCCCTTAATCTTACCTGAATTAAAAATGGAAGAAGAAGGATTCATAGTAAAAAATGCCGAAGGCGAAGTAATTAGAGAATCAGCTTCCGTACTGCATAAAACATCAAGAACAATCATAGGTTTAAAAGGTACTGATGAATGTCATGTTCTGATTATTACAGACGAAAACCCTATGGATTTATACGAAGTTCAAAAATTATGCAAAGACCTGAAACTTGATCGTGCAATGGCATTTGACGGCGGCAGCTCAACTTCTATGAACTATAAAAATAACATTGAAGTTGTATCCCTAAAAGGTGACGGCGCAGGTCGTATGCTAAAATCATTTATGGTTGTTTATTAAGAAATCGTAATATATATTAAAGTTTTATCCATATAATGTCGTTATACAACATAGTAATTTTAAACCGTTAAAACTAAAAGGTACCGACAAAAGTGTCGATTTAAACAAACTTGAAGGAATGCGGCTTACCGAAAAAAATAAGTCTATTTTTCAAGGAAAAGTCGACACAAACGGTGATGGTAAAATTGACACAAATGACATCATTGATACAAATGGTGACGGTATTATAAACGGAGATGAAGTCGGAAAACTTCAACAATTTTTAAACAAACTTGGCGGTCGTGACCATAAAACATCAGCTAAAGACTTCCATGCAGATAAAGCAACAAACCAAACCGCTTTTGAAGCCTTAAATGCTTTTGCAGATCAACAAGCAGCAATAAGCGGTAATAAAGGATACAAAGAAGAAAACGGTAATACAACAACACAAATTAATCCTGACGGAAGCAAAACAGAAACAACAAACGAAGACGGTACATTAACACATACAACATATCCTAAAGATTCGAATAAACCGTCAAGCAAACTTGAACAAAGTGTTGAAAATACAAATTATTCTGAATACACATACGATGGAGATGTAACAACAACTCATAAATACAATGGTTTTGACAACAGCGGAACCCTTGAATCAATAACCGTAAGCGGTCAAAAAGAATCCGCACCGTCGGTTTTGGGACTTCCTACAGAAGAAGCAACAACAGAAGCAACATTTAAATCAGAAGAAGATTTACAAGCAGGCAGACCGTCATCAAAAACCTTCAAATATGACGGAATGACAACCACTATTCAATATGAATACAATTCCCGCGGAGAAATAAAAGCAAGCGGACAAGTAAGTCATGACGAATTTAAAACCGTATATTATAAACAAGGAAAAGATGGTACAATAACCGAAATATCAGAAGAAGATTACAACAAAACAGATGCCCCTGTTGATAAACCTTCTGAAGAAGATGTTCCGGTAAAAAATGATAAACAAGAACCTTATGAAGTCAAACGCGGAGACAGCCTGTGGAAAATTGCAAAAAAACAACTTGGCGGTAATCCAACAGCAACTCAAATTGCAAACTTTGTAGATGATATTATGAAAGCAAACCCGAATTTAAAATGGGATAGTCGCCATTATAACGTAATGATTCACACTGGAGATAAAATAAACCTTCCAACAACAGAAAAAGCAGAAGAACCTGTAATTGAGAACTCCGAAACAACTTATAACATAGAAAATGACCCTGTATATAAAGGAATTACCGATGAGGGTAAAAAAGCTGAATACAAAGAGTTTATGACAAACTGGAAAGACGGCAACACCGTATCTGTCGGCGAAGGCGAAGAAAAACAAGATTACACTCAAACAACCCTTTCTGACGGAACACGAGTATTTTCTCAAGGCGTAATGCAGTACGGAATAAATGCTGAGTGTAAACCTGGTGATGAAATCTGGAAAGATGATACAACAGTAGATTTTGGTGGCAAAATATACACTAGAAAAACCGTAGATACAAATTATCATTATCTGGAAATCGACGGACAAAACTTTGGCATAAATTCAAAAGGCGAACCGTATCAGCTTAAAGAAGGAAACTCAATGACAACAAGAGGCGGTGAAACCTTTACTGTTAAGAAAAACCCGTTAGACGGAACGTTATACCTTGAAGGGGCTAACGGTAAAAAATTCAAAATAACACCTGATCAGGGTAAAGGTGATGAAATTCCATCATTACCTGATGCCTTTGAACCTACAATAAAAAATAATGGTATTGATAACCCGAATGCAGAAACTTTTTACGCTTAAATAAACAGCATTTGAAAACAAATATTTATATGATAGCATAGAGTTACGTGAAAATTTGCGTAACTCTATATTTATGAAAGGGAAAAATAAAAATGAAAAACGGTATAGAAAACGGTTACTATCATGAAATTACTCCGAACGGATTCGGAATTGCAATTAAGGCAGGAAAAGTTTTATTTTCAGACAATTCTCCGTTCCAAAAAGTTGAAGTCTTTGAAACAGAATCAACTTTAGGCAGAATCCTTACACTTGATGATTTAATGATGACAACAGAAGGTGATGAATACCATTACCACGAAATGATTGCACACATTCCAATGATGCAGCACCCTGAACCAAAATCCGTACTTGTTATAGGCGGCGGCGACGGCGGTACAATCAGAGAAGTTATGAAACATAAAACCGTTGAGCGTGCTGTTTTATGCGAAATCGACGGAATGGTTATCGAAGCTTGTAAAAAACACCTTCCGACAATCTCTTGCGAGCTTGATAACCCTAAAGTTGAAATCCTTGTTCAAGACGCCATCGAATATATGAAAGATAAAAAAGATGAATTTGATATAATTTTAATTGATTCAACAGACCCAATGGGTCCTGGGGAAGGCTTATTTACAGACGAGTTTTACACAAACGTTAAAAATGCATTGAAAAAAGGCGGTATCATGGTTGCACAATCAGAATCACCGTTTGCTCAAGCTGATTCTGTTGAAAAAATGTACAAACAACTGAAAAAAGTATTCCCTGTTGTTTCAACTTACACATCAAACATCCCAACATATCCCGGCGGATACTGGGCTTGGGCTTTTTGCTCAGTTGATGTAAAACCTTTGGAATACTACAACGAAGAACGTGCAGCTGAAATTATTCCGACTTGTAAGATTTATAATAAAGAATATCATAATGCACGATTCGCATTACCGAATTATTTAAAAGAAATTTTATAATAAATAAAGGAGGTTTTAAAACCTCCTTTATTTTTCAGATGAAACAACCTTTTTATAAGCATCAACAACATTCCCGTACCAAACAGGAATCTGTGTAACTTTATGCGTCAAATAATACGGATTTGCAAAAGCTGAAAAAACCTCTGCACCAATCGCTGTTGTTGTATTTGCTGCAACTCGTAAACCTTTATTACTTATATCTGTTTTATCAAATTTTTTTCGAAAAGGATTGTTACTCTCGTACAAATCATAAGTCACGGAGTCAATCATCTGGTTAACAGGGGTAGAATCAACCCAATTTGATAATATTGATACATTTTGTTTAAATACCGTTGAATCAATCAGGTTCATATTACTATTAAATCAGAAAAATTCTTTTTTTGCTAACCCGATTTATTTTTGTTTTAAAAAATTATACCAATAATTACCTGCCCCATCAGGGTTTTTATTCAAAACAGCAAACCCAGTACACCCATATCCCAAATAAATATCTGTACTGTTTAAATTTTCTAATGTACATTTTCTTGTATCCTTAACATCCTTTGGCCATACTACAGGCGCCAACGAATCATCAGGCATGATTTTAAATACATGAATATCATACCCGACCTTATTCGGAGCTTTTGAACCGTTAATATCAACAAAAATCCAATTATAAGCACCTATTACAATAATTGTTCCGTCTTTTAGCATCAATACCGGTGTTACAGATATCGGACCAAGGTGTGCTCCGCCTTTCCCTGTTAAATTTTTCCAAGAATAATTTACTCTTGGTAATTGTGACGCCCCCAGAACTTTTGTATATTCATTCACCCGCTCCGCCATAGTTAATCCGTAAGGAGAAATTTCCTGTTCTATTATCAGTTTTGTTGCATTTGATAACACCGAATAGCTTTTTTTAAACTGTGTTTCCATAACTTTAGCCTTACTGCGAGCAATAAGATTCGGTATTGTCATAGCTGCCACGATTCCGATAATTCCAAGGGTTATTAAAACCTCAGCAAGGGTAAATGCGAATTGTTTATCCCTGCCATTCTGACATAAAAACTTCCAAGCTGTCGAGCTGCTTAGCTGCATTGAATTGGATAGACTCTGAATCAAGTTCAGAGTGACACGACTTAAAAATTTGTCGATAGGAGAAGAGCTTAAAGTGTTACCCCCCCGAAATTCCAATCATAGTCTTGTTTTTCATCTCTTTCTCCTTTGGTTAGATAATAAAAATATTTTTATATTTACTATTTTATAAAAGTATTTTTTACTTGTCAAATTTTAATCTGTTCCTCGCTCGGAAAAATTAATAGTAACAAACTTACCACACATAAAATCTCGGGCGATAATGATAATAGTAATAAGGTCGTGACATATAATAAAATTGCTGGCGTTCAAGATAATTTCTGATTTGCTGTTCTCGAATCATTTCCTGCTGAAGCATATTATTTCTTTGTTGTTCTATTACAAGAGCTTTTTGAGCTTCCAATTGCTGTTGTTGGTAGTATTCGTTTTTCTTATTTTGAACATAGTTTGTATAATCCTGATTTAGAGAATTAAATGCATTTGTCAGTTGCTGACCTGTGTATTTTGTCAAATAAAGATTAGCATTTTTAAAAAATTCGTCTTGTTTCTGAGTTAATTCGCGAGCCGTTACACTTGGCGGAATTTGTTTTTCAAATTCTGACCATTTTGGAATTTTTACAAATTGAGTTAATTTTGAAGCTGATTTATCTAACTTTGACTGTTCTATTTCTGCGATTATTCTGTTTGCTTCTTTAATTTGATTATCATTTTGCGCTGCTGCACGGGCTTTGTAAGCATAAGACAATTTTTCAGACTCTTTTGATGTTGTTGCTATATAACGCATTAAATTATCAAAATTATAGTTTTCATTCAAAAGCTCTTGAGCGTATTTATTTGCTTCAAAGTTATTTTTTAAATTGTAATAGGCGTTATACAAAAGCTCTTTATCCTGATATTGTTGATGTTTTAATTTTTTACAATATTCAATTGCAGCAGTATTATTACCAAGCATGTAATAACAGTTTGCAATATTACCTAAAACAAAATCATCACCTGTTTTTTCATACATCATAAAATAGTTTAAAGCCATATTGTACTGACCTGATGCAAAATACAATATGCCAAAAGAGTAATCAACTAAACTTTTTGAAACAATTTGACCGCGAGCATCAAGCTTCCTGATTTTTGTCAAAATTCTTATGGCTTCACCATAGTTATTTCTTTCAAAGTTCAGGTCATAATATTGCAAATATGCAGGTAAAAAATTAGGATATTTTTCAAAAACTTTATTCCAATCATTTTTCTCAATAAGCTTTTGAACTTTTTTTACGTATTTGTAATTTTCTTTTTCTTCTTTACTTAGAGTTTTTAAAAACTTTTCTTCTTCGGATTTTGAAAGATTAATAAATTCTGCGTCGATTTTTGCAGCGTTTAAATTATAATACTTAAAATATTCTCCGTAAGGTGCGTTAGAAATTTGTAAACTTTGGGAATATAAAGGTTTGTCATCTGCCGAAAATACATAACCTTGCGCACCATATGCACTTAATCCCGCAAAAGAAACAATTGCCAAGCTTAATAAAAACTTTTTCATTTCACACCTCACATATTTATTATAATTAAATAACGAGATTAATCAAAAAAAGTTCATATAAAAAAGCCCCGTAAATTAAACGGGACTTTTAAGCTTTAAGGTAAATTGATTTTTTGATTAACATAAATCAAGTTTGGATTTTTAATTTGCGGGTTAGCTTTAATTATTTTTTGAACCAAATCCGCTATTTCAGAATTTTTAGCACCTGGTCCGAGGATATTTTTAGCGATTTTCCACAAATTATCACCCTTTTTAACTACATATGGCGGTTTTGTTTCTGTAGTTGGATCAGGATTAGTTACACCTGTCGGTTTTGTATTATCATCTGCTGTTGCTTGTGGTTTTGTTGTATCCGATACAGTTACATGACCGACAGACTTTATAAAATCTTCTCTTGACATTGTAACTTCCTTATCAGGGTGCCAAGGATTAACCATTGTAACAGTATCAGCAGTTACAGACTTGATAGTTAAAGCATGTCCCCCCGGACTGCCATCAGCATGAACCATTTTAAACGATGCAACCGCTATATTATCAATATGACCATCATTTGCATCATTCATTATTGTATCAAGCATTTTATTTAAATCTTCTTTAGATTTAGAAATATCTCCATCAACTTCTGATACAGCACCTTTTTGTAAGGCAACCAATCCGTTATTATTTGGTTTTGTTGAAACAACAGTTGCCGTTCCGGCTTGCAAATCTTCATAAGACAAACCATATGGCGGATTATCTTTATATATAGAATACACTGAAGAGGTTCTTCCTGTTATAATAAATGTCGGATCTTCAGAATATCCGCCTGCAAGTATATTATCTCGATCTCGTCCTGTTTGAGTACCCGCAACACCCGCTTCTGTTTTAAGTTTAGGATTATCATCCAAAGTTTGGGCAACTTCATGACGATATTTTTCAAATGCAGCTTCAAGTAATATCATATCTCCGTCACCAAGTGAATATTTTTTACCAGCCTGTTTCAAAATTTCTTGCATTTCGGATTCAGTAAATGTATATTCACCGGTAATGTGCATTTTATTCGGGTCAACTCTATCATCTGTTCTTAATCCTTCTGCTGCAACTTTCGCTCCAGGGAAGGTTACTGTGTAAACTTTTTCACCATTGGCATTTGTTGTTACTTTAACAAGATCTTTTAACAGTTCTTGTCCGCCTTCTGTTTGTCTTATACCATTAATTGTTGCCATTAAGTAACAATCACCTTCTGATACTTGAGCAGAATTTTCAAAATTACCGTCAATTTCAGATGTTATTTTTTTAGTTACATTTCCTTGTTCATCATATATTTTTTGTTCTTTAATTACTCCATTATCATAAAATTCTGTTTCTGATTTAATTTTACCGTCTTCATAATGCTCGACTTTGCTTTGAATCTTCCCGTTATCATCATATTTAGATTCACTCATAAGCTCTCCGCTCGGATAACGCTGTTCTGATGATATCGGAGTTTTTCCGTCAGGTTTGTACTGAGTATGAGCATTAAATAAAACATTTCCGTCTTTATCTTTACAGGTTGAATCTACAGAATTATCTTTGTTGTATTTAAAGCTGAAATCTTTTGTTAAGTTCCCGTCTTTATCATATAGTTTTCGTGTTTCAACTTTGCCTTTATTATTGAATTCTTCTTGTTTAATAATATTATTCTGCGCATTACGAGTTTCTTTATTTTTAATTCTTCCGTTGCGGTGATAAGTATAATTCATTGTAACTTGATTTTGTTTATTACCCGGATTTAAAATCTCAGAAGATGGACGTTTATTCTCAAAATCTTTTTCATTTTTAAAACGATATTGGAATACAACATCTTTACCGTTTACTTGTTTTTTTGCCTGAAATATAACAGATCCGTCATCATATTTAGCCAATAAACCTTTTACACCGTTATATTCATATTGTTCTTTTGATACAAGATTTGCTTTTTTATCCGAAACTTGAGTTCCGGGATTAGTACCTAAAAGTTCGCCTATATTAACATTAGGTTTTAAACCGTTAAGTTGTGTCGTATCCACATTTTGCAAAAATTGTTGTATTTGCGTTGTACCAAAACTGTTATCAATTCTACCGGCCATAATAAGATTTCTCCTTATAATAATCTTTTACATATTTATGGTTTCGGTAAGAATATGAAAAAACTTTAGGAATTTTCAAAATTTTGTAATAAAACGTAACAAAAAAGACTTAACTAAAAAAGTTAAGCCTTTTTATATTTTATTCAAAAATTTAAACTTCTTTGAATATCAAAGTTGCGTTGTGTCCGCCAAATCCAAAAGAGTTTGAAAGAGCTGTACGAACTTTTTTATCTCTTGCTTTATGCGGAACATAATCAAGATTTGCAACATGTTCATCCTGGTTATCAAGATTTATTGTAGGTGGAACTTTACCGTCTGTAATAGCTTTAACACAAACGATAGCTTCAACAGCACCTGTTGCACCTAACATGTGACCATGCATACTCTTTGTTGAACTTACAAGCAAGTTTTTATTTGCTTCTTTATCACCAAAGATTTTTTCAATTGCTTGAGATTCTGCGATATCACCCAAACCTGTACTTGTTCCGTGCGGATTGATGTAATCAACATCTTCAGGTTTTACATCAGCATCATTTAATGCAAATTCCATTGCTTTATAAGCGCCTTTTCCTTCCGGATCAGGAGCAACCATATCATGAGCATCAGCTGTTTGACCATAACCTGCGATTTCTGCATAAATCTTCGCACCACGAGCTTTAGCGTGTTCATATTCTTCAAGAACCAAAACACCGGCACCTTCACCCATAATGAAGCCATCTCTGTCTTTATCGTATGGACGAGAAGCTTTTTGAGGTTCATCATTTCTTTTTGATAAAGCACGGCAAGCAGTAAATGCACCGATACCTAAAGTTGTAATAGTAGCTTCACAACCGCCTGCAACAACAACATCTGCATCTCCGTATTGAATAGAGCGGAATGCATCACCAATAGAGTGAGTACCTGTTGCACATGCTGAAACTACAACTTTGTTAAGTCCTTTATAACCGTGTTTCATAGAAATACGACCTGACGCCATGTCAACAATTAACATAGGTACAGTGAACGGAGAACCTTTTGTAGGTCCTTTTTCTATCATTGCAATGTGATTTTTTTCAAATGTATGGAAACCACCTGCAGCAGAACTTACAATAACACCGATTCGATACGGATCAATGTCAGCTTCATCAATTCCTGAATCTGCAATTGCTTCATCAGCTGCCACAACCGCAAATTGAGTGAATCTGTCCATTCTTTTTGCATCTTTTGAATCCATATAATCTTCAGGATTAAAATCTGTATCTTTAATTTCAGCAGCTATTTTAACGGCTTGTTTTTCAGTATCAATTCTTTCAATTAAAGAAATACCGCTTTTACCTTCCAACATAGCATTCCAAAAATTATCAGTACCGATACCGCAAG
>CAJUAL010000015.1 GCA_910584405.1 uncultured Vampirovibrio sp.
ATTCAACTCTGTGACTTGTTGATTGAGGATTTGTTCTAAATCTGAATATCTTTTCTTTTGTTCCTCTAACTTGATATTATAAAGATCGATTTGTTTTGCTACCTTATCGACTTTAGCCGATAGTCCAGTAAAGGATTTTTCAAAACCCTCAACACCTCGTCCGGCTGCTTTAAACTCTTTATCTGCATCTCGTACAAGGCCGTTAATCGTCGTCATTTTCTTTTGAAAACTTTGAGATTCAAGCGTTAACTCAACTGCTAATCTTTTGACATCCTCAGTTTTTCGTGCCATTTACTCACCCCCTTGCTTTATTTTTCAAGGCGTGTTTTGAAAAAATTTGAATTTGCTCGATGTATTTTTTGGGTGTCGTTTCCCAAAAATCATTACGATGAAGATAAGTTATCCACATATATTCCATCGTAGCGAAATCATAATCTTTTTCGTCCTCAAATTCATCTTCAAATAACGCCTCATCATCATCTACACAAGGCTTAAATTCTTCTGTTGGAAAGCAAACTTCAAATAATTCTTTTAAATAATCAAATATTTTAATAAAACATTCGCCTATTTTTTTTTCATCTCTATTTGTATCTGCCTCTCGCAGTTGCATAATCTCCTGTGGCGTGACGTCTGTTTTTCGAATAATTGAATTAATTAATAGTGTTGATATAACAAGCGCATCACCTTCAAATGCTTTCTTGCAAAGCTCAGGAATAGTAAGATTTACTTCATTTTTTTTCAAATCATCTTGCGTTGTTTTTAAAACGTAAAAATCAAGTGTTCCAATCAGTTCTCTATCTGATAATGTTAAATAAGCTTCGAACATATTTATCACCTTTTTTTGCTAAAAAAAAGAGGATTACTCCTCTTTTTTAACCGCACGATTTTTACGACTCTCACCAGTTGGCACAGCTTTTGGTTTTTGCACAGATTTGTACCAATTGTCAATTTGCTCTTTATCTACACCTTCTACATCTGTGTCAATAAAGTAGTAAATTCCATATGTTGAATTTTCGGTAATAGTATATGAAATTTCTGATTCGCCTGCCGCCCCTTTACCTTCTTCAATTGTTTCCCCACCAAACGACGACGGAGAACATTTACAAGCATAGACAACGTAGAGTCGTTTTGCAGTTGAGTTTTTCATTTTTCGCTCAAATAAAAACGCTCCCATTGGAGCAATATCAGATGATTTAACTACTGCTCCACCTGCTACTTTTTCATTTCCGAAAAGTAAAACTTGTTCTTCCGCAGTTAGGCCTAAAGTTGTTAGCGTACCTTCTCCGCCTGAAAATCCGCTTTCAGTACAAACAATTTCATCATCTGCCCAATCATTCTCGGTTTCAAAATTAAGTGTATTTTCAATTTTTTTTGCGTACTTAATTCGGACTGGCACGTCATAATCTTCACCATTGAATTTAGCAAAGTGTACGTTATTTAATCCTTTTAAAATTTTTGCCACGTTATTCACCATCCTTATCCATGATTTCAATTGTAAATGTGTATTCGATGCCGTAATATCCGCTTTCGTAGCGATCTTGTTTTGAAACAAAATAAAAACCGGATTTTTTCATCAAATCCGGAATTTTATCTTCGTTATTTAAGCATTTCAACGATTTAAACCAGTACGTTAGCACTATATGATACTCAGTTGACAAATGCCGATTTTCGCATAAATCAGTATTTGCTGTATTATAAATGCTAAATATGATATATTCATCGCTATTTGTATCGTTTACATTCCAAAATAGGTCAACTCCAAGCGGTTTTAACGCATCAACTATTCTATCTCGCATACGCTCACCACTTTATTTCTTCTGCCAAAGTTTTTTTTATAGAATCTAAAGCATCTTCTTCTGAATTTTCCGATGCTTTTTTCATCCACTTCTTTCCCACCATACGTCGAGTTCCATGCTCTTGATAGTACCCGCGTTCAATAATTTCCCGCTCTTTTCCCGTAATTCCTACTGTAATTTGTCGATTCATTCCAGTTCCGCTTTTCTTTAGAATACCTAAAGAATCTCTTAGCTGTCCTGTATCGACAGGAACGGTTTTTTTCATCGCGTCAATAGTGACATCTGCCCCGCTTTTAAGCGCTTTATCTAAAGTTGTATTCCCAACTTTTTTTGAAACTTCATTTAATTTTTTTTCTAATTCACTAAAATCAAACTCAAGCATCATATCGCCTCGCAGGTTAATTCAATCACACTATCTGATGCATCTACGTTGTTAAAGTCGGCAACTTTATATAAATTCATCTTATATTTGATACGAATGTTGTTTAAATTTTTAAAATTAATTGCTAAATATCCACTGTAAGGAATAGCAAAGACAATTTTTTTTGCTAAATCATTTATTTGATCGGTTTTTGTATGCGTGACGGATGTTTCTTTTACGACATCGCACCATTCAGTTTTGAGATGCGTAAGCTCCGGATCCTGGAGCGGACTTAATCTTTCGTAGCTCAATATCTCAATTTTAGATTTAAAATCTTCGATATGACTATCAAGATATATAAATTGACTAATCTGATTTAGAGAAGGATCAATATGATTGATGTCGTAGTAAATATCGTTAATTTTAACAACATCATTTGTCATTATTTCATTTGTTAAGTAGGTCTCTACTTTCAATACAAGTTTATGGCCAGTATCATATTTATTTAAATCTTCTTCTCTAATTGATGAAAAAGAAAAAAAGAGTTCGTTTTTTTCAACAAACTCCTTAACTGTTGCATCTCCATTTTCATCGTAGCCATTTTTTATCGTTCCAAATTGCAATAATCCGTCGTTAAATGATTTGATTTTCATCTTTTTCTTGTTTGAGCTTATCACCATAGAACTTCAACGCCTCACGTTTTTTTATTGCTGCTACATCGCCTTTGTATCGTTCAAAAAATTCATCGAGCATGTGGTAGTAAGCGTACACACAGTAATTTATGAGAATAGCTTTATTCTCTGAGCGAGTATAGTCAAGCTCGATCCCAATTCTGTCACGTAACGCATACTTACCCTCATCAAGATATCTCTCTAATCTAAGTTTTGTCAGTTCATCTAAAATCGTCAGTTGTAGTTCGTTTCGAAGATCATTTAAAAGTAAATTTTTCGTGTCAGTCATTTACTTTGTTTTTTTTGACGATTTTGTTTCAGAAGCACCCATTAAGACTTTTTCATCGTCTGTTAGATTAGACATATTGAACGCTGCTGAAGTTGTTGAAGGATTACCTGTTGCAAATAACATTTGTGTGCTTAAATTTGTGATGTCAAAAACTTGGAACGAATCATTATCCTTCGGCATACCATTCGCATATTGTTTCGCGATATAAACGCGTTCATCATCTAGGAATTTAACTTCATCGGAATATTCGATTTTTTTATTTGACCCGATTCCCATAAAGTAGTTTTTAGCAATACCTGCAATTAGCTTCCCTTTTGGTACAGCTACTGAAGTAACTACATCCGCCGGAATAGGTAAAACATCATGTACATACGCACCTGTTGCGCTTAGGAATGTAGTCGCTGGGAAGAATTTATCCCAATAATCAAAAGGATTTAAGACGATTAAAACGGTATTAACGTTAACAGTTCCGTCTTTTGTCAAAGGTTTTACTACAATTTTAGAAAGCGTTGTTGGAGATAAGTCAGGTAAAGGAGTTGAATCTTTGTCAGGATATACACCCTCAACTACGCTACCTTTAAGATTTTTTAACATCCCAACAGGTTGATCCTTACCTGTACCGGCCACGATTCCCATCTCTAATCCGATTGAGATTGATTCGCTAAGTGATAATCGAACAAATCGATCTAGCCAAACAGGTCCTAAATCTAACATGGCCTTAGAAACAGGAATAAATGCAGTTAATTTTGCGAGTGTTAAACCAACTTCATGGAATCCGTTACTTAATTCTTCTTTAATTTTTCCTGTTAAAGGTCCCCATACAGCGCCTGTTACTTCGCCATCTCGGACAATCCATTTAATTAGTCCAGTCGCGTTTTGAAAGTCAATTTTCGAAAGTAAAGGATGATTTTTTTCTAAGTCCTCGAAAACTCTATCAAATGTCGTCGTAGGCATGACTACATCAAGATTTTCAAATCCCCTATTTTCAATGACTTTATTATAATAATTTCGTTCTTCTTTTGTTAATTGATCTTGGCCACGACCTTGTAGAATGTAACGATCTACTTGTTCAGCCGTCATATTTTGAGAACGAGCAACTAAATCATCATCAATTTTTTTAAATAAGTTGGTTAAGGCTTCAGAGAATTTTGCCTCATCTTTCGAGGCAATCGCTGCTCTCAGCTCCTCTTTCTCTGTTAACCAATTCATATCGGAATACATTCCACCGTTCATCTTTTTGCCTCCGTTCTTTTTATTTTAAAAATTCATCAAAAAAAGAACCTAACATTTTCATGCTACGTTCTTTAAAATCGGGTTGTTGCTCATGCGATTTTTTCTCTTTTTCTCGCATTTCCGCAATATTTAATTTTGATCTTGCTGAGATACTCGTAGAATCATAAGCTGGAATTGGCGTTGCAGTGATTTCCAACAACTCGACTTTATCGAGGTCTTGAAAATACTCCCAATCATCATTCCATCTCGTAGTTTTTTCTTGAATGTAGAACCCAAATGAGCATCCTTGAATGATTCCTAATTTAACATTTTCAAGCAAATCATTACCTTCCGTTGTATTAGGAACATCTAGTTCAAATCTTAATCCCGCTTCATCCTCTTCAAGATGAAGATTAGAACCCATTCGACCAACAATCCGTGACCAGTCATGATTTACTAACATGCATACATTTGCTTTTTCAAGGCTTTCTTTAAATGCTCCTGGACGCACCCTTTCATAGTAAACATCGCCCCAGGAGTCATTGATCGGTGTGTAGTTTTCATCGAAAACAGCTGCATAACCAACAATTTTTCGATTCTCAACGTCTGTTTTTCTAATGTCAAGATTCACTGTCCGTTTTTCCATTTCCATTTTCATCACCCCCTTTCAAATTATTTTCTTTCATGTACTCGTTAATTTCAGAATAGTTTTTCGTCACAAAACGAGCAGTTGAAAATTCAGTATTTAGACGAGGACGATTAAATAATTCAAGATTATCATCTATGCTATTAACACCAATTCTAAATAGATTTTCTGCAGCTTGTGATAATTTGACAATGTCAATATTTTTGATATTGCTCATGTCCATTTTCACTGAATAACCTTTCAAAAACATTTCACGTCCCCAATATTTTCGATTGATTTCTGATGTGATTAGATGTGCGAATGGCTTAATTCCAAACGTAATCGTGTTATCAGTTAAATTATCAATCCCTACCACGTCACCCTTCAAAACTGCACTGGAAATATGGAAGGCGCTAGCTGTTAATTTAAAGACATCATCTATTAAATCCCTAAAATCTTTTGTTGAAATATTCGATTTTGATGTTAACTCTGTGATTTTTTCATCATTTGAGAGTCCTAAAACACCATTTACACTTTTCAAAAATGACGTGAAACGTTCTTTAAATTCTCTGTCTTGAGCCTCTTGATCTTCAGGTGTCAAAGGCTGGGGAGCGTTATCATTTAAAACTAGCTTTAGACCACCTGAATGTTTAAACATCTCATGCGCACTTGTTAATAGTTCGGCATAATCTGTGAATAAGTCATCTATCAAACTGCGAATCGAATTATTATTTAATTGAAAATAAAGAACCTCACTTTCTGCATAGCCTTTTTTCATAGGCAAATCGCGAATCGTGACGTTTTCGTAATAATCAGGAAAAAAAACATATTTTTTATGATCAAATCCCGGATCGCATACAAAAAATTCTTCATTTTCTCGTACAACTAGGCATTCATTGTGATTAACTAACGTAGATATGACCTGATGCCAAAATTCAACAGCATTTTGGTTCTGATTTGGCTGGATATTTAAGAGATAGTAGGTCTTATCTTTAACGGATTGATTATTTTCAATCGTTTGAAATTCGCACATGACGAGCGCATTTGCGATAAATGATACGCATGATTGTATCGCCAGCTCTTTGTAGAATACTTTGGCTGCTGTATTTATGCTATAACCGACATATTGTACGCCATTGAATTCCTGTATTAGCTTTCTTTCTTTTGGCACGTAACCAAACCTGTCAAATAGCCAATCGGATACTTTTAATCCCACTTTATCACCTCTTTTCTAAATAGTGAGACATCTAACTCGTCGATTTGCTTGTCTAACCGGAAGCTTATCTTCGTCATTTAAGGCATGTAAAAAAGCCGAAAATCCGTCGGTTTTACGCAATTTCGGCTCTATCTTCATATATTCAACATTCCCTTTTCCGTCGATATCACGATAAAGGTTATTTGTGTACCATCGCATTAGAGGATCATCGCCAAACACAAGTCTTTCATCTGCAAATAGCGCTGTCACTAAAGGGTCTAGAATGGTATGAGTTGGACGTCCTACACGTACCTCGTTTAATGGCAATCTCGCTTCCTTAAATTTTGAAACTAATAAACGTTTTCGATACTTATCACATTTTATATCTAAAATGCGATATTTTTTTGACATGTCTAAAAACCAATTGATGATGTATTCTTCTTTAATAAAGTCGTCATTAACAATCGTACATAATCCCATTTGCTCCATCGCCGGGATGTCAATTTTTATTTTCCTATTCTCTTTTTTCAACGCTAAATGACAAACGAATGAATGATGAAGCCAAATATATTTATCGTCTTTTTTAAATAAAAGGCCAACTGCACAAAAGTCATTTACTTCTGCATAATCGACTCCACCGATGCATACATAGCCATTTAAATCCGGAATCGGTTGATTTGTCGCCATGATTTTATCCCATGTAGCGATAGATGTAAAACTATCTTGCGCCGGACGATTCATTCTTTTAGTCATGAATTCGATAAATTGGGCCGGATTTGTTTGCATCTCATCATACACACGCTCCATCTCAATTCTTAAATGAGGAAAATAGGCTAGCGATGGATTTGCCTTATTCCACATTTTAAAATCATCGACTTCGCTCGGATCATCTAGTCTGTAGAGTAATGGAAGGACTCGTGAGTTTGGTTTTTCGCCATTTAGAATTAATTCGGCATTTTCTAACTGACTATCTAACTCTCCACCTCTTAAATATCCATTTGTAGTGATGATGATTTCCCTTGTAAGTGGTCTTTTCCCTAATCCGGATTCGAAGACATTCATTAAATCGTGATTTTCATATTGATGAATTTCGTCAAAAACGAGCATTCCGGGACGTCCACCGTCTTTTGTCTTGACGTTTGAGGTGAAATATTGAATTTTCGATTTTGTTTTTTTATTTTGAATAACTTCAAGATTGTATCGATATGCTTTTTTAAGCAATTTATTTCCGTCAATAACGTTGTAAACCTCTTCATGCGACGTAATAGCTTGCTTTTCAGAGTTGGCAACGATATGAACATCGTATCCGGCTATTCCCCATTTGGCGCTTGTGTAGTAGAAAGCTAATCGAGCGACAAATCCATTCTTACCAGCGCCTCGGCCCGTCATAGCTAAAATATTCGTCCATACGAACGTTCCATCCTCGTAATAGCAATGCATTAAAGCGATTACAAAACATTCCCATGGCAAAAGAGGATCAGGAAAATATTTATCAGTAACTGTAATATGATCTTCAATCTCATCATGCTTAACGATGACATCCTCTCTTGTGAGTTTTGGAAGGATAACATTCTTAATCAGTTTTTTAATATCTTTGCCTACTACAAATTTTCCGCTTTTGATACCGTCGAGATAGTTATCGATATATTTATTAAACATCGACTTCACCTTCTGCCTCACTATCCCAATCGAGAGCGCTTAATCCTAAATCATTTAAAAGTTTTAACATCTGCGTATTATATTTTGGAAGCTCTACAATGCTATCATTTTTTTTGTAAACCTCTTGGCCATTACTATTAAAAGTTTTTACCTGAACACCTCTCGTATTGATGTCCTCAATTAACTTATTTTTTATGTTCCACATCGCAACATAATCATCAACTAAATCGCGGTAAACTTCTTCATCGGCTTTTCGCTTTTTCAACTGGCTGATTAAATTTTCTTTAATTTTTTCTATTGAAACATTTTCTTTTTTAGCTTTTTCTTTATTTGCAACCTTTTTTTCTTTTTTTAAAGGTTGCGTTTTATTTTTATTGAGGGTTGCACGCTCCCATCCGCAGCGCCTTTTCCATGATTTAAGCGTACTTTCGGAGATGTTTAATTTTTTTGAAATCTCCGAGTAAGACTTGCCATTTTCAAACATTTCTTGAGCAATTTTTTTTGGAGTTTCATCTGTCATTTTTTAGCACCTCCTACTCGTGTTTTTTGCAACTTTTTTAAAAAAACTCTCGTGCGCGACTCAGCGAACAATTGGCAGTAACCCTTTCCCGGTCGCCGTTTTCCCTAAAAAATGTGAAAAATTTTGACCCGGGGGGTATTACCATCGCTCTTCGTTCCAAAATTTTTTTTGAGCTTCGCGCGGTTTAAATTTATCTCTTCCATGATGCCTTTCATGACACTCACGACATAAACTCACGCAATTATTCATATCGAAAGCAAGGTCAGGATAATCATTTACTTCTTTGATGTGATGAACAACAGTTGCTGTTATGATTCGACGCTTTGTTTTATCTTTACGACACCATTGACACTCATAGTGATCCCGTTCAAGCACCTTTAATCTAAATTTCTTCCACGCTCTTGAGCTATAAAATTTTTCTTTATGGCCAGCTCGAATATAATCTATCAGTTTGTTAGACATAAAGCGCTATCAATCCTGTTTTTTGCAATCGCAAAATACTCTTTATCCATTTCCATACCGATGAAATTTCGCTTTGTATTTACGCATGCAACACCGGTCGATCCTGAACCCATACAGTTATCTAGAACAAGATCGCCTTCGTTTGTGTATGTATTAATCAAGTATTCTAGTAAAGCAACTGGCTTTTGAGTTGGATGAAGCTTTTCTTTATCTCGAGCAAAATGAAGGAGATTTTTTGGAAAATTCTTTTTCGTTTTCATATATCGGCGCCGAACGGAACGATAGTTTTTACTGTCGCTTCCGCGATTCATCATGACTGGATTCTCTAACTCAATGACTCCTTGCGGATTATAAGTCGGTAATTTTTTATAAAAAACTAGAATATTTTCAGTTAATTTTAAAGGCATTCGACGAGCATTTAAAAATCCTGTGCCGTTTTCTTTAACCCAAATCCATTCGTATCGAAATAAATTCAATTTTGGGTAAGCAATTTTATATGTAAAAGGCGGTTGTGTAAATAGCACAATCGCCCCATTTTTTTTTATTACACGTTCGTATTCATTCCATAATGGCCCGATTGGAATGATAACATCCCATTTATTAGCGGTTGTTCCGTAGGGCAAGTCACATAAAATCATATCGATTGATGCGTCAGGAATATCTTTTATTGCATTCATACAATCATCATTAATTAATTCGTATTTCATAACTTTCACTCCTTTTAAGTTATAAAAAAAGGATGTCAGTAGCTGACATCCTAGGAAGTGATACACTTATTTATTTAGTAACAAATTAGTGTTGCTATTGCCTACGTTGGTGGCATAAACGCAATAGCCTTGTGTAGTAATCCTAATGTACACATTATTAGTTTAATATTATATTCGACAATTAAACCCCAAATATTGTCCTATTTTACCCCAAATCTTGTCCAATCAAAATTTTCTATCTCTGTATCTAATGAAGAAAACATAGCATTATTCAATATTTCTTCTGCTCTACCTAGCCAAACCCAATAGGTTGATTTTCCTATTTTGTTTATTTCAATAATATCTTTAACTGTTTTTTGGTCTAAATAGCGCTGATGGACTACATTATAAATTCTTTCATTTCTTTTTTTCAAAAATTCTAACGCGATGTCAACTTTATCGATATAGAGCTGGCATGCTTCAATCTGTCTTTCGTATCGTTCATTTTTGAAAATAAAATCATTATATTTATCTTCAATTTTTATAGTCTTTGTTGATTTGATAGAATCATTATTCGTCGTTTTTATCGAACTTTTACGTTTATTAAACTCCATTTCGCGTTCCAATTGGGCCTTGAGTTGAAACGCATATTGATAATCTATAAATATATCAGATATTTTTTTGAATACTGAATTATTTCTCATTTTAATCACTTCCAACCTTTTCACATTCACCATTCGAATTTTCGTCTAAAACAAAATATAACGCATCTTTTTCGCCTTTTCTATGCGAGATTTCGTCTAAAACAAGATATACCGTATCTTCTTCTTTTTTCATCCATTCTTCAAATTCTTTTAATCCTATTTTTTTTATAACATTGACTACTTCTCGTGTGAGAAATAGAGTAGCAATCATTTCATGCTTTTTTCTATCTAATGTTTTTGTCGACATTTTTTTAATGCAATCTTCGTTATTAATTATTTCAAACCAATTAAAGAGTTTAAAATTTGTTAAAAAATCAAAAGATGCTTTTTCATTTTTTAAATCTTTGCTATCTAGATAAATTTTTAACATGAACGGACAGATGATTATCTGTATAAAAAAGCAACACAAAAATAAAATTTCTAACATACTCATTTTTATTTCCCCTTTTAAATCAAAACTTTATAATTTGCTTGTATACATCCCGAAAAATCTTGCTTAAAGTGTGAATTTAGTTCGACTGTAAGAGCTTTAATTTCGCAATTTTTGAATTCTTCAAAACGTTTTAAAACCTCTTCTACACGACATTCTGTTACCTTTGCTCCATTTACTACCGTTATGATTTTATAATTTTGTTTTTTGCTTAAATTCACGATTTGCTGCAGAGTTGGAATCTCTGTCATTTACAAGCTCCCTTCAATTTTTAATTAAATATTTTTTTAATATCAGCTATATCATTTTTCAAACTTTCAATGTTCTCTTTTAAACGCTTATAATCTTTTTTATCAAACATTATACAATCTTCTTTTTTTTCTAAAAAATCATTTTGTAAAATACACGAAACTACTTCACATGAAAATTCTGCTCCCATAATAGCATTGATTAATAGATTCAATTTGTACATTTTTATCTCCTTTTTCGAGGAAAAAATAAATATTTCCATATCTTTTTCTTAATAACAGGTCTTGCTACTTCATATAAATCTAAGTATGATTCAGTCAATCCTTTTTTTCTAATAATGTATAGCAAAATAATGACTTTTGCTTTTTCTTCAACCCACATGGAAATCCACCATATGGTTAATAAAACGAGTAAAACGAAATAAATTTCCCAAATCAAAACGGGAACTCTCCTTCCAACGAAAAATCATCGTCTGGACTAAAGGTTTGCATCACGTTATCGATTTTCTTTACGCTTTCTAAAAACTGAATCTCGTTAGCTATGATGTCTGTTGTGTAATTCGTTCGTCCATTTTTTTCATAAGATGATGTTCTTATAAATCCAACAACACCTATTTGAGACCCTTTTCTCATAAATTTCGCAAGATTGACTGCTGTATTCCCCCATGCCTGGCAGCGAATAAAATCCGCTTTTTTTTCATCATTCTCACTGTAACGGCGATTTACAGCTAATATGAATTGAGTAAATGCTTTGCCGCTAACTGTGTATGCCAGTTCCGGATCCTTTGTTAATCTTCCGATTAAAACTACATGATTTATCATTTTTATCACCTTACTTCGATTCGAGAAATAAACTTAAAGCCAGGATCCACATTTAAACAATGGAACGGTAGATTTAATCCATATTCAATGAATTTTTCTACTTCTTCTTTTAAAAATTCTTCTAAATAATCATTTTTATTAAATTTATGTTTTTTGGTGAAAATATCAAGCTGATTTATTAATAAATTTTTTCTATCTTCAATCTCAGCTAATTCATATTTAATATATTTCATTTTCCCCCTCGCTCTCCCGCTTCTTGTTTTTTATTTTTCGCCATAACTCATGCCGATAATATCGAAATCCAAAGTAATCATGTCCGGTCTTTTCCCATCATCCAGTTCATTTTTATCAAAATAAATTTTATCTACCTTTTTAAAGAAACTTAAATCGAGTGCAATTGCGTTGAAAATACCTTTTAGTTTTGCAAATCCATCAATAACTAGTGTTTTTTTTATTATATTTTCAATCTTTCGATAGTTAGCATCCCAACTTTCCATTTCATCAGCGTCCATTTTTTCCAAAAGCAAATAGTCGCTTTTAAATATATCGAATACCTTTTTTATAAAAATATCACGCATTTCATCAATTGAAATCTCCACATCTTTTCGTTTTACACGGAAACAGCTCTTTTTTAAAATTTCATCTTTGATTAAATATTTTTTTTTGTTAACAGCATAACTTCCATCTTCAGAGATAACACAAATTAAATCATCATCTTTTAAATCATCCCAGTGCATTTATTTATCACCTAGCTTGCTTTTTATTTCCTCAAAAATTTGACGAACTCTTTCTTCGCTGTCTTTTTTTCTAATTTCATCAATAGTATTAATAATTGCTTCATCGATCTTCAGCATGACAGACTTGCAAATCTCTATAACTTCATTTAATTGTTCCAAGTCCTCTTTAAGAATTGCATCCTTACTACTATTTGCTCTTTCTTCTTCAAAATTTAGTTGGCAAATTGTGAGTATAGCCATCAATTTCATTGCCTTTTCCGCTGGTAGTTTAATATTTACATCTATATTATTTAAATCCATCATTTTTCCCTCTTTTCCAGCCTTTTTAGGCCTTTTAATCAATATAACTAATTACTTGTATCCCTAACTATCACTCTTTATCAATCGAATCATTTAATTTTTCTTCATCAAACTCTATATTCGACATGTGATTATATATTTTAAAAGCGGAATCCATTACTTTATCAAATTTTTTACACACCGCTTTATCTATTTTTTCAAAAACGCCTCTACAAATTTTTTCTTCATCCTCATTAATTGGTGTACTTTGACCGATGCATCCTAAAATCGCGTATGCTTCCACCATGGTTAAGTCAATATTAATTCCATCTAAATTATCATTCATTTCATTCAAAAGTTTTTCCATCACCTATTCCTCCTCATTTGCAATCGCTATATTCTAGTTCCTTGAACTTTTTCCAAGATGTTATTTGTCGTCTTAATCTCATCGACTAATCTATTTAGCATTCGTTGATCGGAGAATAAACTGTTCAACTCTGCAGTTACAAATTTATTCTTTACAAGCGATTGCAAATTGGTGAGTTTATCATGGAGCATTGAAGTTAGCAATTCGTATTCTTCAAATGTTAAGTAGATAGCTGTTTCATCTACAACTAAAGGTTTAAAGCTGACTAAAGTGATATCTTTATTACTACATCCTTCATATTCATCTGCAATATAGCATTCCATCTCTAAGATATCTTTCTCTTTTCTAATGTCCCCTGAATGGAATATGATTGCATTTTTTGTTTCAAAAATATTTACGCTTTTTTCAACTTTATAGACAACAAAATATTCCATGTTTTCATCGCCTTTCTTTATGCCAGTTTTTTAAAATTAATGAGTGTTAACTCTCTATCATCGCCATACCATACTTTTTTTATTAACATCTCTAGCTCTTCGATATTTTCATAACACGCTATCTCTTTTGGAAAGGTGATAACATCATTCCTATAGCCATCCCATTCAGCCTGGAAAACAACAAAATATTTCATTTTTTAATTCTCCTTTTCTACTTCATTCAACCCTAAATCACGATATTCTTTTATCATATTTTCCACAAACTTATCCCTATATCTCCAAGAGAGGTTACTTTTTATCCGCTCATCATTTTCTTGTTGGGATAATAAAATTGAACGATGAGAATTTACTAAACGTCCTTCAAAAAAATTGATTAGGTTCTCACTTTTTGAAAGTAAAATATCATATTCTCGAAAGCATCTTCTCTGATTTTCAACACTTGAATTTTTATATTGGCTGAGAGTTTCTCTTCGATAGCAATCTAAGATAAATAATAAATCCGTTATTTGTTCTAACGTAAGCTCTACAAAATAAGGAGCATTTTTTTCTTTTAAAAAAGGATCCTCAATCACTGGGATTCTTGAATAGTTATTTTCTTCAAACATGCAAAATCAACTCTTTCTATTTTTTTAAATTCCAATCGATGTGATAGCCATATTTATTTAACTTAAATGGAATTTCAAAATCATTTCGAATCAATGATTTCATTAATGCTGGAGGAATGATGTCGTGTGGATCTCCATTAAATCTAGCGCTTCCTCTTGTAAAAAATAAAGATGGCTCAAAAGGAATGCCGTATTTCTTATTTCTCTTTTTTACTTTTCGCGAAGGCTTTCCCACTCCATGTTTTTGTAAATAATTTTCTTTATATCTAACGAATTTTACAGTATTAGTTTTTGGACAAAACTTATATAAATTAAAATTAATTCCTATCGTTGTTAGTTTGCTAAATTCACTTTTCCTCAATATGTGTCTTGCATGTTGATCATTTTTTGCATAAAAATAGTTCGTTTTTCCCATTATCGCATCTTCAGGAGTTAGTATGGTGTATTTTTTCATTTAATGCACCTTTCCTTCTTCTGATAAATCGATAATAACGGCATCTTCCTCATCGTCCGTTTCAAGGACTAATTTTGTTGCTGTTTCTTTATCGATTTTTAATGCTTGTAAAAGCGCAGATACGACTTTCTTAAAAATTACTTTTTTAAGCTCGATGTCTTTATCTTCATAAACTGATTTTTCAAGATATGCCGTTTCAATTACTTCTCCGTCCAGTAATCCAATCGCATAGCCTAAGAGCAAATCTTGCGGGTGTTGGAATGCATTAAATACTTTTTTCATATGTATCTCCTTATAATTTTTTGACTTGTTTTTTTCACAAATAGCGGCATATCGCTTCTCATTAACGAATTTTCAAGCATTTTTGCTGTGACTCTCACGCATGCTTCATCTTCAAACATTAACATTATTTGATCACTTTTAAACAAGGTATCGCATATTGAGCTATTAAATTTTTCATTTCAATTTGCCTCCTCTATTCTTTATCATAAATCCATTTGAAGCCACCAGCTGTTTTTTGTTTGCCTTTCAAGCATTGTCTAATTGATTCGCATGCTAAGAATTCACATCTTCCCGCTTCTCGTATAGAAGGATAATAGGCTATTTCTTCTAATGAGATTGGATCAAGCTTAACGACTGGATGACTTTGTGCGCGATGAGGAATTTTTATTAAATCTTTTCGATCTACATATTTCAAATTAGGCACCGAATTATCCCATATATTTTTATTAGCGTGAATTATACATTTTCCTTTCCCTTTGATTTTAAAACAACATGCGACAAGGCGAGTAATCGGAAATTCTTTATATTTATTATCAATTCTAACTTTTACACATATAAATTTGTTTTTTCGTGCGTAGGGAACTAACAATCTTTCTTTTTTATTTGTTGGATAGACTATTTTAACTCTTCCATAATTGCTGACGTAATACTGGTCACTTCCAGGTATTAATTTAAAGATTTCATCATCAATAACTGTTTGATTAATTAATTTTTTTCTTAATTTCACTGTGATGTCATCTTTATTTTCATAAAAATACTCCCATTCTTTTGGATTTATAATAATCGATTTAGGTATTTTTTTGACTTGGCCAGTTATAGCATTAAAAAAATACATATTTATTCACCTTGTAAAGTCTCTAATAAATAATCTTCTTTTTCATTCATGTGTTCCCATTGAAACTTATAATATTGAAAAAATCTATCTTCATCTAATCCAATCAAAATGCATAATTGTCTTACTACGTGAGCTACCAATACGTGTCTAGCCCTTTCGCTACCTTGATTTATTTTGTGAAATAATTCTTGTGCCCTTTTTGTCCGTCCAATATTCCATTTCAGTTCTCCTTCGTGATCATACGTTAAGATTAATTCAATAAATTTTAAATTCATTACTACAACTCCTCCTCGAATCTGTCAAGCGGATGTTTAATGAAATAATTTTTAAATTTTGCCTTATCAATTTTCAACGTTAAAAGAAGCGCACGCGTAATAGAATCGACCATATATAGCAGCATTTTTTCATCATATTTATCATCATTTTTTTTGAAAATTTTGTTTTTAAATTCGTCCTTCATTTTAATATCAAGAGCTAGCCTTCCATCATCGTTTATGAATAATTCTAATCGCATCACGCTCTTATTCATTGTGTTACCTCTCGTCTTTTAATTACCTGAACCAGGGTGGACGAACTACCTGTTTTATATAGTTTTAAAAATTCATTATCTTCAATCTCAAACAATTGTCGAAGACCTTCAACAAGTTGTAGAAATTTTTCCTCCTTAACACCTTTTAAGAGAGGATTATGCAACAGATGGTCTAATACAACATTGTCTATTTTGACGTTTACTTTCATATCTCCGTTGCAGCTTAAAAAGGGTTCGATGACCATTAGTTGTTGGAAACTATCTTTAGTGTACAAAAAATCACCTCTCGCTTAATTATCATGGAATAATGGATGTTTCTCTTCGCAGATATAAACTGTATTCTCATCTTGTCGCTTGATATCTACATTGCACCATCCACCATTTGAATCTTCTAAAATAATCATTTTTTTTAAATCGAAATCACATAATTTGATTAAATCTATTAATCTCATGACTTTTCCTTCCTTTAATGATAGACTTTTTCATTTTGAGGAAAATTCACTTCTGCATCGACTGATCCGCGAGTCTCTAGATAAAATCCCATTAATTCTTTTTCTTCTATTTCAAAAAATTCTGATAAAGCTATTAACATGTGCGCTGATATTTGTTTTTTCAATTCACGAGGCATTGTTTCATAGACTTTTTTTTCGATATCAAAGTAAAATCTGCACTCCTCATTTTCTGTTAATGCAACATTCATTTTCAAAATCTCATATTCTTTTTTCATCATTATTCTCCTATCTCACTCTCAACGTCTGTCCCGCTAAAATCAAATCCTCATTTTCAAGGCCATTCCATTCCACGATGTTTTGAATGCTAACATGGAATCGATTTGCAATATCGAGTAGCGTGTCGCCTTCCTGGACGTCATACTCAATTATCGTTAATTGATCACTATAACATTTTGAATCATAGTTAAATGCTTGAATTTCTTTTTCACATGCCTGCACTTTTTGACTCGCACAAATCATCGTCAATAATATTAATCCTTTACTTATATTTTTCATTGCCGTCACTTCTTTCAAAATTGATGTACAAAAATGGTCCTCGCCATTCAAATTCATAGTTTATATTTCTCAACTCTAGCTCAAATGCAATTAATTTAGCTTCTTCTCGCGTAAAACATTTAATATCGTTTTTTGAACTTTCTAATATCTCATTGACATATGACCCTTCAACTCCAAATTCCTGTTCGTAATCTTCTATAAAATCAACATTTTTAAACTCTCTGAACAAATAAGGGTCAATATTTAAATTCAATAGTTTTTTTACTAATGAATTTCTCATTTTTTTCTTTGCTCTTGCAGCTGGCGCTATCGTTGCATGAGAAACGCCTAAATATTTTGCCAGCATTTGATAATTGATATCGTGATAAAAAATAAATTCCTCTAAGGTTAATCGCTCTTTTTCATGCAGAATTTTCTTATCGAGAGAAACTGAACGGAATACATACTTCCCATCCAAAAACCTTAAATTATCAAATGTTAAAATTAGCTTATCTATCTTGATTTTATTTTTTTTACATGCATCAGCCATAAAATCATAATATTCAACGACTTCACCTGTTTCAAAATTCTCTTTTCTTATCTTTCTATAAATCATGCAAATCACCTTGATCATAGCGACCTTTGATGTTCAGTTTTTGCAATAAATTAGCATCAACATACGTTCCATAACAATGATATCTATTCATAAATCGCTTATCACCTAAATCGTGTATTTCACTGTGATGAAAAGGGCATAGAGCTATCATCAATAATTTAGAATGATTTATTTTATTACGATTCCTTCCCATGCCTACTGCATCAAGATGATGTAGTACAGCTGCTTTCTTTTCACAAACCGTACATCTTCTATTTTTAATGCAAAGATAACTCCATTTTTTTATTTCACGCGACATGCTAAATGACTCATATTTTAATTCAATATTACTTTCCATAACAAAATCAATGAGATAGTCAATGAATTCAGAAGCTAGAGTCATGCTCATATTTGATAAGCTAAATTCCTCGCATTCATAATCCTTCATGAATCTTTCCTTCATGATTTTTTTTATTTTGTTAGAAGAAACACGTTTTCCACATCCCGCTTCATAATTAGCAATATCACTAAAAAGAGCATATATGAGATGTCGTTGAGCGCTAGATATCTGACGACTATCATCTAATTCAACAGATCCGTTTGCTATGTCATCAACAAAATAAATATCATCTAGCTTCCGTGGAACAAACGTTAAAAGATACGTTCCATCCGTTGTTTCTTTCAACTTCTTAAATTTTGCAAGCATCTCAAATCCTTCTCTTCGTCATTCGAGCATGAATAAAAACATGGCCATATTTGTTCCTGCTCACATTTACATCTAAAAAAGCAGCATGCGGATATTCTTTTTCTAAGAAAGTAGCAATTAAGGCTTCATCAGATGCCATTTTTTTTACTTTTCTTTCACTAAACTTTGAATAGTCGCGTGTTATAATCGGATTCTCTAAATTTTTGCTGCAAGAATATCTCTTTTCAGATTTACTACGATCGCTATGTTCTTTACATAAATAAGTCGCTAATCCTGTCAGAGCAAATTTTGCATCATATTCGATTTTACTTATTTTATTAAATCCTCCTTTATTCCAACACTCCATCACCTCATCCATGCACAATAGAGAATTCATAATAAAATGATGATGCACTCTACCCTTTGAGGATTTTTCAGTTGCATAAACATATTTAAATTCTTTAAGATCGTATCCTTTGTTTTTTAAACGTCGTTTAATTCGTTTAATAAAATTAACCATATTTTTTTTAGCTTCTTCCACTGATGAAGGATATGACTCTTTTGGATACGTCAATGTTCCATACAGATCACCGGATTTAAAATTATGATTAATCTTTCTGATAATATTTTTTTTTCTGTTAGAGTCATTCCATTTCCGATAAATTTCTTTAGATTCATTTCTTATTCGTTTCATTCCATTTTTAGTCAGAGCAGGATAAATCTCTACTTCAAACTGATTCCCATTTTCTATCGTCTTAGTTGCATAAATAGTAGCTCTTATTTTGCGAGCAAACAATGAACTAGGATTAATATTTAATTCATCATTTAATAAATTAAAATCATAATCGCAGTATTTTTTTGCTCGCATTAACCTTTCAACCTCCTACTGACGGTCGATTTGTGAATGGTTATTTCAAGTCGCACAATTTTGACACGTTATCAAAATTTTATTCACCCATCATTATTTTTTTGAAAATTTATAATCGCTTAACAAAATTCATTAAATCGTTGTCAGATAGCATTTCGTATCTGCAGATGGTTTTTACGACCTCATCTAACACATTAATCGCATCGTCATTTTTTAAATTTAAAATCTTATTGCTAATTTCAATAATTTTTTCTTTATTTTCAGCTTTCATACGCAACCTCCGTTTTTTATAAACCTTTAATCTTATTATAACCTAAAAAATGTTGCGATGTTTGTATTATTAACCGCAAAAAGGTTTTTTTAAACATTTTTACAATATTTTTTTCAAAAAAAGAATAACATTAATATTGTTAAAATTCATAAAAAAAACGATATATTGTTTTTTTTGAAGGCAAAATATCCACAATTTATAAGATATCTATTAAAATTTATTTATAGTATAATTAAATAGAGAGGAGAGGTTGGAATGGATAGCATTGCATCACGAATCAAATTTTTACGCCAGGAACTAAAACTATCGCAGAAAGAATTCGGCCAAAGAGTTGGAGTATCTCAAACTAAAATTTATGAAATTGAAAAAAATAATACTCTTTCTAATCTAGTAAAGCGCGCTATTTGTAGCGAATTTGAACTAAATGAAAAATGGTTACTCACTGGCGAAGGGGAAATGTACAGTGATAAGCATTATAATAAAGAAATTGAGTTATTTATCGCTTCAATCAAGGATGAAAGGACAAAAAAATTAATCTTAAGAATTGCAACATTGAATGAAAAAGGACTGGAAATGGTTAGTAACGTCGTAGATCTCTTAGCTAACGACGAAATTTTAAATGAAATAAAGAAAATAAAAAAAGAGTAGCGAAAGGCTACTCTTTTTTTAAAGTTGTTGTTTCAGTGTACGAAATATAATTTTTTTATGAGTAGCTGAAAGAGCTACTCTTTTTTTGAAGAGAACTAAGATATAGTTCATAAAGCTATGATAACAACAAAATAACACGCGTTCACACTGTGAAAAATTAGTATAATGAAAAAAGGAGGAATCATTAATCATTTTGTAACAATAACCAGACTGCACCAATCCTATTTACTGCCCCAGACTCACGAAGTGTAGATGTTAACCTCATCTACACTTTTATTATTGACAACAAAACAAAATTTAATCCATTTTTTTACAGAAAAATAAAAAAGATAACAATTAATTATCTTTTCAAAACTTCTTTTTCATATAATTTTATCCAACGATATAATGTTGATCTGCTTTTTATATTTAATAAGACCGCGAACTCTACTGCGGTTATGTTCTTAGCTTTCCATTTTTTATATAGTTTAGGAAAATTGTCAGGAAGATCCGAAGGTTTTAACTTCCTTCTTTCTTTAGAATATTTGCCTTCCCGCTGCGCAATCGCAATGCCTTCAGCCTGACGAGCTTTAATCCTTTTTCTCTCAGCTTCCGCAATCGTCGAAAGAACCTCTATTAAAACATTATTCACCATATCCAACATAGATTTAGCGTATTCGTCTTGTTCATCAAAACAAATTAATGTGGTTGGGACGTCTAAAATATGTAGTCGGACTCCTCTTTTTTTCAACATATTCAAAGCCTCAACAATCATTAATTTATCTCGTCCTAGACGATCTAGCTCTTTAATGATTAATATATCATCTTTTCTTAGAAACCTTTGCAGATTTAACCACGACTCTCTATTAAAATCTTTCCCAGTCGCTTTATCAATATAAATATTATCTTCATCAATATGGCAATTGTACTTTTCTTTTGAAAAATTCTGAATTGCTTCTATCTGACGTTCAACATTCTGATCTATCGAACTCACTCGGCAATAAGCAAATAGCATAATATCACACTCCAAACCTATTTTATCAGCCGAAAGTGTTCAAATCAAGTGTGCGTTTATCATCGAACACTTTCGTCCTCATGGATGTGATAAAATATTTTCTCTTGCCATAGAAATTTGATGACCTATTTAAAGTATACCTTCATTGTACACTAATGTCAAAAAAAATTTAACTTAATTTTCATCTAAAATTTTCACAAGCCTGTCAAATAAAGCTTTATTTTTTAAGCCACCGTTAAACCAACCTTCCACGATTGCTTTTTCGAATTTTTTGTGCGACCTGGACGCTTCTTTATAAATCGCATTATTAACGCTCGATAAAGCTGATATGATTAAAGTTAATTCTTCTTTGTTAAGTTCAACTTTTATTTTTTTCATGCTATCCCTCCCTTCCTGGGAGTTAATATAGCATAGTGAAATTTGCTAACGTTGTCTTTTTTTATAATTCAAGTATAACAAATAAAATGATTAGTCGATGATCTATTCATCTATTCGACCGTTTGCTTTTAAGAAACCTTCGAAAAATGGAAGTTTATCTTGCAGCTCCTTACAAAATTGTCGCCATTCAGGTAATCGATGATTATGTCTTTGTGACCATATATTCATCAATTGCAAATAGTTAGTCGTCACTCGCCCTGTCATCTTTAAACCTGATGGAGTAGAATAAAGTAATTTCAAGTAATTTTCTTGTGTTCGATTTGCATTATATTCCTGTTGTAACTCTCGTAAACGACTAATAATTTGCGGATCCGTGAATTCATTGAACGCATTTGATAAGTCAAATTTGCTAATTCGATGCATTGTGCTCATTCCAGTAATAATGTCCGCAAAGTGATAACGTTGAAATTCAATCCATGCTTTATTTGTAAAGGTAATATCCATATTAACGACAATTCCTTTTGCAAAAGAGCAGTGGCCACTATTCAACGGATTTTTTATCAGTTTGAAGGCTCTCTTCGTATGATCATTATAAAACATAACTCTTTCTCTTGCATCGTGACTGTCATATTCTAAATCAGCAATTTCTTTTTTAATACCCTCTGAATCATAGTCTGAAATCATAGCATATCCGCTCGCAACGAAACTCTCGAACAAATCATAAACTTTTAAATTTGTTATAATCTCGTTTCTTTCTGTCATTTAATCACCTCTATTTCTTATAATAGCATATTTTTCATCTCCTGCATCTTGATTATAGTCTCAATTTCTTCATTCGAATAAAGATTAATATCTTTGCTTAGTGATGACATATCTTGAATTTTAGCGATTAAATTCTTTCTTTCTTCCGTTAATTCGTAAGTTACCGACTCTTTTTTATCAGCTTCTCCAGCTGATTTCAACCAATCCGGCACAAGCTCTTTTCTTATGATTCTTCCAGTTGGTAAATCTTTTTGATCTTTTAACGATTTAATCGTCTTAGTGATGTATGAGATGCGCGCTTTTTTGAATCTAACATTTACAGATTTTTTAATCGCAAGGACTAGATCTGAAAGAGAATATATATTTAACATCTTATTTAACGATTTTGCTTCTTTGTAATTTGCACTTTCATTAAATGTTTCTTCAAAAGCTTCTTTAACTTCGTTATTTTCTATAAAAACTTCATTAAATTCTAAATCTTTAATGCTGCTTACTGGTTTAACATAAATCTTAGCTGTTTGTCGTTTCCCCTGCTCGACGACGTGAATCAGCTTCATATCTTTTAACTTTTTAAATGCATAACTTACAGTTCTTAAAGATTTATCTACTTTTTTAGCTAATAATGATTGATTATATCGACAATACACGCCTATTTCATCCTTCCAATCATCACAGTTTTCACTTTTTATTAAAGACGAAAGGAATGATCTATAAATTAATTCATAGATTTGTCGTGTTGTATTATTTAATAATTGAAATTCTGATGATTCTTTTAACTGCTTTAAATGCTGTCTTGTATTAATTTCCCCCATAAAAAAACTCCTTAAGAATTAATTTTAATCGTTAAAGGAGCCTCACATGATTTATAAATTTTTTATAGACATTCATATAAAAATTAGATATAATATTCATGTGAGGTTTTGTTTTGTTTTAAATCGCAACTACTGTTTGGCGACGGAGGTTGCGATTTTTCTTTAACGATTTTTTTATAATCAAAATTTTATAACATAAATTAGTAAATATCAAGAGCGATTTTATAAATCAAAATAAAATCGCTCTTTTTTTATTAATATTTTTCACATAAATCTTTGCCGGTTGTTGAAAACCTACTGGAACGACATAAATTAAATCTTCATCTTTTAATTTTCTGATTGCTCCATTTACAGTTCTTATTGATTTATTGATTTTTTTTGCAATATGTGATTGATTGTAATGACAATAGACTCCTAATTCATCTTTCGTTTTACAAATACCAGCTTCATTCTCAATCAAAGCTTTTAAATAAGCTTCATAAATAAGTTGGTATGTTTCTCGCGCTGTTTTATTAAACGAGAGATATTCGGATGTCACTTTCAATTCTAAAATGCAGTCGTCAATATATTTATCTATCTTTTTGATAAAAATCCCTCCCTTTAAGATTTATCATAATTTTAAATAGTTATTTTTGAAATAGCAAGATTTTTCAGATATAAAAAAATCATCATTTTTAATATGATGATAAAAAAATCTATTATTTAGTTTATATATTGTATATACGATACGCAATAAAAGTTGTTATTTTATTTTTTTTGATGCGCAATTCAGTTAAGATTTTTGCGCATCGAAAAATTATGCATGAACTAGAAAAACAGACCATTGGTGATCTGTTTTAGGGAGATTTCCAATACTTTAAATCTAAAGGGGAGAAATGTTTAATTAAAGAGAGAAACTTTTTTGAATCCTATGATTTGTAAGGAGAAAAATTCTGTAGAAAATAACCTTTTGAATTAGCTTCATTCAGATCTACTCTTTTTAAGAGACCTTTTTATTATAGTAAAAAAATAACTTTTTTATTCACTTTCCATAAAAGTCACAATTTTTTGGGATTTTTTTAAAGCTTAAACTCTCTTCCATGTCTCAATCACGAAAAAACCAAGAAGCAAATCAACAAAAATCACAATTTTTTGGGATTTTTAAGCGATTAAAACTTGCAAATATGTTAAATGATGATATAATCAAAGCATGAAGTTTTAAAAGTCACAATTTTTTGGAATTTAGAGGAGAGAAATCATGAAGAAAAAAAACTTATCTGTAAATAATGGAGAAACTAGCGTCGTTAGTGTAGATATCGGAAATATAACATCGATTGCAAAGAGCGCATCTGAATTAATCACATTTGAAAGTAGATGCATTGATGCAGCTGATGTGCATGAATTTGTTAATCCTGAAATTTTTGAAATTGATGGCGAATCTTATGTGATGGGACGCGGATCATTCGAGAATAATTTAGTTAAGCATCAGAAAGATAATTATATTGCTTTACTGTACTATGCAATTGCAAAAGTAACAGATAGCTCTAATATTAATCTCACGCTAGGTGTCCCAGCAGGCCAATTCAAAAAAGAGCGAGACAACATCAAAAAATTAATCGAAGAAAATAGCTGTAAAACAATTAAATTAAATGATAAAGCACGTGTTATTACTATCAATAACATTTTTATCGTTCCTGAGGGATATGGTGTTAAAATAGAAATATTTAATAAAGATGAAGAAACGACTCAGGTTTTGCAGAAGGGGCTCAAAACGTTAATCATTGATATTGGAGGAGGGACAGTAGATATTGCCGAATTTGACGAGAATGATAGATTCTCAGACGGTAAATCTATCACACTCGGATTATTGGATTTATATAAAGATGTGAGAGATATCTTAGTTAATGAATATTACTTTAATGTAGATCTAGCTGATGTGCGTAAATATCTTGAAGGTACGCTTGTGATTAAGAATGATAAATTCGAAGATGAAACTAGCTTTATAGATCCAGCAATTTTTAAATTCTACAGTAAATTCATTAATGAGTTACGAGGACTCTACCCACGATTAAATCAATATAATTTGATTTTGTGTGGAGGCGGAGCTGAATACACAGAAGATTATTTTAAAAATGAATATCCTCATGCGTTAATTGTGACGGATATCACTGCCAACGCTCGAGGATTCAGGAAGGCAGGCGTAGCAAAATGGCGGAAATCAGAATAACATTTTCAAAAAATGAAGAATATTTAGTTGACTTTTTACGGGATAAAACTAAGCCTAACCTCTTTATTAAAGACCTTATTAAAGAAGCGATGTACAGGGAATATTACAGACTAACTGGGAATGTTCCAGCTTTTTTTGAGAAAATAGCTGATAATGCGATTGCATTAAATGATTATTCTGATAATCAAGTTGAGGATCTACCAATTATAAATGAAGATGAAGATGATGTTGGTGTTGATATTAGTGATATGGAGGAGTTTTAATGAAGATAAATAACGCACTTATTCATAACGCGATAGTTGAACATATTGAATTTGAAGATATCAAGCCTCAAACCATAGAGGTTGGTAAAAATTATGAATTTTTGATTTTTGCAATGAAAAAAGACATTCTTATGAAAGATTTGTTAACTAACGAACTTATTTCTAAAATCAATATCGATATTAGTTCCCTTTTTGAAAAATTTAATGATTATATTTATGCTGTAGCATTAAATCATAATTCTCCGTTTGGGTACGATATGATTCATATTGAATTATTCGATAGCTGGGATCAAGCTGCTCGGAATGTCGAACAAAGACAATTAAACTTACTATTAAATCCGAACGCTAAAGATTTTCTATAATTTTAAAAAAGTAGCAAGTGAATTTAGTCACCAGCTACTTTTATTTTTTTATCAAAAGTGTTGACATACTTCCAAAATAGAAGTATAATTAATTTATGATCGAGTTAGTCGGCGGTGCTTACGACGTTAAACAATAGAAGGCATGCGTGTTCGGACTTTATAAATATAAAAAAAGGAATGATATTAAATGCAATATTCAAATGATAAAAAAGTAAAGTTTTATATTGAACAATTAAGATTAGAAGAATTATCAGATTTACAAAGAGATGGAATTTATTTAATTCCAGGCGAAGAATCAGAAATGACTTATTTTCAAGTAGAAGAATTATTTAATACTTCTGATTGGTTAGAAGGTGTAATTGTTGATGTAGATGATATTATTGATTATTTAAATAAAAAATATTCAAACAAACCATTTTTTGAATATTTAAAAATTCAACTTTCAGAGTTAAAGAAAAAAGGAATTTATGCAGTTGATTTAGATTCGGACTATGATATTTTAAAAACTTATACATATGATCAATATTTAGATTATGTTAAGTCTTATTATGAAGATATTTGCGATTCGGATGAAGAATATTCTAGTAACGTTAGTTTTGAAACATTTTTAGAGGATTATACAGACGAGAATATTCCTTTAATCGATGATCTTCTCCAATGCGATTTCATCGATTGTTAAATATATTTAAAGGGAGAGCAAGGATAATGAAGAGTAAAATTGAATTTGCTAAACAGTTTTACGAAACGACGGATTCTGTTGAGAGAGCTTTAAACGTCTATCTTTATTGTGATTCTGAAAAAAATCTTGAAGAGTTAAAGCTTATAATTGAAAATGATTTAGCGCCTAATTTAACGGTTGAATTCATGCGGTGTGGTAATGAGGTGATTGATGGAATGTACTGTGATTGGTTTAGTCTCGATTATATTCATGGCGAAATGTCAGAAATAAAAACAAATATTAGGTCTGTCTATAAAAAAGCGAGAAAGGTATTAAGTTAGAATGACAAGAGAAGAAATTTTAGTTTCTAAAATAAAAGATTTGAAAAAAGATTATGATTTTTTATTGCGATGTCAAGAAAAAAATTCGATTGGATTATCGAAGGCAATAGAAGAAGGGAATGAAAAGTTAATATCTTATTATCGTGTATTAATAGAAGGCGATAAAGAAGATTTAGATAAAATATCTTTAGAAATTTCCAATTTAGAAAAGGAAATTCCTTCTTCTGAAATTAATTGGTTAAATCTTATTTGTAAAAAGTTCAATTTGACGAGATATGCTATTGAAAAAAAAACTGGAGTTCGTCAAAGTATGTTGAGTAGAATTGTTAATAATGACATTCATTATTCTAAGGTAGAATTCCGGTTAATTTTAGGACTATCAGTAATGATTGGAATGACCCTTGATGAATTTTATGAAGAGTTAAAAAAACTAGATAAAGAGCAATAAAAAAAGGTAGCAACGGGTTAACCGAAGCCACCTTTTTAAATTCCAACAAACCGGCAAACGCTCTGCGTAATCCGTCGCCTTTTCTACTCCTGGTAGATAGGCAAAAAATCGGTTTTTTAAGGAGTCCGGGGTTCTCCTCTTCGGAATGAGCGATGACTTTACAAGTCATTTAGATGTTAATCCGCTTACATTCCTGTACAGCATAGATCTATCTGCTATATTATTCTATGTTTTTTTAAAAATATAATGCAGATGCTAGAAAAGAAGGAAGTGATCACAATGAAAAAATTTTATGAAAAATACCGAAAAAAATGGTGGTTTTGGTTCATCGCCATTGTTTTAGTCCTGACAATCGTCGATAATATAGCTTTATTGTTCTATAATCCAAAACCGGATGCTAATCAAGACAAATCATCGGTTAAGTATGTTGTTCCAAACGGCATTGTAATAGATTATCAATCTTACCACAGCGATGAACGGGGAGGATTTTATGGCACGGATGGAACAGAAGTATTTGAGATCGTTGTCAGAGTAAATCAACGACGTACACCTGAAGAAACTGTTGATCAAAATTATGAAAATGCTTATGAGTTGATAACTAATTATGATTTAAATCAGTATCATACTTTTAAATATAAAGCAATCGCGATAAATGAAAATGGCGAAGAATATACAATGATGAGTTTCAATATCTACGCACCATGGATAAAAAAAATTAGAGAGGTATGGACGGCAAATGGTGCTATTACCGCTAAAGCGTATGCAATTGATGAATATATTGATGAAGGGCTTAAACGTCGCTTAAATTGAACCTCCCACGACTGAAGTCACGAGTGTTCTTGCGACCTTAATAAAAAAAAGACAGGATTCCCTGTCTTTTTTTGGTGTGAATTTTGGTCAATAGGTCTGAATGTTGTTCCTAAGGTCTGTATCTAGACCTAATCTGATTTTTTTGGCTTCCGCCATTAGTAATATATGTTTTTTAACATCTACATATTACAGTTTTTTAACATATTTTGAATTTGCGCTAATCCATCCCACGCCGCTTTTTAATTTATAAAGACCGTTTTTTTCATCAACAATCGTAAATACTTCATTTTTTTTGACAGTTTGCACAACTTTTGAATCAAAACTAGCCTCTTTTCTAACATTTAATGAGTCACAAATGATTTTAACTTTAAAAGATTTGAATTGATTTTTATCTTTTAAAGAGGTGGATCCGCACGCTAAATCTGCCTCAATATTCCCTTGTTTAATCTCTGAGAGTACCCAATCTACGCGATATTTAAAATTTTCCCATCGATTTTCGGATAAAATCAGATTTGGACATTTTTTTCCTGAAAAATCTTGATGTTTTTTTAAGCGTGAAATATTTAAATTGAATTTATATAAGAGTCGTGCAGCAACATACACAGCATTCTCTTCTGCTTTATTATATAAATCGCGATTGGAATGAGTCGGACGACAAATCTCAATATGAATTCCGTTACGATTTCCATTCCCATTCCCTCCATCACCTGCTGCCCACGCGTTTCTGTTGAAAGGTAGGCCTTGAATCGCATATTCTTCATCAACAGCAAGATGGAATGACACTTGATTATTATTACGAGTCATATAAGCGATTTCGTTATAGGCGCTTGCTAAGTTTGCAGTGTCATGAATGACGACGTACTTTGGCGTCATTTGATAAGGACATTTAATATTATATTTAGTGCTGCTTACTAATTTCTCTTCAAATTTATAACTCATTATTTTTCGCCATCCTCAATTTCTTTAATTTTCGTATCAATTTTTTTATCAATATTTCTATCTAAGGCCTTAACGGTATCTTTTAATTTATTGATTTCTTCTGAGACGTCGACACCGTACATGACTACACCTGCAATAATGACTCCTAAAACGGAGCTGTCGGCAATTAAGAATCCCGCTCCTAATCCAATTGCAATAATAATTGTAGCACGATACTGCTCTTTAATCTTTGGTTCCCATCGGCTGAAAAAGATATTGGATATAATCAATACCGCTAATAAAGATGCTAATCGCATGAAATCGAAAACGCTTAATTGTAATTCAGTCATTTTTTTCACATCCCTTAATTTTTCAACATCTGTTTTATTTCTTGCAACTCTTGTTTTATTTTTTCATTTTCGAGTTTTAAAGCCGAAATAATTTCTATTACATCAACGCCTTGTGGTTGACCTTCATCATTACATTTTTCAATTTTAGGAATCATTCTGAGTCCGTAATCAGTTGAAACGACTAATGCCTCATCTAATATTGACTCTGCTTCTGCATGAGAGTCTGTCCTTAAATCATAGATAATAGGTGTTTCAGAGGCCGACAGCACAGATTTTATAGTAGAGTTTCCGTTCATGTAGAGCGGACCACCATTGATACCTGTTCCATCCGCCCATATATCAAATCCTCCATTTGCTCTAATTTGGGCGATGTCGTAAAGCCAACATCTTTGCATAGATATATCTCTAACTTTAAGATTTTTGGAAATCTCTACATCCCCATCTCGTTTAAGCAAAAATTGCTTTGACCAATCGTTTGACCCATTATTTCGAGGCGCAAAAATTAATGAACCAATATCCGCATTAACATGATAAATCCACTCTTGACCGCCATGCCCTTTTTGATACATATTCCCTGTAAAATTAGGATCTTGGAGCGGAAGAGCGCCAACTTCAGCTGCTGTTGGAGGATTTTTTTTTGAAAAAATCTCGTAAGCTTCGGTTCCATCCCACCACTTTAAAGCTTCTTTAGAACATAGAACTGTTCTAAATCGCTCGTCTCCGACATCAACTCCACCATGAACATTATTTTTTATCAATATTTTTCCGGATAAAGTGTAAAGTCCATGTGCTTCATTGTCGCCTAATGTAAGTGAATCATTAGAATAAATAGAACCGAAGATATCTAACGCCCCACGCTCGTATGGTTTTCTAACTCCTACTCCTTTTTTTTCGAAGTTAGAGATGCACTCCATTGTACTGACAGATGCTAATAATTCGACAGTGCTATAACTATCTTTTATTGAGATTTTAAAAACAAAAGACGTTGAATTATCAAATCCACCGCCTAGACTCACTATTTTTTTATCAGTGTAGGATTCTAAATCCGTCCAGTTAATCTTAGTTTTAAAATCCGTTTCTACAACTTTACGATACTCTACTTTAAATTTTTTATCGTTAACGTTTGCACCCGCCACATTTAAGATGTTTGGCATCAACTCAATGTTGACGTAAATGCCATCATCGTTGGAAGCACCATTACTGTTGCAGCGATAAACGTTCGCTTGTAGTGATGGAGGATAGTAGGAATGAACGACAATTTCTTTTGTTTTTGTCGTGCTTCTACCTCGACTATCTGTGACTTTTGCTTTTATTTGATAGATTCCTTCACTTAAATCACTAGATGATGCGGATTGAGAGTTTGAATTTAATCCCGCTCCTGATATGTTGTAAGAAGAAATTTTAGAGCCATAAACACCTGCTGCATTAATTATCTCCGCTCTAAATGATGACTTTCCTGCGACGTAATATTGATTATTTAATAGCTTGCGACCTTCTATTTTTAAATCGCTGATGGTGGGAATGACGTCATCAGGCACTTTCAACGTTAATGATTTTGACTGTGAACCAATGATTTGATCGCCTTTTTTAGTGTGTAAAATTACAGTCGCCGTCCCGACCGTAGAATTAGGAATTTGAAACATATCGTCTCGCGATGGCGTTAAATACCATTTGTTAGATGTGATATAAGCGTCCCAAAATGATATATCACCGAAGCGATACTGTGGTTGATATTCAAAATTTCCGCCCAATTTATTCAATGTCATTATAATTTCTTCACCAAAGTCGGCCGTATCTTTCGATAAAGTGAATGTGGCCGCTCTTGGAATCGTATTTAATTCAATATCTGCGCTCGCATAAGCTCGCTTGATAACATATACATCGTTGTACTGAACACCATTTGAAACTTCTGCTTTAATATTAGTACGACATGTACCGTCATTATTGTGATTAACTGTCCAGCTACGCTGTCCCATACCAAACCATGATGATCCGACAGTCCCGCTTCCACCCCAAACTTGCGAATTATTGATTTTGGAAACCCACATACTTGACTGAGTTGTCGTAGAAGATGATGTAGATCTTAAATATGATTTTGCGGTAATATATGACGTATTTGCTGCTAAATCTTGCGTAGCGCTCCAGTCAACTTTAAATTCATACTTGCTCGTTGTATTGCCGTTGTAGCTATAACAACTTCCCCAAATCGTACCGCTCAATGCCATTATTCATCACTTCCTATCCACTTCATGATGATTCCACCCGTCGCTGTTTTCGATATTGAGATGTTCCCGATTTGAAGTGTATTTAAAACTTTTAATACAGTGATCAACATCTCGTAGTTTGCAAAATAAGAGACTTCCACGTTATTTTCTAAAAACGAAAGTCTTGTATCTGATAATCTCGCTTTGAAAGGTCCTTCTTCACCGTTTATTGTAGCAAACAGTTCTAACCATCCACCGTCTGTAAAGCGAAAATGTTTTCCTAACTTATTTATCTCTGTCAAGGCACTATTAGAATTAGAGATGGCCACTTCCATCCCTTCGGCGGTGTATTGGAGTTGAGTTTGTATGGTAGTTAGTGTTGTGCTAACAAATGTTTGCAGTGCCACGTTTGTGATGTTATATTGCATCAAATATTGATAGAGCAGCTCTCGAATTGTAGCATTCGACACTTCGCTTGCACTATTAACATCTGCTAGATAAGGATCTAAAAAGTCATGGATGGCGGTCCATTTTTCTGTCAACTGGTCAAATTGACTATTAACCGATGCATCATTGAATTTTTCAATAATTAATTTTAAAGAATTATATTGGGAATCGAGGTTCCTTAGCTCTTCACGCATTTGGATTTTTTCATTTGATGAAAGAACATCATCGCTTGTCGCGTTATTAAACTCTTGATAAATCTCATTTGTCTCATTTTTAATTTCAGTTAACGCATTATTGTAATTTTCATTTATCTCATTTAATTTTTCATTAATCTCTGCTTGATTCAGAATTTTTTCGCCTCTGATTCTCAGTTCTTCTGCGTCAACAAAAACATGACCACTATCATCAATGTGAAGGGTTTTTCTTTCTCCTGTTGCAGTTGTAACAAGGAGATTTTTTGCTTCAATATATTGTCCTAGTAGCTTTCCAACCCATCCACGATCGAGTCGTAAGGTACCGATGCATGCATCACTAATTGCAGCATTTTCGATATACTCTGTTCCATCTGCGATTTTTAACGCCGTAGCATTAATTTCGTCACTAAATTCTGTAGTTTGACCATGACTGTTTCGGCATCTAACACGATAATACCAGGTTTCGTCCGGCTTTACTTCATGTAAAAAGGTGCTAAATCGTCCTTTCGCGATTAAATTATCACGTGTAGGATTAAACCCTTTGGATTTTGAAGCGTAAAGCTCATATTCATAATATATTTTATCTTCGTATGTCCAAAAAATTATAATCGATGAAAATAAGCCTTGTGCCTCCATCTGAGGGACACTGGGAAGTTCGTTCGGAAACTTAGTCTCATCAATTACAATATCTTCATTATTATTGCTCGATGAATTAACGATAGTTATCGTCGAATTTGTCTTATCAATAAATGACTTTTCAATATTTCCGAGCGTGATGTTTTTTTCGCTATCATCGTCTTTGATTGACTCACTAAAAGCGGCAATACGAGCTTTATTATTTATTTTCAACTCTTCATCAACGATAATGATGCTATCACCTAAATTTACTTTATAATGTTCGAATCCTTTTTGATTTGAAATATCTTTAACCTTAGTTTCGTAAGAAAATTTCGGGTCCTTATTCTCTAGTAAAGCATTGTAAGTCGCTAACAACAGTTCATCAGGATCCTTAATGTTGTTGTTCTCAAAGATGCCTTCAATACGTCCATATTTTTTAATCGATTCCAAATCTTCGATATATGATTGACCGATAGGTTTATCGATAGGATTGTCAGGCTTATGCCATTCCACGTCCGAGAATTTAATTTTTCGGGTGTAGCCATCTCCGCTTTCGAGCGCTCCACCTCGACCGTATAAAACGTTGCAAAAATTATCAGACACATCTTTACGACTTGCGCTTTCTAAATTCACAGCGAAGGTCCAGCGAAGGCCAGTTTCTTCGCCGAGTCGCGCTGGTAAATCGACGTATTTGTGCGCTATTTTAGTCGCCTTTTCGTCAAATTCGAGACGAAAATCTAGCTCACCGCCGAATTTTTTAACAATCTCTTTCAAGGCTTCCATGCGGTTGATATCGTAAAAATTTATGTTGTAGGATCCTAACTCAGCGATATTACCCGCTTCCCATCCACTTCCTTCAAGCGCTTTTTTCACAGCTGCTAAGGCACTTCCATTTTGTAATCGCTTATCTTCTATAATAGTTGTGGATAACTCAAAGGCAACGTGTAGAGAGTAAATGCTTATTTTTTTATTTAAATAATCAATGCTAGGTTCTTCATCAATAAAAAAAAGTTGAAATTTATGATTTGAATCATAAAACCCAACTCTAAACCCTTTTTGAAGGTATGGAAGATAATCAAGACGTGTATCGAACTCAAACGTCCATTTCCCGTTTATTTCCCGAGCGTGAACATCATTATCAAATTCAAAATCGGCGATATTTAATATATATTCATCGTCTTTTGTAAAAACATATAACACTATATCGCCTCCTATAAGTACTCTTCATGGTAACTGACTTCAACGTCACAGTTGCCTTTTTTTAATTCATATTGATTATCGCCTCTTACTAATTGATGAAAAAAACTCTCTAGTGTTAAAATTGGCATCGTTAAGCGATTATTTGTCATGACTTTTAACGTCTTGCAGTCAACCGTGATTATCTCTCCAACATTAAAATGACCTAATAAATTTATATAATTGTCATATTTGCTATTTTTGAAATTTAGGAGAATCTCTTCACACTCAGAATTTATTTTAAATTTAATGGTTGGTCCTACGGCACGATCACTGTTATAAACAATGTTTTTTTGAGTTGAAAAACTTTCTTTTTTCTCAACAAAAGAAATGCGGTTGTAACATTCAAATGTGATACTTCCAGTTGCTTTATACTGGCTCTTAGGCTTTAATGCCACATCGCTCTTAACTTTCGCAAGATAATAGCTTGTCACATCATTCATTAACACGAGCGTTGAATATTCATCGTCTCCGCCTTTTAGCCAGGACGCAAATTCGTCAAGTTGAGAGTTAGATATCAATCCAAGCGTTTTTATCATAAAATCTACTGATATTTCGCGCTTATTTTCAGTCGTGAAAGCCGGAATGGAGATATTCGTTACGGTAACAAATGAAGGGATATCTTTATCATTAAATTTAATTCTAGTCATAAATGATCCCTGCCAATCGTTCATTTCGTCGCTTTTCCTCATTGAAGATTTTCTTAATATAATCGGCGATTTTATTCAAATCTTCAATCTTATTAGCATTCATATTTTCAATGTTAAATTGAACTGTGAGACCTTCACTTTTTTTCATAAGAGCCTCGATTAGATTTTTCAATCGTTGATCCAATGAGTTATTATTTCTAGCATTGCTAAATATTTGACTTGATTGTTGACCAAATCCTCGGACACGCGCCTCAAAATTTGATGCTAAAGCTATGTTATCAACCGAACGTCCGAATGAGATAGGATCTATGATACGACTTTGTGCTGCTACATCATTCGATTGAGCATTTACGCTACTTTTAATCGTCTTTTGATGAATAGTGACGTTCGTGGAAATTGAGCGTGAATAAGTCGATTTAATTCTGTTGTAATCAGCAATCATCTGATCCGCCATTTTTTTAGAAGTATCGGTAGCGGAATTTTTCATGCTTTTTGTGCTGGCAACAAAGTCTTTTTCCATCGTTTTAGCATCTTGGGAAGCATCTTTGGCCATATCGCCTACGTTTTTAACTACGTCCTCCGAACCTTTTTGAGACTTATCGGACAAACTTTCTTGAATTTTTTCCATCGCAGAATTCAAATCAGTTTTCAATGTATCCGTATCCAACTTACCTGCCTGAGACATTTGATTTAAATTTTGCTCGATTTTCCTTGTCTGCTCCTCGACGGTCATGTTAGAGCGAATGCCTTTGAAGAGATTCCCACACGTATCATTCATGCCTCTTAAAATTGTGAGTTGATTGGCATCCATCAACTTCAATTGTTTGGCCATCTCGGTGGCGGCTGCATTATAATTTCCTCGCGTGATATTATCTAGTTGCCCTAAAACATTATCAAACGTTGCCTTAATTAGATTTAAGCTACTTTCTGATGCATTGAGCATTTGCGACATTCCGCGCGTTGTCGTTAGCGTTATCTTTTGCATCCCATCGGTATTATTTTTTTCGATTCTGCTCAAATGATTTTGCCATGCGCCTTCAATCGTTTGGCCACCAGGACCATCAATTAAAGCAGCTATTGCATCTAAGCCAAGCTGAATCCATGATAAGATATTTCCGACGGTCAGCTGAGTTAAACCACTTACAAATTCACAGACGCCTGCAACAATAGTCCCTAATCCACCGAATTTTTCTTGCAAAAATAAAAGCGAATTTTCACAATCACCAACATAGCTCATCAGGGCGACTAGAGCAGCTATTGCAAGTCCAATCCCAACCGGACCGGCTAAAAATTGCATTGCCTGAGCTAACATTCCTGTGGATCCCGCTGCTGTCGTAGAGGATTGTCCTAATTTATTAATCCAATCAAATAAAGTCGCCGATGTGGTAATGACTTCTCCTATTTTAGTTGCTACTGGAGATAGAACCATTGTAAAAATCCCCATTTTTGCGATCGCTTCTATCGTTCCGCTATCAAGACTTGTAAACCACTCGGAGAATTTTGTTAACATTTCACCTGCAACATCCAAAATTGGAATGAGACCTTCTTGTGCCAATAGTGTCAATGGCTCTTTCAAACTTTCTAATTTTCCCACCATTTGCGCTCCAAACGATTCTTCAAATGATTGCCGGACCTTAGATGCTTTACCATCTAAATCAATTGTACTCTCACCCAATGATGCCAAAGCTTTTACCCCATTAACTCCGAGGTCTTCAAACATTGTCATTTTTGTTATCGTAAAGGCTTTTTATCCTTTACTTCTTAAAGTTTCCTATAAGATCGGCATATATTTTCAATCAATATGATTGTCGTTCACTCGTGGGGATATTTTATTCTAATTATATTAGGTTCAATCCCTATGCTCTACGGTGAGCCACGCCTTTTAAAGCGTGCTTTACCTCGGTATTAACATATTAGCCATCAAAAAAAGAGTGCCTGTTAGGAACTCTTTATAAGTTTATTATTTAAAAATTCTTCAAATTGTTCTTTTGTGTTATGAAAGTAAGTGTAGATTGCATGAAATTGTTTGTGGCATGTTTTACATAATGTTATTCCGTTTTCTATATCTGTTCTTCCTTCTTTACACCACGAATAACCATTTAAATGATGGGCAACAAGAGTACCGCCTTTATCATATCCACAACATTGACAAATATAATTGTCTCTTTTGTAAACAGAATCTCGCCATATGCCATAGCCTTCGATAAGTCTACCTATTTCACGCTCTTCATCAGTTTTATGTTTTTTAAAATTTGGATTATTTTTGCCGAACCTTTGTACTCCATACATAGGGTTATTTTCACCACAACGATTTAACTTTTTAAGGTGTAATTTTCCCATCTTTCCTACAGTCTCACAATAACACTTTTTGCAAAAAGAACTATTTTTTTTACCGCTTTTATATTTTAAACCACATTTTGAACATATGTGATTGTATCTTTCTCTATCCTTTTTTCTCTCGCAATCTTTGCAATAACTAAATGGCCGATATTTTCCTTGACACATTCTTATATTAAAATTTTCTAATGGCAACTTAGTATCGCATTTTTTGCAATATTTCATATTATCAACATATTTTTGTAAAATTGAAGAGTCTATTATCCTCATTTAAACACCTCCGAAAATGTTTACCGAATGAAAGAAGTAGGAAAGAGGTTCGGATTCCTCTTTATCGTTAAGACTCGCGACTTTCTTAACTATCCTACTTGATTATTATATAATAAACTTATTTTTAAATCAAAAATAAACTAACTTAGCCTTCACCGATTTTGAACGATTTTAATTCGGCACAATATTTTACCGAATAACTCGACGCCTATTGCACTTTGTTCAATAGGATCATTAATTTCAAGAACTTTTTGGGCAACTTCAACCATTTGATTAGCTGCTGCTTCGCCTCCAGTAGTAATATTTTTTTGAACACTTTCCACATCTAGTCCTAATTTATTAATCGCATCTTTTTGATCATCACTCATTTCTTTCATGCGAATATTGGCTTCTTTAATCATATCTGCTAATTTATCTGTATTGAAAGTTCCCTCTTCCATACCTTTAGCAATAATCTCTAATGCATCTTTGGCGGTAAAGCCTAAGTCTGCAAATTGATTACTATATTCCCAAAGCGTATCTAAAAAATCATCTGATATATCTAATCCGTTTTGTATTCCGTAAACAATAATGTCTAATGCTTCTTCACTGCTTATTTTAAAATTTCTCATTAAAGAGCTGCTTGTTTTAATTACATCATTAAAATCTTTGTCTATTTGCTTCGAAATAGCGAGAACATCGCCTGAAAATTTATCTAATTGTTTATCATCTAGCAAGTCAGACATTGATTGTTTGACTTTTATCATGACTGATAAAGCATCATCAAAGTTAAATCCATCTGTTGCTAAATTTCTTACCGCATCTAGTGTTTTATCAGCTTCTTCTGTCGTCATACCAAGCGACGATTTTATCTTTCCTAATGCATCAGATGATTGGGTAAAGGCAACTACAGAAGCTCCTCCAACTGCTGTTGCAGCACCCGATAATTTAGATAGCTTATCTCCGACGTCTTTTAATTTGTTACTTGTTTCATCGAAAGGTAAGCGTTTCATTTCTTTAGCAACTTCATTAAATTCTGTCTGCGCATGATTAAGCTCGGTATTTAATCTGCGGTAATCGGATTGTTGCTTGTCAACTTCATTGCCGAAACGTTGGAAATCATCTTTTAGTGATGCTAGTTTTTTCGATAAATTAATGACTTCTAAGCTACTTGATCCATACGCATTTGATGCATTCTCCAATTCTCGCTCTGTAGCGTTAATCTCAATTTTTAGTCTAATATGAGCGGACATATTTTGACTCAATTGACTTTCAAGCGCTGATATTTCTTTCTTGTATGCCTCAATGTTAGCTGCATTTTTCTCGAGAACAACGCTCATTTGAAGGAGTTCGTTTTGCATTTTCTTATATGATGATGCAGTGGAGTCCATCGTTGAGGCCATTTTTTTAATTTCTGACTCTTGTAATTCAAACTTTTCATTATTTTTCTCTAAGACATCATCAAGCGATTCGGCCTCATTACCGAAATTTTTAATCGAATTTTGGGCGGACGATAGCTCATTATCGAGCTGACGTAAAGTTGATTCGGTGAATTTAATATCAGTGCTTAACTTGATCAAAGTTTGACTATTTTTTAATACAAGCTCTTCTTGATTTTTGTACTCTTTGCTTGTCTTTCCTAGCTCTTGTTCAAGTCTATTCAACTCTGTGACTTGTTGATTGAGGATTTGTTCTAAATCTGAATATCTTTTC
>CAJUAL010000016.1:0-9642 GCA_910584405.1 uncultured Vampirovibrio sp.
CATAACAGCAGTTATGCGACTAGTTGACATTTCTCTTTATTGCCTTTATTCTAATATAAAAGAAGAGATAAAATGTTAGCAGAACAACTTAAAATAGATTATGGAGGAACGGTAACTTACATCGGCGTTTCTGCGTGTGGAGCAAGTGAAACTGCCCCTGTGTGGAAAATTACTAAAATAAACCACGATGCGACAGGTAAGGTGTTGTCTATTCAACACAGTGGAGGAACAATCCATCAAATTTATAAATGGTCTGATAGATTAGGAGTTGAATATAAATGAGAACGGCGATTAATCCCAAAACAGGTGAAGTTTTTTTAGTTGATTTTACTGATAAAGGTGAAAGCGATGTTCCTTCTTCTGATGCCTTAGACACTTTAAACAATCAAGTTTCTCATATTAACAATGATTACGTTTCAAAAACTGAAACAGCTACACAAGAACTTAATTCTCCGTTTGAAATAAAAAAACAATTAGATATTTCAACTGTTGATGGCGAATCGATTCAAATCGGCATTAACGAAGACAGTCAAGCATATATCGGCAACAATGTCCCCCTTAATTTTATGAATGATGTAGGTTTCACTAAAAACCCTACTACTTCATCTAATGAAAGTTTTGATGCCATACACAATATTGCCTTGGTTAGCAAAAAACAATTAAACGAAGTTTTAACCCCATTAAAAACGGAAATAAACGATATAATGGGTGATATATCTAAGTTGGAAGCTGATACACAAATTCTAACCGGAACAGATAAATACGGCATAGAAGCTGATTACGCCCTACGACACGGAATAACTGATTGTCCTAACGGAATTTTGCATACATCTATTAATTCTAAAGAAATAGAGATACAGCCGGGTGTTAAGTTATGGCTTGGCGGAAATGATGTTGCTACTCTCATTAGCGGAAAAATGACTTACGAGGTAGAAGAAACAGGCGAGGTTGTTTTGTTCTTTACTAAAGTGGTTTCATCTTCTGGTACTGTACAAATCGGAATTTTAGAAGCTGGGGATGTTTATTATCAAGAAAATGAGCCTGACAATGGAATCACATCTTTTCTTGCATGGTGGAAACCTAGCTTAGGTAAATGGCAGTTCAAGTCTAATTATACTGGTAATGTCTGGCGTGAAGCTATTGCTACTCCTTTTGCTAAGATTAAAACCAATTCAACAGGGGTTGTTAGTGTCGACTATCGAGGATATCGAATCGTTGATGATGATATTTTTGCCCAACTATCAGATATTGAAAACCTGCAAAACCAAATCCAAAGTATTTTATTAAGATTAGAAAATTTGGAGAATAAATAATGTGTAAAGTTGTTTCTTTTTTTCAAAAATATCTACAAACAATTGTTACATTAGGAAGTATTATTGGTGCAATGATTATGTGGTTCGTAACAATGAGTAATATTCCTCATAAAGTAGCAGAATTAGAACATAAACACCAAGTTGACTATGAAAAGATTGAAGATAAATTTAGTGTGGTAAATAACAAAGTAGACGGTGTTGATGTCCGTCTACGGGTTGCTGAGGTAAATATCGAAAAAAACTCTACCAAATCAGATCTAACCTTGCAAGGAGTAATTGAGATACGGCAGTTGTTACTTAATAAAAAGTAATTCTATAATTGTAAATCACTTAACTGAAATAGAGCATCGGTATCTCTGATAATATAAACTCTTCTTCGTGGATTCTCTATAGATTTACGAGATACACATTTAATCAGTTTTACTCTTCCTAATCCGTCAAGAACTTTACGAACAGTATCTTTCCCAACTTTAGGGAAAGACTGACAAATATCTGTAAATTCCACTTCCTCATTTTGATAGATGAATCCTAAAATATTTTCAGCGTGTTTACGAGATAATATCTTAAAAATAGCGTGTCTTCTTAACATTTGTGTAACCTCTTTCTCCATTCATTATATTTTTGCACTACAAATAAATCGTTAGTAAGATTATTTTCTAAAAGCCAGTCTTTATAATCTTTATTAACCATGCTTTTCAGATAATCCTTGTTATGACATTTATAATCCATTTTACCATTATGCACTAGCCTATGTTGCTTTTCTGTCAAGGGGATAATGTTTTTGATATCCCACCGTAGCAATTTATGTCTGCGTGAATAATGATGATGTCCCACACATGGCATTTCCCTATTAATAACACTTGGTTGAGAAAAGGCCCATTCTTGCACCATTTTATCTAGTGCATTCTCTAGTTTTTCTGTTATTCCCACCATTCATTTAATCCTTTTAAAATTTCCTCATATTTTTTACCTTTTCTTGAGGTGATAACCCCTGATGCGTCCATATCTCGCATAATGGAATCTATTGCTAGACGAGCCCCATCTTTCAAAGCTTCTCCCCAGCTATGTTCTTTTATAACTTTTCCTTTTAATAAGTCCACAACAGCTCTACGTTGTTCTTCCTCTATAGGTAAAAGTTTTATAGCTTTCCAGACGCATTCTTTCGTCCATACATCTAAGGGGCATATATATTCAGTTTCAATTAGATGGGCGATTTGTTTATAATGCCATCTCATCTCTTGCTTAGAAACAAAAGAGCTACAACCAGATTCCCAAAAGCAATCCAGCAAAGCATGAAACAAACGGTTTTGAGATTTGCTTTTAAATTGCTTTTCAGTAAGGACCTCTAGATACCCAAAATCCTCTTTGATTTCCTCTCCTGTAAGCTCTTTTATTTTTTCTCTGCTGTACTTCATAGCTTACCAAGGAATATCATCGTTAATAAAATCATCTTCAACAACAGGTTTAACAGGAATTTCAACCCGATTTGGCGCTTCTTCTGGCATCGGAGTAAAATATGGTTGAGAAAACTTAACAGACATATATTTTTTGCCTGCTTGAGAGGTGCGAATCCATACACCCATATCCATTTCTACTCCATTAACATTTGCACTCCCTTTATAGTCCGGCTGAATGTCTTTAGTTTTGTTTTCATTTTTGAATAAAGCACCAAAATTTAATTTATTTTCCATTTTCATCTCCTATTTTTAACAGTTCCTCAAGCCATATTTCTATATTTAGTAGGTTTCCGTATAAATTTCCCCACCTTTTTCTCTCTAAATGTTTATCTTCTAATTTATTAAAATTAACCACTATCTTTTCTATCTTATTTTTTAGCACATTTATCATCGCTTGTTCACTGATATTGACCGGTATAATTTTCTTTAATTCTTCTTCTGTCATTTTTCACCTATTTTGGATAAATTATTTTAATCAGTTTTTGTTTGGTGGAATCGTCAATATCTGTGCGATTCTTCACATCCCAGTAATACAGCTTAGGATTTTCACATCTTGCCAAAAATGTAGCTATTTGTTGAACATCAGAGGGAAGCGTAGGTTTATCCTCTTGTTCTTTTTTGTTGGCTTTACCTTTAGCACTTGCGCCAACACCGTCATCATCTTCTGTTTGAATATTGAGTAGAGCATACAAAGCATAACGTCTCATATATGTCTCAGCACTTCCAAACGCTTGGGGATCTAAATCATCCATTAATAAGGGCAATTCCGATTCTAAAGTTTCCCCGGAAGAATGTCTTAAAATTGTCTTTAAAACAAATGTCGGAGAAGTAAACTTAACGATTCCGTTTTTATCGTTTTTTTCACGACTAACCATTGTATCAGTTTTATGTATAGTTTGGATAAGTATAAAATTGTTAGCGTGAATCTTAGGCATAACCTCAGTTAAAAGACTGGATAATTCCACATATTTATATCCGTATCCCTCTTTTTCTTTGGTTAAGGTTTCAATACTGCTAATTAACTTTGCATAATCCTCAAAAAATTCCATAATATTAACTCCTTTATGTTTTTTACCTTGTAATTATAATCCGCTCAATTTTTATTGTCAATAACTTTTTTATTTTTAATCTCCTTATAAATTTTAGTTTCTTTTCCTGCCTCAATAAAAAGTATCTCAGGATATTTAAGAATAAACAGACGTTTTTTTAGGTTGTAGGTGTCGGTACGAAAGCCTTTTGAGTCAACCACTACATATTGTTTTAAGTTATTACTATAATAATAAAAATCGGCAATATAGCGTATTTTAGATAGTGTTCCCGCAATGGTTTTAATTGTTGGTATCAAATCAAAAGATACTTGCCGTTGAAGTTGAGTTATTTCTCCCTTAGCTTCTTTTTCTTTTAATGAGTTCCAATCTCTCAATTCACGTTGCGAATCGAAAACCCCATCAGGCGTTTTTATCTTTTTATTGTGGTATTTTGAAGTTGTCTTCAAGCCATTTTTGAACATGTTCAATCCTTTCAATATCCCAAGTGTTTTTCTTTAGCTCTTCAAGAGAGAAAATAACAGGTCGAATCGCTGCCCAAGTATGCCGCTTATTAACCTCATCAACTTTGCTCATACAAGCTAAGATAAGTTTATCCTCTTTGGCTTTATAAGTGATTCGCGGACGAAAATCCTGCCATATACGCAATATCTCTTTTAACATTGTTTTTCCTCATAAATTAGTTGGATGTTTTTAATATCTTCTTTAAATATCAAATCTTCGGTTACTCCGTTATCCCCCTTATAATGAATAGTGATAAAATTATATCCATTTAGTTGTTCCCCAAATTCACTTATATCTGCTTTTTCCTCTAATTCCATTGAATAAGCGAGATATTTTTCATTTCTTCGATAAACAATTAAAGTTTTCGGTCTAATTACTGTCGGCATTTTATTCCTCCACGTGTCTATAAACGTTGTTTATAATCTCATATTTGCGGGTTTTAAGTATATCAAGCTTCTGGCGGATATACAGTTTTATTTTTTCTTCATCAATTATAACAAAATTAAATAATATATGACAAAATACATCATAAATAGAAAACCCAAACCGTTTTAATCCTATAACTGAAATTACAATATCAGCTTGTTCCCATGCTACTTCTTGTAACTGATTATTATTTATGCAGTCCCACATTTCTCTTATTTCTTCTTTTATTTTTTCTAACTGCATACCCATTGTATTATCAGGCAAAGCCGTTTTATTCCATTCAATTATTTCATCTTCAAATTCTTCAAACATTTTTCTTTTCCTTGACAATATCCATAAATAAATTCCTTATAGGCGGCGTTAATCCATCTTATAAAAAAAATCATCATATCCAACATAAACATTAGGGGTAACAATAGTATGAAAAATATTGTGATGATAATTTTTTCGATTTTTGTTACTTTATATCCCTGCATATAATTTAAAAAATCTATTAGTTGCATTTTAACTCCCCTATTTTAAAACCTTTTGAATCTCAATTCTACAAGTTTCTTTTACCATATCCTCATAAGATAATTTATAGTTTATAGTTTTACCCAATAGCCAACACCCAAAGATAAAAAACAAAAACAGACATACTAGCATTCCATATATTATAAAATCTTTCATTTGACTCTCCTATTTTTTATACAGTTCTTTTAAAGTTTGATTTAATGCTTTTTGTATACACTCCATACATACATCTTTTTTAGGGTTGAGATTAAATAAAGCTGATATGTTTATACTTCCACTGGCTTCATTTTTTGAGGTAACATTATAAGAAAAACTCGGAAAATCTATCGCGTACAACTGGGGAAGATAACCCATTTTTTTACCGCATATATCACAAAATCTTGCTTCTTCTTCGACTTGTATAATCTTTTTCATTGCTTAACCTTTCCGCAATATTTACATTTACGTTTCATAAAATATTTACAAGCAGGACACCATCCACCGCTACATGTACGTTCAGGTTTACTACAAAATCCAAAATCAAAGGTATTTCTTTCCCACTTATGCAATCCTAAATAACAAAGTATCTTTCTAATCATTGCTCAACCTCTCAAAATAAATTCCAAAATAAAACCCCATCATAGAATATTAGCTCCAATATTCCTGCCAAAAAACAGCACGTTGTTGTTTCCCAATCAAATTTTCCGTGGTCTTTTACCGCTATATTTCTGCATAAATCAAATATTAAAAAGCTATTTATTATCATTAATTTAGTTCCTCCAAAACATAAAATTAAAAACAATTTTAATAAAAAATAGATTGATGCTCAGGCTAATTGTATGTCTAAAATAACTATAGCTATCTTTTATCCAACGAAAAGAAAATCCCAGTTCATAACATTTAGATTTTTCACAAAATAAATCATAACCATATAAAGAAATCATTTTTTCGTCTTTATTTAAATGAGCTTTATAGTCAAATTTTACCATTCTTAAATTCCTCCGAGTTAACAGCCTGTTGCCAAGTAGGGTATTCAGCTAGTAACTTATCAAATAGAAAAGGGTTTCCATCATATACATAACAATACAACTGAGTAAGCCCATAATTATAAATTAAACTAACATTACACTTTGTCACAAAAGTTATAGCAAATATTGCGCCAGAGTTTCTATCTTTATAAATTTGTCCTACTTTTAGTTCCATTATTCCTCTCCAAACATATCTTTGTAATATTGTTTCTTGTCAAAGCTTTTAACTTTAAATAGGTCATCTATTGAGCCTACGGCTTTGCCGATATACTCATAATTTTTTAAAAAATATTCCATATCACAATCACTTTCTGCGTATCTTTTTGACTTGATAAATTTTACCCACTTATCAGAATAAACATCTGAAATATAAGCTCTAATTTCATGGTTGAGTTTATCTGCCCACACATCGCCAACCTCAGGCATTTTTGATTCGCTGTTAGTCATCTTTTCTATCCTCATAAAAAGTTACTTCATCTCTGCGGACGGGACGACAGTGTTCATAATCTTCTAAGCTATCAATCGGATGAAATCGCTCAGAGCATTCATTACATACATCTCCTAGGACACCAATTTTCATATCATCTTTAACATCCCCAAAATAGCACAAGCATTTGTTTTTAATGATGTAGTTGTAATCTATCGGCTCTTGGTAAAATTCCCAATCCTTATGAGTTAGAAGAGTATTATTAAATTGAAATCCTTGGTCTTTATCATCTAAAACTCTGTTTTCCTTAAAATGGATATAAGTTGTTTTATTCCAAAATTTGAGCCTAATCTTAGCTCCTTTTCTGCACTCGGGCAGCAGTTCTTCTAAATATGACATTAGTTTTCACACTCCTTTTTTGCGGTGTTAAATATTTGTTCAAAAATATCTTGTGGTAGCTGTTCTCTAGCTGTCTTTATAAATACAGTAAGAAAAACATTATCCCTTTTGATAGCTTTTTTCATCATTCGTAGTTGGTTTTCTAAATCCATTTGTTCTAAAACAACCTTTTTTCTCTCCTCGTAAGTGGTGAAAGCATTTGACTTTAAAGACGTTAGATGTTTTTTAACATCATTAAGCCTCTGGATAATCGCCTCTTTTTTAGTCAGTCTATTATAGTAACGTCCCTCACTATAATTTTGCGTTACTAATGAAGCTGTTTTATTTACAGGCGAAGAAGCTAATAAAGCATCTATATTAGACATTTAATACTCCTTTATTTTTCTCATGATTATTTGTTTTGGTAAAAAATTATAACAATAGTATGCGCTACTAAATGTTATTTTATTGTCACATCCCGTAAATTTTATCCTTTTATCAAACATGAGTAATTGCAAATCTTTCTCATAAAATAATTGTTTAGGCGCACTATCGTTTAACCAAGTTAGGGACATTAAAAGAGCAAAAGGTTTTCCAAAACTCAAAGCTCGTTCAAATATCTTTCTTTTGTTTGTAAAAGGCGGGTTACTAATCATTAAGTCCCATTTTTCTGGTTCATATCCATAGTAATCTTTATTTTCGTCTAAATGAGAGTAGACTACATTATAACCATTTGCATTAAAAATCTTAACGAAATTACTTTCTCTCTTATCAAAAGGACACCAAATGATTTTATCTTTAAACTGAGGTGTAAACTCTAAAAGAGGAGTAATAGCATACTTAGGAGTATAACATTCATCATTGTTTCCTTTTGAGTATAAAATTTTAGACGAGGCTATCATCAGTTAATCTCCTTTATCTGATTTTATTATAGTTTGACACCAATTAATTCTCCCTTGTATATAGCCTAGTAGATATATAGCACAACAAGAGACAATTTCTGTAACTTCCCCACCTAGTAAATATCCAACTAATATGTAACAAGCCAAGAAAGAAAATAACCATTTCCAATACACTACTTAATCTCCTTTATCTTTGCTAGGGCTTCTTGGGCTAGCTTATAACCTTTTTCTCCAAAACAACCTTCAGATACAGTTCCGTTACCGTTAGTTAAAACGCGCTTTATTTTATCTTCACAATCCCACCAATGAGATTGTAAAGCATATTTTTCCAAAGCCTCAATAGCTATATCTAGCTTTGCTTGTAAAGCGCAATGTTCCTTTACGAATCTCATTAGTTGAGGGTCTACTTCACAAATCGGCATTTTAATATAACAATCCCAGTTTAAAGGCTTTGTATTATCCATACGAACTTCACATGCTTTTAATTTACGTTTTACCAATTCGGGAGATTGCTGTAAAACTCTTGAAACTAAATTATCTTCACTCATTACTTACCTACCTTTCTTAAGGATTCTTTCCAGTCGTCAAAATATCTCCAATGGAATCCCTTGCAAGTTCTATGTATCTCTTTACAAGCCTTGGTAATGTTTGGATTTTTTATTTCTAATTCTCTTTCTACATCTCGAATACAATTAAATACTTTTCCTGTTTCAACACATATTATTTTTTTAGCTGCGTGATTTAATTGTCCAAATTGTGATTGCCCTATTTTTTTACGATGTTCTTCTGATTTTTTTCTTCCTTTTAAAGCTTTTGAAACAGCCTTATGTAAATAAGTTAAATCTGTGTTTTTCATACGTTCAGACAACTTTTTACGCTGTTCTACACTAAAATTTTTACAATATTGAGTCAATCTAACAGTTGTATCATCAGCATCAACTATGTAATCTCTAATTTTACCTCTGTTTTCCCATACCTCTCCTACTTCTGGTTTTTCTTTACTCATCTTACTTCTCCTCAAAGAACTTCTTAAAACTGTCAGAACCATATTGTCCCTCGGTTAATTTGATAATCTCGGCAATGGTATACTTCTTTTTGACTTCTGATAACTGCGAAACAAAATATTTAGTACCAGCTTCACACGCTCCGGTTATAACACGGTACATCTTAACAGCCTCTTCAAAAGTAACGACGGAATCAAGAGTTAAATTCTCATAAGCGGACGTATCTCTGTTGGATATTTTATAAATAAAGCTTTCTCTTGCCTCTTTGAGAGTTTTACCGTGGGAGAAAACTCCATCTTTTTCGATGACATAAGACGTATCATTTTCGCCAAAGTTTTTAACCTTATAAACATCTTTCTTGTGGCTTAAGATAGCGCATTTAATACCGTCAAACCCTCCATATTCTTTAAATTCGTGATTGCATAAGGTATAAAATGTATTTTCTTTGATATTTTTCCCGTCAACATATTCGGTTTTTACAAAATCAACCTCATAATGGTCGCCCACATCTTTATATTCGGCAAGAGTTATCCAAGAGCCAATTTTTGCTTTAGCGACAGAAAAAGCACCAATAGAGGCAATTACTGATTTGGAACCTGTACATTCAGACTGTGAGTAATCACCGGAGCTTGCCTGCTTTGAGCCATCGCCGGAGCTTGCCTGCT
>CAJUAL010000016.1:9742-37564 GCA_910584405.1 uncultured Vampirovibrio sp.
TGTGAGCCATCACCGGAGCTTGCCTGCTGTGAGTAATTGCCGGAGCTTGCCTGCTTTGAGCCATCGCCGGAGCTTGCCTGCTTTGAGTAATCACCGGAGCTTGCCTGCTTTGAGCCATTGCCGGAGCTTGCCTGCTGTGAGTAATTGCCGGAGCTTGCCTGCTTTGAGTAATCACCGGAGCTTGCCTCATTATTCTCTCTATTTTCTTTTTTGATAGTTTCTCTTACGTTTTTAATAAAGCTTGTAACATTATTTGCAAGCTCAAAAACGTCTTTCATTTCTTCGATTAAGTTTGTCATTTCATTTATTCCTTAAATTGTGGCAGGCGGATGGAATTCAACGTGATACTCATTATTCGCCGTATTTGGAGACAGCCGCCGTTAATTTTTAAAGGTTTAGGTTTATTATTTGCTCTATACAACTTTTAACATCTTCAAATATTTCTTCTGTAGGGTATCTTCTCCCATCATCGTTAATATGAGGATAAAAATCCAAACAATGAGCATAGTCCCAACCAATAATTAAGGTGTTTTTAATGGAACTCTTTCCACTTTCTTCTAACCATAAATCATTTCCCACATAAGTTATTCCTCCGTGTATGGATATTTCTGAAAAATCTTTTTTTATATATTCCTTTGGTCTATTTGCCAATTCTACATAAGCGCAGGGATGAGTTCCTAAAGATATAATCCACCATCGGAATCCTTTATATTCCTCCGTTGCTAATACTTTTCTAGAAGCTTCTCTATAAATCATTGGTTCCATAATGTTAACTCCGTTTGTTTATTTATAATACTATTATTACCACTAAAAAATTTATTGTCAATAAAAATTTTACGCAAAAATTACTTTTGTTTCATTTTTTCCCTTTTCCCATATAAACCAAGCAAATTCCATAATAGGATTACCATTTCCTATAAAGTCAACTTTGGTTGAAATAGGAATGATAAAAGCAGGGGGAGAGTTTTTATAAAAAGAAAAACGCTTTTTACCAGTCAGATAACGAATCGGCAATAGTAAAGCAAAAGAACGTGTATATAACTTCGCGCAATGCTCCATAAACTCATAACTCAAATTAAATGGCGGATTCGTTACAATGTTTTCATAGGGTTTATTCTCCATCAGAAAATCAACACGTGGTTCACCATACCCTCTGTCTACTAAATCTGTAGCTTTTACCTTATATCCTCTTGCGATAAGGTTTTTAGTTATTGCTCCGTCGCCACAAGCGCATTCGTAAATATCGCCTTGGAAAGTATAGTTATCTAAAAGAATATCTATTACCCATTCAGGGGTAGGATAAAAATCGTCTTTGCTTCTTAAACAATGAGTTTTAGTTCCATTAAGTTTTAAATGATTATTCATAAATAATCTCCCTTATTTTATCTATAAATTGATTTGATAAGTTGGTTTTAAAAAACTTTCCTTTGGTAGATATAATATTGTATTTAAATTCTTTGCTAGAAACATAATTTAATATATATATTTTATACCCCCCTAAGATAAACAAGGCGTTTTTTTCTTTTGCGGTTATTCTTTTTTGAGGTTTATGGTTTTTTTTATACGATTCTTTTGATTTGTTTTTTGAACAATTTTTACACCAACTTTGATAATACCCATCTTTTTTTCTGAACCAAAATTCAGAAAGAGGTAATATCTGATGGCATTTCCCGCATCTTTTCATTCCATCTGGTAACGATTCTCTTGGCATATTCCTTATCTCCTTCTTTGATTTTTTCTAATGCATCTAAAATACAATGAAAACTTTTATTCATAAGTCTACTAATCTCACTTTTGGTATATCCTAATTGATATAGACAAGATATTAATATGTATCTTTTATTGATAGAGGCGTGCCTAACTGAATATATATCATGTCTTTGAAATCCTGTTACCTCAAAAAAATAAGATAAAAACATTGAAAAATCTTTCATAGCATACACCCCTTTTGATAATATTCTTCCAATAATCTTTTGGATTCTTCAGGGGATGATTTTGTCCCTTTAAGGAATCCCGCCTCATCTAGTTCCTTTTGAGAAGGGAACTCTTTTATATGTCCTGTTCTCTCCAAACAAACAGTTTTTAAAGCGTCCTCAAAATTCATTTCTATATTTTGGGTATATAATTTATATGCAGAATGGTAGATATATCGGTTATAATTACATATTCCCAACTCAATATCTTGACGGAATCGTTCATCTACCCAGTTTTCCCTATATTCTTCCGCTTCTTTTTGAGGTATATAATTCTCTTTGATGACACTGTTTAAAACTCCTAATGATGGTGCTTTTCCTACCTTATCGCTAGAAACGTATTTTTCTAGGCAGGAAGCAACAAAATTATAATCATAGTATGAGATATCCTTAAACCATAGATTAGCTACCTCAGAACTAAAAAAATCGAACTGTGGATAATATTTCTTCATCAGATTAGTAAATTGTGTAAACTCAGTCTTGTTCATTTAACCATTCCTCCATATTAAAAGTTGAAATTTTATTTAAATCTTCATTATTAAATCTCTCATCGTTCAACCAAGCTGCGCATCCTTTGGCAAAGCCTTTTCTTACCTCTTCACTTTTTGCGTATTTCTTAACAATGTCCAGTAATTTTTCAGAAGTTATTTTCTTAGCAACAATAGTTTTATAATAAGATTGATATGCTTTTTCCTTTGAACCTGCCCTTTGCTTAGGATACTCCTTCCAAAACTCTTCAAATTTTTCTTTATATATTTCTTTTTTATTACTATTAGTCTTGTTTATAATATCAGTATTATTATGTATAGGGGTAGAGCCGTATGCGCATTTTTCCGTACACGGTTCATTATCAATTCGGTTGGCTAAATCAATAAATTCGTAAATAACACCACCGAATGTACCTTTCTCATTTACCTGATATCTTTTTATGAGCCCATTATCTATTAACTCTTTGATGGTTGAATAAATCTGTCCTCTACTCTCTTTTAATTCTCTACACATAGTATTTATATGAAATTGCCAATTATCAGGTTTACTAAATAAGTACGCATACATCCCTTTTGCCCTTAAAGAAATATTATTATCTTCAAGAACAGCATTAAGAATTAAAGTATATCCTGTTTGATATTTTTTTATTGTTTCCATAACCCATTCGCTTTCAAAAAAGATGGGGTGTCAGCGGTGCGAATGGTCTTATAATGATTGTAAAAAAGCCTCCACCCCATAATTAAATTTAACCATTCGCATAATCATAATAATCTTTAAATTTATATTTTAAAGTTATCTTCTTACTTTATTCACAAAAAAGGCTTGACATTAACCATAAAATGATTATAATAAAGTAAATAAAAACATATTAACTCCGTAAAAATATTGTTTTTGTCACCCCCTCTTATCTGCGAAGAGGGATTTTTTTTATTTCTCCAAAATCATATAAATAGGTTCATAAGCTATTTTAAATAATCCTGCATGATTAACTGCGTCCATCGTAGCTTTTATCATTTGTAGTTTGGTTTGAGCCTGTTTTAGTTCTTTTTCTAAGATTTGGCACTTTTCAATAGTAGATAAAAGAACCTCTGATTTTCTCATTGCTTCATTTGTATCATCGTAAGATTTAATTTCATTTATATTTTTCATATTAAATACTCCATAAAAGTTATTACAGATATTACATTATATTCCAAAATTTAAAAATTATTTAACGAATAAAAATTTTTATTTACAATTAAATAAATATGGTAATATAATACCTTTAGGAGGTTAATATGGAGCAATTATGGTTATTTCCTATCAATAACATAACGACAATTCGCCGTGAAGTTTTGAATACGCTCCGTAAAATCCCAGGAGAAACGAAAGAGGAATATAACGAGCTTGTGCGAATCGAGGTTGATTATCGTATGTCGCAGTTAATATATAAACATCCCAAATACACAGATTTTGACATTTATACAATTCAAGAGCTTAAATCTGTTAAAAATATATTTTTCAAGAAAGGAAGGACAGATGGATTTTAAACATTTTTTATCATTACTTTGGGCATTGAAATTTAGCATAAGTGATTTGCATTATTTGTCCCAAAAAGAAAACTTTTATAGCGACCATAAATTTGCTGATGAGCTACGAGATGATATTGATGAGTGGATTGATGAAGTAAATGAAGTTTGCTTTCTTGGCGAGGAAAAAAACGCCCCCTATTCAAAAGATGTTATTTTAGAATCTTCAAATTTAATTGTTCCATTACAATCGAATCCAACAGAACAATTTAAAAAGATTAGCGAATCCATTAAACAAATTCTCATATATATTCAAGAAACTTCCGCACAAGCCTCTGTTGGGGAACAAAACTTAATGGGTGGCATTGCTCAAGAGTTGCAACAAAGATATGGATTAATCTGGAGAAGAATAATTTAGGGGAAATAGTATGGTGGTTATTTTCTGCGATGCAAGCTTTGATAATGAAACTAAAAAATGCGGTTGCGGAATAGTCATAAAGCAACTTATTCCTAATGGTGTAAAGGAAACCAGAATCACAATATCAGACTACGCCATTGATTCGAATGATGCTGAGTTGAAAGCTGTTATGCATGGTTTAAGACATGTTGATAAGCCATTGCCTGAAACAATAAACATTGTCACCGATTCCCAAGTAGCGATTGAACAGCTAAAAAAGGCTATTTATCGGGGGGATTGCAGTGTTGAAGAAGTCAATCCCAAATACCAAACAACAGTACAAAGAGTAATTCACGAACTAGCAGGCGAAAGAGTGCGATTGTATCACTGTAAAGGACATACTGATAGACAGCGTAAGTATTCACAAATTCAAGCGGTATGTGATAGACTAGCTAAGAAGTCTAGATAAAGGTTTTTATTCTTTAGATTATAGATTGGAGCAGATACTTTAATCCCTATCATGGAATTAAAGTATTTTTTTATTCTTTGAGTTATGAGTTCTCGCTGAATACTTTTTGTGTTGTTCCTAGATTCTTTTTGAGAATCGGTTGGCGGTTTGCCTGTACAACCCTCAGAACAGTAATTAATCAAACGGTCGGATTTCTCCACTTACACCCCACATCTACACAAACAAATGTGTGGCTTGTCATATAGACTCGCAAATTCTTTTCAGTACAACTCAACTTTTCTAGGAAGGCTTACTACTTTTTCAGCCATTTTACATTTATCAAAAAAACTTCTTGACAAACCTGAGAAATTAACCTAGTATAATAATGATTTGAGTTGTTGAGAGTAGTCTATACGACTATTTAAAAAAGTCAAGAGGTTTTTTACTACTTTGCCTCTTGACTTCTTTTTTATCCTGAAAATTCTCTATTTTTTTTCAAAAACTCTTTATTTTTTTCACAAATTAGCGTCGCTTTATGTATAGAGTTTACGGTATGCCTTCCTAAAACAAAGCTAACTCTAATAAAATCTTCTAGGGATTTATTTTGGGTCGCTAGTACTAGAGTTTTAAATTCCGTATGAGATAACTCTTGCTGAAGAATAGTAGCAGTACATTCACACACTTCTTTATCTCCCAGACACATTTTTTTAAATTCTCTTTCAGGGTATGTATACTCCCACCAGCTTAAAGCGATTACCACTAATAAAAATACTGTCCATACTTTACTCATTTTAATTCTCCTTCTAAAAATTCTCTATTTTTTTCAAGATTAAATTGTCCTGCGCGCAATACTCTAAAAACGATGGAGTATCACTACCGACATAGAGCCACCGCCCATAATACTTATCGTATTCGCGCATCCAATAGGCAATCTCCTCATCTTGGCTAAATTTCCCATTATTAAGGCGTCTTTTTATCACGTAGTAACCGGTTCGCCGGCTGAGTGGGTCTTGCACTTCTTGTCTTTTCTTGGATTGTGCCAACCAATAATTTAATATGTTTTCGTTCATACGTCCCTCCGTAAAGTTAATAAATCTTTTTAATAATTTGCACCGATTCAAAGCCATCTTGCATTCTATCATCTCCAAAGAACTCCCAAAAGCCTTGACCATTTCCACAAGAGGACCACCGTGCTATATCTTTAACCTTTGTACCGTAGCCATCATATACTACCAAATAAACCCCCGACTCACTAGGTAAAAACTCTCTATTTTTTTCTTCAATGTTTTCCATTTTCCAAAATCCTCTATTTTTTTAGATTACAGTTATGTATTTTGTCTTGAATGTAGGGTAATACTAAAAATTTAAATATACCCTCCCTATAATGAAATTTTACGCCTTATTTTCGATTATTATTTTAAACGTTAAACCATCATCCGAAACATCCAAAGCTTCAACCTTGTCTGCATCAATATTTTTTAAGCACTGAATAAAAGCTTTTACAATTATTGACTCACTTTCTGATAACATAAAATTTCTGTATTTATAGCCTTTAGCCTTTTGGCGTTCTCGATAGGCTTTAATTGCTTTATATGTGTACTCTTCCATAATAACCCCCTACAATTTGCGTTTTCCTGAAATAACATCAGAAATAAAAATGTCTCTTTCTATTTGTCTAAAAGTTGCCTCTTTTTTGGTTTTGCCACCTACCCACCAACAAAAAGCCAAGAATAAAACTAAAATCCACATGGTAACCCCTTTTTAAAGTTCGTTTATTAAATCAATTAAACAACTAACAAATTTCCCCGATTCTATTAATCTTATAGAGAATTCGTTTTCATCTCCGTTTTTTAAATAGTTTGTTATTTTTTGCCTAGCTTCTTCTTTGAGTCCGTCCTCATCATAAACAGGGGATGGCGCAGAAGTTAACGCCCAGCCAACGCCATTGTTATAATAATCCGAATTATAACCAATTATAAACGCTTCCCCGTCACTAGATTCACGGATTCGATCTTTTTCATCTTCAAGTTCTTTTAATAATAAATCTTTAATCACTGTTTTAATGTTTTCCATTTTCAAAAATCCTCTATTTTTTAAATAAACTCTAACTTTAATTTTTTTCCATAGTTTTTAAATTTAGCAGGAACAGGCAAGCCATTTTTAATATAAAAATTTATTTTACCTTCAAAAAAATCTATCACCCTTTGCCACTGTAAAATAAGGCTTGATAAGTCAAAAGCTGGAACGTCACACGCTCCAAGTTTAACCATGTCACGAGCAGACAAGAAAAACGCCCCCGCCCAATAATTAGAATTATATTTGATTCTGAAAAAGTTTTTATTTTCTGCTTTATTTAAAGCTATTAACGCAATTAAAACTTGTTTATTCATTTTATTAACTCCATAAAATTAGTTCATTATTTCGACCAGTCTAGCGCAAGCTTTTCCTATGAGATGGCAATATAAATCCCAAGATTTATCAAAATATTTATCAGCCTCTTCTTGCGTCTCCTCTAAAGTATCCTTTAAAAAATCCGAAACCTGGTTAAAATAACACAAAAAACAACCGCCTTTTGCTAATTCCGCACCCCTTTGGTAAGTTGTCCCAAAAGATAAAACATTTCTTAAAGCTGCTTGTAAATCCTCAATATTTGGGTAATATTCTTTAACGTGTTCCTCAATTCTTTGGTTCACAATTTTCGTATTAGTTCTCAACATATCTTTAACTCCGTATTTGTGAGGGCTTGCCCTTTGCTTCCCTCTTTATGTTTCTATTATATAACATTGTTATATAATAGTCAATAGTTTTTTCACAATAATTTTAATTTTTTATTGTCATTTCATATTCTTCAAGACAGCAAAACAAATAACCACCAAAAGCGGCAATCGCTGAAATGATAACAGACGATAAATATAACATATTTCCTACTCCAAATTAAAAATAAATTATTGCCGATTCAATTCTTTTGGCTCGTGGTAGACTGTACAGCTTACGCATTTTGCGCCAAAATCTTAAAACCTCATCCTTGGAAAAACCGTATAACTGAAAATTAACCCTTTCAGCGTTTCCGTAACTATTGTTTTTAAAATAAATATCTACAAATTTTTCAAACATTTTATTCTCCTACGTTGTTTCTTTATGTCTTTAATATAGCATAGTTATATTAAACAGTCAATAACTTTTTTATAAAAAATGCATAAAAATGTTGATTTTTCTCTATAAATGGTATAATAATACCATAAACAGGGGGATAATATGTTAATTGAATTAAAAAAAACCCAAACACCACAAAAAAAAGACGATTCCACAAAAGAATCGCCCAAAGAATCCGCACCCCAAACCGACCAAGAAGTATTTTACGACAAATCAGGAAATTTGATAACTAAGCCAGAACTCTTGGCCGAAATAAAAAGACTTAAAAATAAAACCAGCACCCAAAGAGAGCACCGCCGCTTATATAATATCCTGAAACACGGGGACAAGGTGACCAATTCTACTCTTGCCAAGGCCACAAAACACGCAAATCCAAATAAAACACAAGAAGTACTTCATGAACTAAATACCGTTGATCAAACGAAAAGACAAACCCCGCCACAAGCCCCCTGTAATCAAACCAAAATAAACAAAGTCATCGAACTAATAGAACTAGGCAACGATCCTGTGGCTTCGTGTAAAATGGCTAATATAACTTATAGGTGTTTTTTAAATGAAATTGAAAAGGTCGAGTTTGCATCAGAAAAAAATGAGTATTTGCGTGCGCGTATTATGCTTGCAGATACTTATATTTACAAGATCAACGCCTTGCAAAATAAGCTTGTAAACGGAGAGATTGACCCGAGCACATATTCGGCAATTAGCCGGGACTTGCTGTATTTAGCGGGAAAGTTCGCCCCGGCCACATTTGGCGAAAAAATAAGTATAGAAAACAAGAATCAAGTAGAAGTCCGCCATGTAGTCGACCAAAACAAAATTGCCTCGTTAAATAAATTGCTTGCGCTTCCTAATGTAAAAGACGCGCAATTTGAGGAAGTTTAGCGCTTTCCGCTTCTATGGGTTTATATATAATATTATAATATGCATTATGTATACTCAGCCTGTTTTTAGACAAAATTAAGTTTTGCGCATTTACAAGCGCTTAGTAAATTTGCGTTTTGTATTTTATCGGTGATTTTCGATCCCATGAAAGGTTGCCCCTTTGGTTTTGTCAAAAAGGAACTCCATATTCGGGCGTTTTTAATTACTTTTACCAAAATTTCCTAATTTCCCCATTATTAACCCCATTATATAACATTGCTAAAACAAACCCCGTCAACCTATGGAAAAGGTACTGGGAAAGGAGGTATACGGATACATGCATTTTATGCTTGATTTTTTTAGCTTGTAGGGGTAGTTTTGAATTAAAGGTAGGGAGACAGGCATGTCCGACACTAAAATGAATGATGAGATAATTAAAGCGTTTATGGAAGACCCTATAAATGGTAGATTAGTATTAAGTGCGAGCTTGGCTAATTTCATTAGGTTCTTCCACTGGTATATATATCATCAAGAGTTTGTGATAAAAGATTTTCATATAAAAATTATACGGGCATTAGAGGATATTGCATTTGGGCGGGCTAAGAAAAGAAATTTAGTAATTAATATTCCGCCGCGATTTGGGAAAAGCAGTATTGCCAAGTATTTTTGCGCTTGGAGCTATATGTTGAATTGTGGGAGCAACTGTATATACACCAGTTATAGTGATGATTTAGTTAATAACTTCAGTAAAGATATTAGGGACATTGTAGACAGTGCTGCATTTAAGAAGTTTACGGGATTAGAGATTAAGAAGGGAAAGAGTGGGGCTGATTATTGGGAAACTAATATGGGGGGTGGTTTTCGTGCTGCCCCTATCGCGGGGAGTCTTACAGGATTCGGAGCAGGCGTAAGTGGCGATGAGTATGGAGGAGCCATTATTTTAGATGATATGTTAAAAGCCTCAAATGTAAAGAGTCAGGCAGAATTGCAAAATTGTATTGATTATTATCTGAATACGTTGAAAAGTAGATGTAACAATCAAGCTAAGACACCTATGATTATGATTATGCAAAGATTAGCGTTAGAAGATTTAGCGGGGTATGTATTGGAAGCCGAGGGGGCAGACTGGGAGCTTATTAAAATACCAGCCTTAAATGAAGAAACAGGGGAAGCTTTGTGGGAAGAAAAGTTTAGTGCGGCTGATTTATTAAAATTAAAAGACCAAGCCCCGTTTGTTTATTATGGGCAATATCAACAAGAGCCGATTGTTATCGGGGGAAGTGTATTTAAGACTGAATGGTTTAGGTTCTATAACACTAGAGAGAAATATAGCTATCAATGTTCTTTTTTAACGGCTGATACCGCTCAAAAGAAAGGTGAGGGAAACGATTTTACCGTTCTACAGTTTTGGGGAAAGACCTATGATAGTAAATTACACCTGCTTGATATGGTAAGAGGAAAGTTTGACGCTGAGGAATTAAGAGAACAAGTATTATTGTTTTGGAAAAAATGTTCTTATGGTTGTGGTGACCCCAAATGTCCTCCTTATGGATTTTACATTGAAGACAAATCGTCGGGAATAGGGGTTTTGCAAGAAATAAAGAAGAATCACCCCATACCTGTTATTCCTATTTCAAGAGCAAGATTTAAAGATGATAACGGCATGATAGTGCGACAAGATAAATTTTCAAGGGCTATGACGGGAATACCGTATATTGCTAATGGATGGGTATATTTGCCTAATTCAGAAAATGATGATATAAGTAAACAGATATTAAGTGAATCTAGCGCCTTTAAGGCGGATTTATCACATAAACACGATGATTGTATCGACCCTATGTTAGACGCGATTGATATTGCATTTGGAACAACGGGTATAAGTTCAATCTTTATTTGAGGGTGGTATGGCAAAGAAAAAGATTAAAAACAGTTTACAAGGATTGACCGATGGTGTTGGTACTTGGGGTTTAAATGCGAATCCCTTTACGCCTCAAAATTCTCGCCTAGATACGATGTTTGTCAATATCCGTTGGGCTTTGATAAGTAATTTTCGTTCTATTTTAAGTGAAGCTTATGCAGAATATGGTATTGTGCAAACTTTAATAGACCAACCTGTTGCTGATGCTTTTAGAACTGGATTTAATATTATCACTGATGATTTGGACGATAGCCAAAAAAGAAAACTCCAAAACTACTTAGAAAAAGAAAGAATTATCCAAACCATACAAGAAGCCTGTAACTGGGCAAGATTATATGGCGGGGGGGGTGTTTTGGTAATAACAGACCAAAATCCTTCTTTCCCCTTAGATGTATCTAAAATTCGTAAAGATTCACCGTTAGAGTTTAAAGCTGCGGATATGTGGGAACTTTACTCTGATATTCCTATGTGGAATCCGTGGGAAGAAGACCGTGAAGAGTTGTTATTTAACTATTATGGAGTAAGAGTAAATAGAAGTCGAGTTTTCCCGATCTGCGGGAAAAAAGCGCCTTCATTCATCCGGCAGAGGTTAAGAGGGTGGGGAATGAGCGAACTTGAAAGGGTGGTTCGCTCTATTAACTCTTATTTGAAAAATCAAGACTTAATTTTTGAATTGCTTGATGAAGCCAAAGTTGATGTGTTCCAAATGAACGGGTTTAATGCGGCTATGCTCACTCCGCAAGGAACAAGAGTAGCTGAAAAACGTATTCAAACGGCAAATATCCTAAAATCATATCTTAATGCGCTAATCTTAGATACTAATGATAAGTACGACCAAAAACAGCTATCTTTTAATGGCCTGAGTGATATTTTGAACCAAATCAGACAAGGTGTAGCGGCAGATTTGAAAATGCCTATGACTAAATTGTTTGGCGTGTCCTCTGCTGGGTTTAATTCGGGCGAAGATGATATTGAAAATTATAACTCAATGATTGAAAGTGAAATTCGCTCTAAGGTAAAGTTTATCGTTATTCAAGTTTTAGAGATTTGCTGCCAAAAGTTATTTGGCTTTATCCCTGAAGATATGACAATTGAATTTAAATCTTTGCGGATGTTGTCGGCTGAACAAGAGGAAAACATGAAAAACAGTCAGTTTAACCGCTTAATTATGGCTGTTACAAATAATGTTGCTACTCCTCAACAGTTTATGTTAGGTTGTAACAATCAGAATTTACTCCCCTTTACTTATTCGTCTGAGGATATTATGGCAGCATCCGAAAGCGGAATTAACAGCATAGGCTTAATCCAGCCTAATGACGGTACAGGGTTAATGAGTACATTAAAAAGCTTCTTTACTGGTAAACAAGACCCCGCTAAAGGTAATAAACCTTATGAGGGTAACAAAGACGCTAATGTAAAGTTAACTGATGTTACTTCAAATAAATTCACTATTCCTGATAGAGAGAAAAAACCACTTCCTGATGAGACTTTCCCTTATAAAGGTAAGCGTGCTAAACGATATGTTGAAGTATAAAAAAAGAGCTTCCACAATTATGAAAGACTCTTTCCCTGAAGTCGAAAACAAGTATAATTTATACCTTTTCTAAAGATTGTCAAGGGCTATTTGACACTTTGTGGATAGCGGTATTATAATACTTTTCAGAGGTAGAGATGACTATATTTAAAAACGATAAACGCTTTCCCGGCAGATATTTCGCCCGTCATATTAAAGAGGGGTTGGTAAGATATACGGAAAGTGGGAAAGACAAATTTTATTTACTTACAAATGAAGCTCTTAAGGCTATGAACAAGTCTTTTGAGGGGAAGCCTATTTATATTCACCACACAGACGTTGATTTAGATAAAATGAGAGAACAGTCGGTTGGTCGTGTAGTAAAGAGCTTCTATAATGAGTTTGATGGTGCTTGGTGGGTAGAACTAATTGCAGATGAACCTGGCATTGAAGCCATCGAAAAGGGTTGGGGTGTTTCTAACGCATACCTCCCAACCGAGATGAAGTCAGGTGGTGTATATCATAACATTAATTACGACAAAGAAATAGTTAATGGAAGATATGAACACTTGGCTATTGTTCCCAATCCTCGGTATGAGGAGGCTGTTATTATGACTCCCGAAGAATACGAAGAGTATAACGAGAGCAGAAAGCAGGAAATTTTAAAACTTAAAAATTCAAAGGAGAATGAAATGGAAATTTCTGAAGAGAAATTAGCTGAGCTCCTGACTAATGCTGCTGATTCTGCGGTAGCTAAGTTCAAAGAGGTTTTAGCTAATGAAAAAAAGGAAAATGACCGTGAAGACAAACGTCGTTTGATTCGTGAAATCGGCGCTTTACAGGATAAACCAGCTTCTGACTTCGAGGGTGGCGAAGACGAAAAGTGGCGCACTATTACGAAATTGGCGGAAGAACTTGCTTATGATAAATCTGAGCGTAGCGACAAAGACAACTCTAAACGCAATGAATCGGAAGATAAAAAAGAAGATTCTTGTGAGGATAAAAAAGAGAATGCCGAAGTCGATAAGCGTGAGCTTATTCGTGAAGTAATGGCTATTGCCAGTAAAGCGGGTGCTTCTGAGGAAGAAGTACGTACCATTGCTAAAAAGCTTGAAGAGATTGCTTATAACAAATCTGAAGCTGATACCAAAGACAATGGGAAAGAAGAAGAGGAAAAAGACAAAGAAAAGAAAGAAAATTCTAAGTTTTTTTCGATGTTTCACAATGCTAAAGCGAACGCTGGTGAGAAAAAGACGGTAGCCACTATGGCTGGCGGTCTTGCTCTTGGCAAATCTCGTTATGGCTCTAAATAAGGAGAAAGTAATATGGAAAAACAAATTTCATATCAAATGAATGTATTCGCGCCGACTGAGGAAATCAAAGGGCGTAGAGTTTTGCCGGCTAATACTGAATCTTTTTCAGGTATTGCAGACAGCACGGTTCCTGCTGCAACTCCGCTGTTACCCGGTGATCCAGTTAAAATTGTCGCAACGACTAAAGGCTTGCCTCATTTTGTAAAAGCGGCTGTGGGAGATACAGTAATGGGTTTTGTGGAATGGAATGTAATCCGCCCCTCATATCCGGCTGGCAAATTGTTACAAGTAAGCCCTGCGGGTAATGTAATGTATATGGAAGCTGCTGGTGCATTGAACGCGGGTGTAGGCGTTAATATTAGTAACCTCGGGGATGTAACAATCGCCGCTGCCGCCGCCGGTAAATCTGTAATTGGTTATACTCTCGAAGCCGCAACAGCTGCTGGGCAGTTAGTTCGTGTTAAGATTGGCGAACCAGTTGTATTAACTGCTAACGCATAAGGAGAAATAATATGGAAATGGATAAAATCATCAATTCCAAAGGTGAAGAGAAAAAAGTAGATGACTACTTTAAAAATGATGCCGAAAGAGCGCGTGTTGAAACATTGCAGAATGCTTTGTCTGAACAAATGGGCTATCTTGTCCCGTTGACCCTTTTAACGGCTATTATTCGTGATGTTGCAGAACAGAAGTTTTATCAGATTCCTATAGCTGATTATGTTCCTGTCCGTATAGGGACGGAAGCTGCGTGGGCTGATGATGTGTTAATGCTTCGTTCATTCTATGCTGGTGGTGACTTTGAAAAAGGTTATATTGAAACTGGTACAGAGGGACGCTTGGCATCCACCTCTGCTACATTAAACGGTATTCGTGTTCCGGCTCGTGTTTGGGCAAAAGAAATCGCTTACTCTATTGCTGATGTAGCTAAAGCAGCTCGTACCGGAGTTTGGGATTATGTTACCCAGCAAGAAAAATCACGTCGTATCAACTGGGATTTGGGTATTCAAAGAACTGCTTTCTTGGGTTCTAAAGACGGTACAATGAAAGGTTTGGCAAATCTTGAAGAAGTAACGGTTAATACGACTTTGTTGCCGGCTGCTTTGTCCTCAATGACCGATGCACAGTTCCAGTCTTTTGTTACCGGGATGATTGGCGCTTATTTGGCTAATGATAATTATACAGCTATGCCGAATCGCTTATATATTCCACAATCTGACTTTGTCGCGTTAACAGCAGCTACATCTTTGCAGTTTCCGATTAAAAGCAAATTGGTATACTTGGAAGAAGTATTTAAGGCAGCTACCCGTGATAATGACTTCAAGATTTTGCCGTTGGCTTACTTGCAGTCTGCACAGTCGGACGGCGTATTGACAAAGAACCGTTATATCTTGATGCGTTATGATGAAGATGTAGCTCGTTTTGAAATTCCGGTTGACTATACAGTTACGGTTCCGAATTCTTATGATGGATGGACAATGCGTAACGTTGGTTATGGTCAACATACTGGGGTTTTGGCGGCTCGTCCGCAGGAAATCTTATATATGGATGTAACCCCTGTAAACAACGGTTAGGAGAAAAGAAGATGAAAATTAGAAACGGATCTAAACGAACATACTGCTTTAATGGTGGAACCATCCAACCTAATGAAGTGGTTGACATTAAAGACGAGGCAATTGCTAACGCTTTAATTATTAACTATCCGAATGAGCTTATCTGCTTAGACGCTCTTGAAACAAGAGTTATTGAAGCAGAAGCTAAAGAAGTAAGCAAAGAGTCTGCCGATGAAAAGCTTACTGAAAAGGCAGAAGCTAAAGAAGTAAGTAAGATTAAAGTGAAAGTACACTAATTTTCACGAAAGGGGTAAGTTATGAGTGTAATTGACGATTTAACGGTACAAGACTTTAAAGAGTTATTTGCTCGTAACTTCCCCTATCTTCCTATCTATAATGAGTATACTACTTATTTTGTAGATGATGAGGTTTATGCTGAACCTAATTTTTATATTTCGTTAATAGATAACAACACCTCTCCTTTGTCAGATACTACCGCATGGAAAGTTATCAAAGATTCGGTAAACAATTATGTTACTGATAATGATATTGAGAGAGCTTGGAAAGAGGCTTTGGTAAGCTTTAATCTAGCATTATGTGGGACTGATGAAGACGCCACTATAATTTTCTTATATTTGGTCGCTTTTTATTTAGCATACGACTTACAACTAGCCGCCGGTGGAGCATTTGGACAAGTTGTATTCCCTGCAACATCAGTAACAGTGGGTAGCGTATCTGAATCATATTATGTTCCTCAAACTTATTTAGAAAATCCGGTTTTAGGGTTTTATGCTCGTAACGGATTCGGGCTTAAATATTTAAATATGATATATCCGAAACTTATCGGAAATGTAAAGGCGGTGGCTGGATGGAGCCTACCGTAAAAATAGATTTATCAGGTTGGAAAAATGTCGTTAAAAATCTTCAAAATTTACGACAAACTGTTAAAGTCGGCATTATAGATGACGCAGAAAACGCCGAAAAAGCCGCTAAAAACGAATTTGGCTCTTTTAGTGATAATATCCCCTCCCGTCCATTTATGAGAAAATCCTTAACCTTATTTGGGGAAGAGGCAATCCAAAAATCTTTAGATGGGGTTGATTTTACAAAAGCTCAAGGAAAAAACAAGATTTTATCTCAGTTAGGCGAGAAATGTGCCGAAAATATGGTAAAAATGATTGAGACTTCTGAAAATTATTTTGTTCCAAATGCGCCTAAAACTGCAATTGAGAAAGGTTTTAACCATCCTTTATTGGATACCGGAGAAATGAGGGAGGCTATCACTTATCGTATATCAGAAGCAAATGAGGAACTAGAGGTTCCATTTTAAGGAGGTAATATGGCAAATAAATTAAATTTTACAAACAGAGGTTTAAATAACCAGCTTCCTTATCCTCAAGTAGGGGTTAATATTTGGAGTCAGGGTTCTACGGCTTATAAAATCGTTCAGTCAGTGGATGAGTGGGGAAATGTCGTTGAAACTAAAACCCCATTTTCTTTTAGCGGAGTAATACAGCCTTTACGCCCCGAAGAAGTACGCTATGAAGAAGAAAGGTTTAATACCGAAGGACAATATTCTTGGGAGTGGTTTTGGTTTCATACTAAACCAAATGTAAGATTAAAAACAAATGACCGTGTAACATATAAAAATGTTATTTACAAGGTAATGGCTATTAAAGACTATGCCGATTATGGACATATCGAATATCGGGTAATAAAGGATTGGCAAGATGAAGAAACAGATTGAAGAATATATCGTATCTATTATCACTAATCAAATGGGATTAGACAATAATCATTGCTGGATAGCCTCACAAAACCGCAAAATCCCCACGCAGGCGCAAGAATTGTTTTGTGTGGTAGGTTCTTCCTTCTTTAAGCCCATATCCTCTAAAAGCCGCTGGAATAGCGAAACACAAACAGAAATTCAAGAGGTTTATGGACGAGCAGATATTCAAATCGATTTGTTTAGCCGTAATAACGATGCGAGGATAAGACGAGATGAAGTTTTAATGGCGCTCAATTCTTTTTATGCGGCTAATATTCAAGATGAAGGGTGTTTTAGAATATTTGAATTGCCTTCTTTTTGGCATAACACATCATATTTAGAGGGTAGCTCTTCGATTAACCGCTTTACTTTGATTGTTCCGACTATGGTTTGGACAACAAAAGAGGTTCAGTTTGATTATTATGACAAGTTTAGATTCCAAGCTTCTGATGAAGACGGAGTTATCGCAAATTTGCAAAATTATGAGGACTGAATTATTATAATGATGATGAAATTTTTAAACAAGGAGTAATACTATGGGGGAAATCTCATTAAATAATATTATTCGTGTGTCTGTACAGGGAGTTCAAAGTTCCATTGGTGCTAAAAATATCAATGAGATTGCTCTTTTTACTTCTGAGGAGTCCACGAGTACAGCTCCGTATATGATTGCGGTTGAACCCTCAGCCGTTGTTGAGGCATACGGTACTAATTCATTAACCGCTCAAATGGTTAATAATATTTTTGCACAAAACCCAAACATCATTTCAGGGCGTGGTTATGTAGCGGTTATTCCGTTGCTTAACTCTGTATCTGCAAAGGCTGCTTCCTTTACAACTGCCGCATTAACTGTTTCAGCTTTTAATGCTGTTACAAATGGCTCTTTAACTATCACTGTAAACGGAACGCCTTATTCCTTAACCGGAATGAACTTTAAAAACGTTGCTACTGTGGCTGATGTTGCTCAGATTATTCAAAATCAAATCTCTACTGTTATAATTACAGAAGATAATGGAAAACTGGTGTTTAGCTCTAAAAAAGTTGGTTCTACATCTTCGGTTGTTTTAAGCTCATCTACTACTGGAACAGATATTAGCGGGGCAGACTATCTTAATGTAGCAACTGGCACAACCGCTCAGGGCGCTAACTCTTCCGGAGAAACAATCGAAGCCGCTATCCAAAGAATTAAGTCTAAAGTTAGATTTACGGGTGTTGTTTCTACTTTATGGCAAGAAGATTCCGCCGTCCAAAATACTTCGGCTTATATTAATAGTAACGATTACATTTATTTGAATGTATGGGCTGATACCGCAGCTATTGAAGGTGTATGCAGCGATATTGCAGCAGCTAATCAGAATCAAACAAGATGTTTAGTTTATACAAATAGTCTTGACGGCGCTAAATTGATGTTGGCGGCTTATGTCGGACGTGCTTTTAGTGTTAACTTTAGTGGCTCTGCAACATCTCAAACAATGATGTTGAAAACCTTAACAAACGTTCTTCCTGACAATGGAATCACCCAAAATGACTATACCTCTGCTAAAAAGAACGGTGTAGACTTGTATGTTTCCTATGAAGGAGATGCCGGGGTGTTCTCATCCGGTGGAAATAAATACTTCGATGTTGTTTATGAAAACTTAGCTTTGAAATATGCGCTTCAAGCTCAAATGTATAACGCTTTGAAAACCACGAATACTAAAGTACCACAAACAGAAGCAGGAATGGCAGTTTTGCGCAATGCTATGGGGCAAGTATTTGAACAGTTTGTCCGTAATGGTGTAATTGCTGCTGGTAAATGGAACTCCGCGCAGACGTTTGGTGACCCGTCAACGTTTATTAACAACATCGCTAATCAAGGTTGGTATGTATATTCCACCCCGATTGCTGAACAGTTGCAAAGCGAACGTGAACAACGTATTGCCCCGATGATTCAGGGTGCTTGCAAAAGGGCTGGTGCTATTCATGAAGCAGACATTATGGTCTTAGTAGAGGAGTAATAAAATGAGTGAAAGTTTTAGACTTACCGGTGATGATACCTTCATCTTAAATGGCAGAACTTTAACAGATTTTGCTGATGGGGATATTGCTACAATTACTATGAATAATAATATTGCTGCTTCGGTAGTTGGCAAGGGCGGCAATATGATTGTAGCTAAAGACGAACAAGGTATTTTGGGAGAGATTACCTTGCGCTTGTTAAAAAGTTCTGATGACGATAAGTGGATGCACACTTATTACCAAACTTATTTGGCTGATTCTGCTACATTTGTTTTAGGTACAGGCTCTATGGCAAAAAGAATGGGTTTGGGCGATGGTAATGTTATCTACGACCAATTCTATATGTCATGTGTACACTTTACAAAACAGCCAACTGATGCTACAATGAATGTAAACGGAAGTACAGACCAAGCTGTAACTGTTTACACATTTCAAGCAAAGATTAAGAGGGTATTAGGCTAATGGAAATCACAATAGAAGAAAGCGGAGCAAAAGTTAATATCGCTGTATGTTCCTTTGAATCGGCGTTTAAGTTAAAATCTGTTATTGAGAAAGAACTTCTTAAAAGCAATATTAATTTGATGGAGTTAGACTTTGAAGACATATCAAAGATAATTAATTTATTGATGGTATTAGATTCGTCATCAGAGGTATTTGAGGCGATGTTCGAGTGTCTTAAAAAATCTTCCTATAACGGTGTAGGAATCAAAAAAGAAACTTTTGATACACCTGAAAAATGGGGGGATTTGTACGAGGTTTTCTTCTATTGTCTGAAAGTTAACGTATTCCCTTTTTACAAAAATCTCCTTTCCAAATTCAAGAAACTTGGGAGGGAGACGCCAGCCGAAAACCAAGAACCTACATTAGTGACAGTTTAAGGTTTGTATGTGCCAAGCTGGCAAAACAAGGTTATTATGGGGGCAATCCTGATAAAATTCGGAAAGCCCCTGTAACAAGCGTTTTAGATATACTACAATTTGAAGCATACGAGAACGATTATTTAGAATGTTATAGGTGGCTCAATGGCAACAATAGGTAGTTTTTTTGCAGAAGTAGGATTTAAAGTCAATGCGGGACAGTTAAGAACTGTTAATTCAACATTGAAACAAATCAATACTGCCTATAAGGCTTTAACTTCTGACATAAAAAAACAAGGATTAGAACTAAAAAATCAATTAGCTGCCGAAAAAGTTTCTACCCAGGCATCTAAGGCTAAAGAAGCTCAACTAAAAGCTGAAACAGCAGAAATCAAAAAGAATATCGCTGAAATCAATTTACAAAATAAATCTTTAAAGGTTCATAACCAGCATCTTATAGATGTAGCTGGTTCATATAACCGCATTAAACGAGGATTGAAAAATGTATTTAGTGGAATTACTACAGGCACACGAGAGGGGTTTAACCGCTTAGAAAGATGGACAGCTCAAACAAGACAAACAGCATTAGAATACAGAGATTTTGCACGACAAACTGGAATGTCTATTGAGGGCTTGCAAAAATACCAAGCTGCCGGTGAAAATGTAGGTTCTTCACTTACATCATCTCAAATTGTACAAGATATTAAAAATCTTCAGCAGAGAGCGCAGAAAATTGTTTATGGTCAAGGCGATGTGAGCCCATATCAAATGTTAGGGATTGTCCCAAATAAAAGAGATGCTTACGAGATAATCGAGGGATTAAGGAATCGGATAGAAGGTTTAAGCGACTCTGCCGCTTTAATGTGGATTCGGAACATCGGGTTAAGCGATGACTGGTTGCATATTTTAAGAATGTCATCTGATGAGTTCAACTCTATTGAAAAAACGATGTTGTCCCAAAATCAGATTAGGAAGACAACCCAGTTAGCAATGGCTTTCAGGCAGATACAGTTTGCTTTAAAACAACTCAAAGATCAGATGGTTGCTTTTATCGCTCAACCTTTAGCTAATTTTATTTCTAATTTTAAGATGATGACCTTAGATTTGGCGGCGTTTCTTAAAACAATGACAAATTCACAAGAAGCATTTAAAATCTTTGCCACTGGATTAGGGCTAATCGTATTAGCATTTGCGCCTGTAACCGCGGCTATTGCTGGACTACTTCTTTTATGGGAAGACTTTTATGTCGGAACGCACGGAGGAAAAAGCCTGTTCGATTGGGGAGATATTGACGACTACAATAATGCCATAGAAAATCTAAAAAATATAGCAAAAGATATAGAGAATATATGGAACAAAGTAAGCGAAATTGTGGAGGGCGTCACTAAACATATTTCAGGTCTATACAAGTTTGTAAAAATGTTGGGTAAACTGGCAGGAATTTCAGATGATGAAGATGAGGAAAAAAAAGAAAATAACGGCTGGTCATTATGGGAAGCGGGAAAAGCTTACTTCAAAAACCTAGGAAAAACATTGGGAATAAAAGACAAAGGATATACACCTATAGGGGACAAAGGATATACACCTATAGGGGACAAACTTTATACGCCAGCAGGCTTTACGCCTAGTGGTGCGCCTGTTACTATTAATGATAATAAGACCATTAACAAGACTTACAATGTTAAGGATTCGGGGGAACTAATTAAACTTGAAAATAACCAAAATAGCGCCCCATGGGATGAGGCTGTATATATCGACCCTGAGCAATGGGCTGGAGCTAATGGGTTTTCATCTTATGCGGAAATGGTTAAGGCTCAAAAATCTATGCAGGTGGAGAATTAACAATGGAAGAAGATTTAATGACACAAGAGAGTTCAAGAGGATTAGATAGCTTAACCACCTATGCAAAAAACCAAATTTCTCTGCTATTTAATCAGCCTAAAGATGAAAACGAAATAGAAATAAAGCTAGATGTAATTGGAACTGAAACGTTAGAAATCAGTTCTGATGTAACAGAATACTATGTTGAAAAAAATACATGGTATAATGACAATATTTCTATCAAGCCTCAAGTTTATAGATTGCAAGGAGAAGTAGGTGAACTATACTGGTACAATAAAGACCCGAAACAAAGTTATTTAGGTTATGTTAACCAAAAACTTATGCCTATTGCTGAGTTTTTGCCAGTAAGAAGTGCTATTGGGCAGCAATTTATGGATAAAGTTAGTAAAATACAATCTTATGCAGAAGTAGGATTTAATTTGTGGGATAGATTTATGGAAGATAAAACCCCAGGGCTCACACGGCAACAACAATTTTATGTACAGTTAGATGGTCTTTTCCATACTCGGGTACCTTTTAAAGTTCAGACCCCATGGGGATTTAAAACAGTTGCTTTAACAAGCGCCATTCTCACACAACCAGAACGTACAACAGATAGAACGCAAATAAATATAACTTATAAAGAGTTCCGAGAAGCACAAATGAGTGATAAGCCTTTTAAAGCTAGCGATTATCGTGGAAGAATAGAGAAAGCTCTATCTCCTAAGGAAAACTTAGGGCAACAAACAGGAGAATTTGCAAGTTTTGGTTACAATATTGGTAAAGCTTATGGAGTAGTAAAATGAGGATAATTAATTCAATAACATCACAAGCTAATCAAAGGTTTGCCTTCATCTCAGATACACAAGAGCAAATTATATTTGTATTGAAATTTGACCCTTTACAGCAGAAATGGTTTATGGATATTACAGCAGGAAGTTGGGAATTATATAATTGCGCCATAACCTGTCACCCTAATATTTTGGGTAAATATTCTAATGAAATTGACTTTGGCGTTCAGGTATATACTGAGAATAATATTGACCCATTTCGTATTGATGATTTTGAGAGTGGATTCGCCACATTTGGAGTATTAAGTGAAGACGAAGTAAACCAAATAGAGGATTGGTTTAATGGTTCAGTACAAGCTTAATAAAAAATACCGGTTATTAGTGGAATCAGCAATCGGAAGCGGGGAGTTTATAGAGATTACGAATCCGATAACAATTAAATTTACCATATCTCGCCAAACCTATTCAAGCGCTAATTCTATGAATCTTTCTATTTATAACTTGGGAGAGAGAAATCAAAAAGTCATTTTCCATGACACTTACGATACCGAGCATATTAGATTAGTTGTTTTAGAAGCAGGGTATGACACAACGGGTATGTCTACCGTTTTTATCGGCAGTATGGTAAGTGCCTATACTACTAAACAAGGTTCAAATATTGTTACAAAGATTTACGCTCTTGATGGTGCTTTGCAAACCCAAACTGCAATGACTAGCCAAACTTTTTTAAATTATAAGCTTAAAGATTTAATAGGTATTATGGCTAAAAGTATTCCTGGGCTAGATATCGGCAAGATAAATGTTTCCGATGAAAAGTTTTCAAAATCCGTTGTTTTGTGGGGAAATACTTATGATTTAATTCAAAAATACACAGACGGCAGAGCTTTTATAGATTTACAAAAGATATATGTCATGGGGGATTATGATGTACTAGAGGGAAACGTACCTTTAATCACATCAAATAATGGTCTATTGGGTGTACCTGAAAGAAGAAACGCAAGCTTAAGTGTTAACCTTATTTTTGAACCTCGAATTATCGTTGGGCAAGTTGTAGAGATTCAAAGCAGCATAGCACCTCAATTTGATGGACAATATAAAGTCACAGGATTAACACATCAAGCTACTATAAGCGATTCTTCAATGAGTACAGCTACTACTACATTAGATTTATGGATTGGCGAACAAACACATGGGGGACAATGGAATGTCATCTAATAAACCTACTAATAATGTTGAGTTAGTGAATGTTATACAAGGCTTGAAAAACGACATTTTCAAATCTCTTTGTTGTGTTAAGGTGGGTATTATACAAGCTTATGATTCACCCACACAAACAAGTTCGATTGAGATTGCAGGAAAGTGGCATAATCCTTATACTGATGTATGGGAAAGTTATCCTCTTTTAACTGACGTTCCAACATTAAGTCTTGGTGGAAAAAGCTATGTCCATTGCCCTATAAATGTAGGGGATGAATGTGTTGTTCTCTTTAATGATTTTATGATAGATAACTGGTACAGAACCGGAGAAGCTCAGCCAACTCAATTTTACAGATTTCATGACATATCAGATGGACTGGCTATTGTTGGTTTTCGTTCGTTTCCAAAAGCCATTCAAAATTTAGAGAATATAATCCAGTTATTTTATTCAGAATCTGCTAATATTAAACTAAATGATAGTGGGTTGGATATAACGGCAGAAGCAACTACAATGTCTGGAACATTAACCGTTAATCAAGCAATAACTGGAAACGCCACTGCTACAGCAGAATTGCATAGCACACATGGATATACGGGAGTTTTTGTTAATGCTGCTAACCAAAAATTAAACATACTAGACGGAATTGTTATTAGTGTAACTTAAGTCTTGACTAATATAAAATATATGTTATACATAAATTAACAGATGTTTTAGGCCTCTGAATCTACGCACAATTAAAACATAACAAGCCCCTCCCGCTAAAGGCAGAAATGTACAGCGAATACGGAGGGGCATTTCTTAATCTTTCTTTTTACAAGAAACTGAAAATTTATCTAAAATCTTAACAACTTTTTCTAAAATTTCATCATCTTTAGTTGATGGGGTATATTTAACAATCACAGAACAAATTACTACGATAGCTCCATATACTGCCAACACATCATCCCAATGTTCTAATATCCAATCCATTATTTTACTCCTTTCTTAAACATAAAGTTATTATACTTTTAAACCATTAAAAAATCAACCAATACAAATTTGAATTTTAGGAAAAAGCATTATATTATAATGATATATTTAAGGAGAAGACCATGTTGTTAAAATTTAAAGTTATAAATCAATTAATCACCCGTTTAGATAATTTACAGCCTGTAGCCGATTCTTCTAATTATCTAAAACTACAATTTTCTTTTTCTAATGATTGGGCAGAAGGAGCTAAGATTGTTATTTTTAATGGCTCACAAAGTGTTTCTATGGAAAGTGATTGGTGTTATGTCCCAGAAGAGGTTTTAAAAAAAGCAACCTCTTTCACTATATCTATTTATCAGGGAGATAGAATAACTACGAATGTGGCTACAGTGAAAGTTCTTCCTTCAGGATATGTTGATGGATTAACACCGAATGCGCCTACATTACAGGATATTATAAATTATGCATCTTCAAGACCAAATAAAGCTCTAGCCGGTTCAGTAGTTGAATATACTTTACCTCCCCTTGTGCAACCGGGGGCGGTGCATCCTCCAGTTTTTGAGGGAATTGAAACCATCAAAATTAGAGAGGGCGGTGCATCTTCAAATATTTCATTTGTAGATTTCTTGCCTAACACTTTTGTTTCTCCGATATCTATTTATGTTCTAGATTTTACAGGAAACAAAGTAAGCGATGCTTTCCAAATATCAATAAAGGCGAATTCATCATCAGTTAATTTCCCTACTTGGTATTTCCCTGAATTAGAGAGATGTCATAATTTATTTATAGCAGGAGGAGATGGCTATTATACTAAAGTGGTATTCGGTCAGAATATTAATCATATAGGTACTTTGCCCAATAAAAATAGTTATACCTATTGTTTCCCCTTTTCCCAAGCAGAAGCACCTGCCGGTTATCCGTGGGGCGCTCCTAATGCTAATTTTATATGGAATTATGATTTTTAAGAAAAGTCAACAAGACGTATAACTGCTGTTATAAATAGTGCTGTTGTAGAAACTGGAATATCATTAGGTTATTTTTATATAGGAAAATTATTAATCCAATGGGGTTATATTGCTACAAATAGTATAGTTTCATATAAAAACCATTTAGTAATACAAATTATACATTGGTTTTTGGGTTAAATTATAGGGGGGAATCATATGTTCCAGTTTATAAATCAAACTCAATAACAAATTTTGAATATTGGGCAATAGGCAACCGCCCATCATCTTGGTTAGCTATTGGATATTAAGCAGATAACCCTATTGCTATATATTGCACCGCACTCGTTGCATAATTAATAGTAACGCCCGTAGTGGTTTTATTAGTTATATACCTTGAATCATATTTATAATAGGCTGTATCTGCAAAGGCTATACTGTAATTAGTGTCTTTAAAAGGTTTAGCAAAAGTCAATGTTCCATTGCCTGCTCTTCCCCAAAATATTCGATAAAACCCGTCAGAAGCTTTAATTGCCAAAAAAGTTTGCGCACCTGCTAAAGAGGTATTCATAACATCAATTATGCGAATCGCTCTTTACAATCCAAAAAAAGCACTTTATATTAAAGATGTTATAACAATGTGAAAGGTTTAAACCAATGACGGAAGAAATTTTAGAAGAAACAATGCAAAGCGAAGATGCGGCATCAACAGAACCTAAAAAAACCCAGAAAGAAATAGCTGAAGAAATAGTCAAAAGCTTTATTTCAACTTATCCACAAATTGAGGATTGTAACTCCTTTGAAATAACAGATTACGGAGAAATAAAATTCAGTATAATTGATTTTACAAAATTCAATATTCCAGTAGCTTTGTATAATGGCGATTTATTTGGTGATAGAGATACCGCCCCTTATTGGCTTGAAAGAAAATACTTAATTCAGGATATTTATTCAGAGGTGGCAACTAAATGTAACGAATCTTCTGAATATGAAATATGGGAACATAACGGATATTATAGGGTTATTAAATCCGCCGAAAAAGAGCAGCTTTTTTATAATGAAATGACCGAAGAAGAAAAAGCAGAATATAATAAGCAAAAAAGAATAGAGGCTATAAACAGCGAAATTTTAAGCAATAAAGCATATCTTTCTGATACAGACTACATTGTAACTAAAATAAATGAGATTGTAGCCACCGGAACAGAAGAAGAGATACAAGAGGTTAAGTCTCAATATTCTGAACAATTATCCAAAAGAAAAGAGGCTCGTGTAAGGATAAATGAGCTTGAAAAAGAATTGGCTGATTTAGATAATTCTAATATATAGTATGGGGTATAAAAAAAAGAAACCCATCTATCTCTCATAATGGATTTCTTCAAATAAAAACAAGTCAATGTTAAAATTAAATGACAATAATTCTATACAATTACAAATAAATAAAGTCAATAAAAAGTTTTATATTCTTCAATACATTTTGCCATATCAAGAGGGGTTTGTATTGTGCGATAACAAGTTATTTCTCTTCTGGATGGACAAACATATTCAGTTCTTACGCAACCGCACAAGAACAGGGTCATTAAAATCAAGAGGAGCATACCAATTAAAACTTTTAGCTTTCTTCGCTTCTTTCTCAATCTCGTTAATTCGCTTACTAAGTAAAATCTCATTTTCGTTTCTCTTCTTAATTTCATTTTCCATAACCTGTAATTGTTGATATAAGTTGGCATTTTTTTCGGCTTGATAGCGGTTTTCCATTTTTTGATATATAAGTATAGAAACCAAAACATAGCTCACCACAACCCAGAAAAACAAGCTTTTCATAATAACCCCTCAAAAAACAGCTTTTTCTCTTCTTCTCGACGTTTAACTAAACCATTCAAAACTTTGCCATTTGCTTTAATCCAATCCCAGTTTTTATAAGCTGTTTTCCAGTCTTTTGCTTCAATAGCTTTTTTACATTTAGATTTATCAAAAGATAATTGTCCTATATTATATAATAAACTATATAAAGCTATCTTTTGGTTATCAGTAAATTCCCCCTTAGGCAAAGTTATTTCATTTTTACAATACCAATCTAATAATGTGTCAGCATTTTGTTTGCTAATACAATCTCCTTTTTTCACTTTGTTATAATTAGCATAATAAGTATTACCCCATCCAATAGTCCATTTACCTGCAGGACAAAGGTATGATGTTAAGTGGCAACCCTCATATTTTTTTATCAATGTAGTATACATATATTTACCTCTTCAATATTATATGAAAATTTTAACAGCCATCTCTATTTTCGTCAACCAACAAGTGTTAATTTATTGGAGAATTTATATTTTATTATCGCATAACTGCTGTTATG
>CAJUAL010000017.1 GCA_910584405.1 uncultured Vampirovibrio sp.
CTTTAAATCTGAGTTTTGGGACAGCTCTCTTTTTATCTTCAAGATGATAACTTGAAGTCAGAAAATCTTCTAAATACCTTAATTAAATAGATATAAGGAGGTATTTATTATGAAACTAATTACAAAAAACACAACTTTTAAGACACTTGCACATCAATGGTTAAAGGAAAAACAAACATTAGTAACTCCATCAACTCATGCCAGTTTTGTATTGATTACAGAAAATCATCTTCTACCAAATTTAGGTAAAAAGAAAATAAGTGATATTACAGAGTCAGATATACAAGACTTTATATTTTACCTATTTAATTCTGGTAGGCTTGATAATGATGGAGGGTTAACAGTAAAAACAATCCGAGATATTATCTTAGTTTTACGACTAACTCTAAATTATGCATATAAGGAACGTATTATTGATGCGTTAAATTGGGATCTGATTGAATATCCAAAAGATTTGAAAATTAAAAAGGTTATAGCCTTATCAAAGGATGAAGAACAAATGTTAATTCAAACAATATATTTGAATCTAACAAGGAAATCTGTTGGAATTTTACTCACTCTATTTACAGGGTTAAGAATTGGAGAACTTTGCGGTCTTCAAATGTCAGATATTTCTTTGATAGATAAAACAATTACTGTAAATAAAACCGTGCAGAGGATTTATGATAAATCAAATAAAACATCTTATATTCATATTGGACACCCAAAAACTAAAAGTTCTCAAAGAACAATTCCAGTTCCTTCTTTATTGATGAATATTATCAAAAAGTTTTATACAAACAATCCAAATCATTTCTTTCTAACTGGAAAAATGAGTCCCACCGAGCCAAGAGTATATAGACAATTTTTCTCAAGATTTGTAAAAAAGTACAAATTAACTCCGGTTAAATTTCATGAATTAAGACATACTTTTGCAATAAGAGCAATTGAGATATCTGATTTTGATATAAAGTCGCTATCTGAAATCTTGGGGCACAAAAATGTATCATTCACATTAAATGTATATGGGCGAGCAAATCTTCAACAAAAAATTAAATGCATGAATTTGCTGAATGATTTGCTATAAAGTTGAAAAAATCATACTATTAGATGTTAAGTTTTGTTAAGATGTGTGGCATGCTATTTGTGTTATAATGGGTGTACTATGCAAGCATACAATTTTATAGATCTATTTGCGGGTTGTGGAGGACTGTCCGAAGGTTTTATCAGGGCTGGCTTTTTACCTGTCGCACACATAGAAATGGATGTCGCAGCATCTAATTCTCTCAAGACAAGGATGTGTTATCATTGGCTCAAAAAACATAAGAAACAGAAAATATATTTTAATTATCTAAATAGGAAGATTTCTAGAAAAGAATTATATTCTTCTGTGCCAAGCGAAATTATTGATTCTGTCATAAACAAAGAAATTTCAGACGATAATCTTGATGAAATCTTTCAATCAATTGATGCTAAATTAGATGGTGCACCATTATCTTTTGTCGTAGGTGGGCCTCCTTGTCAAGCATACTCTTTAATCGGTCGATCCTGTGATAAAGATAATATGAAGAATGATGAGAGAAATTATTTATATAAATATTATGCGGAATTCTTACATCGGTATAAACCAAAATATTTTGTCTTTGAAAATGTAATGGGGTTATTGTCAGCGAAAGACAAAGATGGGAAATTGCATTTTGAAAAAATGTTTAAGCTGTTCAAAAAGGTTGGTTACAAATGTAAGCATTATATATTAAATGCGAAAGATTATGGTATTCCACAAAATAGAAAACGTGTAATTATTATAGGAAATAGAAAAGATATTCCTGAATTAAATTTAAATATTGAACAAACGCCATGTTGTTGTACAATAGAGGAATTATTTTCAGATCTGCCTATAATTAAAGCGGGAAGTTACTCAAACAAATACAAAGGTAATGCTTCAACGAAATTGAAGAAAATGAAAATCAGAAATTCTTCTATCCCTTTAACTTATCAAATTGCACGGCCTAATACTTGTCAAGACTTGGAAATATATAAAATTGCTGTAAAAAAATGGAATAAAAATTCTACAAGATTAAACTATAACGACATACCAAAGCAATTACAAACGCATAAAAATAAGACCGCATTTACAGACCGATTCAAGGTTGTTGCAGGAGAGTTGACATATTCGCATACAGTTGTTGCACATGTTGCAAAAGACGGACACTACTATATCCATCCGGATATAAAACAAAATAGATCATTAACACCAAGAGAAGTTGCGAGAATACAAACTTTTCCTGATGACTATTATTTTGAAGGAACAAAAGATGAAATAAGTAGAACTTCTGCATACAAACAAATAGGAAATGCTGTTCCCGTTCTGTTAGCAGAAAAAATTGCTAAACATATAAAACAACAATATTAAAAGGAAATTGTACCTATCCTGCTATTTTGAATATATACATCTTGTCTAATTTTTTTGAATAAACTTTCTCTAATACTAAATAATTTTGCAGAGGATCTGATGTCATTGTGATTGCTACTTATTAAAAACCTAGCATCCACAATTAATTTATATAGTTTCTTATTGTACTCAATATCAAAACTCTGAAAACATTCGGCTAATTTGTCCTTTTTTACAATTTCTGGAGGACATAAATATGCAAGTGCATATTTGCATATACCCATTGTTTTACAATTTGCAAAATCGCAATCAGCAGAAATTTCAATTAATCCAAGTTGGCAAGTTGATGTTAGGGCACCTTTCTTAAGAATTTTCTCTAGAATTATTTTTTTTGTTATTTTTTTATTGCCCAAAAGCTCTTTTATTGTGTTAATTTTAGTTTTAACAAAATCGCCAGGAATGGTTATGTTGTCTTGAATATTTGTATTAATATGCATAATTGTATTTATTTTAGCTTTTAAGGCTTGATTTAATTGGTTGCCTAAAGGCTTGGTCTCATTTAACAAAGTAATAATATCTGTACGTAAAGCTTGATCGTATATATTTCTTTCAATTCTATCTTTAACAAAATAAGATATTGGTGTTGTTAATCCGATATATTCATTTTTTGACAGATTTTGCTCGCCAATATTTACAGATACAATACTTAAAATTAATTTTCGAAAATCAACATTCTCTAAATTATATAGTTTATTTAATAAAAATATTGCGTCATAGTTAGATTTTGAAATTACGTGCCTTAACATTATATGCGTAATAAAATTGGGAAAACTTTTATATAAATCTTCTAAAAGAGCAATTAATGTAAATTCTTCATTTTTAAAACTTTCTTTATCTATAGATAAGTATTTAATAGGTTTGAATACTTTCGGATCATCTTCAAGGTAATTTTTCAAACGGTCTAATTTTTCTGGATGCGAAGTCCAAGCAATAAATATGTACGGTGTATTTTTTTTATAAATTTTTTTCAAAAGTCCAAGAATAGTTTTTTGATTTAAGTCGTCATTATCTCCGTGCAAATTAATATCACAAAAAACAATAGATGGTTCTACTGGATAACTTTCAGTAATGTCTTGTGGTAAAGATATTGCGGGATTATATCCTTCTTTTAAAAGATTTTTCTGAATATCATAAGCTTCTTCTAACTGATCATCTATAAGTAATATATCTAGAATATAATTCATACTCACTCCTTAAAAATAAGGGCTATCGTAGCGCCATCAAAAATGTTTCTATCAAGTGATGAAAAATGAGTTTGTTCAAATATAGAAACATCTCCGCCAATTGAATCCATGACCATTTTTGTATAGTATAAACCTAATCCCATTCCAACCCCCATTGGTTTAGTCGTAATAAAAGGTCTAAATAAGTCTGCCCAATCTCCCTTTGGAAATCCAGGACCTGAATCTGCAACTAATATAGCCGGTTTACCTTCAATTATTTCAAAATTTAAATAAATTTTCTTTTTATTAAAATTTTGTTTAGAGTACCATCTGACAGAAAGCCAATATATTGAGTTATCAATCAAATTCATGATAGAACTTAGGATCATTCGTTTAGGCAAGCTCAATTCAATATCGTTTCTTGAATTGTTAATATACGGACAAATAAAACTAATATTATGTCGCTGAAATCTATCTTCAGATAATCTTATAACATCTTGAAATAATTCTGAAATTTTATACTTTCGGACTGGATCTTTTTTGAATAAATCGCTTGTACCATCAATTAAATTTAATGCTAAATTTAACTCTATCTTAATTAGGTCTTCATTTCCGTCGCGAATAGCATACTTTAGTCTAAGCAATGTTTTTTCAATTTCATGTATCGCTAATGTTGTACTTAATCCTGCCATACCTGATTTTAACATTACGTCTCGCATCTGATTGTAAGAATGTTCTACTTTAATTAATTGTTTATGAACAGTTTTTGTTAATTTTTCTTCAGATATTACTTTTTTTAATTCATCCATAGGGTTTTTTATATCTATGAGTGTCTCTTTATATTTATCGTCAGTTGCGGTTCTTAAATGTTCTTTATCTTCATTACGAAGTTTACTAAATACATCAATTATCGCAATAATGGTTTCTCTAAACTTTTCATATTCCTCATCTTCAATAAATCCTTCACGATTAGTTTTTTCTCGCAAGATATTCATTGTTGTTGGCTGAATTTCTATACCTCCAATAATTTGTCTATTACTAATAATTTCAGTTGGATTATCGATTCTTCCTTGGTCTAACTGGAGCCAATCATTTCCAATTATTCCATAATTATAAACACGTACCCCACCCCTATATACCCTAACACCTGAGTTCATTTTTGTATAATCTTTAATTGTTTGCTTATTGTTATAGTATTGTAAAATTTTAGAGTCTAAGTCATATACGTAAAAAGTACCTTCTATTTTACCCAAATTTTTATAGTAGAAAGGTTCTTTGACTGGATCTTTTTTGGTCAATAATTTAAGGTCCACATTTTTTTCTTCATATGTTCTTTCTTCTAATTTAGTAGCACTTTGTAATTGCTGATTAGGAGTAAATTTATATTTATATGATAATTTCCCATCCTCAAAAATAAATTTAAAACGATACATAGAGCTTTTTATTATATCTGACACTGAAACATCTTTAAGGTCATTTTCATATTCATTACATATTAAATTAATTTTGAATGAATTATCAATTATTTTATTTTTATAGCCCCAGTATTCAAAAGGAGACATTATTGTTAAAAATTCTCTGTTTAAGTAAATAACCGTTCTTCTATCAAGTGGGTTTAGCAATCCAGAAATAATAACCTCTGTTCCTGACTCTGTTTGTATATGAGAATTTTTTTTATCAATTTTTTCAATTGATACTTTAACATCTTCAATGTATTTATTTTTTAAAGCCTCTTCTAGAGATATTCTTAATCTGTACTCACCTTCTTGTTTTGTTTTTGTATAAACAGTCAATATATTCCCTAATTTATACGCAGCAAATCTTCCAACACCTTTAGCACCCAATGGTAATCTTTTATATTTTGGAGTTAATATTTGATTTTCGACATCAATGGCTTTATGGTCTGTTCCTAATTCTAACCATTTATTTTGAATAGTGTCTAGAGTCATACCTGTGCCATTATCCTTAATAGAGATAAAACCTGTTTCTATATTCATTGGATTATCAATATTAACATCTACGCAATCAGCATCTGCATCATATGCATTTTTTACTAATTCAAATATTGCTAAATGAGATGAACCAATAAGCTCTTCGCCTAATAATTTTAATAATCTTGCACGTAATTTAAAAGAGTTCATGTTAACACCTATTATTCTAAAGTAATACTATCATAAAAAGAGAAGTATGAACAGAATTTAAACAAAATAATTAAACACAATTGTTTTATTTAAATTTTTACTAATATAATTTACAAATAAAAATTCCGATACACCTCATCGATATCTTCTTGTTCTATTCCAATATAGCGGAGGGTGATGGAGGGGGTGGAGTGGTTAAAAATCTTCTGCAACATTACGATATCGTCGTATTGTTGGTAAAAATGGTAGCCGAAGGTTTTACGCAATGTATGTGTTCCAATTCTGCCCTTAATTCCAACCATTCGGGCGGCTTTGTTTATAATTCTATAAGCTTGGGCTCTATCCAATCTATACCCTTTTTGTGTATAAAATAGCGGTCTTTCGTCGGGTTTGTCTTTGACGAATTCCTCTATTTCGACTTTTAGGTTTTCGTTAATCGGGAATTTTTTGTATTTATTGGTTTTCTTTTCTCTTAATTCTATATAGTCTTTGTCTTTTACGTCTTTGACGTCAAGCGAGAGGATATCAGCAATTCTTAGTCCGCTGTTTATGCCGAAGCTGAAAAGTAATGCGTTACGTGGTTTCTTGGAAAGAATTCTTTTAATATTTTGGATGTCTTCAATGCTTTTTATCGGTTCGACGATGTTCATTTGTACCTCAAGGTTTTAAGCCACAACATTAATGCCTTAAAAGACATAGAAAATAAAGCTGTATTTAAGAGCTGTTTAAAAGGTGTTTAAGTTATAATTAAAGAATGAAGTATGCCTTATATAAGAATCAAAGAATAACACCAACTAAGGAGATAAAAGATGCAATTTGTCCCGTCTGTGGAGAATTAGTTATACCAAAATGCGGCAAAATAAAAATGCATCATTGGGCTCATAAAACATCTCAAAATTGTGATCCTTGGTGGGAAAATGAAACGGAATGGCATCGAAAATGGAAAGAACATTTCCCTGAAGATTTTCAAGAATATTTAATGATTGATTCATGCACCGGTGAAAAACATATTGCCGATATTAGAACAGACAAGGGATTTGTAATCGAATTTCAACATTCATCCATAAAGCCTGAAGAAAAAGAAGCTAGAGAATCGTTTTACAAAAATATGGTTTGGGTTGTAGATGCAAGCAAATATTATGATAAATTTAAACAAGCTTTGGGTACAAACTCACTACAGCATTGCAAAACAAGCAAAAATTATTTTTATATCAGAGAAGATTCTTGCGAGAATACTGTAAGATTTTTTCCAAAATCTTGGCTTAAATCATCAGCTCCTGTTCTTTTTGACTTTGGAATTAATGATATGACAGATGGTAATTATGATAAGCAAAAAGGCTGGCTTTATTGTATTTTCCCTGAAAAGTATACAAAAAGTTATGGCTTTGATGTAACCTATTGTGGAATTTATCTCAGGAAAGAAGATTTTTTAAATAAGATTATTAATGATAATCAATTTTTTCCGAACATTGTCTTAAAAGAATTGGAGAATATTGAACAAGAGCGCAAAAAGGAAAGAGAAAAAATAGAGCAAGAATGGCGCAAGCAAGAAGAAGAATACAAAAAAGAGCAAAGAAAGCAAAATCAAATTAAATATGCAAATCATAAGGTATGGCGCGACGCGATTCACGATGTAAGAATTGCGTTAGAGAAAAATAACTTAGATATGGTGAAGTTATTTGCAACAGATGATGGAAAAATAACCGATTATGAAAAAGAAGAAATCTGTAATAATATGGATGCAATGGCATTATCAATAAAATCTTATGAAGATTTTTATGAAGGAAGAGTATACACAAAAAATGAAGTACTGCTGTTGGTTAATTTTGATGGTGTATTCATTACGGGTGTAATTTCTGTACCAAGTTCTTTGCTAGAAGAAATGCTTTGGGGAAGTTATAACTTCTACATTCGCAAACTCGATGTAATGCCTTATTATTCAAAATATAAAATCGTCTTTTTTGAACCTGAAAGAATTTATTCAACAAAAGAAACAAAGAAAGATTTAGATTTTATTTTAGAAAATTTTGCAAATAGCTAATTTCTAGAATTTCCCCCATCTCAATCTCAAAAAATACAACATATCATTCTAATGTAGTGTTTTAATATTGAAAAGTTATGTTGCATTTTAGCTAATATGTTATCTATATCTTGACTTTTTATGCAATATAGTATAATATATTATCTATGAACAACTTTCTTTTTAACCCAAAATCTCCTAATGATATTGCAAAAGAATTTGTTGAAAAGATTAAGCGGCAGAGAAAATTGCTTAAAATTTCGCAGGTTCAACTCGCTATAAAATCGGGTGTTAGCCTAGGCTCTATTAAAAGGTTTGAATCGAAGTCTGAAATTTCACTAAATTCTTTGATAAAAATTCTGATTGTTCTTAATTTAGAAAAAGATTTTGAAAACTTGTTTACGCAAAAGACCTACAATTCTATTGACGAGGTTATAAATGGACAACTATAAATATTTAAAAGTATTTTATAATGATATTTTAGTTGGTACTCTTGCGAAAACTCCTGAAAGAGTTGTCGCATTTGAATACGATTCAGACTGGTTGATTAATGGGTTTAGCATATCTCCTTTTAGTTTACCGCTAATTAAGAAAGTTTTTATCCCAAAATATGAACCTTTTAACGGGTTATTTGGCGTTTTTAATGATAGTTTGCCTGATGGCTGGGGAAGATTACTTGTTGACAGGTTATTTTTGAAAAACAAAATAAATCCCGCTGAAATTGACAATCTCAATCGGCTTGCGGTTGTTCAAAGTAACGGGATGGGTGCTTTAACATATAAACCCGAACATAAATTTGAAACTGAAAACAATATTTCAGACTTTGATATTCTCGCTCAAGAATGTTCAAAAATTTTAGAATCACAAAATTCAAACAATTTAGATGAACTTTTTCAATTAGGTGGTTCATCAGGTGGTGCAAGACCAAAGATTTTGACTTCTATCAATAATGAAGATTGGATAATTAAATTCCCGTCATCAATTGATCCTAAAAATATTGGAGAAAAAGAATATCAATATTCATTATGTGCAAAAGATTGCGGAATTAATATGACAGAAACCAAACTTTTTCCATCCGAAATTTGTTCTGGTTATTTTGGCATAAAAAGATTTGATCGCAAAAATGACAAAAAAGTCCACATGGTATCGGTAAGCGGACTATTAGAGACAAGTCATAGGCTTCCTAATCTTGATTATAATTTGTTAATGAAACTAACGCTTGGACTTACAAGAAATTATGAAGATATTGAGCAATTATTTAGGTTAATGTGTTTCAATGTATTTGCTCACAATCGTGATGATCATTCAAAGAATTTTTCTTATCTCTATGATAGCAATAAAAAAGAATGGCATTTATCTCCTGCGTATGATTTAACTTATAGTTCTTCATTTAACGGGGAACATGCAACAACAATAAATGGCGAAGGGAAAAATCCATCTTTAGATGATATTTTGACTGTTGCAAAAAATATAGGATTAAATGAAAAATCTGCAAAAGAAATTGCATTAGAAATTCAAACAAAATGTAAAAAATTGTTTGATTAATTTTCTATAAATCTCAATCTGAAAATCTGTTTAATCTCTATTTGACGGTTTCATTACAAGAAGACCGAATAAAAGAATTTGAAGTTTCAAGTGCAACTGTTGAACTGGCTGCAATTGCTCTTGGTTGTGAACCTGCAAGAATTGCAAAATCTCTGTCATTTAAGGTTAATGATGATGCGGTTCTTATAATTGCGGCAGGTGATGCCAGGGTTGATAATAAAAAATTTAAAGAATTTTTTCAAACAAAAGCTAAAATGTTAACACCTGAAGAGGTAAAAAATCTGGTCGGACATGAAGTTGGCGGAGTTTGTCCATTTGGTATTTTTGATAATGTGAAGGTTTATCTTGATAATTCTTTGAAACGTTTTGAAACTGTTTTTCCTGCTTGTGGCAGTTCAAACAGTGCTATAGAGTTTACGGTTGAAGAATTGGAAAAATATTCAAATTATGTACAATGGGTTGATGTTTGTAAGTTGAGTTAATATTAACATTCATTGTATAGATAATTGCGATTGACTCTGGTATATAAAAAAGAAAATATTTATGCAGGATTTTATATTACCATGGATAATCGTTTGGTATTTTCCAACCGTTTTGAACTATTAATGCAGTGCAAAAAGCCCCGCCATATCTGTTTGTATTATCTTTATTACAAGCTTCCCAACCTGAAAGCCATTCCGGTTTTTTACATTCAGGAGGTTTACACCATCTGTCTTTGTCAATACCTTTCAAAACATTTTGTGAGAAATTACTGCCCATAGGTTCAAGTCTGTTATTCTCCGAGTTAATTACAAACATAAAAACATCTTTTCCGACTCTATTGTTTGTAATTTTATTATCTATATCTAAAAGTAAAACAGGGGTGTTATTTTGGGTTATTGAAAATTGAAATATAGTTCCGTTTTTAATTCTGTATGGTCTACCGGTATGGTAATAAGCAAAAAATCCCTCTTTTCCCCCTAAAGACCATAAAGTACCATATTCATATTGCTTAAAAGGATATACATCTCCGGAAATATATGGTATAATGTATTTTTCTGCAATTAAATTTGATTTTTCCGATGCATTATTAATATTTTCAAATTCAGTAATCCAACTTGAAGGAGAACCATTATCAGTAACAGAACGAGTAATTAAACTTGCAAATTTGCCATACTCTATTTTTAATTTATTTACAGTGACAATTTTTTGATATTTTGTTATTAAAGCAGGGATTGTCATAGCAGATAAAAGACCAATAACCATTAATACTATTAAAACTTCAGATAATGTGAAAGCTCGTTTGTATCGGATTATTCGGCTATTCTGCTCCTGCACAAGCTTCAAATTTCTATTAGAAATTTTGCCGCCTGCTACGGAGCTTCGAAAGTTACGGGTTTCGCTAACGCTGCACCCTACCGAAAATACGACTTCAGCTAATGAGAATGCTTTTTTATACATATTTTCCTCTTTTAAAAAGATATATTCTATTTTAGCATATATTAATTCTATTGTAAATAGGTTAATTCTATTTTGAGAATATACTAGTATTAAATTATGGATATTAAGAAGTCATTTGGTAAAAAGATAAAAGAAAAAAGATTGCAACAGTCCTTGACACAGGAAGGGCTTGCCGAAAAAATTGGAATATCTCCTAAAAGTTTAAGTCAAATTGAATTAGGGAATAATTTTGTTTCAGCGGAAAACTTAGAGCAAATTAGTTCTGCGCTTGGGGTTCATCCTAAAAATTTGTTTGAATTTGAAGATAATGATTCTGTAGATAAGTTAGATTATGTTTTTAAAAAATTAAAACATAATTCGACCTTACTTAATAAAGTTTATAAAATTATACCTATAATCGAATAATAATAAAGGCGGGACAATCAAAGATTGTCCCGCCTTAAAAAAACTTTTGAATCAATACAAATTAAACTAATTTAACAGTAACTGATTTTGGTTTTTGAGTATAAGAGATTTTATCTTCTCTTGATAACCAACCAAGACCCATGTAAGTGAAGTTATCATCTAAATCCATATCTTTTCTTAATTTGTTGATAGTAACTTCGCCTTTATCAGAAAGGTAGTTATAAATTTTACCTGCTGATTCGATAATTTGTGATTGAGTGTCTTTTTGTTCTTTTTTGCTTGATGTAAACATTTGTTTTTCCTCCTTTTATGTATAAATTTATAATACTACTATTTTAAAAATAATGGAATATTCGTTTTTAGTAATTGTTTAAAACTTAGTAATAGCAAGCTTTTTGCTGCTTAATATTTCTAAACTTTTTTAAAGTGTAGTATAAAAATATAATAAAAAATTCATCAAAATGGTGTATTTTTTAGGATAATCTTCAAATTTTATTAAAAAATAAAAAATTTTTATTAAAAATTTTCCAAAATTAAAATTGAAAACCTTTACCACATAAGATATATAAGGGGATATCCGGGTTAAAATTTTACTAAAATTTTGTTGTATAATAAACTTATTATGAATAAACGAATTATAATTTTTGATTTAGACGGAACTTTATTAAATACGTTAGAAGATTTGGCAGATAGTACAAATTTTGCATTAAAAACTTTAGGATATCCTGAAAGGTCGGTTGAAGAAGTTAGGAATTTTGTCGGTAACGGGGTTGCAAAGTTAATTGAACGTGCGATTCCTGACGGAGTTGAGAATCCTGATTTTGAAAAATGTTTAAACCTTTTTAAAGAAAATTATTCAAAAAATATGTATAATAAAACGGCACCTTACTCAGGTATTATTGATATGTTGAAAATTCTAAAAAATAAAGGTTGTAAGATTGCTGTTGTGTCTAATAAATTTGATATTGCGGTAAAAGAATTATGTAAAAAATACTTTTCCGATTTAATTGATATCGCTGTTGGAGAAAATGAAGCAAACGGTATCAAAAAGAAACCCGCTCCCGATACTGTTTTGTCAGTTGTAGAACAGCTTTGCGCAAATATTGATGATTGCGTGTATGTTGGGGATTCAGAGGTAGATATTATGACTGCAAAAAATTCGGGAATGCCATGTATAAGTGTTTTATGGGGATTTAAGGATAGAGAATTTTTATTAGAACATAATGCATGTATTTTTGTTGAAACCCCTGATGAGATAGTTAAATATTTGGATAATCAGGTTAAGTAAGTTATAGGGTTATTGTTTACATTGTCTTTTGTATTATCGGCTTTAGGAGGATAATACAAATGTCATCAGCAATAAAAAACATATATGCACGTCAAATTTTGGATTCACGCGGTAATCCTACAATAGAAGTAACTGTCGAATTAGCTTGCGGAGCTGTCGGGGTTGCATCTGTTCCTTCAGGTGCTTCAACAGGTATATACGAAGCGTTGGAATTGCGGGATAATAAGCCTGAATTTGACGGAAAAAGTGTTTATAAAGCGGTGAATAATGTTACTGAGATTATTGCTCCTGCTTTGATTGGAAAAAGTGCTTTACTGCAAGCAAAAATCGATAAAAAAATGATTGAACTTGACGGAACTGATGATAAAAGTAAGTTGGGTGCAAATGCGATATTAGGGGTTTCACTGGCTTGTGCGAAAGCGGGTGCTGCTTATTATAATTTGCCGTTATACAAATATTTAGGCGGAATGAATGCTGTTACGATGCCTGTACCGATGATGAATGTTTTAAATGGCGGAGTTCATGCTGATAACGGACTTGAGTTTCAGGAGTTTATGATAGCACCTGTTGGGGCGGGAACTTTTACAAGAGCTTTGCAAATGGGTGCTGAAGTCTTTTATACTTTGAAAAAAATCCTTAAAAAGCGCGGGCTTTCTACTGCAGTTGGTGATGAAGGCGGATTTGCTCCCGATTTATGCAGTAATAATGATGCTATTGAACTTATTATTGATGCAATTGAAAAAGCAGGTTACACAACAGAGCAAATAAAAGTTTGTCTTGATGTAGCTTCAAGTGAGTTTTACGAAAACGGAAAATATGTTGTCGGAGGTAACAGGTATTCAAGTTCAGAGTTTGTTGAAGTTTTGGAAAAACTTGTTAAAGAATATCCGATAATTTCCATAGAAGACGGAATGGAGCAGGAAGATGTCGACGGTTGGAAACTTTTAACAGAACGTTTGGGCAAAAAATGTCAGCTTGTCGGAGATGATTTATTCGTGACAAATGTTGACAGATTTGCAACTTATGGAATGAATCAGCATCTTGGTAATTCCATTTTGATAAAACTAAATCAAATAGGTACATTGACAGAAACTTTAGAGTGCATAAATTTTGCAAAAGAGTATAATTACACAACAATAATTTCTCACCGCTCAGGAGAAACTGATGATACATTCATTGCGGATTTGGCTGTCGGGGTTAATTCAGGGTTAATCAAAACCGGTTCGTTATCTCGTGGTGAGAGAATTGCAAAATATAATCGACTGTTAAAAATTGAACAGCAAATCGGTTATATTGCAGAGTATGGTGGTGATTTTATATTTAATCGTTTTATTTGATTTATTGCCTGAATTTTATTATAATTGTGGTAACGTCAGTATTAATAAGGAAGTAACTATGATTATAATAATGGAACGCAACGCAACAGAAGAAAATATTCAGACCGTTGTTGATTTACTTGAACTTCACGAGTTTAAAGTACTTGTAAAACAGGGTGATGTGCATACTGTAATTGATGCGTTAGGTGATAAAACAACTTTATCTCCGGGACGGATTGAAGCTTTGGATGGTGTTAAGCAAATTAAATTTATCCGAGAACCTTTCAGATTAGCTTCACGTGATAGAAAACCTGAAGATACCGTAATTGAATTTTCAAACGGAGTGAAAATAGGCGGAGCAAATCGTCCTGTTTCAATGGTTGGTCCATGCTCTGTTGAGGAAGATTACGAAGGACTTTTAGAAGTTGCGCAGGCGGCAAAAGAGCTTGGCTGTCAATTCCTTCGCGGCGGAGCGTTTAAACCGAGAACTTCACCATATGACTTTGACGGATTGGGTGAAAAAGCGCTTCAATACCTTGCAAAAGCCCGTGAAGCTACAGGATTGCTTGTTGTAACAGAGTTAATGGATTCTGCTGATTTGGATTTGGTTTGTCATTATGCTGATGTTATTCAAATCGGTGCAAGAAATATGCAAAACTTTAAGCTTTTAAAGTCTGTTGGTAAATGTAACAAGCCTGTTATCTTAAAACGCGGTGCTGCAAGTACTATAAGAGAGTTTTTGCTTGCTGCCGAGCATATTATGTATAACGGCAACGAGCAGGTAATTCTTTGTGAGCGCGGATTAAAAAGTTTTGACAGTGCTTTTACCAGAAATTTACTTGATATTTCGGCTGTTCCAGTAATTAAAAAATATTCACACTTACCGATAATTGTTGACCCTAGCCACGGTACCGGTCAGCGTTATTTGATTGAACCTATGGCAAAAGCAGGTTTAGTTGTCGGAGCTGACGGTGTTATGGTTGAAGTTCATCATAATCCTTCTCAAGCTCTTAGTGACGGTAAGCAAAGTCTTTCAATCCCGCAATTTAAAGAAGTGTTTACAAGATTAAATTCGCTGATTGATACGCTGCATCTGGAAAAGAGTGCTCCTGTGTTATCTGTTGAATAAATCTTTTTGTAAATAAATGTAAACAAAATAACAATTTTTCTTCCTAAATTCACTTTATGTATATGTAGGTGTATCAAAGTATGGAAGGAATAAAATTATGTCTTTAAATTTAGGTTCAGTTAATGCTTATGCTCCAAATTTTCAAGGTCGTGGAATAGATCCGAGAAATGATAAACTTTATGTTGACCCTAAAACAGGTGAAAAAACAACTTGGAAACCGGGTATTTTCGACCCTGAAGCTCAGCAAAGAAATGCTGACAGACGAGCAAAAGTTGCAACAGGTTTGTTAGGTTTATCAGCTATTGCAGCTGCAGTTGTATTTAGAAAACCTATTGGTAAGGCTGTTGTTGCAGGAGCTAAAAAAGTTGCTGAATTTGCAAAACCGGTTATTGACAAAGGTGCAAAATTAATAAGACCTGTTGTTAACAAAGTATCTGAATTTGTAAGACCTGTTATTGATAAAGTTGTTAAGTTCTTTACTAAAGCTCCAACTGCTGCAGTATAAAATTTATAAAAGTTAGAACATCAATTGGCGATTTTTCTTAATTTCTTCTATCTGTTCACGATAGTTGGAGTTGGTTAAATCGCCGATTGCTTTATATAGTTTTAGAATAGAAGTTTGTATGTTTTCACTGTTCATTTGAACCATATCGTTTGCCATTTCAGTGTTTGACATCGCAAGCCTTGTCATATCCCGAAATCCTGATGCTGCCATTTCAAGTGCCAGCGGGTTATCTTGTGCAGTTTTGAATATTGCCTGCGCAATTACCATTGGCATATGAGAAATTAATGCTGCGGCTTCATCATGCTTATCCGGAGTTGTTATAATAGGTTTAGCGCCTAATTTTTTAATTATCTCAACAAGTTCTTCACTTTCTCCAAAAACAGGTGTTAAAACCCATTTGGCATCTTTAAATAACCCTTCAAAAGAGTTTTCAAATCCCTTATGTTCTGTTCCTGCCATGGGATGAGTTGGTACAAATCTGTAAGGTCGTTTCTTTTTACATACAAAGTTTTTAAGTGAACAAACATCTGTTACTATTGTTTCTTGAGGTAAAATCGTTTCAAGTTTGTCTAAAATATTTAAAGTTTTGTTCATTGCAGAACATACAAAAACAAGGTTACAATCTTTTAAAACATCGTAATTTTTATAAATATTTTCTCCGCTTTGAGAATTTGACACTGCAATAACGTCAAACCCAAGTTTTTTCAAATCCTTAAATATTGACCCGCCGATTAAGCCAAGTCCGATAATTCCGATTTTCATAAATTCCCTCTTTTTACCTAATTTTACTTTATGTTTCGAGCATGGTCAAGGGTAAAGTCTTTATGTTAATATTTTATATATGGATTTTGCGATAAGAAAAATGCATATAGATGATAAAAATGAAGTTCTTTCTATGATGAAAGAGTTTTATTCATCTGATGCTGTTTTTAGTAACGGGTCTGATATTATTTTTGAAACAGATTTTGAAAACTGTTTAAATGAGAATCCTTATTTAGAAGGGTATGTTTTTTACTCAAATACTGATATTTTAGGTTATGCAATGATTGCTAAAAGTTTTTCTACTGAGTTTGGAAAACAGTGTATTTGGTTTGAAGATTTATATATAAAACAAAGCTTTAGAGGTTTTGGTATTGTTCCGAAATTTATTGAATATATAAAACAAAATTATCCTAATTGCATTTTTAGATTGGAAGTTGAAGCTGAAAACTTACATGCGGTTCATGTTTATGAAAAGAAAGGGTTCAAACAACTTCCGTATACAGAGATGATTTCACTCTAAGGGTTTTTCCCTAATCATTGGAAATATTATGTAAATAAAAGAAAGACACAAATTAAATTAACTTGTGCCATTTTTTAACCATAATTTGTAAAAGTAAAAATTTGTTATCGAATTTATAAAAATTTTCAATAACAATAAAATATTATCACAAAAAATAATTTAGTAAATAGTTATTGTGTAAAATTATATTTATAAAAAATAAAAATATCGACAAGGTTACTATTTTGGAACCCTTTGACAAGAAAATTATAGCAGAATTAGGTGATAAGTTCAATATTTAACACAAGTTTGTGCCGGTTATGAAGTGTTCGACTCAGGAGTATTACAATATGAAATATGAGAATGGCTTTAGGATTGGAACGCAAATAATTATTGAATTTTGTATGGAATTATAATTTTACACCTAACCGTAAACCATAAAATAATATACAAAGTATAATACTAATAGCATTTGCTATAAAAAGCCATATAAAAATATTTTTAAATTTAAGTTTTAATATTAATTTTATTATAAAACCTTCAATTAAAGTATTTAGAAGAATAGCCAATAAATAATCTAATAACCAATTAGTCCAATGGAAAGTTTTAAATGGTGATAACACATCTACAAAAAAACCTGATATTGGTATAAGCACTATACCAAATAAACAAGTAACTGCATTCATTACCACGGTTATAATACTTGCTTTTAGTAAATTTGTATTAGTAAAAATTTTTACAAATAATAATTCAACCAAAAGACCAACAATGATTACCTTTATACTAGTTATTCCTGCGGCTATGTATAAAGATGGCCATACAACGTCAGCAAAAACTGGTGTACCTAGTAAAAATATTAGTAATAAAATTAATAGCTTTTTCATATTATTTAAAATAATGTCGTAGGGGGGACTCGAACCCCCACAGCGCTAACCACACGCCCCTCAAGCGTGCGCGTCTACCATTCCGCCACTACGACTTGGATGTATTCAATTTTGAAGTCTCGTGGCGGATGTTGTTTCCAACAACCCTCTCCTCAAAAGATACTTAATCTTTCTCGTCGGCAGAGTGCCACTATGACACTGATTATAGATTCATTATATCATAAAATTAAAATATTTCATTACCTTTGCAAGTATGAACATTGTAAACAAATACATAGGCAAAAGATTCATTATAAGCCCTGTAACAAAAAGTTTTGAATGTAAAGAATTTTCGTTTTCAAAGGTTTGGAATTCATAGTCCCCATGTTTTTTCTTATGTTTATTTTCAAATATTGATGCAATCATTAGTGTTAATATTAAAAATATTTGAATTTTATAAAATGATAAATAAGGAATTATGACATTATTAAAAAGATAATCATAAAAATATTTATTCAAATCTGCACGCATATTGATATTTGATTTTGTTAGAAGATACATTGCTATAAAAGCAAGCATTATTACAAAACAAAAATATCCCAATAGCGAAATCAGATTCCAGCTTATAAAATTTTTGAATTTTGAAATTTGCATAATGTCATATTATTATAATTTTGTTCTGCTTGCAAGATTTAAAACTTCTATAAATGATAACACAGATGCAAATTCTTCAAATAAATGCTTGTATTGTTTGATATCATCAATTTTGCCTAACAAATGGTTCATTTCAAATAAGTCTTTGTTTGTTGAAAGCATTATAAGCATATCTTTTTTATAAACAGAACAAGACATCTTACTTACTTTAAAACTTGTTTGCAGTTGCATAAATCTGTCTAAAAATGCAGTATTAAGTAAATATCTTGCTTCAATTTGTCCTGAATTGTTTAATGTATTTTTCTCAACCCATACATCATATTTTTTATTAAATTTTTCATATTCAACAACTACTTTTTCATAATTTTTTGGAACTTTATTCCACAAATTCTTGGACATAATTAAAACCCGAGAATTAATTTCTTTATGCATTGTAAAATGCATTGCAATACCTTTGAACATTCTATGATAAGTCTTATGTTTATCATTTTCGTTCCAGCCAAAATCGGTTTCATTAATAACAAATTTTACCCCGTTATATTCTCCGTCAAATCTGTCATCACCTTCACGGGTCATAATTTCACGAGAATAAAGTTTGGAATTATTAAACAATGAATTATGAATAAATCTACCTGCAAAAAATATATTATCGCCAAAAACTTTTAACAAATCATCAAAAAAAGTACATTTTACCTTGTTTTGATAATGTTTATTTGTTATTTGGATATTTCCAATAACTGTAGCAATAAATAAAATAACAACAACCCAACAATGTAATTTTAGGTCATAATGATATTCTCTTTTTCCGGGGACAAAGCCGCAAAGTGCTATTCCAAAATACCAGCGCAAAGAATCTAAACTATATAAACTCTTGCGTTCTTCCGCTTGAAATGTTTTCCATTTGGGTAATTTTTCCTGCATAATTTTTGCAAATTTAATTGCAAAATCATTTTTATATTTATCCATACAATTAGACATATTCTTTTCCCGCTATAAGTTAATTGAATAAGGTTAATTTTTACAAAATCTACTTACCTATTTCTAAAGCTCTTTGAGCCATTGTTTTTGAAATATTTACTAAAGCAAGGTTTGCTTCGTAAGCTCTTTGAGCAACAAGAGCGTCTGCAATATCAACCATAGCATTAACGTTTGAGGCTCTTATATATCCGTCAGCATCGGCATCAGGGTGTCCAGGTTTGTATATTTTTTGTCCTAATGTCGGGTCTTCAACTACTCCTGAAAAATTAACTCCGCCTTGAAGGTATGGTAATGTTCCGACACCGAATGCGTCTTCTTTCATATTGTTCATCAAACCATGAAATGAAAGATCATCAACCGCTGTAAGAACAGGTATTTTTCTCACATAATTTGGGGTATCAAGGTTTGCGATGTTTTTTGCGTGAACATCAATTCTTTTACCGTGTACTTGAAGTGCTTTTGCACCCATATCTATTGAATCCATTATACCCATGAGTTTTTCACCACCTTAATTATTATTTACCGACATTGATTACGGTTTTCATTTCTGTAACTATGTTTGACATTCTGCGGGTTGCCATTGAATATAGCAAAGAGTTTTCTTGTAATTGCATAATTTCATGACCTGCGTTAACAGGTTCTTCAGAACGGTCAGCAGCAACGGCAGATGGTCCTAATTTATCAGACAATCTTGTTTCTAAAGGACTGTTCATTGTACTTAAATATTGACCGAAATCAATATCTTGTCTTATATAACCAGGGGTGTCAACGTTTGCGATATTTGAACCCAAAGCCTTTTGTCTTTGTGAAATCAAGTCCATCATTAACGTTACTTTACCCATACTGTCAAGTGAAGTGTACATATTTTAAAACCTTTCGTTATTTATTAAGCTTCTCTGATATTTATTGACTTGTTGTACATTGTGTCCGCAAGTTTTATCATCTGCATACTGGCAAGCATTGAAGCGTTCATTCTCATCAAGTCTGTTGCTGATTGGTACATATTTATGTTTGAGGCTTCAAGATTGTTTTGCCAGATACATTCATGATTTTTTACAAGTCTTGCTTCGCCTGCTTCTTCTGTCGGTTTTACTCTGTTCATATCAGCTTGTTCCATTCCTGCAGGGTTATCGAATTGGATTAGCGGGATTGTACCGACTTTTTTTGCTTTTGCTCCTCTTGAGTCGTAAGCCATAACATCACCGTTTTTCTTAATTTCAAATTTAAAGCAGTTTGAAGGAATTTTTATACCCTCGCCGACAATCCAACCGTCACGTGTTGTTAAATATCCGTTTTTACCTTGTTTGAATGCCCCGTCACGCGTGTATTGAACCTCTCCTGACGGTGACACAACAGGAATGTATCCTGCGCCGTTTATGGCAACGTCATAAGGGTTGCTGGTGATTCTTATTGAACCTTGTTTGTTATTTGTTCTCACTGCACCTGTTAAGTACCCGTCTTCTCTTAAAATTTGCTCAAAAGAAACACTTTTATAACCTGTAGTCTGGAAATTTGAAACGTTATTTGCAATTTGACCGAAACGTTCAAATTGTAAAAGTGCGTTATTTGTTCCTTTTGAAATAATTCCTTGTAAGTTATACATTTATAAAACCCTCTGTTCTTATTTATTATTGACTTAATTGTGAGATTGTTTTACCTAATACCGAGTTTTGAAGCATAAACATCTGTCTGTTTGCGTCAAAGTTCTTTATTGGAGGCATCAGTGATAAGAACTCTTGTTGTAGTGCTACGTTTGAGTATTCATTAAAACCCTGTTTAATTTTCGGTTCCATAACGGCAATTCCGTTTGAATCAACAACTCCGATATGTCCGATTTTAGTCAGCTTGTGTGTTTCAGGATTGAACATGGTAATTTTTCCTGTATTGTCTATTTTTACCTGCTTCAAGTCTTGAGGTATAAACGGGAATTTTATCGGAACCCCTGCATTTGATAATACTTCCTGATTTTCCAGAGTAAGAAGTGTCCCGTCTTTGCCTACCTGAAAACGTCCGTCACGGGTAAGTTTTACACCGTCTTTTGTTTTAACCTGAAAATAACCTTTATTTGCAATTGCAAGGTCTAACGGGTTTTCTGATACGGCAATACGTCCGACTTTATCATCACGGGTTGTAGATAGAGCATGCACGCCTAAAAATTCGGTAAAAGATGATACAACGGCTTCTTTACGTTGATAACCGATTTTGTCAAATCCTGTAATGTTTTCGTTGCCGATTCCGATAATCTCGCTTTGTAAATGCATTGCCCGAATTGAGGCTGTTAAGCCGTTATCGTTATAAAATATTCCGCTGTTTAATCTCATAGCTCTACCTCTACCATGTTATATTATTAATATTGTCGGACAAATTATGATTTTCCCCAAGTTTTTTGGCAAAAATCATACATCTGTATGAGATGTTTAAGGATGTTTTGAAAAAAGTCAAGGGGAGGTAAATTAGTGTGTTCTTGTCACGTAAAAAAAAGAGGTCAAAGACCTCTTCTCTTTGGGCGATACGTGACTCGAACACGTGACCCCCACAATGTCGATGTGATGCGCTACCAACTGCGCCAATCGCCCGTATAAAATTGTCAAAGTTGAAACTTTCGTTTTCAACAGATGCGCTACCCCTCTCCCAAAAACGATATTTAATCGTTTTTGGTCGGCAGAGTGCCAATCGCCCGTAAATTAAATTTACTTACCATTTTATTGTAACAAAAAAACAAAAAATTTTAAAGTTTTGGCAAAATTTCCTAAAAATATGTTTTTATACTAATGTGTAATTTAAGTGTGAAAGGTGGATTTTATGTTAGAAGGAATTGGATCTGTCGGTTGTGGTATTATGGCACCTCGTAAAAACCCGCAAAAAAGACCTTGGGTTTTAGATGAAACTTTACCGCGTCATCGTGATCCGCAAGAAGTTATGAATGAAAAAATGTGGAAACGTGAAGTTGAAAAAGCAAAAAAGAAACCAATCGAAGATAGAAATATGCTTGATTATGTTACTTTATTGAATGATTACCTGAAAAATAATCCAACCGTTGTGTATATGGCTTAATAAAGGTAAAGTGATTAAAATAAAAAAGCTTAGAGTTAAAACTCTAAGCTTTTTTGTTAAATATTTTGGTTGATTATACCAATTCTTTTACTTCAGCTGCAAATGTTTTTGGATCTAATTTGATACCAGGACCCATTGTAGTTGATAAGTAAACTGATTTAACAAATGTTCCTTTTGCTGAAGATGGTTTTGCTTTTAAAACTGCATCTGCCAAAGTTGCATAGTTTTTAATCAAGTCTTCTTCTGTAAATTGGATTTTACCGATAGGGCAGTGAATCATACCTTGTTTGTCTGCTCTATATTCAACTTTACCTGCTTTAGCATCTTTAACTGCTTTAGCGATATCCATTGTAACAGTACCGGTTTTAGGGTTTGGCATCAAGCCTTTTGGACCTAATACTCTACCTAATTTACCTAACATACCCATACAATCAGGTGTAGCAATCAATGTATCAAATTCGAACCAACCGCCTGAAATTTTATCAATAATTTCTTCTGCTCCTGCAAAATCTGCGCCGGCTTCAGTTGCTTCAGAAACTTTAGCACCTTTAGCGATAACACAAACTCTTACTTCTTTACCTAAGCCTGCAGGTAAAACTACTGTTGAACGAATTTGTTGATCTGCTTGACGTACGTCAATACCTAAACGCATGTGGCATTCAACTGTTTCATTGAATTTTGAAACTTCTTTTGAAATTTCTTGTAATTTTTTAATTGCATCAACTGCTGTAGACGGTTGTACAAAACCGTCAAGCATTTCTTGCATTTTCTTTTGTTTTTTAGTTAATTTTGACATTTTAATTTTTTCCTTTCGTGGTATTAACGGAAATTATCGTTAAAGATAATTATCCTTCCATCCTTATTCTGCTTTTACTGTTACACCCATTGCTCGACATGAACCTGCAATCATTTTTACTGCAGCTTCCATTGTTGTTGCATTCAAATCGTCCATTTTAATTTTAGCGATTTCTTCTAATTGTGCTCTTGTGATTTCAGCAACTTTGTCTTTGTTAGGTGCTGCTGAACCTTTTGAAAGGTTTAATGCTTTTTTAATCAATACAGGAGCCGGTGGTGATTTGATTATGAATGTAAAACTTTTGTCTTCGTAAACATCAATAACTACAGGGATAATATATCCTGCTTTGTCTTGAGTTTTAGCGTTGAACTGTTTACAAAAATCCATGATGTTAACACCATGTTGACCTAATGCAGGACCAACAGGTGGTGACGGATTTGCTTTGCCTGCTTCGATTTGAAGCTTAATTTTTCCTACTACTTTTTTTGCCATTTTTTTCTCCTTTTGTGGTTCAATCGGGGGCGTCCCTTCCACATTTTGTACTTACGTTTTGTATACTTGTTTGCTAAATTTGATTTTAGCAAGTTATATGTAAACCCTGAAGCAAGTTCAGGGTGACATTTTTAAAGTTTATTAATTTGTTTATATTCCAATTCAACAGGCGTTTCACGACCGAAGATTGAAACATTTGCTCTAAGTTTTGATTTATCAGGGTAAACTTCGATAATATCAGCATCAAAGTCTGCAAACGGTCCTGAAATAATTCTGACTTTATCACCTGCTTTAACATCAAGTTCGATTTTTTCAACTTGAGATGTTGATCTGTGAAGAATCTTTTTAATTTCACTTTCTCTTGCAGGAATTGGTTTTTTAGCTGAGCCTACGAATTTTGTTACACCTGAAGTGTGTCTTACTACGTACCAGCTGTCTTCATCCATTATCATTTCAACTAAAACGTAGCCCGGGAAGATTTTTTCTTCTTTTTCCTGCTTTTTACCTGACTTCATTTGAGTTACGGTCTTTTGAGGAACTTCTATTCTGAAGATTTTATCACCCATGTTCATGTATTCGATACGTTTTTCAAGGTTTACTTTTACTTTGTTTTCGTATCCTGAATATGTATGAACGATGTACCATCTTTTTTGGTTTTTCTTAGCTTCTTTAGCTTCACGAGATGCTGTTTCTTCAGCTTCGGCTTGAGCTTGTTCTGCTAAGATATCCTCGTTTAATTGTTCTTCCATTGTTTTTTCTTCTTTAGTCATAAGCCACCTTTATAATTTTAGTTAAAATTTTACTTAATAAGGCTAAGCAATCCTTTAAATAAAAGATCCATTAAATATATTGCTACTGTGAAAACAAACACGATAACAATTACGGAAAAAGTTTCAAAGATTACTTGTCTTCTTTCCGGCCAGCTAACCTTACCCCATTCGGTTTTTACCCCTTTGAAGTATGTTTTTATTGCATCCAATGTGTTGTTCATATTTTGTAATCCTTTATTTTTGTTTTAAAATCGCGCCCTGAAGGACTCGAACCCTCGACATCCGGTTTTGGAGACCGACGTTCTACCAACTGAACTAAGGACGCCTGCGGGGGTTGCCCCCCTTTGTTTCCTTTTAGAAAAACTGTGCCTTGAATTTTGCTGTGCTCAGGTTAGGTATTCATTTCGCTTCGCTGCTATTCATTATAACCTTCGCACCTGACGGGACTTCGCTGACGCTTCGCCCTACGCAAAATTTGTTATTTAGTTTCTTTATGTGCAGTATGTTTTTGACATTTAGGACAGTATTTGTTTAATTCCATTCTTTCCTTAATGTTCTTTTTGTTTTTTGTTGTTGTGTAGTTTCTTTCTTTACATTCTTCACATGCTAGAACTACCATTCTGTCATTTTTTCCTTTGATACCCATTTGTTTTATTTCCTTTTTATTTTATTAACTTGTTTCCTATTTAAAATAGAATGTGCTGTACACATTCTATCTATTTCGGCTTATATCATGATTTTATATCAAACAAAATAAATTGCAAACGAATTGTAAACAAATACTACAAGGGTAAAAATAAAAGCAGAGCCGGATGTTTTCGGGCTCTGCTTTCTATTATTTTTTAAACTTATCTTAATGGAGCTTGAGTTGAGTATTTACCTACAGAATCAGCCCTTAATTGTTCCATATAAATTTGTCCGTTTTTAACAACTTGCTGCAACTGAGTAAGGTTACCTTCAAGACTTGTTAATACTTGTTCTGCGTATAATTCCGCACCTTCTCTGATTTTCATTGCTTCATCCGTTGCTTGAAGTCTAATCTTATCAGCATCTTGAAGTGCAAGATGTTTAATTCTTTCGCATTCTTCTTTAACTTCGTTGGTTATTCTTATACCTTCTCGTTCGATAGCTTTAATTTGATCAGATTCAGAAAGTTTTCTGTCAGCTTCTGCCTGAGCTTTTTGAATAATATCGGCAGCTTCTGCTTGAGCTTTGTTTTGAAGTCTTTCTTTATCTTTTATAAACACTCTTGCTTCCTGTACTTCAGTAGGAAGTGCCATATATATTCTATCAATTAATGTTTCAATTTCCTTTTTGTTTACTACGGTGTATTTTAATACAGAATAACCTTCATCTAAGGCTATTTCTAACATCTTTAGTAAATCATACACTCCATTTTGCGGCATGTCTAGTATCCCTTATCCCTTTCACATTTTGTAATATTAATATATTACATAAGCAAAAATTAATTGTCAAATAATATATATACATGAGTATTACATATGTTTACATGTTTTCAACTTCTTCAATATTTTTTACTGTAACAATTTCTGTCGGAATACTTGCATATATTTTGTCAAGTAGTTGTTCAAGTTCTTTAATGTTGACTATAACGTACTTTGCGATATGGAACCCGCTGTCAATATTTTTTTCAAGATTTTCAATGTTGTCAAAAAGTTGAGGGTTATTGTTTTTTTCTATTTTTATGTTTTTGTTTTTGAGATATTCTCTGGCATATTTTACATCGTCAGGAAGTGTGGCGTATAGTTCATTAATGATTTTTTCTACACCTTGTTTGTTTATTGCGGTGTAACCTTTGAAAATACTCAACGAATAGCTTTTATTAATTTGTTCTTCAAGATTTTTTAAGATATTAAATGTTGAAATTTTCATTAAATTACTTCTTTCTTGATAGATATTCGTAAACCGCATCAGGCACAAATTTTGAGATATCGCCGTTGTTAGCTAAGATTTCTTTTATGGTGCTTGATGATATGAAGTTATATTCGGGTTTTGTTGTCAGGAATACTGTTTTAACCTTGTCACATAGTGCGCTGTTTGTTTGTGAAAGTTGCATTTCGTATTCAAAATCAGATACGGCGCGAAGTCCGCGGATTAAAATTTCTGCTCTGTGTTTTTGTGCGTAATCTATTGTAAGTCCTTCAAATGCGTCAACTTCAACGTTATTAAGGTTTTTTATGCTTGCTTTAATTAATTCTACTCGTTTTTCAACAGGAAGGAACCCTTTTTTCTCTCCGTTGTGAGCTACTGCGATAATTACTTTGTCAAAAATTTCTGCTGCGTTTTGTAAAATATCTAAGTGTCCTTTTGTTACGGGGTCAAAGCTTCCCGGATATATTGCTATTTTCATTGTGTCCTCTTTTCAGGTTGATTATAATTTATTTTGAGTTTTTTTTCAACAGATTTGTTGTAGCAGTGTGTATTTTGGAGAAATTTGTAAAGTTATGTAACAACATGAATCGACTCGCGCAATTTTTGATATAAAAAATACTTTATTAGTATATAAGAACGATATATAAATTATTTTATATATAAATTACTACCTTCTACTTTCTACCTACTAATCTTTACACGAGGAATTGTAAAAGATTCCAAGGAAGCTTCTATTACAGAAGCTTTTTTTTTGCGGATTTTGCGGACGGACGGAGCAAAGCGAGTCCGGGTAACGAACGGATTGAGCCGACAGGAGCGAAGCTCCGAAGGCGAAACGCCGTGAGCTGAAGCAAAATCCAAGATGAGCCGCCGAGCAGAGCCGCGAGCGAAGCGAGAGGTGAACACGCGTCGGCAAGAGTGCTCGCCGCACGGGGTAATATGTTACCAACAGCATTGAATTTTGCAAAGTTGTTGTGCCGTTTTTGACGCAAGTGTGAACGGTGACGTTTCAGGCGAGGCGGGAAGGATTTTGCGGCTGGACGGGGCATTATGCTACTAACTACCTTGCACTTTGTGAGGTCACGTACTCTGCGAGGATGCCTGCCGTAGTTTTATGTTTAATTTGACATTGTATTTGTAATTTTATATAATCGGGGAAGGGGGTAATAGATGCTGAATTTGAACAATAATGATGAATTTCGGGGGGGGATACTCCTTTTAGGTTTATTATAAGCCGTTTTCGGGCTTTTACTCTTGCGGAAGTATTAATTACTTTAGCAATAATTGGAGTTGTTTCGGTATTAACATTGCCGAGCATTATTACAAAATGCGAGAAGATTGTTACTGTTAATAAGGTAAAATCCGGGTATGCTATATTCTCGGGTGCTGTCAGAATGTCGGTTAATGATAATGGGGAAATTTCGGGTTGGGATTTTAGTTTATCTGATGATGAATTTTTAGAAAAATATCTGTTACCGTATCTTACTGGAGTATCAAAATCCAAGTTATCCCAAATGACTACTTTAGCAAACAGTTATTATCTTTTTTGGGCAAATCCTTCAACATCGACCTGTTATATTTTGCCAAATGGTATTCAATTCCGAATAGGAGGAACTGCATATGGCTACAAGCTTCTTGTTATTGATATAAACGGAACAAGGAAGCCGAATTTGGTAGGGCGTGACGGGTTTATGTTTAAGTTTGAACCTGATAAAAATAGGTTTGCACCAATTGGGCAAGGGTTGACAAGGCAAAAATTAGTTACGGATGGATTTTCTGCTTGTGCAAAAAATATAAGTTGGTGGAATGTTCATTATGCAGGAGAGTATTGTGCAGCTTTAATGATGCATGACGGTTGGAAAATTCGTGATGATTATCCTTGGTGATTTTAGTCTTGAAATTCGGTTATGTTCTTGATAAAATCCTGCTAACCTGTAGTTAGAAAGAAGGGACATAAAATGACTAATAGAGTATTGTTATGTATTATGGACGGTTGGGGAATCTCAACAGGTTCTGAAAAATATGATGCAACCAAGCTTGCACACCCTGTTAATGTGCCAAGATTGGAAAAAGAAGAAAAATTTATCAAGATTAAAGCTGATGGTGAAAATGTAGGTTTGCCTGAAGGTCAAATGGGTAATTCTGAAGTCGGACACTTGAATTTAGGTGCCGGCAGAATTGTTTATCAGGATTTATCTAAAATTAATAATGCGATAAAAGACGGTTCATTTTTTACAAACGAAAGATTTTTAAATGCAATCGAACATGCTAAGAAAAATGATTCAGCATTACATATTTACGGGCTTGTATCTACAGGCGGTGTGCATTCATCTTTAGACCATGTATTAGCACTTATCAAAATGGCTGCTGATAACGGTTTAACAAAGGTTTATGTACACGGATTTTTAGACGGTCGTGATACTCCGCCTTCAAGTGCTTGTGAATATTTACAAATAGTTGAAGATGAGTTGAAAAAATACAATCTTCCTCCTGTTGCAACAATTATCGGACGTTATTACATTATGGATAGAGATAATCGTTGGGATAGGGTTGAAAAAGGTTACAACGCTTTATTGCTGGGTGAAGGCGAACATGCTCCGACTTCGGTTGAAGGTGTTAAACAGTCTTACGCAAAAGGTGAAACCGATGAGTTTGTTTTACCGACTGTTATCGGCGATGAAGAAGCTGTTAATGCAAGCAGAATCCACGATAATGATTCAATAATTTTCTTTAACTACCGTCCTGACAGAGCAAGAGAAATTACTAAAGCAATCAATTTTGCTGATTTTGACGGATTTGACAGAAAGAAAGTTCTTAAAAATATCTTGTACACTACAATGACAAGTTATGAAGCAACTTTCACTTTCCCTGTTGCTTTTCCTAAAGAAAGAATGGTTAATATTTTAGGCGATGTTTTGGAAGCTAATGGAATTAATCAATTCAGAACTGCCGAAACAGAAAAATATGCTCACGTAACATTCTTCTTTAACGGCGGAATTGATGAACCGCAGCCTCACGAAACACGTGTTCTTGTAGCATCTCCAAAAGTTGCAACTTACGATTTGCAGCCTGAAATGAGTGCTCCTGAAGTTTGCGAAAACGTATTAAAAGCAATTGATGATCCTAAATATCAATTTATTTTAATAAACTTTGCCAACCCTGACATGGTTGGTCATACAGGTGTTATTGAAGCTGCAACAAAGGCTTGTAAAGTAGTTGATGAATGTGTCGGAAAAATTGCCGATGCTTGCAAAGAACATGGTATTGTAATGTTGCTAACGGCAGATCATGGTAATTCAGAAACCATGGTTGATGAATCAACAGGTAAACCGCAAACTGCGCATACAACAAATGAAGTTCCGTTTGTATTAATTAATGCTCCTCAAGGAACGGAATTAAGACAAACAGGTGCATTGTGTGATGTTGCACCTACAGTATTGCAGTTGTTCGGTATTGAACAGCCAAAAGAAATGACAGGTAAGTCATTAATTAAGTAAAATAGTTTAAATTTATAGTCACTCCGGGCTTAGACCCGGAGTCTATCAATTTTATTAGCATTGATAGACCCTGAATCAGGTTCAGGGTGACCCTGTAAAAATAAGGTAAAAGTATGAGTAATAGAATAGAAGATTTAGATATTGATTTTTCGTTTAAAAAGAATAACGTTGATGAATTGTTTTATAATTTGAGTGAAAACCCTGAAAACTTTAAAAACAAAGATTTTCGTTATACCTTGAGTATGATTTATCAAATTATTGAGGATGAGTTTGCAGGTGTTTTCTTAAGCCCGAATGCTCCGACTCGTAATACTAATTTCTATTTAATTAACAAAGGTTCTACCGTTAAGGGGCCGGATTTGTCGTTCTTTGTTACTCCTACCAATAATTTTCAATACTATTTGAAGTCAAAAGGTTCTTTATTCCGTTTTAAATCGGATGTTTTAGGTGATAAAGTCGGATATCACATGGCTTGGGATTTGGTTATGGATTATTTCGGAGGGTTTGGGAATGTTGTTGACCTTTCTGATTTAACTCCGACATTTATCTATTTAAATAAGCTTACTTATTTTGTTATGAAGCTTATTGAAAAACTTTATTTCATACCAACGGTTAAACGTTACGGACAAATGTTTCGTATTGTTTATGAACCGATTATTAACAATCAGAAAATGGCAAGAATTATCAACCAGTTTGAAGAATGTATGCCTGATGATTTGTTTATTCAGGGTGAAAAACCGAAAAACTTTGTTTATGAATTTATTTATACATACTTAAATTATGTTATTTATAAATTCTTGGGTATCAAAATGTACAGATTTAAAGATGTTAAATCAGGTACTTATTTATTAAAAGATTTGGAACAGCGTGCAGTATTAAAAGGTAAGGATTATGCCGAAAGCTTTGCGCAGTGGTTTGATGAACTTTATCTTGGTAAATACGATGTTATTCCGTTCTTCAAGATAGAAAAACAGGAAGATGAAATCTTCAGATTAAAAGTTTACATTAAAGACAGAAAAAATAATGAAAGTGTATTGATTGATAATCTTTATACAGAGGAAGAAGTTTTCGGAGCAAAGGCAAGTGATATTTCAAGAATTGTAGAAAAACAGCTTAATTACGCTCTTCGCTATATGCCTGAACTTGAAGAAGTTTTTGAAGATGAAGATAAATTATATCTTGATTTGAACCTGAACGAAGTTTATAAGATTATTACGCAAACCGCTTACTATCTTCAAAAAGCTCAAATTGAAGTTATCTTGCCTGATGAACTTAATAATATTGTTATTCCGCGAGCTTCAATCAATGCTAAAGTTAAGGCTTCAAGAACAGAAGATTTGGCGGATTTAATTAATAATAATACTCCGTCTTCTAAAATTTCGCTTGACGATATTTTGGAATTTACGTATGAAATCGCTATCGGTAACGAAAAAATTTCATTAGAAGAGTATAAAAAATTATTGGAAAACAATAACGGATTAATTAAGTACAAAAATAAGTATGTATTGATTGATCAGGAAGAAAGCAAGAAGATTTTTGAACAAATTGCTAAATCTAACCTTAAATCAATGTCAAGAATGGAACTTATTCATGCATCATTGTCAGGTCAGTTAGATCAATATGATTTTGATTATGACGCAGCATTTGCAAGAGTTTTGGCTGATTTTACAAAACCTGTTGAAATGACTGTACCGAAAGATTTGAAAGGTGAATTAAGACCATATCAGGAAATTGGTTTAAAATGGTTGTGGACAAATGTTTCAAAAGGTTTCGGAGCTTGTATGGCTGATGATATGGGGTTAGGTAAAACCATTCAGGTTATCAGTTTAATATTAAAGATGAAAGAAGAAGGCAAGCTTAAAAAACCTGTTCTTGTAATTTGTCCGACAACACTTATGGGTAACTGGATGAAAGAATTACAGTTATTTGCTCCGAACGTAGATGCTGTAATTTATCATGGTGCTGATAGACAGCTTGATGTAAATCATGATGTAATTCTTACGACTTACGCGATTATGAGAATTGATGTTGAAGAGTTGAAAAAGAATGCATGGAGTATGATTATTGTTGATGAGGCTCAAAATATCAAGAACCCTGATACTGCTCAAACTCTTGCTATCAAGATGTTAAAATCAGATGTAAAAATTGCAATGACAGGTACTCCTGTAGAAAACCGATTAACAGAACTTTGGAGTATTTTTGACTTTATTAATAAAGGTTATCTGGGTTCATTGCGTGAATTTCAAAAAAGTTATGCAATTCCTATTGAAAGATTTAAAGAACACACAAGAGCAAATAAACTTAGAATGTCTATTTCTCCGTTTGTTCTAAGACGTTTGAAAACGGATAAACATGTAATTTCCGACTTACCTGAAAAAATGGTACTTAACGAATACTGTTACTTGTCTAAACCTCAGGCATTGTTATATGAAAAAACATTGAATGAAATGATGACAAAAATCAGCGGATTTACAGGTGTTAACAGACGCGGAAATATCTTCAAACTTATCACTGCGCTTAAGCAAATTTGTAACCACCCTTACCAATTCCTTAAATCAGGTGAAATGGGAAGAGAATTATCAGGTAAAATGGAAAAATGTATTGATTTGGTTCAAAGTATTCTTGATAATGATGAAAAAACGCTTATATTTACACAATACAAAGAAATGGGCGATATCTTATGCAAGGTAATTTCTCAAGAATGTAACACTGAACCGCTGTTTTTCCACGGAAGTCTTACAGTTGCTCAAAGAGAAGACTTAATCGAGCGATTCCAAACAGATAATGACTGTAAAGTAATGATATTATCATTGAAAGCGGGTGGAACAGGTTTGAACCTTACAAGTGCAACAAATGTTATTCACTACGACTTGTGGTGGAACCCTGCGGTTGAAGATCAGGCAACAGACAGAACTTACCGTATCGGTCAGGACAAAAATGTAATGGTTCACAGAATGATTACATTAGGTACTTTCGAAGAAAAAATTGACGAAATGCTTAAGTCTAAAAAAGAACTTGCCGACTTGGCTGTATACGAAGGTGAAAAGATTATTACAGAACTGTCAGACGAAGAAATCTACGAAATCTTTACATTATCAGCTTAAGAGTACGCCGGTTTCTATTTCTTACAGTGTAATAAGTCCCATTTTTGCGGCGATAATCACTGCTTCATAGCGGTTTCTTGCGCCGAGTTTGTGGATTGCGTTTGCGATATGTGCTTTTACTGTGTGGTCGGAGATATATAAAATGTCAGCAATTTCTTTATTTGTCAACATATTTTTTGCTTTGTCCACAACTTCGAGTTCTCTTTTCGTCAAACTTCTTTTTATTTTATTATCCATTACTGTTCTAAACTCCTTGGAATTTATAATAACAATAAATCAGCCTTGATAATAGTTAGCCGTACGGCTTATTTTTTTATAAATCATTAACTTTTCATTAAGATTCCCTTATTAATATATGTTTATGATAAACTTTAAGTAATAATTAAACTTGGAGAGGTATATTAATAAATGATAAAAATGTTATTAAAGCTTTTGGGGGATCCTAACGAGAAAAAAGTTAAATCAATGATGGGAATTGTTGAGCATATTAATGCATTAGAACCGGAATTTGCTAAATTGACAGATGAGCAATTGAGAGCAAAGACAGATGAATTTAAAGAAATTCTATCAAAGCGTCCTACATCAAAAAATTATAAAGAAGATTTAAAGTTAGAAAAAGAAGCTTTAGATAAAATTTTACCTGAAGCCTTTGCAACTGTTCGTGAAGCAGGTAAGCGTGTATTAAATATGCGTCATTTTGACGTTCAGTTAATTGGCGGATATTTCTTGCATAACGGACATATTGCCGAGATGAGAACAGGTGAAGGTAAAACTTTAGTTGCGACATTGCCGGCATATTTAAACGCCTTAACAGGCAAAGGTGTCCATGTTGTTACGGTGAACGATTATCTTGCGAAACGTGACAGTGAGTGGATGGGTAAGATTTACAGATTTTTGGGCTTAACTGTTGGTGTTGTGCTTTCTAACGGTGAAGGCGCAAGAGATTTTGAAGTTAAGAGAAATGCTTACAGATGCGATATTACATATGGTACAAATAATGAATTTGGTTTTGATTATTTGAGAGATAATATGGCAGGCAGTGTGGAAATGCTTGTTCAGCGTCCGTTTAATTATGCAATTATCGACGAAGTTGACAGTATTTTGATTGATGAAGCCAGAACTCCATTAATTATAAGCGGAAGATTGGCACAATCTGAAGATACTTACCGTATGATGGCAAAAATTGCACCGCAATTGGAAAAAGATGTTGACTATACGGTTGATGAGAAAAATAAGAACGTTATTTTAACCGAAGAAGGTATCGACCATGCTCAAGAGTTAATTGGTGTAAAAGATTTATTTGATATTCAAACTCAGTATGCTCATCACTTATTGCAAGCCCTAAAAGCAAAAGAATTATTTGTAAAAGACACCGATTATGTTGTTCGTAACGGCGAAGTTATGATTGTTGATGAGTTCACAGGTCGTTTAATGGAAGGCAGACGTTGGTCTGACGGTTTGCATCAGGCGGTTGAGGCGAAAGAAGGTGTTGAAATTCAGGATGAAACACAAACTTTGGCAAGTATTACATATCAAAACCTGTTCAGATTATACCCGAAACTTTCAGGCATGACAGGTACAGCAATGACAGAAGAAGCCGAGTTTGGTAAAATTTATAATCTTGAAGTTACTGCGATTCCGACAAACAAGCCTGATATCAGAGAAAATTACCCTGATGTAATTTATAAATCAGAAATTCAAAAATATTTAGCGGTTGTTGATGATATTGTATCTCAGCATAAGGCAGGAAGACCTGTTTTGGTTGGTACAATCAGTATTGAAAAATCAGAATATGTATCAAACCTTTTAAGACAACGTGGAATAAGACATAACGTATTAAATGCGAAACATCACGAAAAAGAAGCATATATTATTGCGCAAGCAGGCAGGTTAGGTGCGGTAACAATTGCAACTAATATGGCAGGTCGCGGAACAGATATTCTGCTTGGTGGTAATGCTGAGTACCTTGCAAAAGCAAATCTTGAAGAACAAGGAATTGATGAAACTCATCCTGATTACGAAAGACTTAAAGATGAAGCCTTAGCGCAAGCCAGAAAAACAACAGAATATGAGCATGCCAAAGTTGTAGAAGCAGGCGGATTACATGTAATTGGTACAGAGCGTCATGAATCTCGTCGTATAGATAACCAATTAAGGGGTCGTGCAGCTCGTCAGGGCGATCCCGGTTCAACAAGATTTTTCTTATCTTTAGAAGATAATTTAATGAGGATATTTGGCGGTGAAAAAATTACACAGCTTATGACTGCCCTAAATGTTCCCGAAAACATGGCGATTGACCATCCGCTTATTACAAAACGAATAGAATCAGCTCAGAAGAAAGTTGAAACATTCCACTTTGACATGAGAAAATCTGTTCTTGAATATGACGATGTCATGAATATTCAACGTGAAAAATTCTATCGTCAAAGACGCAGAGTAATAACAGGTGAAGGTTTGCAGGAAGATATCTGCTATATGATGGAACGAGAAGTTGACAGACTTATGAGAAGTTATATTTCACCTGAACAAAAAGTTGAAGAATACGTGTATGATGATTTGCAAGCCATGATTCGAGAACTTCATTCAACAGTGCCTCAATTGTCATCTTTTGAAGTGTCAGATATTCAAAACATGCGTTTTGAACCTATGTATAACAAAATAAAAGACTTTGTAATAGAAGCATATAAAAGTCATGAAGCAGACATAATTAATTTCTATAATCAAGTAGTACAAGATTATGGAGCGGGTTATGAATTGCAGGAAGCTTTCAGTTCAAATAATATAGTAAGACAGCTGGAAAAAGATGTATTACTAAAAGTCGTTGACAGTAAATGGATTGATCATCTTCATAATATTGACATGCTCCGTGACGGAATAGGTTTAAGAGCATATGGACAAAAAGATCCTTTGATTGAATACAAAAAAGAAGCCTATGATTTATTTAATAAAATGATGTATGAGATTCAAAGTGATACGGTAAAACATTTGTTTAGAACAAGATTCGGAGTTCAAGTAGTAAACCATGCTCCTGAAGAACCTGAAATTGAAGAAGAATAATATATGATAAAAGAGCTTGAAAAAGCTCTTTTTATTTAATCTAAATTAATATATCCAAGTTTTAAACCTTTTACAACAGCTTCTAAGCTATCATGGGCATCAAGTTTTTTAAAGATAGAAGCTTTGTGGGCATGGACTGTATGATGTGATATAAAAAGCTTTTCTCCTATTTCAACATTAGTCATGGAGTGTTTTAATAAATCAAGTACTTTAATTTCACATTCCGTTAAATCTTTTTTGTTTTTGCTCATATTACCTAAATCCTTATTTAATAAATATATAGTATCAAGGATTAAGCCGCAAAGCTATAATCTGTGCAGGCTATTTTTATGAAATTAAAAATTCTTGTTATTGTTGAGTTTTAGCCATTTTTACATAAAAAATAAAAATTTTTCAAAAAAATTAAAAAAAGTGCTTGCATTTTATTTTTTTTTGTTTTAACATAATAGACGTGCACAGCGCACAGATGAATTTTGAAAACCGAATGTAAATAGCAAAAAAGATTTTTAAAATTTATTTCAAAAACTACTTGACAATGAAAATTGATGTAGTAAGATAAAGGAACCGCAAGAGAGCGGTTGATAAATACCCCGATAGCCAACACAAGAGGATTTGTGAAGCGTTGGTGGTGAGAATATCGGAACATTGAAAACAGAATAGCTGAAACTAGAAAAGTTGTGACAAACAACGAAACT
>CAJUAL010000018.1 GCA_910584405.1 uncultured Vampirovibrio sp.
TGCAGCTTGTGCTCATAGAGCTAAGTCAGAAACTGATTATTTTAAAAAAGTAATATCACAGTTTAAATAATATTAAATTCCAAACCCGTTAAGACTGCAATATGAATTTAGAAGATTTTTTTGCTCTTCTAACAGGTGTTTTACATACGGATTTCTAGTATTTTTTGTAACAAGTTCTGAAGCTCTGTCATACATTGCAGATGAACCTTTTAAATATTCTTTTTGATTTTGGGATTGGATTGTACCAAGGTCTTGGTAATACTTACCGTAAAGCAGATAAAGTCTTGATAACAAATCGTTCAAATTATATTTTTTTGCGAGCAGAATACTTGATTCTAAATGAATTTTTGCACTTTCATAATCAGCTATTGCCATATATGATTTAGCAAGCGACATTTTTAACATTATTATGAAGAAATAATTATTAATCTTAGGATTTTGAGCTATTTCAAGAGCTTGATTTGCAATATCAATGGCATTTTTCGGATTTTCTGTTGCAAGCGTTGCTTCTGAAGTCAAATACCAACCTAAAAGTGCTCCTGTTGCAATTTTTTCTTTCGCAAAGTAGTTTAATTCATCATTATAAATATCTAACGCATGCTTTGCTTGCTGCCTGTCATAAAATATTTTACCAAGCAGAGTTTTTACAAAATGTTTTGTAAAATTATCTCCCGTATCATTAGCAAACTCAACAGAAGCGAACAAACTTTCCTGCAAACCATCATAATCTTTTATCAAAAATCTGTTAATAATATCAATTAGAGAATAGGTTCCCATAATCTCACATCTGTCAGCGTTTATCGTATTAAGATTAGCAAATTCCTCTCCATACTGTCCGACAATACTTTGAAGCACTTCAAATGAAGTTATAAAGTTTCCTTTAACTGTATTTGCATATGCTAATGTCAATCGAATTTTACAAATTAATTCTTCATCGGTAATTTTTCTTTTTTCTATCAAATCAAAGAGTTTTGTTAAAACTTCAAATGAACGGTCATTTCCTTGAATAGACAAAGCTTTTGCAAGGTAATAATAAACATCTGAACGAGTATTGTGAATTAATCCCAGCGGAATTGTTTTATCAAGCCGAGGATTTGAAAGATGAGTTTCAAGTATCGGTAAAATATCATTATCAATAAGATTTACGGCTTCCCCGCAGTTTCCTGTTGAGATAAGCGATGATAATTTTGTTGACTTAATCAATGCTGTTTCAAGCTCATAACCTGATGGCGGAAGCTTTTTCAATGCGTTATCAACACATTCGATATCTCCGTAGTAATTACCTGTTTTTTTACAACATAATGCCAAATACCCCAGAAGTTCTATTTCTTTATCTTCTTTATTGTTGTTTTTAGCATTAGAAATCGCATCAGGTAAAAATTCCAAAGCTTCTTCAGGGTCATATTCTGTTAAAAGTTTACCCAAGCGTTCACTTATATTGTAGCGAATATTCAGGGTTTCATTTTCATTAAACTCATTAAGAAGAGCTAAACATTGTTTTTGCGCAATTACATAAAGATTAATATCGCCAATATATGCACTTAACCTTGTAATTTTTGTCCAAATATCAAAAGCCATACGATTTTCACGCAAATTATGCGCAATAGATGCCATTATCGCGTTTGTATTTACGGTAAATGCTGTAAGAATTTTTCCGGTTTTGATATTTATATCTTCAAATTCACTGTTGCGTTTAATACTTTCTAATACTGTTTCCCAAAGCAAAAGATTATTAAATTCATAATAAGAATCGTTATACGGTTTTATAAATTCTGCTTTTTCAAGGTATGAAATAATGTCGGGAAACTCATTATTTTGTTCTGAATAAATTTCTTTAACCAGCGGAGGATAAATTTTATCACCTAACAACGCCGCGATAGACAAAACTTTATATGCCTGATTATTATTTTTTTGTAGAGTTGAAAGTCTGTCTTTTATTAAATCTGAAAATTTAGGCGGAAGTATAAACGCTTTATCAGACATTTGACAATCAAGACAGTAACTTATTGCCTGCTCAATATACGCAGGATTTCCGTTACTTCTGGTAAAGATTAATTCTTTCTCATGCTCTGACAAATGAGTTTTTGTATTGGTAATCTCTTTATAATCATCAGCCGAAATCGGGGCAAGATTTATATCGACATATGATTTAACATCTTTTCCTTCAAATCCGAAATAATTTATTATCGGACGATGATCTTCGTATATAGCAATAAATTTCAAATTTTTCCAAACAGAATCCTGTATCATAAAGTTTGTGAAAAATTCAACCGAAAACCCGTCAATATAATCAAAATTATCTACAACAAAAATAAAGTTTGAATTAGCAACAAATGCGCCAAAGATTTTATATAGAATATCAAATATTCTTTTTTTATTAATAATTATATCTTCGTAATTACCGTCTTTTGAGTTATATAAAAAGTTCAAAAATTCTGAAATTTCGTCTGCTGCAAGAAACTTAAATTCATTTGAGAAAAATTTTACAGCATCTTTTTTCAAATCTTCATTACTGATATAGTATTTGGGAAGATTAAAAAGATTAATCAGCATATCCTGAATAACACCCCCGGGAGTTAATTGAGTAAGAGGGGTACATTTCCCGATACACCAATCAATATTATTGTTTGAAAGAATATGTTTTAACTTATTTAAAACAGAAGTCTTTCCGATACCTTTTTCACCGCTTATTGAAAAAACTTTTTGAGTTTTTGAGAATAAGCCTTCTTTTAAAACTTCAACAGCTTGGCTTGCCGTAAACAATTTTGGCTGAAATTTCAGTTTTTTATTATCATCGGACTGCTTTTCAAATTTTCGCTCAACAGGACTGCCAAAAGAGGCTCCGCATTTTCTGCATTTTGTTGCGAGAGGTAAATTAACACTGTGACAATGCTTGCAGACTTTTAAAAGTTCCTGACCGCAATTTTGACAGGTTAAATTCCCGATAGGATTTATTGTATTACATTGAGGACACAACAAACCTGTACGAGTTTTGCAATGCGGGCATTTAAGCGCATTTTCCGAAATATTTTTTTTACATACGGGACATTTCATAGTTTAGACTTATTCAATAGTATTTTTTACTTTATCCATAAGAGTATATAATCTTTTAGAGATTTCACCCTGGGAAATACCTAACTCTTCAGAAATTTCTTTCTGAGTCATGCCTTTATCATAGCGCAAAGTATAAATATGTAAATAGTCCTTATCAGGCTCGTTATTGTCTATCTGTCTAATTGTTTTTGCGACAAATTGTAAAATTTCTTTTTGAATAACAACTTCTTCCGGAGTTTCAGGAATCTTAATGCTTGCGTAATCAATAACAACAGATGAATAATCTACAGTATCCTCAGTTGTTGGCATGACAACTTCTTTTGTTGACATGTAACCTGATTTGGTTCTTCTTAATCTGCCTGAATCTTTTAATACGTTGATAATAGCAGTTGTTGCAACCCTTTTTAAGTAAGGTTCAAGAGTTGTTTCAGACTCAATTGTACCAAGAATAGCAACGGAACGTTTACATGTTTCGTTGAAAAAATCATCGTACAAATCTTCATTATTCGGATATTTACGATCGTTTTTTATTATCTTGCTGATTAAGTCAATCTTCTCTTGTGTTAAATCCACAACGGCTTCCTCTACTTTAACTTTATTATAGCATATCTAAAAATAAATTTTAAGTATGGCTGTTGTGTTTTCGTCATTACCCACACTAGGCGGGGCTTTAAGAACCTTTAGAGTTTGGTTAACAGTTTGTAACACAATTCTATCGATTTGACTTGAACCGCTTGATTTTAAGATTCTTGCTTCTTTAAACGATCCGTCTTTGTTAAATGTTGTAGTTACTTTAATTTCATTTGTATATGAAAAATCTTTTGCAAGAAGTAAATCTGTTGTCAGCGATAATTTTAAACTTTTACCTGCTGCTTGGAAATAATGCTTGAATTGCGGATTATAAGCAATATAATCAGGAATTTCCCAAGTCAATTTTTTCACTTCCAAAAATGATGTAGCTGCCATTTGTTTTTTCGCCGCAGATGTATTTACAGGTGCAGCTTGTTGTGCTGACGGAACAGCAGGTGTCGGTTTTACAACTGGTGTTGTTGTATTGGTATTAACAAGCGCATCTTTGTTATTATCCATTTTAACAACATTATCTGCATTAACATTTAAGGTATCCGCGGATGGAGCTTGAGTATCAACAATATCTGTCGGTAAAGCATCATCAGTTGTCGGTTCAGGAGTTTCCTCTGTCGGAGCTTTAAACATTTTTGCAACCCCAAAGCCAATAGCACAAACAATTATCAATGTAACCAAGCCGCCTAAGATACCAAGTCCTGCTTTTCCACGTCCTTGATTTTTACCTGTTCTGCCAGGTGTCTGAAGCATACTTGAATCAATTTCGGATTCCTGGTTATAAATACTTCCCAGAGGCTCATTATTATCAAACTGCGGTCTGTTAACCATATTGATATCTATAGGAATTTCGCCGACAACAAAAGTTTTGTTACTAATTACAGTAGAGTTTTCAATAACTGCACGCGGTTGTTCGTCAGGATTATCTACAATAACCTCATTTTCTAAATCTTTTATCGGTTCTGAATCATGAAGAGTTTCATCCGCATTGATTTCCGTATTTAAATCGGTTGCAAATTCTTCATCTAAATCAGGTTCTGAAATTTCTTCGTCTTGAATTTCACTAATTTCATCTTCAAATACAGGCTCTTCTTGAAATTCTTCTTGAGGTTCAACTTCAAGTTCAACATCTTCTTCTGTTGAAAGCTCATCATCTAATGCTGAAAAATCATCAAGACTTACATCTTCAAAATCTTCAATTTCAGGAGATTCTTCTTTTTCTTCTACAAAATCATCTAAAGACAAATCTTCAAAAGATTGATTTTCGTCTTTTGGCATTTGCGTAAGATGTTCTTCATCTAAAACAGATTGTTCCAAAGCTAAATCGTCGCCATTTTCAATGTCATCCAGATTAAATGTTGACACGTCAGGTAAGTCTATACCCTCTTCTTCCTCATGGTTGATAAGTTCAGGAAGATTTTCAGCAGGTTTTGTCGGTGAATCAAAATTTATATTATCAAGATTTACAACATCATCTGTATGTTCAACAAAATCTTCTGCTTCAACCGTAGTTTCCATTTCGTGGAAATTAATTGTTTCATGCTCAAATACTTCATCGTTATTAGATGGTGTATCAACAGTTTTAAGTTCCGATAAATCAGTCGGAGCATCATATTCTTCAGGAGTAGAAGTATCAGTTTGCGGAGCAATTATTGCAGAAATTTCTTCAGGAATCTCTTCAGCATTCACACTTATATTAGTGTAATCGATTTTATTAAGGTTTTCCTGCTGACTTTCAGCATTTTTATCAAGCAGATTTTCAAGCACATCACCTGAAACACCTGCAAGTTTTATAACCTCATCAGCAGCACCTGCCGTTGCAGCAATTTCTGCACCTGCTGCCGCGGCTGTTGCGCCTGCAGCAAGAGCTCCCGCAGCTAAAGCTGTTTCTCCTATTGTTTCAACAGCATCTTTAGCAAACTCTTCAATATCCAAACCTTTTACTTCTTCAACAGGCTCTACAGGAAGAGTAGCTTCTAAATCCAATGTTAAATCATCACTTAAACCTATCGGTTCAATCGGTAAATCATCAATATTCACTTCAAGATTATCAAAAGCTGCCGGTTCTTCTTCTTGAGAAAGAATTTCAGGTTCTACAGAATCAAGTTCAAAAACATTCTTTTCTTCTTCCTCTTCAACAGGTTTTAAATCTTCTTTAATAATTTCGTTTTCTTCAACAGCCTGAGTCAAATCGTCAAGGAAAGAATCATCCAAAGCAAGAGATTCATCATCTGACTCTAAAGTTAAAATATCCTCTTCTGTTACTGCTTCTGCCTCGGCCTCAACATCAGAATCTGCGTCAATATCCGTATCAACATCCGCGTCAGAATCGGTATCTGAATCTGTATCAAAGTCAAATTCGGTTACTGTTTCATATTCATCTTGAGGAGTTTCAAGCAATTCTTCTTCTATTTCCTCTTCTTTTGGAAGCTCAAATACAGGAGTTAATGCAGTTAAATCCGTTTCTAAAACCGTATTATGTGCAAGAGTTTCAAAATTATCATATTCTATTACACTTTCTCTTAAAACACTGCTTACAATAAGCAAGTTTAAAAGTTCTTTAATTTGATTTTCCGAAATGTTATGATCAGAAAGCATTACAGATAACTCTCTGCCTTTGTAAATTTCATCTTGTGAAAGGTCTTTTGAAAAATCACCTGCAAAGTCTTTTACATATTTTGCCAAAGTTTCAGGCGAATAAAGTTTTTCAGGAGCGATAAAATAATATTGAGAATTTTCATCTTTTTTGTCAATCATATCAGGAGTGAAAAATCCTGCTAATTCACAGTATCTGAAGTCCTGATCAAGAACCAATACTACATATATATTTGGAGTAATCCCTAATTCAAAGTGACTTTTCGGGATAAAAATTTGTTTCTTATCAAAAACCGTACGAACATCAATATGAATGTTTGGTAACAGGATATCAGCTATATCAAGACTTTCAAGAACCTTTGAAATTGAATGCATATTATGAAGGTTTTTAACATCAATTCCTTCCGAATTTAAAAACTTCATTACAAGTTCTGCGCCAAGAGTGTTAATATAAGCCCTGTTTTTAACCTCTTTATTTATAAAAGTTCTTGACATGAAATTAGCTTCAGCAGCTTCTTCTTTCTCAATATATATAAGTGTTTCCTGTTTACTAGACATAAATATTATCCTCCCACATAGATACAGATGACAACCAATAAAAAAATATTCCAAAAATACTGTAAAGATTTGTAACAAAAGTTTGCTTTTTAACTTTCATGAGTCAAAATTCATGTATCAAGTGTTTTATATGGAGTGTAGTAGAAATATATAAGGAGGTTTTCTCATGATGGTAAGTCCTATTTCAGCAGTACGTTTTACAGCAAACGAAGCACCGGCGGTAAATCCTTTGGAACGCGAAGGCGCTTATTCAAAACAAAAAACAGAAGTTCCGGCTGATGCTCCTGCTAAAAAATCAGGAAAAGGTAAAAAAGTTTTAAAAACCGTAGGTGCTCTTGCAGCAGTAGCAGCAGTACTTGTAGGTTTAAATAAATTTGGTGTAACTAAAGTTTTGGAAAGCGGCGCATTGAAAGATGCTAAAGTTATGCAAAAAGTTGGCCACTACGTAGGTAAAGCAGGCGAATTTATTGCTAAATACACAATTGACCCGCTAATGAAATTGTTTAAGTCAAAAAAAGCTGCAGAAGTTGTAGAAGAAGTCGTTGAAGAGGTAGCAGTTTAACGACAACGCAATGTAACAGAAAACCTTTTATAATAAATTGGGAAAAGCCGTATTATTACGGCTTTTTTCTTGACAAAAAACGGAAAAAGTGTTATAATTACTGATGTTAATCCGTTTTGCTCCGAAAATTGTGTTTTTGCAAATATGTCAGAAAGGATTTTATGACATACGGAGTTCCATATTCTTTTGTTCCCGGAACAAAAGCCAGAGCTGATGAAGTTAATGCAAACTTCATCGATGTTTTAAACAAAATAGATACTGTTGATTCTAAAGTTACAAGTTCAACTTCTGAAATTTCAGAAAGAATTGATGATGAAGTAAGTACTTTAGATACAAAAATAGACGCAGTAGATGCCGCTAAATTAAATTTAAGTCTTTCAAATATCAACGCTGACGGGCAAAAATTGTTTGATGCGAAAGCAAATGCAAGTTTACTTGACGGAGCTTGGTATACCGGCTCAAAGCAAATAGTTGCTCAAAAAAGTATTACCCCAGGCGTTACCCAAACATATTCACTTGCAAGCTATTTCCCTGACAGTACAAATCTTTACGAGTTTATTCTTGACGGATTAGTAGAAACATCAGGAACGGTTTTTATATATATTGAAACAGATAAAACGGGGGGAATTTGTGCATTCAGAACGATTTCAAAACACGCAGGTATGCAATCAATAATGCTTACAGGCGCAGGAAGAACACTTAAAGTAGTAAATCAATCAGGTTCATCCGGAACATCTAAATATACGCTAATAATAAAAGGTTACAGAAAAGTCAGATAATTAAAAAGGAGAAATTATGAAATATATTTATATCGAAAACGGTGCAATTAATGGCGCAGGAGGATGTGAACAACTTGATGAAGGTGTTTTAAATATTGAAGTCAGCGATGAGATTTTTGAGGAATTTTGTTCTGATAACTTTAAATTTGCATATATAAACGGTCAAATTGTTTCAAATCCGAATTATGAACAAGACAAACTCAAATCAGAAAACTCAATAAGAGCAGAAGAAATCCGCAGCGAACTTGAAGAACTCGACAAAAAACGTATTCGAGCAATTTGCGAGGATGAAGTTAAAAATGAAAGAACAGGTGAAACCTGGCTTGATTATTACAATGAACAAATCAACTTATTGAGAATCGAATTAAAAAGCTTAGAATCTTAGTCACTTAAATTCTTAAAAGTGGTCGGCAGCATAAAATATGCTGCCGACCTTCTTTATTTGTTATTTTTTTGATATACTTTTGATTAAATATAGGAGAAAGATTATGACAGAAATAAGAGAAGAATTTATAAATCAGGCAAAACATATTGCAAGAAACGCGGAAGTTTTACCGGGCGGGTTAGAAGAATTAGCGGCAAAGTTACAACATGCATCAGACACAAATACCCCGTTAAGAATTAAACTCGGGATGGACCCTACAAGACCTGATTTACACCTTGGTCATACGGTTGTTATGAGAAAATTAAAAGAATTTCAAGCCTTAGGTCATAAAATTGTCTTACTTGTAGGCGGAGCTACCGCAATGGTAGGCGATCCGTCCGGAAAATCCGAAACAAGACCTGCTCTGACTAAAGAACAGGTTGAAGAAAATGCTAAAACTTATTTTGAGCAAATGGCTAAAGTTATTGATGTTAAAGATGCAGAAGTTGTTAATAACGCTGATTGGCTTCACAAAATGAGTTTCACTGAATTATTAAAATTATCGGCTCAAGTTACAGTTGCCCAGATGATGACAAGAGATGATTTTGCAAAACGTTATGCAGAAGGAAAGCCTATTTCAATTGTCGAATTTTTCTATCCTTTAATGCAGGCTTACGATTCCGTAGCAATTGATGCTGATATCGAATTAGGCGGAACAGACCAAAGATTTAATACTTTATTGGGACGTGATATTCAATCGGCTTACGGTAAAAAATATCCGCAGCTGGTTGTATTGTTACCTTTATTAGAAGGTACCGACGGAGTTGTTAAAATGTCAAAAACTTATCCTGAACACTGTATTTCACTTACTGACAGTGCAAAAGATATGTTCGGTAAATTAATGAGTATTCCTGATAATATGATTACCCGTTACTACAGTTTATTGACAGATGCAACAAAAGAAGAACTTGAAACATACGACAGACAAATTGCAGACGGTTCTGTTAACCCTCGTAATATAAAAATGCAATTAGCTCACCAAATTACAGAAGAATACCACGGCAAAGACGGTGCAGATAAGGCTCAAGCCGATTTTATCAATGTAGTTTCAAATAAAGGTATACCTGAAGATATTCAGGAAGTTAAAATTGAACAAGGTAAAAATATTCTTGACTTATTAACAGAGCTTCATTTTGCATCAAGCAGAGGTGAAGCAAAACGTTTAATCCAAGGCGGCGGAGTCAAACTTGACGGTGAAAAAATTGCTGACATGTCTTATTCTGTAGCATTTGATGATAGTGTAATATTACAAGCAGGAAAACGTAAATTTGCTAAGTTAATTAAATAATCTTGATATTAAAATGTCACTCCGGGCATTGACCCGGAGTCTATCAATTTGATTAGCATTGATGGATGCTGAATCAAGTTCAGCATGACATAACTAATAAAAGTTAAAGGTGAAAAATGTTCAGTACTATAAAACGTGGAATAACAAAGGTAAAAGAAGATATAAAAGTCATTTATGATAATGACCCTGCTGCAAGAAATCTGCTGGAGGTAATCCTTTGTTATCCGGGATTACACGCTCTTGTTGCATATCGTTTTGCACACAGGCTCTATAAATGGAGGCTAAAATTGCTTGCCCGTATGATTTCTTATTGTACAAGAATAGTTACGGGGATAGAAATTCACCCCGGAGCAAGAATTGGCAGAAGGTTTTTCATTGACCACGGCGAAGGTGTTGTTATAGGTGAAACAACCGTTATCGGTGATGATGTTTTAATATATCAGCAGGTAACATTAGGCGGAACAGGAAAAGAATCAGGGAAACGCCACCCGACATTGGGTAATAATGTCATAGTCGGAGCAGGCGCTAAAGTTTTGGGTAATATTACTATCGGAGATTTTGTCAGAATCGGAGCAGGCTCGGTTGTTGTAGAAGATGTACCGGAGCGCTCTACGGTTGTTGGCATTCCGGGACGTGTTGTTCACCGCGCAGTTGTAGATTCTAACGGAAACCTTATGCACAACAGAATCCCTGACCCTGTAAGATGCGAAATAAACAAATTAAAAGCTGAGATTGAAATTTTAAAAGAACAACGTTAATCACTTTCGTTTATTTTTGAATAAGATGTAAGTATTTCATTGAAGAATAATAGTTCTTTTTGGTTTAATTTGCGAAGTTTTTGTGAAATTTGTAAAAGAGTGTCGTTCTTAAAAGGTTGTTCAAATGAAAAAAGGTCTTTTATATCTACCGCTAAAACATTTGCCAAATTAACAAGGTTTTTTGCAGTAGGAAAATGGTTTCCGTTTTCCATTTTACAAAAATGTTGTGGGTCAATCCAAAGAAGCTCAGACAGTTTTTCCTGAGTCAGGTTTTGTTTAATTCTCAGCTCTCGAATCCGTTTCCCAAATAATTTTTTTAATTGAATTTCATCCATATTTATACCTTGTAGACGACTTTAATATTAATCTTACTTACTAAGCAGTTTACTCATAATGTGATTTAATAACAATTAATCCGTTGACAATCATGTGATTTCATGACATGAATAGCTTGTAATACTTGTTATCAGGTATCAACTTTTAACGGAATTAAGGAGAAAAAATGAGAAATAAGCCGAAGGTATCAATAATTGTGCCGGTTTATAATGTTGAAGAATATTTGGTAAAGTGTTTAGATTCACTTGTTAGCCAGACATTAAAAGAGATAGAAATAATTTGCATCAACGACGGTTCAACAGATAATTCGTTAGAAATATTAAATACTTTCGCACAAAAAGATAGTCGGATTATAATAATAAATAAGCAAAACGAAGGCGTTTCAGCAGCCAGGAATATAGGTTTAGACATCTCGAACGGTGAATATATAATGTTTGTTGATTCTGATGATTACTTGGAAATTCAAACCTGTCAAACAGTATACGAAAAAATAAAAAATGAAAATTCTGATTTATTAATATTTAATTATTTTTCAGTAACCCAAAATACTAAAAAAATATCTGCGGAGTTAGATAATATTTTAACAAATAAATTTTCATTTAAACAATGTCCTGATTCTTTCTTTTATACAGCAACTTCCGTTTGGGGAAAACTGTATAAAAATAAGGATTTGGGTAATTTTAATACAAGGCTAAAAAAAGGAGAAGATACTGTTTTTTTCTGGATATATTGCTTAAGAAATAATCCTATAATTTCTATACTAAATATACCACTATATAATTATAGAATAAGAAATAATGGAGCAATGAGTAATATCGGTTGTTTTCAAAATTCTGAAATATTTAAATCAATTAAAATTTTAAAAAATTCTCCTTACTTTAAAAATACAACTAATAATATTAAAGCTCGAATTTTAGACAGATATGCAAAATCTTTATGTTATGAATTAAAAATATTTTGTTGTAAAACTAAAATTTCAAAAAAATATATAAATAATTTAAATAAGTTTATAAACGAATTAAATAACTATGATGTAAAAAATTTATATTATTTAAAAAAACTAAAACAGCAACTTTATAAAATCAAATATAAAAAATTACTTAACTTTGCTAATAAAATATTTTATATAACAAATAAAGACAGACACAAGGTTATTAATATTTGCGGTATAAAAATAAAATTTGAGTATTATAAAAAAGAACAGGCAAAAAAAGAACACGACTATATTAATAGAATTACAAGAGAAAATAAAAGATATCAAAAAAACAGTTATTTATTATTTGACGCATTGCATGATTCATCAGTTGAATGTATAGACGCATATTCTTTATTTAAATACATGCAATCTATCGGAAAGAAAGCATATTATGTTATTCCGGAAGAGTCTGAGTTATATAAACAACTTGAACGTCAAGGAGATTTAAAATACATTATAAGTTTAAAAAATTCTACATTAACTAATCCCGGTGACTTCTTAGAAGAAGTTTTTCCTGTGTTACTACAATGTAAAGCCATAATAACATCTTTTGGTGAAAATTCGCATGAAACTAATAAATTCTTTAAAACATATCAAAATTGGCAATATTTTTTCATACAACACGGACAAGTTCTTATACCTGACAGAGTTTTTGAAACAGAATATTTATACCCGGAAAAGTTTGACAAATTTTTAGTATCTTCCGAAAATGAATATAATATTTTCAAGAAATATGGCTGGCAAAATGATAAACTATTGAAAGCAGGTTTACCAAGATGGGATTTACTAAGCAACGCTAAACCTAAAGAACATAGTATACTTATCATGTTCACTTGGAGAAGACATAATCTGTTATCTTTTGAAGAATCTTTGTATAAAAAGAATTTGTCTAAGTTTTTAAATAATAAAGATTTACAAAAATATTTAAAAGATAATAATGTAAAATTATATTTTGCACCTCATCACGCATTAAAACATAATCAAGGAATAAATTTTGATATTAATAATGAAAACATTGAAATTGTAAACACAAATCAAATTTCTCAATACATCAAGAAATGTTCCTGCTTAGTTACTGATTTTTCTTCTGTTTCATTTGATTTTATGTTTCAAGAAAAGCCTGTATTGTTCTACATATTGGATAAAAACGATAACACGTTAAATCCTATTGAAAAAAGGGGGATAGATACTTTTGATTATAAAAAATTTATTCTTCCAAATGTATTTTTTAACGAAGATGAGGTTATAAGTAAATTAAAACATTATGTAGAAAATAATTTCGAACTTGAACTTATCAATAAAGAAAAGTATGATAAATTCTTCTATACAAAAGAAAATATCAGACAAAAACTGGTTGAAGAAATCGACAGATGCTGTGATTAGCTTTTCTTGACTTCAATTTTATTATATGCGATAAATAAAACTGGAATTAAGAGGAAGAGTAATGACCAAGGTATCAGTGATTGTACCTGTTTATAATGTGGCAAAATTTTTACCGCAATGTCTGGAAAGTTTGATAAATCAAACATTAACAGATATGGAAATTATCTGTATTAATGACGGTTCTACGGATAATTCGCTTGATATTCTTAATTCTTATGCGAAAAAAGATAACCGAATAATTATAATTGATAAAGAAAACTCAGGTGTATCCGCATCAAGAAATATAGGACTTGACAGGGCAAATGGTGAATATGTAATGTTTCTTGATTCTGATGATTATTTTGTTTCACCTGACTCCTGTCAGAAAGCTTTTGATACAATAACTTCTAATAATGCTGATATTGGTATCTTCGGATATTATGATTTGCTTAATGAAACCGAATTAGAACCTTCATTTAGAACTTTAAAATTAAAACAAATGATAAAAGGTGAAACAGAGATTGATTATTATACTTTCCAGTCTTCAATCTGGGATAAAATATACAGATTATCGTTCTTGCGTAAAAATAATATAAAATTTGTTGAAGGTTTAAAAACTGCGGAAGATGTTATTTTTTGCTTTATGACAAAGTTTGCAAATCCTAAATATTTTCTGTTTGACGAGATTTTGTATGTTTACCGCACGGATAGAGAAGGTTCGGTTACAACAAGTAACTTTAACGCCGTAAAGTCTAACTTTGAATCTTTAAAATATTTTGTATCAACAAAAAACTTTTCCAACCAAACAACAGATGTTCAATTAAAAGTTGTTGACAGATTTTTAGGCGGCGCTTTGTATTTTTATAATAAAAACGGGAAAAATCTTATTGGCGATATTAACAAAACTCTTGGTTATATTGAACAGCGTTATGATAAAAAATCGTTGAAAAAATTATCAAATTATCACCCGTTAAAAAAAATTTCAAAAGGCTTTTGGGCAAAACTTACAGCTAAAATATTTTCGATTGTTAATTCTTCTGATAAAAAACATAAAATTGTAACTTTTCTTGGAATAAAATTTAAATTCAGGAGAAAAAAATGAAAATATCAATAATTGTAGCGGTTTATAATAAAGAAAAATACTTGTCAAAATGTTTAGAAAGTTTATTATCTCAAACTTTATCCGATATAGAAATTATTTGTTTAGATGATTGCTCAACAGATAATTCTTTAGCGGTCTTAAAATCTTATGCAAAGAAAGATTCAAGGATAAAAGTTATTGAATTTAATAAAAATTCAGGACAGGGATTAACAAGAAATAAAGCTTTAGATATTGCTCTCGGGGAATTTGTAATGATGGTTGACGGCGATGATTGGCTTGAGCCTGACGCTTGTGAAAAAGCATACAAGCAAATTACCAAAAATCAAAACGATATGGTTTATTTCGCTTGCAATAATTATTATGAAGATTTAAATAAATCAGAAACCTCACTAAGAAACATTTTACCTTTTGAAAAAGAATTTGGAAACCCTGCAATAAAGCTAAGTGAAATCAATACACCTTTTATACAAGGCGGAGAAACATGTTTTCTTATTTACAGAAGAACTTTTTTAAACAACAATAACATCAGATATTCACAAGATGAAAGAATTGGTGAAGACTTACCTTTTTTGGTAAAAGCAATGGTTTGTTCCGATACGGTTTCTATTATCACAGATGCCTTATATAACAGAAGAATGCATAAAAATTCCTGTAGTTTTACATGCATAAACCGTTGGGAAGATTTATTCACGGCAAGAGAAAAAGCTTTTCAAATTATTACAACAAACGCTGAGAATAAAGAATGTTTCTTAAAAGCTTTTTATATTTACTATATTAATAGTATCCTCTACTGGTATAAACGCTATTCAAAGGTTGACAAATCCTTGAAAAAACCTTTTTATAATAAAATGCGCAACAAATTTTTAAAAATCAATGAGAGTTTTAATATAGAATTGATAAAAGACTATATCAAATATGACAAATTTAAAGAAGTTTTAGAAGGTAAAAAGTTCAAAATTTTTGAAACATCTTCTGATGAAAAATACCTGACAATAACAATTTTAGGCATAAAAATTAAAACTTCCAAAAGCCATCTTAAAACCGTAGATTTAAGATATAAACAAACAATAGAAAGAATAAAAGCTTCTGCAAAAAATAAGAAAATCAGAGTTGCATTTTACGTTAACGATTCAAAATGGAAATGTCAAAATTTATATGATTTGATGCTTAAAAGTGAACATTATGAACCGTTTATTCTTGTTGGCAAAAATGATGTTGAATACGGACATTTTGAATACCAAACTAAAGAAGATATTTCAGCACTATACAATTATTACAAATCCCGAAATATGGAAGTTTATTCAGCTTATGACTTTGAAAAGAATGAATACATTCCGCTTGATAAATTTAACCCTGATATAATTTTTTACAGCAGACAATGGAAAGTTCCTAAAATTCATAACATTTTAGAAACCTCTAAATTTGCACTTACCTGCTATGTTCCTTATTTTATTTCAAATTCACCGATAAAACTTGAAACGGGTTCAAATTTCCATAATTTGCTTTGGAAATATTATGTAATAAATAAAGAATTAAAAAATGAATATAAAAAAGTAATGAAAAATCAAGGTAAAAATCTTGAAATTGTCGGCTATCCGGAGCTTGATACATACTTAACCCCGTCACCTGCCAAGAAAAAGTACACCATTTATGCTCCACATTGGTCAGTAGGCGGAGATACCCCGCTAAATTACGCAACATTTGAACAAAATGGTAAATTTATTCTTAAATTTGCCAAACAACACCCCGAATTAAATTGGATTTTTAAACCTCACCCAGCATTAAAAGGAAAACTTATTGAATCAGGTTTGATGAACGATAATGAAGTTGAAAATTACTACAACGAATGGGATTTGATAGGTCAAAAGTATGAAGGCCCCGATTATTTTGACCTGTTTAAACAATCAAAAGTGTTAATAACTGATTGCGGATCATTTTTAACAGAATACATGCCAACAAAAAATCCTGTTATTTTGCTAAAATCAAAATCCGCAAAACCTTATAATTTCCTTGCCAAAAAGGTTACAAAGTATTACTATAAAGCATCCAACCTTAAAGAACTTTCCTCATTATTTGATGAAATACTCTTAAACGAAAAAGATACTTATAAAATAAAACGGTTAAAAATGCTTAAAAGTTTGAAACTGGTAACAAATGCATCTCAAAATATAATCAATAATTTAAATAAAACATTTGGATTGTAAACTTTTGTATACATAAAATAAAAAAAAGCGCACTTTTTCCAATATTATGTACTTTATATATATAAGATATATAATAAGGATGATTTATAGTGGTCAATAGAATCAATTATAGTCAAAATATGTATCAGCCCTCCGTGCATCACGCTCGTGCTGGACTTAATGCCCGATATCAAAGAAATGCAATGAATGCAGCAATGATGAGGTCTGGTTCGGTTTTTTGTGCTCAGCCTTCTGTACAATCATTCAGTTATACTAATACAACACCTACTTCTTACACCGCAGGTAGCGTAATAGGTCAACTTACTAATACGGTTGGTAAGAATTGGTCAGGAATATCGAATTTCTGTACAAATGCTTTTAATACGATAAAAGGTTGGTTTAGTTAATAATATGTTAAGATTTATAAACGGCTAAAATTGTTGTATATATGCAGTTTATATATTTTTTATCTTTATCTGATATAAATTTTAGCAATTATTTTAAATAAAAAGTTTTTATATAAACATACGGGGATATTAAAGGAGATTAAATTTATGAATATGAACATTTCATCTGCAACTTCTGCTGCAGCAGCACAAAAAACTCCGGCTAAAAAGCAGCCGGTCAGAACGAAATACAAGAGCGAAACTTTTTATATAACCAAGAAAAAGGAAGCTTATAATAAAGGTAAAATGCTGGCAGATGTACTTGATGATTGTGAAAAAAATAAACAATATCAGACAATGGATTTAATAGAAAGTGTTCGTCCAAAAACAGTAATACCGTTTATAAAAGGGTACGAAGATAATAAAGGCTGGTTTGATAAAGGCTTCTTTACCGAACTGTTATCAAAAGAAAAGTATAGTGCACGTCATGATTTAATTCGTTTTGTTGCAGTTCAGCTTGAAGATTTCTTTAGAGCAGAAGGCTGTTTTGATGAATATAATAAAGTTCGTGACATTCTACAAAAACGAGGCAATAATCAACCGTTTAAGGAAGAAGATGCCAAAACTTTAGACAAACTTGTAAAAACAGCTATAGATTATGCTTATTAAGATATAAAAAAACAGTTCGGAAACCTCCGAACTGTTTTTGTTTTTGGAAATTTTAACGATTAAAATCCGCCCATTCCACCCATGCCTGCCATTGCAGACATATCAGGGGCTGAAGATTTTTCTTCAGGAATTTCTACAACTGCTGCTTCTGTTGTTAAAAGCATTGAAGCTACTGATGCAGCATTGATTAAAGCTGAACGAGTAACCTTTGCAGGGTCTACAATACCTGCTTGGAACATATCAACATATTTGCTGTTTAACGCGTCATAACCGTATGCTCCGTCTTTTTCCAATACACAATCAACAACAACATCAGCTTTTGCACCTGCGTTTCTTGCAATTGCTCTTAAAGGTACATCAAGTGCTGCTGTTAAGATTTTGAACCCGACTTTTTCATCATCTGATTCAAAGTCTATTGATTCAAGTTTTGAATTAAGTTCTTGTTGAACTCTTAAAAGAGCAACTCCGCCGCCAGGTACAATACCTTCTTCATTTGCAGCTCTTGTTGCATTTAATGCGTCTTCAATTCTTAATTTATTTTCTTTTAATTCAACTTCACTTGCTGCACCAACTTCAATCAAAGCTACGCCGCCTGAAAGTTTTGCAATACGTTCGTTATATTTTTCTTTATCGTATTCTGAGTCAGATGCCTCAATTTGTTTTTTGATTAATCTGATACGTTCGGCAACAGCAGCTTTAGTTTCATCACCGACAACAATTGTTGTTTCATCTTTTGTTACTGTAACACGTTTTGCTTTACCCATCATTTGAGTTGTAACGTTTTCTAATTTGATACCGAGTTCTTCAGTAAACATTTCGCCGCCTGTAAGAATTGCAATATCTTCAAGCATAGCTTTTCTTCTATCACCAAATCCGGGAGCTTTAACGGCAACTGCTCTTAGAACTTTTCTCATTGTGTTAACAACCAAAGTTGCTAAAGCTTCACCTTCGACATCTTCTGCAATCAATAAAAGTGAACGTCCGTCACGTGCAACTTGTTCAAGTACCGGAACCAAATCAGCAATTAAATTGATTTTTTTGTTACAGCAGAATACATAAGCATCTTCTAATACTGCTTCCATTCTTTCAGGATCAGTTACAAAGTAAGGTGAAATATAACCTTTATCAAACTGCATACCTTCAACAACTTTAAGTGAAGTTTCAGAAGATTTAGATTCTTCGACTGTTATAACACCGTCATTACCAACTTTTTCCATTGCGTTTGCAATTCTATCACCGATTTCTTTGTTGTTTCCTGCTGAAATTGCTGCGACTTGAGCGATTTCTTCTTTTGTATTAACAGGACGTGACATTGATTTAATGTTTTCAACAGCGAGCTTAACAGCTTTATCAATACCGCGTTTCATAGACATAGGGTTAGCTCCTGCGGTCAAGTTTTTCAAACCTTCGCGAACAATTGCCTGAGCTAAAACTGAAGCTGTTGTTGTACCGTCACCTGCAACATCATTTGTTTTAGATGAAACTTCTTTTAATAACTGAGCTCCTGAATTTTCCAAAGCGTCTTTTAATTCGATTTCTTTTGCAATAGTTACACCGTCGTTAACGATTTGAGGTGCACCGAATTTTTTTGTCAAAATTACGTTTCTTCCTTTTGGTCCTAAAGTAACTTTAACAGCATCGGCTACTGCATCGATACCTTTTAGAAGCGATTTTCTTGCTTCTTCATCAAAAACTATACGTTTTGCCATTTTTATTTCTCCTTACAAATTACTATTTTTTCGTCATGCTGAACTTGATTCAGCATCTATCAATGTTGATAGTATTGGATAGACCCTGAATTAAATTCAGGGTGACTATTTTATTCAATTACTGCTAATGCGTCTTTTGCTGATAAAATTTTATATTCAACACCGTCAAATTTAACGTCTGTTCCTGAATATTTAGCGTATAAAACGATATCACCGACTTTAACATCCATAGGTTCTCTTTCACCTTTGTCATTTAATTTACCCAAACCTACAGCAACAACTTCACCTCTTTGCGGTTTTTCTTTAGCACTGTCAGGAATAAAAATTCCACCTGAAGTTTGTTCTGTTTCTTCGATAACTTTAATAACAATTCTTTCACCTAATGGTCTAATCATAATAATCCTCTCCTTTTATTCTATACATTATATTTATATAACAAATTTGATAAAAATTTAATAAAGTTAAGGAAAAATTAATTATTTCATAGTATAATCAGTCTATGAATAAAAAATTGTTTGTAATCTCAGGGTGCTCTGGTGTTGGAAAAGGCACAGTTTTAAAAGAATTTATGGCAAGAAATTCAGATGATTTTATGTTATCTGTGTCTTGCACGACAAGAAAACCTCGCACAGGAGAAATTGACGGGGTTAATTATTTCTTTTTGACTCGTGAAGAGTTTGAAAAAGCGGTTGAAGAAGACAAATTCCTTGAACACGCACAATTTGCAGGCAATTTATACGGAACTAAGAAAAAATTTATAAAACAAAAATTTGAAGAAGGGTTAAATATAATCCTCGAAATAGAAACTCAAGGAGCACTACAGGTTAAACAAAAAATGCCTGAAGCTGTATTGATATTCATAGCACCTCCTTCTTATGAAGAATTAGAACATCGACTTAGAGGTCGGAATACCGAAGATGAAGAAACAATACAAAAACGTTTGGATTTTGTTAAAGTTGAACTTGAACGCTCTAAACAATATGATTATGTTGTAATCAATGATGATTTAGAACGTGCAATATCCGAAGTGGAAGAAATTACTCGTAAAGAATTAGCTCTGTAATCTAAATAGAAAGTGTGATTATTATGAAAAAGATATTTGTCTGCATGCTGGCATTTTTTATGTTAAGTCTTAATTATTTATCTTGCTTTGCTGTTGAAAATCTGGGAAATAAGTATATAACAGTATCGAAGATTAAAGATAAAAATGTTTATATTGTAAAATTGGCGGATAATCGTGCAGGTTTAGTTGATGAGAATGATAATATAATTATTCATTGCGAATATAACTTTTATCGTGTTTATTCCCCAAATGAATCTGAAAAGTATGTTTTTTATAATAAGGATGAGGTTATAGTATATAATTCTGACAAAGGATTAATAAATCTATCATACAAACCTTATTTTAATGATCAGGAGCGAGATAATTTGATTTTAGAAAATAACGGCAAATTCGGATTATACGATATAGCAAAAGAGAAATTTGTTTTACCGTTTGAATATGATAATATCCAAAATATTGCAAATGGAACTTTTCTTTTTGAAAAAGATTCAAAAAAGGGGATTTTTTTTAAGAATGGTATAAGTACAGAGTGTGTGTATCGTGAGATTAAACCAATTAATAAAGACACATTTTTTATATTGACAGACGAAGAAAACAGACAGTCATTATTGCCCAAAATGAATAGTCAACCTGTAATATCAAATGCAGAAGATATTAGTAAAGAGCTTTGTAATATTGCAAATCGTTATTTTATAATAGTAAAACGTGATGGAAAGTATGGCGTTGAAGAATACAATAAGGGGACAGGAGATGTTTCAGTTGCTGTTCCTTATTTATATGAAGATATTACTAATTCTCTGCGTTATTATAATAAATCTGAGAATATATTTTTTGTGTGTAAAAAAGATGGTAAATATGGATTAGTAAATGGAGATACAGGTGAAGAACTTTCAGATTTTGTTTATGATTCAATCGAAAATTTAAAAAACAGCGGTTTTGTAAAAGTTGAGCAAAATAATAAATTTGGTTATTATAATCTGAAAAATAATAAAGTTAGTAAAATACATTATGATGATGTAGGTGTGGACACGTTTAACGGTTTTTGTTTAAATGATGCTACGCTAATAAAAGTCTTAAAAGGAAAACATTTGCATAATCAAAATAAATTAAAACACGCAGGTTTAGTTTTAGCAGAAACTTGTTGTGATATTGTTGCAGTCCCTGTGGCTATTTTGGTTGGTGCTCCATTTATGATTACGATCATTGTGTTAGCCTATAGAAGTTAATATATGTCTAAAACTTGCAAAAGTTGTATTTGTACAATAAAATTAACTTGTTATGAATATACAGGGCAAAAATATTTTAATAGGTATAACAGGCGGGATTGCGGCGTATAAAATTTGCGAACTTATCCGCAGATTCAAAAAATCAGGTGCAAATGTTAAAGTTGTTTGCACCCCGAATGCTCTTAATTTTGTAACCAAGCTTACTTTGCAAAACTTAAGCCAAAACGAAGTTTACATAGAAGAATTTGAAATAAAAAAATGGCGTCCGGAACATATTTCTCTTGCAGATGAAGCTGATATTATGCTTATCGCGCCTGCCAGCGCTAACACAATTTCAAAAATTGCACAAGGATTTGCAGATAATTTGCTGACATCTGTTGCTTGCGCATTTTCTAAAAAAATGATTATAGCACCTGCAATGAATTGTAATATGTGGAATAACACTACAATTCAAGAAAACTTATCAAAACTAAAATCCCGAGGAGTAGAAATTCTTGAACCCGAAAGCGGATTTTTAGCTTGCGGATACATGGGTAAAGGCAGGCTTTGCTCGCTTGACAAGATTTTCAATGCTGTTTGTGAAGAATTAAGTTACTCTGAAAAGCTTAAAGGTAAGAAAGTTGTAATCACTTCAGGCGGAACAATTGAAGATATTGACCCTGTCCGTTATATTTCAAATTATTCATCAGGGAAAATGGGTGCTGCCCTTGCAAATTCTGCAAAATCAATGGGTGCTGAAGTTGTTTTAATTACAACAAAAAATGTTGAAGCACCTTACAAAATTGTTAAAGTTAAATCAGCATTAGATATGCAAAAAGCCTTAGATGAAGAATTTGAAATATCGGATATTATAATAATGGCAGCTGCTGTTGCTGATTACAGAGTAAAAAATTACTCACAGCAAAAAATGAAAAAAGAGGTAAATGAAGAATTAACCTTAGAGCTTGTTAAAAATCCTGATATTTTAAAAGAATTATGTGAGAAAAAAACGCATCAATGTGTTGTAGGTTTCTGTGCGGAAAGTGAGAACCTGCTTGAAAACGCTAAAGAAAAAATCGCTAAAAAAGGTTGTGATTACTTAATTGCAAATGATATTTCGCGTAAAGATATCGGATTTGGATCTGAAAATAATGAAGTGGTTATTTTAGACAAAAACGGCGGACAAAAACGACTGGAAAAAGCTTCAAAATCAGTTATTGCACGCAAAATCTTAGAGAATATTACACAAAAATGTCATTCTGAACTTTACAAAGCGAAGCAACGAGGATACGAGTTGACTGAGTCTGTATGCAGAGCTGATTCAGAATCTTAGTAAAATATTCCCTCGCCCAAATTTGGGAGAGGGTAGGGTGAGGGTTTTATGAATAAATACGAAATCATAAAAAAAATAGAACAAATCGCTCCGATTGACAACGCCGAGCCTTGGGATTGTGTCGGGTTTATGGTTGAAACGGCAAAATCGGAAGTTTCAAAAATTATGCTTTGCTTAACCGTAACAGATGATATTATAAAACAAGCCCGCCAAGCAGGCTGCGATATGATAATCTCTCATCATCCGTTGTTTTTTGTTCCAAATGCGTGGGCTGATATTGATATTTACAGCGCGCATACAAATCTTGATAAAGCAACTAACGGTACAACCGAAACCCTTATTAAAACTCTGGGGTTTGAAATTAAAAACTTAGGGCATGAATTTTTAAGGTTTGTTGATTTAACTCAAGAAATTACTGTTGAAGATTTTTCTCAAAAAATAAAAAGAATTTCGCCAAAAGCTCGTCTGGTCAATAACAAAAATAAGAAAACCCTAAACCGTATCGCCTTTTGCGCCGGAAGCGGTTCAGAATTTATAAAAGATGCAAAAATTTTTGGTGCGGACGCTCTTGTTACGGGAGATTTAAAATTCCATACCGCACTTGACTCTGATATTGTCGTTTATGATATAGGACATTTTGAGTCAGAAATCCTTGTATTACCGATATTACGTAATCTTATCGGAGATGCTGTTTTTGCGCAAGAAAAAAGCCCGTTTTCTCAAATTATTTAAGATTTTTAACAACCCATTTAAAGTAATCAGTATTAGTTTTTGCTTTATATGCACAAGCAATG
>CAJUAL010000019.1 GCA_910584405.1 uncultured Vampirovibrio sp.
AAAATACCACAAGAACTACTAATAATGCTGTTATTAAATCGTTATAACAAAAGAGAAGCGGATGTATTTTTCATCCGCTTCTTCTGTTTATTATTTATCTTAGTTGTATATTTTTCTGGTTAAATCTGATTTTCTCAATCTTACGTTTTCCGGTGTGATTTCAACTAATTCATCATCTCCCAGATACTCAAGTGCTTCTTCTAGAGAAAGAAGTCTTGGCGCTTGTAATGTTACCATAACATCTGCGGTTGAGCTTCTCATATTAGTTAATTTTTTTGTTTTACAGATATTTACAACTATATCTTGCGGTCTGTTACATTCACCGATAATCATACCTCTGTAGACTTTTGTTTTCGGAGTGATAAAGAATACGCCCCGGTCTTCATATTGAGCTAATGCATAAGGAATAGCTTCACCTTGTTCGTGAGCGATTATTGACCCGCTTCTTTGTCTTGGAATATCCCCTGCGTATGGTCTGTAGTGAAGGAATGTGTGGTACATAATACCTTCACCTCTTGTCATTCTTATAAATTCGCTTCTGAAACCGATTAAACCTCTTGCTGGAATATGGAAAGTTAAGGTTGTTCTGCCTTTAGCAGTTTGCATATCTTTCATTTCAGCTTTTCTTCCGGAAAGTCTTTCTATTGAGGAACCTGCATATTCTTCAGGTACATCAATAATAAGATTTTCATAAGGCTCACAAAGTTCTCCGTTTATTGTTTTATAGATTACTTCAGGTTTTGAAACAGAAAATTCATAACCTTCACGACGCATTGTTTCTATTAGAATACTTAAGTGTAGTTCACCTCTGCCTGATACTCTGAAGCAATCAGTAGAATCAGTATCTTCAACTCTTAAACTTACATTTTTTTCAAGTTCGTTGTAAAGACGTTTTCTAATTTGGCGAGATGTTACAAATTTACCTTCCTGACCTGCAAACGGACTATCGTTTACTGCAAAGTTCATTTGTAAAGTAGGTTCATCAACCGTAATTAATGGTAGAGCAACAGGATTTGACGGATCGCAAATTGTTTCGCCTATTTGAATATCTGAAAATCCTGCTATACCAACAATATCACCCGCAACAGCCGAGTCAATTTCAACTCTGCCCAAGTCTTTAAAACCGAAAAGTTTTACTACCTTTCCACGTTCCTGACTACCGTCAGCATGGATTACACAAACCTGATCTTGAGAATTTACTTTTCCGTTTGCAATTCTTCCGATAACAATTCTTCCAACATATTCGTTATAGTCAAGTGTTGTTGCTCTGAATTGGAATGGAGCATTTTCATCTCCAACTGGAGGTTGAATATTTTTGATAATACTGTCTAGAAGCGGAACCATATCTTTGCGTTCGTCTTCCAGATCATTAATCGCAAAACCGTTTAAACTGCTTGCGAAAATGAATGGGAAATCTATCAAATCTTCTCTGTCAGTCAGTTCCGTAAATAAGTCAAAAACTTTATCTAAAGCAGTGAGAGGTTCAGCTGCTGGTTTATCAATTTTGTTAATAACAACAATGATTTTTAACCCTAGCTCTAAAGCTTTAGATAATACAAATCTTGTTTGCGGCATAGGTCCTTCGGCTGCATCTACAATCAGTAATGCTCCGTCAACCATACCTAATACTCGTTCGACTTCCCCTCCGAAATCCGCGTGACCCGGAGTATCTACAACGTTAATTTTTGTTCCGTTATAATTTATTGATATATTTTTGGAAAGAATTGTAATTCCTCTTTCTCTTTCCAAATCGTTACTGTCTAATACACGTTCTTCGACCTGTTGGTTTTCTCTGAATGCGCCTGCTTGTTTTAATAAACAGTCAACAAGAGTTGTTTTACCGTGGTCAACGTGTGCGATTATCGCAATATTTCTTATGTTTTCGTTACTAGCCATATTCTATCCTTTAGTGTATATTTTACACTTATATTTTAAAACGCTGATAATTTATTTGCAAGAAATTTAATTTCCCAATAGTTTGTTAATCTTTTCTACTTTGTCTGTGTAACCAAGCTTTATAAACATTTCTCTGGCTGATTGTAATTCTTCTTCTGCAAGTTTTGGGTCTTTGAATCTTATTATTTCGCCAATTTCAGTTTTTATATTTGCAAGCATTATTTCATATTGTTTTCTGGGTTTCATTTTTGTAGATACAGACATATATCTTTTTTGAGTTGATTCGTAATTTTTACAAATTCCCGATAATGCTCGTTTTATTTCGTATAATATCTTAATATGTTTATCACTGCCGGGTTCTGTTATTTTGTATATTCTTTTTAAATCATTAGCTCTTGCCATTGTATGTACCGGGTCGTGTTGTCTTTTGGCTATTGCTAACGCTTTTGTTGCAAGTTCTTCTACTATTTGTTATTTCTGTTTATTTTTATCAAAAAGCTGTAAGTGATTCCTGCAAGACTGTTTTCACCGCAACTAACAAGAAACTCTGCAAGTCTTGAGCATAATCTGTTTAGTGTCGGAATTTGATTTTGCTGTTCAAATATAGCGCCAACATCATGTAATTTGCATGAATAACTCATTGGTTTTATAGTTTTGTTTTGTGAAATTTGTTTTTTTACACCGTTAGCAAATGTTTTATATATGTGCTCAAGATGATTAGCAGGAGATTGACTTACTTTCATAATATCAATATAAAGACTGCTAAAAATAAAATTTGCTAGGATTTTTGATTTTTAGGGTTGTAGGCAATATAAGAACATAGTAAACAAATAATTCCGAATAAAATACCAAAGCACATTGTCCAATGATATGAAGTTAAAAATGCGTCTTTGTATTGTAATCCGTCGTTAATTAATATGTTTTTGAAACTGTCAAATAATGTAATTGTTATAGCAACACCTAAAATGTTACCTAAGTTACGTGATAATGATAAAATACCGCTTGCGATGCCTAATTCCTCTTTATTTACGCAAGTAATAATGGCATTATTTGAAGGTGATTGAAAGCAGCCGTTACCAATTCCCATGACAATTGATGCAAAAACAATTTCCCACATAGGAGTTGTTGTATTAAATGTAGTAAAAATAATTAGTGCAATTATATAAATACAAGGTCCTATAATAGTTAGAGTTCTGCTTCCGTATTTCCCAGCATAGCTTCCTGCAAAAGGCGCAACAGCCGAAGAGGCTATCGAATACGGTAATATCAATAACCCAGTTAAAAATGCGTTATATTTTACAATCTCTTGTAAGAAAAACGGTAATAAAATACCGTTAGTGAACATGCACATGTATGAAGTCATAACTGCGATGTTTCCGAAAGTAAAAGTTTTAATTTTGAACATCTTAAAACTTATCAACGGATAATTTATTTTCTTATCTCTAAAATAAAATAATCCGCCAAAAACTAATGTAATAACACCCAGTATAATTATTTTTAAAGATTTCCAACCCCAGGTATGCCCTTCTGAAATTGCTAAAAGCAGAGCAAAAAGTCCTACTGAAAAATATAAAAATCCTTTATAATCGAATTTAAAAGCTTTTTTCTTGATATAGTTCGGTAAAAATTTATAAGATGCTATAGCTCCTAATATTGCAATAGGAACAGAGGGTAAAAATATAGTTCGCCAACCGAATGAGTTGATTAAAAATCCGCCTACCGCAGGGCCGCTCATTCCTCCAATTGCAACAAGGCAAGCATTAATTCCCAGAGCTTTTCCTCTTTCTTCCCCTTTAAATAATGCCGCAATTGCTGCAGGACCGTTTGCAATCATAATAGATGCTCCCAAAGCTTCAATGCATCTGAAAGATATAAGCATATATAAATTTTGTGAGGTTGAGTTTAATAGAGCACCAAGTGCAAATATTAAAAAGCCGACTGTATAAATTTTATTTTTTGGAAATATATCGCCAAGTTTGCCGAAAAATGGTAAAAAAACCGTTAGGACAAGCATATATGCGATAACTATCCATTGTACTTCAACTAAAGTTACACCAAGTCCGCTTGCAATAGGGTATAATGCAAGATTAACCGTGCTTGAGTCAAGCATTCCAAGGAAGTTCCCCGTAATTATTAGTATACAAATAAACCATTTAATATTTTTGCCAGTCATGATTAAATCTTATCATATCAAATTCTTTAAGTATGTAAATTTTTATGTATGCTCAAATTACACATATTATTTGACTTTATAATTAAATTTGTATATTTTGTGAATATTATTGAAATATTGGCTAAATTATGTTACAATAATATTATTAAGACAGAGTACTTGGAGTTTGATGAGGATGAATTTTAATAAATTTAAACGAGCTTTTTCGCTAACAGAATTGCTTATTGTTTTAGTTATTGTGTCGGTTTTATTTGCTGCACTAGCACCAATGATAACAAAAAGACTTAATGGCTCAGAAGTTAATATGGAATCAGTATGGCGTTTTACTGATGGAAATACGCATGACGCATATTACGATTCCGAAATGCCAAAAGCCACATCTGCTGCATTTGTTGGTTTTGAAAAACAATATATAGAAGAAGTTTATAAGAAAGGTAATTATTCAAAACTAAATTTAAAAGCCGTCGAAATTAATGATAAAATTGATGATAAGAATGTTAAATATCCACAGAGTATGATCCATTTTAGATATGGTGACGGTGATGGTAAATATACCGGCTCATTTACATTTGATGCTAACGGTAATTTAAAAACTGTTGGGAAAGTTTCGTATTCTGATTTCGGAGCGAATAATACTGTCGCAGGAATGGATGTGTTTTATAATTATACTAATCCTAACGAAAATGTTGCAATTGGAGCCAGAACTATGGCTGCAGATTTGAAAAATACTTCCGGATCATATGTTGCTTATAATAATGTAGCTGCTGGTGTTAAATCAGGTGAATATCTTTCAGGGTCTAATAATACATTTTTAGGTGCTAATACCGGAAGAACAGAATCTAAGGGTGCTATCAATAATACAGTAGCTCTTGGCGCTACCGTATTAAACCATGCTACATCAAAGGGAAACAACAATGTATTTGCGGGTTCCGGTGTTATGTCTGCAGGTTTATCTACTTCTTCCAGTGATAATGTAGTTTTAGGTTCAACATATTATTCTGAAAATTCTCAAAATAACACTATTATTGGATATGATGTATATACAGGTAAAACGACAACTCAGTCTAATTTAACTGCTGTTGGTTATGATTCTTGTATGTCTGTATCTGAGGATGGTAGAGGTACAACTAACACCTGTATTGGGTATGGATCAGCTAAAAATAAGGGGGTTTACGCAGGAACACCAGCTTCAGGTGGTGGCACTGTTGGCTTTGATATAGATAATGGTGATCATATCTATTTGGGAGGTTCTCCAAAAGGTTTTGGAGGGCGCTCTGTCCTTGAAGTTCATAATTTCTCCGCTAATTATGGACCAACAGTTGTTATGAATTCTAATTTAGTAGTTAGAGGTAACTTATTTTTCCCTGCCGCAGTTACTCATAATGGAAAATTAAGTTCTCACACTCTTTCAATAATTACCGATAGAAAAAGTGGAACAGAAAAAGGTAGAGATGAATGTTGTAGAAAGCCTTTTCACAGAAGACACTGGCATTCTTCAAGTTGTAGTATTTGGAATATTATTACTGGTATAATAATTGGTGCTGCTGCAATTGTCGGAGGGTTTATATCACTCGGTGCAACAACGGCTATTGCTATCGCTTATGCTGCAGTTTGGGGTGGAACTGTTGGTGGACTTGTAGGCTCATTGTTTGGTGGTAAAGGTTACGATAGAGCACCTGACCCGTTATCATTTTCCGCAATGAACTTTACGATGGGTGGTGATGATAAAAATCCTAGTTTTGCTCCAGCTTGTGTTGATTCTGTATATGATAATTATCCTAAATCCGGAGGTTCATGTCCTGATTTGCAGCTTTCTGATATTAGGTTAAAAGAAAATATAACAGACAATACTGATGCAATAGAAAAAATTATGTTGGTAATGCCTTATAATTATACATATAAATTTGATGAGAATGGTATACCACAAGTTGGTGTTATAGCACAAGATTTACAAAAATATCTTCCAAATTCAGTGTCTACTGATGATAAAGGATTCTTGCAAATTAGAAAAGATGAATTATTCTATGTAACTATTAACTCTATTAAAGCGATAGATAATAAATTAAAAAATATTAGTAATGATGTTGATTCTTTAGAGAAAGAGTCTGATAAAATATCTAAAGATCATAAGTTAGTACAAAAACGAATAGAATCTTTGAATAAAAGAGTAAATAAGCTTGAAAAATAATATGGAGTATAAAATGAATTATATTAAAAATAAAGCATTTACAATGGCAGAAGTAATGATATTACTGTTAACACTTTCAGTATTAATGGCAGCTTTTGCTCCGGTTATGACAAAAAGGCAGCATAATGTTTCTTATGATGATGTTTGGACATATGTTCCTTCTGATAATCATAATGATGCTTATTTTGATGCTGCTAATAAATCATTTACATCACAAGCTTTTATTGGAATACCAGTAAAAAAGGCTTTAGATGTTAGTGCTGCCTGTCAGGCTGGTTCTGAGCCTCTTTATTCAAAGCTTGTTATTAGATCTGCTGAAACACTAAAGGGTATATCTGGTACACAATCTCAGATGCAGTTTAGATATGGTGATAAACAAGGCACATATTTAGGTTCATTATTAGCCGGACATGGAAATTTTTTACTTGGTGGTGAATACAAAAATGTACAACCTGCAGCGGTATATAATACTGCTTATGGGGATGAGTCTTTATCAAACCTAACAACGGGACAAAATAATACAGCAGTTGGTTATTTGACTTTTAATCAGTTGAAAGTTGGTAGTAATAATACGGCTATTGGCTCTAGGGCCGGTAGATACACTACTGGAAATAGAAATACTTTTGCTGGAGATACCGCAGGAGCTTATGTAACTGGAGATAAGGCTTCTGATAATACTATGATTGGTTCTATGGGGGCTCCGCATGTTGAATCTACAGGATATGCTAATACTATTTTAGGTTCATTAAATACTTATAAAGAAGATGATAATACATATAATTATCAATTAACGTCAGGTTCAGGTAATACTGCTGTCGGTTATTCTTCATTGATAAAAAATAAAACCGGTAATTATAATACAGCAGTTGGTTCTAAATCTTTAAGAAATTTAATATCAGGTTCCTATAATACAGCTATAGGTTCCAATACAGGAGATTTGTTAACAACAGGTTCATATAAAACTTTTGTTGGAGCATTTTCAGGAACCAAGCAAAATTCGGATACTGTTAAAAATAATATAGCTCCCTTAGCTGCTTTATATGAAGAAAATCATGAGAGAGTTTTTATAGGTTCTATACCTAGAGTTACCAGTGCATCAAATGGTAAGGGACCAATGGCAGTTTTAGAAGTTCATAATGTTAATGCTAAAGATTCATCTAATAAGTTGTTGCCAATAGCTGGTCTAGGGTATGAGTCTGTTGTTGTGAACGGAAATTTAATTGTTAGAGGTCAATCATATTTGGAAACCCCAATTTGGAGACCTGCAACCAGTGATAATAGTACTTATCAGATACATCCGGAATATCTACCGAAAGGTCTTGTTGCATATCAGATTCAAAAAGTTAATACTACAACCTATCCTTTTATGGGGTATGATGGTGCACGTCGTAACGAAACATCTTTTGCAAGATGTAATAGAAGACGTTGTCAATCACATGATTTTAAAGACTTAAGAACGAATTGTATTTGTACAACTGTTGGTTCTTATACCGGAAATACAAATTATGCAAATGTTGGAGAATCTCTTCGTAAGGGTAGTACTTCTTATGACTGGATTACAAAAACTGAAGGTGATATTACTTACGGTGATGATGGCGATGGTGATGGTTCTATTTGTGGCGGACGTCATAGAATGGGGCAATATTATAATGATCAAGCTGTAGGTGGTACTGTTTATTTGGAACGAAATTCCGAATGGAAAAATCCAAATCGAGCTTATGGTAATAATGTAAAATATGGTATCTTTGACCGTGGAGATCACAGATCTTTGGGAACTGACCAACCTCTTGCTCACTTGAAGGGTATTGGTGGAGCAACTGATGGTCGTTTTGGTGCTATAAAATCTTCTTGCTGTCCGAATTTGACAATAAATGCAGCAAGTGAAAAAGATACCAGAGGTCAACTAACCTCAGATGCTCGTCTAAAAAATATTGGAGATAAATTCACTGCTGGCTTAGCGGAATTAAAACGCTTAAATATCTATAATTTTACATTTAAAAATGATGTAAGAAAGTTGCCTCAAGTCGGGGTTATGGCTCAAGATTTAAAAATGGTTTTTCCTAATGCTGTTTCAAAAGATAAAGACGGATATTATCAAATTCGTTGGGATGAAATGTTCTATGCTGTTATAAATTCGGTTAAAGAGTTGAATGTTAGAATTGAAAAACTTGCATCAAAGATTTCATCCGATAAAACTCGTGTTGCCGCATTGAAAAAGGACAATCAAGAGCTTAACGCTAAATTAGATAAATTAGAGGCAGAATTAAATATTCTGGAAACAAAAAAATAATATATACTTAATTTTTTAACCATTAAAAACCCTTTCAAATATATTTGAAAGGGTTTTTCTTTAATTTCTTTTATAATTTACTTATACGCAAGATGATAATGACATAGCTTCAGTTTTTAGTGTTTCAGCTTTGTCTGTTTGTTCCCAAGGAACATTGATATCTGTACGTCCCATATGACCGTACGCTGCTAATAATTGATAGAATTTACCACCATTTTTAGCAGGTAAGTTTCTTAAATCAAATTTGTTTATAATTGCAGCAGGTCTTAGGTCGAAGTTTTTGTAAACAAGTTTTGAGATTTCATCATCAGAAATTTTACCTGTTCCAAATGTGTCAACCATAATTGATAGCGGTTCAGCTACACCAATAGCATAAGCTAATTCAATTTCGCACTTTTCCGCTAAACCTGATGCTACAATATTTTTTGCAACATATCGAGAAGCGTAAGCTGCAGATCTGTCAACTTTTGTAGGATCTTTTCCAGAGAAGGCTCCACCACCGTGTCTTGAGTAGCCACCGTAAGTATCAACAATAATTTTTCTGCCTGTTAAGCCTGAATCACCTTGAGGTCCGCCAATTACAAATCTTCCTGATGGATTGATTAAAATGATTGTATTTTCGTCTAAACCAATTTCTTCGTTTTCAAAAACATAATCAATAACAAGTTTTTTCAAGTCATGTTTTATAATATCTTGAACTTTTTGATTATCAGTTTCACCGTTAATTGTCGGATTATGTTGAGTTGAAAGTAGTACTGTGTGGATTCTTGCAGGTTTACCATCTACATACTCAACTGTAACTTGAGATTTACCGTCTGGTCTTAAGTAGTTAACAAGTCCTTGTTTTCTTATTTGAGATAATCTATATGATAATTTATGTGCAAGGCTTATTGGTAACGGCATAAGTTCAGGTGTTTCGTTACAAGCATAACCAAACATAATACCTTGGTCGCCTGCTCCGATTTCTTCAGTTTCAACACTTGATGTATCTGCATTTTCGCTTCTTGTTTCAAAAGCTTTGTTAACTCCGTTTCCGATATCTGTTGATTGTTCATCAATGCTTGTTAATACTGCACAAGTATCAGCATCAAATCCCCCTGCGTTTGAACCGATGTAGCCGATATTTTTGATTGTATTTCTAACAACTTGTGGAATATCAACATAACAATCTGCAGTAATTTCTCCGCAAACTAGGGCCATACCAGTTGTTACTGTAGTTTCTGCAGCAACTCTTGATTGTCTGTCCTTAGTTAGAAATTCATCTAAAATTGCGTCTGAAATTTGGTCGCAAACTTTGTCGGGGTGTCCTTCTGTAACTGATTCAGAAGTGAATAAAAATTTCTTTGGTGTCATTTCTTTTCTCCTTAATTTATTTTCTTTGCCGGTAAGTTTTTTAATTCCAACCCGGCACTCCATTTGCTAAATAGTGTAATTCAAACGCTTATAATAATCAAATTTTTTATAAGTTATTAATAATAAAAGTTAATAAAAGAGAATCCCTTACTTTAGAGATTCTCTTTTAAAATATTGTTAAATATATGTTATTGAGCTTTTAATTTATTTATTCTGGCTGTTAACAAGTCAACTTGAGATTTTAGAATAACATTTTCTTTTTCTAGTTTTGCGATTTGTGATTCAACTTTGAATGTTCTATTTAAAAGTGCAATAACTTTTTTGTCTAATTCTTTTACTGCATTTATTGTAGCAAAGAACATTTCATCCCAACGAATACGAAGATATCCGTCTTCACCTGTAAATACAGAGTTTGGAAAAACTTTTTGTAAATCCTGAGCCATTACACCAACATGTGGTAACTTATTTTTATCATTTTTAAAAGTATAATTATAAACTTTTAATTGTGATAATTTATCAAGTCCGGACTCATTTCTTGTTCCAATATTTTTAAGCCTTCTGTCTGAGGTTGTTGAAAATACTTTACAGTTAGTTCCTGTAAGTGCATAACTTTTAGGGTCAGTAGAACATGTATCTCCAGTATTTGAAGCTCCAAAAACATACTTTGAATTAGTTCCGCTTAATTCATGAACATGATATAAATTTTGTCCGGAAGTAAAAAAAGTTTTACCCGTAACAATTAAATTACCATTAATAATAGTAGTTGTATTTGCTGCAGTACCAGCCAGATAGTTAACTATACCATTTGAACTTAAATCAGCCGGTGCGTCAGGGTTGTGTAATTCCAAAACTGCATCACCACCATAATTATGTGGTTTTGAGCCGATATATGTTCTTTGAACATTATCTTCCCAGCCTTTAATAAAGTTTCCAACCCCTTTTGTGCCAAGGCGAGGTCCGGAATTAGCACCGATACATGTTTTATACGAGCCTGATGTAACTTCCGAGCAAGCATTATAACCAATTGCTACATTATAATTACCTGAAGTTAAGTTTTTAAGAGCTCCATAACCTAAGGCTACGTTATTATATCCTGATGTAATTGATTTTAGAGCATGAGTACCAACAGCAACATTATTCTTCGCATTTTGCGAATTTTGTCCGGCAAAGGCTCCAATGTAAGTATTATAAGTACCACTGCCGGAATTTGCGCCTGCTGCGTTATAACCGACAGCAGTGTTATTTGAACCTGTCTGTTGACTACCCGCATTTGCACCAATATAGGTATTTTGTTTTTGCAGTATTAAGCTAGAGCCTGTATTGTAACCAATAGCTGTATTATCTTTAGACACAGGAGCGACATTTTTTGATAAGAATACCTTTTTTTGCTCATCGGTGTATGTTTTTATAATATTCATTACAATTGACGAATAAGAAAGATTATTTAATGCGTTATAACCAATTGCAGTATTCCCTGAAGTTACAGTTAATTTATTAAGAGCACTATACCCAATGGCAGTATTATTTTTTGAACCGTTTGTTCCTAGTAATATAGCGTTATACCCACCGCCCATAAGAACATTTTTACCATCCATTAACCAGGTTCCGGCAAATTGTCCTTTGTCAGTAAAATTTGAATCTGCGTTATTAAGTCCGTAACGGAATTGTATTTGTCTTTGAACTTGACCTCCAGAAACAGGACCTGAACGAATTACCAGTTTTGCAAACGGTTTATAATTAGATTCAATATCATCTCCGGATTTAGGAGTTACTCCAAAAAACATTTGGTTACGATTAGTGTTATTTCCAGGATTTGTTTGAGCATCATAAGATTGTTGATTAGCTAAAACCCAAGGTGTATCCGCATTTCTTATTGCAACTCTTCTTTTTGTCATAAACGGTGCAAATGCTGCAAGTATTACTGTTAAAACAAGCATTACTGTCATGATTTCTGCTAATGAATAAGCTTGTTTTTTATTTGAAATCCTCATATTCAAAACTCCATAGATATACAATTCTTCTCTATTCTATTATTATATCACACTATTGAAACCTTTTCAATAAACGATATTTTTTGTTACATTAAGCTTTATTCCGATAATTTTGTGTTATTCTTTTATTATATAAATAGTTTAATTTATGAGGATAATAATATGTCAGTAACAAAGATTGAAGATTTACCTACGGTTTATAATGCAAGCGAAACTGAAGAAAGCATTTACAAATTTTGGGAAGAAAACGAATTTTTTAAGGCTGATGCAAAGTCACCTAAAAAGCCTTATTCTATAGTAATTCCACCTCCAAATGTTACAGGTGTTTTACATATGGGACATGCTTTGGATGAAACTTTGCAGGATATTTTAGTAAGATATCACCGTATGAGCGGTTTTGAAACTCTTTGGGTTCCGGGAACAGACCATGCCGGTTTAGCTACTCAAAATGTTGTTGAAAAACAATTGGCAAAAGAAGGTTTAACTCGTCATGATTTAGGTCGAGAAAAATTCTTGGAAAAAACCTGGGAATGGACAAATGAACATAAAAGTGCAATATTAGACCAGATGAAGCGTCTTGGAGCTTCTTTTGACCGTTCAAGGGAAAGATTTACCTTTGATAAAGGCTGTTCAGATGCTGTTAAAGAAGTTTTTGTAACTCTTTATAATAAAGGTTTAATTTACAAAGGTGCATATATTGTAAACTGGTGTCCTAGATGTCAGTCTGCAATTTCTGATGTAGAAACAGAATATGAAACAGAACAAGGTCATTTATGGGAAATTTCATACCCGTTGAAAGGTGAATCAGGAGCTATTATAGTTGCAACAACCCGTCCTGAAACAATTTTTGGTGATGTTGCCATTGCTGTTCACCCGTCAGATCATAAATATTCTGAGCTTATCGGTAAAACTGTTGTTATACCGTTAACAGGCAGAGAAATCCCGATTATAGCTGATGAATATGTTGATAAAACTTTTGGTACAGGCGCTGTTAAGATTACGCCGGCACATGACCCTAATGATTTTGAAGTAGGTAAACGTCATGGATTTAATCCGATTTGGGTTATTGATGAAAAAGGTTGCATGAAAGCTTGCGGAGAAGTTCCTTCTAACCTTCACGGACTTGATCGTTATGAAGCTCGTAAGCAGATTATAAAAATGCTTGAAGATAATCATTCATTATTAAGAGTAAAAGATCATGAACACAATGTCGGTAAATGTCAACGCTGCGGAACAACTATTGAGCCGTTACTTTCTGAACAGTGGTTCGTAAAAATGGGACCTCTGGCAAAAGAAGCTATTGCAGCAGTAAAAGACGGCAGAATTAAGTTTATTCCTGAACGTTGGGAGAAAAATTACCTTGGCTGGATGGAAAATATTCGTGACTGGTGTATTTCCCGTCAAATTTGGTGGGGGCATCAAATTCCTGCTTATTATCATAAAGTAACGGGAGAAATGGTTGTTGCAAAAGAAAATCCGGATCCTGAAAATTATGTACAGGAAACTGATTGTCTTGACACTTGGTTTTCTTCAGGTTTGTGGCCGTTTAGTACAATGGGATTTCCTAATGCGGAAACTGATGATTATAAAAAATTCTACCCTACAACAACACTTGTAACAGGGTTTGATATTATATTCTTCTGGGTTGCAAGAATGATTACAATGGGCTTAGAATTTACGGGTAAAGCTCCGTTTTCGACTGTTTATATTCACGGTTTAATTCGTGACGAGAAGGGTCAAAAAATGTCTAAATCTAAAGGTAACACTATTGACCCTGTTGTAATTATCGACAAATACGGATGTGATGCTTTGAGATTTACTATGACATCCCTTTGTACTTATGGCGGTCAGGATATTAAAATCAGTGATGAAAGATTTGAATACGGAAGAAACTTTGCTAATAAAATTTGGAATGCTTCAAGATTTGTATTGATGAACCTTGAAGGTGTTGATAATAATGATATTGACTATTCAAAACTTACAATTGCTGATAAGTGGATTTTGGATAAATTAAATAATACGGCAAAAGAAGTTAATGCTAATATCGAAAACTACAGAATAGGTGAAACTGCTCACGTATTATATGATTTCTTCTGGAATTCATATTGTGATTGGTATGTTGAAATTGCTAAGGTTCAATTACAGGATGAAGCATTAAAACTTAATACTCAGAGAGTTTTAAGATATGTTCTTGATATGTCTTTAAGATTACTACATCCGATAATGCCGCATATTACAGAAAGAGTATGGCAATTGATACCGAAAGAAAGCGAGTTTAAAGCCGTAATGTTGGCTGATTATCCTGTATTTGAAGAAAAGCTTGCATTCCCGAATGAAGCTCGTGAAATGGAACTTGTATTTGAAACTATTAAATCTTTACGTAATGTAAGACAAAGTTTCAATATTCCGATGGGCTTGAAGTTTAATATTGAAATTCAAGCTGCAGAAGATGAAAAACCTGTATTTGAAGCTATTGAAAGCTATATTAAACGTATGGCAAAAGTTGAAAATATTTCATACTCTGATATAACGGCTCCGGTTGCTAAAAAATCAGCTACAGCAGTTGTTTCAGCTTCAAAAATTGTAATTCCGCTTGAAAATCTTATTGATTTTAATGAAGAAATTGCAAGACAGGAAAAGAAATTAGGAAAACTTCAAAATGAAAGAAAATCATTGGAAGGCAGAGTTAACAACCCTAAATTTGCTGCTAATGCTCCAGCTGAGCTAATCCAGCAAACTAAAGACAGAATAGAAGAAATTCTTGTTCAGGAAAATGCTATAAATGATTTGATTTCATCTTTGAAATCATAGTCTTTGAATAAAAATTTTTTCGGCTCTGATAATTTCAGAGCCTTTTTTTTGTAAAATTTTATTAAGCAATATTTACAAACATTTACATATTCTACAATATCTGCTAGTATATACACAAGGTTAATATTGTAGTGTCTATTATTAGACAATGGAGTTAAAAATGGTAACAAAAAAAGTAACATCAGATGATTTTGAAGCTTTACTCGAAAAGTATGATTATAAGTTTCAAAAAGGTGATTTAGTAAAAGGTATTATTTGCGGATTTGATTCGCAAGGCGTTATGGTTGATATCGGCGCTAAAACAATTGCTGTAATACCTACTTATGAAGCAGTTGAAAAAGGTGAAAATCCTGAAGATAAATTCCAAAAAGGCCAAGAAGGCGAATTTTTAATTATTAGAGAAGAAGATGAAGACGGCAAGTTCCTTCTTTCTAAGAAAAAAGTCGATTTCGCTTATGCTTGGAAAGAACTTGAAAAAGCTAAGGAAGCTGATGAAACTATCATCGGTACCGTACTTAACGTTGTAAAAGGCGGTATTTTGGTTGACGTTTCAGGGGTAAGAGGTTTTATTCCTTCATCTCAATTGCGTTCAAGAGAAGCTGATGTGGCTGTTGGAGATAAACTTGAACTTAAGATTTTAACACTTGATGTTCAACAAAATAACTTTATTTTATCTAACAAAAAGGTTTATGAAGATACTGCTGAAGAAGCAAGAAAAAATATCTTCTCTCAAATTGAACCGGGGCAGGTTGTAAAAGGTGAAGTTGTAAGAATTACTGACTTTGGCGCATTTATTGACCTTGGCGGTTTAGATGGTCTTCTTCCGTTATCTCAATTATCATGGCGCTGGATTGATCACCCGACTGATATATTAAATGTCGGTGATAAAATTGATGTTGAAGTTATTTCTGTAGATTATGACAAACAAAGAGTTTCATTGAGTTTGAAAAATCTTGAACCTGATCCTTGGATTGAAGCTGAAAAAAATATTAAAGAAGGCGATAAAGTTGAAGGTACAGTTACAAGATTAAAACACTTTGGCGCGTTTATTGAGGTGTTCCCGGGTGTTGAAGCTTTACTTCCTCATAATGAACTTGTTGATTATCAGAATGAAACAAAAACAATTGTTAAAGTCGGAGATAAGATTAATACATTCATTATGAAATTTAATCCTGAAGATAAACGTATTGCTTTATCTATTCACGAACAATCAGAAGCTCAGGAAGCTACTTCAGAAGAGTAAGTGATAAAATTTATAAAATACGGGCATCAGATGATGTCCGTATTTTTTTGACTTTTTTAAATCTGTTATTAAAATAATCTCATACGTTTAGATGTTTATTACATAAGATAAGTAATAGATAATAAGAACACAAGAAGGTGTAATAAACATGCCATTTCGGTACAGATTGCAGAAGGCTTTAGATTTCAGAATAAATCAAAAAGAAGAGCAGAGAATGAAGGTTCAAAAAGCTCAGGCTGCAGTCAATCAGGCAGAGCAGGATATCAAGAAGAATGAACAAGATATTCTGGACACCAAAAACGGTATGCGGCAGGCAGATCCTATGTTATACGAATCATATGATAACTTCTTGCAGCATCTGTGGCAGAAAGCGGAAGAGCTTGAAGCTAGGCGACAGGAATTACAACGCTTACTTGATATAGAAATTCAGAAGCTTGTAAAATGCGAACAGAATGTAAAAGTTCTTGAAAAGCATAAAGAAAAAAGCAAAGAGGCATATATCGCAGAAGAGAAAGCCGCAGAGTTAAAACAATTCTCCGAACTGGGTGTAACAAGGTTTTTCAAACAAGCCCAAGAGCGCAGAGAAGAGGAAGAAAAACAATTAAGTCAGTCAGAAGGTAATTAAAATGAGTGTTAATGCAGCAACAACAAGTTCAACACAGGTAAGCTCTACATCAGCTTCATCTCAAGCCTCAACGCAGGTTAATACTGATAATGCAAAAAAATCATCATCTGAATCTTCCTTTAAAGATGAGATGAATAAAGTTTCAACAAAAGAACAAGCTTCATCAGAAAAAAATACTTCAGAAGCTTCTGAAAAAAAAGAAGCTGTTAATTCTTCAGTTGAGAAAACTCAAAATGAACAAGGTTCAGACACAGATTTAGTTTTTGAAGGCTGTGCAGATTATTCTAAATATGCTTCTATGGCCGTTTTAGATGCCAATTCAATGTTAACAAATGATATTCGTCAGGTTATGGGGTTAGGTGCTGTATCTGTCGAAGAAACAGACAATCTGCTTAATACAAAAGGTTTTATGACTTTAGATTTTACTCAATCTTTATCCGTGAGTGAATCTGATGCGAATTTCTTTTTAGAACTTACGAAAAATAACGATATATCTGTTGCAAATATTACTTCTCAAGCTCAAACTATGCTTAACAACGGAGCTGAATTGGCAGAGGTTAAACAAAATGTGCAAATTTCTCAAACCCTGCTTGATGCAATCAGTAAGGCAAGAGAAAATAATCAGCCGTTAAGAATTGATTTTGATAAAAATATATCAGTTATTTTGCGTATAAACAAAGAAGGTGTTGTGTCTGCAAACTTTATCCCGGGAGATAAAGCTGTAGAACAATATTTAAGAAATAATATTTCAAACTTAAGAGCAACCTTTGATGAACAAGATTTACCGTATTCAGATTTGTCTTATTCAAACAGAGGCAGTAAACAGCAAAAAGAACGAAGAAATAACAATAATAAATAAGGAGAGCATATTTTCATGAATGATGCATTTATTACGGCAATAAATACCCAATACGCAACTGTAAACTGGATTGATGTTATTTCAGATAACATGACAAATGTTTACACTCCGGGTTTTAAGGAAAAGAAGGTTAATTTTAAAACTTTCTTAAGCGGCGCTGTTACTGACGATTACGATAAAAATATGGGACAGGGTAAATCTACACCCGGAACTTCTAAAAATAATGTATTTTTGGAAGGGAACGGTTTCTTCCTGACAAAAACTGCAGAAGGCAAAAGTGTTTATACCCGTTTAGGTGAATTTGATTTTGACGGAGAAGGTGTTTATCGTGCAAAAAACGGTAATACCGTTCAAGGATATATCTTAAACGACAAAGGTGAAATCATGCAGGGTACAAAACCTATAAGTGCTGATTTATACCAGGAAACTGCATTAAAAGGCGGTGCGCTTGATGTTCCGACTACCAATATTAAGATGTGGATTGATCCTAATAATGGTAAGTATTTAGGAAAATATGACGAATATGAGATTAAAAATGACGGTACAATTGTAGGTAAAGCCGAAAGCGGTAAAAAAGTTGTTCCGTTATACAGAATTACAACCAGAAATTTCCATAACTCAGCAGGGTTATATGAATACAAAGACGGTCAGTTTCTGGAAACCGACGAATCAGGTAAACCGTTACTTGGTTGCGGGGAAATCCGTTCAGGATTGATTGAACTTTCAAATGCTGATTTTAAAGGTAATATTTCATATTACCAAATGGCAAAATTGCAAATGGAAGTTGTTAACAAGTTGATTTCTGCAAATAAAGACTTGCTGCAACAAGCTATGCAGATGATTACAAGCAGTTAGAAAATATGTATTAAACTCCATTTTAATCAGAGGTATTTATACCTCTTTTTTATTGTAAAAATTTAGATAAAAATATTTACAAGGGGTAAAATAGATAGTAGAATAAATGTAATAACATTCTGGTTATATAGTATGGATAAGGAGTTTATTTATGGAAAATTTGAAAGTTGCAATAGGTTCAGATCACGGCGGATTTCAGTATAAAGAAAGTATTATTGATTATCTGAAATCCAGAAATATAGAATTTGTTGATGTTGGTACACATACCCCTGAATCTTGTGATTACCCTGTTATTGCAAATAAGGTGGCAGAGAAGGTTATTTCAGGGGAAGTAAATCGCGGAATTTTGGTTTGCGGAACAGGTATCGGTATGTCTATTGCAGCTAATAAAGTTCACGGAGTAAGGGCTGCATTATGCGGTGATACTTACTCAGCCAGAGTTTCAAGAGCTCATAATAACGCCAATATCTTATGTCTTGGTGAAAGAGTAATCGGTATACATTTGGCGCTGGATATTGTTGATATTTGGCTTAAAACAGGTTTTGAAGGCGGAAGACATAAACGCCGTGTAGATATGCTTAAGTAATGAAAGGTGACAAGGTTAAAAAATAATGGATTCGCATAAGTTTGCATGTGTAGTTGCACAGTTTTTAGATGATAAATTAGGAAAAGATATTACAATATTAAATATAAGCAATGTATCTTCACTTGCTGATTATTTTGTAATAGTAACAGGGGATTCAACTCCGCAGGTTAAGGCATTAATGGAAACTGTAAAGGATAATGTTAAAAAGAATTTCTCACGATTACCTGTTAGACAGGAAAATGATATGAAAAATCGCTGGAATTTGATTGATTACGGTGATGTAGTTGTGCATATTCTTCATAAAGAAGAACGTGAAACTTACGCGATAGAAAAATTCTGGAACCATGCATACAGTGTTTTAGAAGACGAATGGCGCGAAGTTGCCAAAGAATACAGTGAATATAATAAATAAAAAAAGGTTGGGTTTATACCCAATCTTTTTTTATAATTATTTTATTATGATAGAAGTTATTTTGGGTGCAAGTTTTGTTATAAGAAAACCTATAATCATTGCTATAAAGAAATTCAAAGAAAAACATATTGCTAATTTGTAAATCCAATTAATATTGATAATTCTTACAAAAGTAAACAATATTGATGAACTTATACATTGCGCAAGATAAAATGAAATTGCATTTTCACCTAAATATGTGAGGTAACTTGGTTTTACAGTTTGTTTTAGGGTCATAGTAATACCTATAGAAATCATTGTTGCAATGATATAAGGTAAAGATGTAGGGAATTTATATGTTTGTAAATAAAAATTAGTTTCATTAAAAATAAAGGCTAATGTCCCAACTATGCCAAAAATTGATAGTCCTATCCAAATATGCTTTTTATTTATTTTATAAGTTTTAAATCCTAAAAATATAAGCCACAAATGGAATAAAAATAATTGACATGATACACCTTTAAATACAGCCGGGTAGTTATAAGTGCTATGAGTAAAATATAAATACAAGTAAAACAGCGGAACCAAATACATAAAAAAATTAATAACCACTGGTTTTAAATAATCAAGCATTATTTTTGCCCAAAGAATAGAAACAGCATAAACCGGAACAAACCAATATGAACCTTCTATTAATCGGATATGAGGAACTTTAGCATTAGCTAATATCAAAGGAGCAATTAAATTCTTCAAATCAAAGTTCAAATAAATTGTTTGACATATAACTACAGTAAAGAAAAATAACAATGCCAATTTAAGTATTTGTTTTAAAGGATTTAATTTTGAATAAATAGACATTGTGCATCCAGTTAAAAAGAAAAATAACGGAACATCAACAAGTAAACTTAAATTACGGACCCAATTGGGTACATAATTCCCACCAGACCAAAATACAGTATGAATAAATATAATTGAGATTACACAAATTCCGCGAGCTAAATCAATATACAAGTCACGTTGTCTGTCTGTCTGTCTGTCTGTCTGTCATCCTTTTCCTGCTTCATCTCTTTTTCCTACAATATTAAACTTTTGCTTTTAAATAATCTTCCAAGAATCCGACCATTGCATTTTTAAATTGATTACATTCAGACTCGTTATTTGCCTCAAATCGGAGAGTAAATACAGGTTCGGTATTACTTTGCCTAATTAATGCGAAACCGCCCTTAAAAACGATTCTCATACCGTCTAATGTAACAATCTCTTTTATTTCAGAACCGAACATTTGAGGATTATTTTGAACTTCTTGTTTCATTGCTTCTAAAACTTCTTTTTTTAAGTGGTTAGGACAAGGAAAACGTACTTCATCACTTGTAAATACTTTATTAAAAGGTTCGAGCATTTGTTCAAGCTTAAAATTAGAATTTTGTGTTTTATGCTTAGAAACAATTTCAATCATTCTGCAGCCTGCGTAAATCGCATCATCAAATCCGTAATATCTGTCTTTGAAGAATGTATGCCCGCTCATTTCACCACCAAGAATGGCATTTGTTTCTTTCATTTTATCTTTAATATAACCATGTCCTGTTTTACACATAACAGCGTTTCCGCCATTTTCGTTAATTGTATCAAACAATACTTGAGAACACTTAACCTCAGATACTACTGTTGGTTTGTTTTCTATTATATCCATTGCGTATATTAAAAGAAGCTTATCTCCGGTTAAAGGTTTCCCTGTAGAATCAACTATGCCGATTCTATCGCTGTCGCCGTCATATGCGATACCAAAATCTGCGTTATTTTTAACAACAGTTTCAGATAACGTTTTAAGAGTTGACAACTGGCTTGGGTTTGGGTGGTGATTAGGGAAAGTCCCGTCAGGTTCAGAGAATAACTCAATTACTTCTGCGCCAAGTTCTTTATAAAGTTGAGGGCCGACAATTCCGCCTGTAGCGTTAGCACTGTCTACAACAACTTTAATACCTTGACCTATATTTCCAAATTTTTCCTTCATTTCTTGAATATATTCAGGTAAAATCTCTGTTGTAAAATTGTAATCTTTAAGTGATTCCGGCAGAGATTTCCAATTGGCGAACGTCAATTCTTTAACTTCTTTAATTTGAACTTCGTTAAGTGTTTGTCTGTTAAAAGTCATTTTAAGCCCGTTATATTCCTTAGGGTTATGGCTTGCTGTAATAATCATTGCCCCGTCCAGATTATGAGCAACTTCGGAGTAATATCCGATAGGTGTCGGTGCAAGTCCTAAATCTTCAATATGCCCGACATTACTATCCTTTAATCCGTTAATTAAAGCCTTTTTTAGAGATGGTGAATGAAGTCTTGCATCCATGCAAACACTGATTTTTAAATCTTTTGTGTCCTTGTCGTTATGCTCTGTAATCCATTTTACATAACCTTCTGCAATATTATAAAATAATTCTTCTGTAATATCGTCGTTATAAATTCCTCTAATATCATTTTTGCCAAATGCGTGTTCATATCTTTGCATAATTCACATCTCCTAACCTTTTTATTATAATAAAATCATATCATGAAAATTTCTATGGAAAAATTATTAAATAATGAGCATGCTGCCTGTTGGGTATTCATTTTGCCTGCAATTTTAGGTACTCTTATTTTTATAATTATTCCTGTAATTTGTTCGTTTGGATTAAGCTTTGCAAAATGGGATTTGTTAAATTCTATACAATTTGTCGGGTTTGAAAATTATCGTGTATTATTTAAAGACGAATTATTTTATAAGATATTACTAAATACGGTTGTATTTGCGATTTCAACATCTGTTTTAGGGATAATAATTCCGCTTTTATTAGCTTCAATCCTTAATTCTAAAATTCGGGGAGCTGAATTTTATAAAACTGCTTATTTTTTACCGTTTATTACCCCAATGGTTGTAATAGGAATTGTTTGGGCTTGGATATTTGATCCTAATATCGGACTGTTGAATCAGCTTTTACATATTCATATCAACTGGCTTTATGACAGTAAATTTGCTATGCCTGCTCTTATTATTGTTTCGGTTTGGAAACTTATCGGATATAATATGATAATATTTTTATCTTCACTGTCAGCTGTTTCTCAAAGTTTGTTTGAAGCTGCAAAAATAGATGGTGCAAATTCCTGGCAAATATTTAAAAATGTAACTATACCAGTACTTTCACCTACAATATTTTTTGTTGTAATAGTAACTGCAATAAGCTCTTTTCAAGTATTTGACTTAATCTATCTTATGACGCAAGGCGGTCCTTTTGATTCAACAAATGTTCTGGTTTATGCGATATATAAAAATGCATTTGAATATTTTAATGTTGGTCAATCGTGCGCCATTGCTTATGTATTATTTTTAATAATACTTATATTGACTCTAATTCAATGGTCACTTAGAAAAAAACTTGTTTATACTGAAGAGTAAAATTTTAAACACTTGAAATATTATAAAAACAGATGTATAATATATCTAAGAGGATATATAGTATTTCAAAATGTAAAAAAGTCCCCCAAAGAGTTAAAGAAACGTGAAAGATAAGCCGATAAAGAAATCGGTAGAGAAATATTACACCAAAATATTTAAAATGATGTATTCTTTGGAATTAAGTGAATACAAGGGTTTTTACCCGATTGAAGTGATTATGACAATTTAAATTGCAGCTTAAAATTACTTATTTCAAGACATTTATCACATTTTAAATAAAATGATGTATAAAAAACGAG
>CAJUAL010000020.1 GCA_910584405.1 uncultured Vampirovibrio sp.
GAACGTTCTAAGTATCTGAATACTAACTTGGTAGCTTCTAAAGCGTTAGAGTTAGTGAAGTTAGTAGCCATACAAGATACGTAAGCTTCGATTGCGTGAACTAAAGCGTCAATACCTGATGCAGCAGTTAAGCCTTTAGGCATTCCGTCAACGAAGTTAGGGTCAACGATAGCCATATTAGGAGTTAAAGCGTAATCAGCGATTGCGTATTTAACGTGAGTTTCATCATCAGTGATGATTGCAAACGGAGTAACTTCTGAACCTGTACCTGAAGTTGTAGGGATAGCAACCATTGTAGCTTTTTTACCTAATTCAGGGATACCGCAAATTCTTTTTCTGATATCCATAAATCTCATAGCGATATCTTCAAAGTTTGTATCAGGTTGTTCATATAGTAACCACATAATCTTAGCAGCATCCATTGGTGAACCGCCGCCTAATGAAATGATTACGTCAGGTTCGTATGGTCTTATGATTTCCATAGCCTGATTAATTGTTGAAAGTGTAGGATCCGGTTTAACATCAAAGAAGATTTGGTGATCAATACCGATTTCATCTAATACGTTAACAATACTGTCAACCGCACCTGAATTGAATAAGAATCTGTCAGTTACGATGAATGCACGTTTTTTACCTTGAAGTTCACGAAGAGCTAAATCCACAGCGCCTCTTTTGAAGTAAACTTTAGGTGGAACCTTAAACCATAGCATGTTTTCTCTCCTTTCAGCAACTGTTTTATAGTTCAATAAGTTTTCAACACCGATATTACCTGATATAGCGTTTTTACCCCAAGAACCGCAACCTAAAGATAATGACGGTTCAAGTTTGAAGTTAAATAAATCACCGATACCGCCTTGAGCTGATGGTGAGTTGATTAATACACGACAAGCAGGCATTTTTTCAGCGAATGCGTTAACTCTTTCCTGGCTTCTTGTATCTGTGTAAAGGTCAGCAGTGTGACCAGCTCCGCCTTTTGAAACAAGTTCGTATGTCATTTCTGTTGCTTCAGCGAAGTCTTTAGCTCTGTACATAGTCAAGATTGGTGATAATTTTTCTCTTGAGAACGGATCTTCCCAATCAACAGAAGGTCTTTCAGCTAAAAGAAGTTTAGCTGTTTCCGGAACTTCAAATCCTGAAAGTTCAGCAATTTTATGAGCAGATTGACCAACGATAGCAGGGTGAGCTGTTCCACGTTTCGGATCGATGAACGGAAGATCAATCATTTTCTTTTCTTCAGCAGAGTTTAGTAAGTAAGCTCCTCTGTAGATAAATTCTTTTTTAACTTCTTCATATACGCTGTCAACAACAACAACAGATTGTTCTGAAGCACAAATCATACCGTTGTCAAAAGTTTTAGACATGATAATTGAAGAAACTGCCATTTTAATGTCAGCTGTTTCATCAATAACAGCAGCAGCATTACCTGGGCCTACACCTAATGCAGGGTTTCCTGATGAATATGCTGCAGTAACCATTCCAGGGCCGCCTGTAGCTAAGATACAAGCTATTGAACGGTGTTTCATTAATTGGCTTGAAAGTTCAATTGAAGGAACATCAATCCAGCCGATAATATCTTCAGGAGCACCTGCTTTAACAGCAGCTTCTAAAACGATTTTTGCAGCTGCGATTGTAGAATCTTTTGCTCTAGGGTGTGGTGAGAAGATAATAGCGTTTCTTGTCTTTAATGCGATTAAAGATTTGAAGATTGCAGTTGATGTAGGGTTTGTTGTAGGAACGATACCTGCAATTACACCTAAAGGTTCAGCAACTGTTTTTGTTCCGTTAGCTTTGTCTTCTTTAATGATTCCGCAAGTTTTAGCGTTTTTGTGTTTGTTGTAGATGTATTCTGATGCGAAGTGGTTTTTGATAATTTTGTCTTCTAAAATTCCCATACCTGTTTCTTCAACAGCCATTCTTGCAAGAGGAATACGAGCTTTGTCAGCAGCAGTAGCTGCTGCTTTAAAAATTTTGTCAACTTGTTCTTGAGAAAAAGTTGCATAAAGTTTTTGAGCTTTCACAACTCTTTCAATCAGAAGTTCTAATTGTTCTGCGTTTTCAACAAGATTAGACTCTGTGTTTAAAGTCTTTTCAAGTTTTTCAACAGTCTTTTTGCTTTTTGTTGTCATGATTTTCTCCTTTTTATATAAGCATATTAATTATTAATTATAATATGGTTTACTTTGGGTAATTTGTGATTTTTATCACAATTACATTTTACTGTAAATATATAATAAAATCAAGTGTAAATTTTACAATCTTTATAATTTCTTTATGCATTTCGGGTATTTATATTAATAAATCATTTATATGTAGGAGAAAATATTTATATTAATAATCTTGCGGCGGATAAAAGTCGGAAATTTACTAAAAACATAGCAGTTGAAACTAAGGCAATAAGTGTATTTTTAGCACTTTATCGAAAATGCACAAAATGTAAGGGTTTTGGGTGCTTAACAAAACTTCACAGGAGGGGTTGACAAAATTTTCTTTATGGTTTATAGTGAAAGTGTTAGATGAAGTGTTAAATGAACACTTAATAACGAAAGGAGAACAGAGATGTTAACTATTAGTCCTATAAAATTAGCAAATAATTCAAAAAAATATATATCATTTGGTGAATCTAATTCAAATAATTCAGCTTCTAAGATCGGTTTGATGTCTTTAGACAAAAGCCCTAATGCAAGAATTAATTTCGAAAAAGATTTACATGATACTAAAAATGCAGATATGGTTCAATCTAATCCTATCAAGGCTTTAGGTTACAATATCGTTAAGGCTTATAATATACTTTGCACACCAAGCGGATGTTGTGTAGCCCCTAAACACGAATCTGAATATGTTCATGTACCGTTTATGTATATGGCATAATTTATAAATGAAAGACTTAACTCTTTTCATTTACCCCCAAACATAACTAAAGCAATATTACCCCGATTGCGGAGGTTAAAATTTAAAAATCATATTATCCTTTCTTTGTTAAAAAGAAAGGATAAATGTTTATGAATGAAAAAATTAAAGAACTTAGATTGAATACTGAGAAAGCTCAATGTTTTTTCTCAAAAAGACTTGCTTACACACTTGGTCCTGTAGAGTTGAAAAATTTTATGGAAAAAGGCGGGGTTAGAGTTGTTGACGTTAGAGCGGAAGCTGATTATCAAATTGCTCATATCCCCGGAGCTGTTTCTATTCCTAAAGATGAGTTAGATAAAAATCTTGATAAGCTTTCAAAAGATGAGGTTACTATTATATATTGTTATAATCAGCAATGTCATTTAGGAGATAGTGCTTGTTTAATCTTAGCGGATTACGGTTATCCTGTTATGTTAATGGAGGGCGGATTTGACGTTTGGGTTAATGATTTCAGGTTTGCAACCGTTGAAGGTGCGGGGGAATAGACCCCGCCCTTGAAATTTTAGAATGTTTATAATATTATCGACATAAGTTGTAATCTTAGCATTACTTTTGGAATTATTGTTATGAAAAAGAAAATCCTTACAAGTGTTATAATTGCAGGACTTTTAGCAGGCGAAGCTTTAATGTTTTCTCCTGTTTTCGGAGCTGAAAAATTAACACGAAAACAGAAAAAAGAAGTTGCATTAATTAATATAGCAATTGCAAGCTTTGATGCGGGTCAGTATGATTTGGCTATTGAATATTATACAAAGGCTATTTCAGTTAATCCTGAAAATGCAGAATCTTATGCTAAGCGTGGTAATGCGGAGTTTTTATCGGGTAATTACAAAAATGCCGTAATTGATTACACTAAAGCTCTTGAACTTGATCCAAACAGAGAAAATATTTATTATAACCGCGGAATTGCAAGAGCTAATATGCAAGAGTATGACGAAGTTGTTAATGATTATACCAAAGAACTTGAAATAAACCCTCAAAATGCAAATGCTTACTTAAATCGCGGGACTACAAGAGTTGTTTTAAAACAGTATGATGAAGCAATTGAAGATTTTTCGCAGGTAATAGAACTTGAGAAAGATAATGTTTTAGCTTATTACAACAGAGGGATTGCATATCGCAACAAGGGCGAATATAAAAAGGCAATAGAAGACTATTCTAAAGTTATAGAACTTGACGGTAAAAATATTGAAGCGTACAACAATCGCGGAGTTGCCAAGTTTTATGCAAAAGATTATAAGGGTGCCGTTAGCGATTATTCAAAAGTTATTGATTTGAATAAAAATTTCAAACAAGTATATTTCAATCGCGGAATTTCAAATTTAGGTTTGCAAAAATATGAAGATGCGATTGAAGATTTTACACGCGAGCTTGAAGTTAATCCGAAAAACGATTCTGCATATTACGAACGTGCTGTTGCTGAGTCAAGGTTAGATCATTATACATCTGCGATTGATGATTATAATAAAGCTATTGAATTAAATCCTGATAATGCGGAGTATTACGCTGAAAAAGGCGCATTACTAAGTAAAACCGAAAAAGATTTAAAGCAGGCAGAAAAAGATTTGAATACTGCAATAAAACTTGATCCTGATGATGTTGAAAAATACTTAACACGGGCTATTATTTACTGCAAGCGCGAAATGTATCTTCCTGCGATTGATGATTTAAATATTGCATTGAAGATGAATCCTGAGCATAAGCAGGCACAGGAATTACGTTCTTATGCCATAAAATCTTTGAATGCGGCTGAAAAAAAATAAAATTAGTGCTATAATAAACCCGAAAAGGAGAGTTTATTATGGAAATAAAAATTGAAGACAAAGTAAGAGAGATTCCTTGCGATGTTCTTGTTATTGGAAAATTTGAAGGTTGTAAAACTTCAAATCCTTTAGTTGACCGTTTTGCACCTGAAACTTTTACGGGTAAAAAAGGCGAAACTTTTGTAATTCATACTCAAAAAGAGTTTCCGTCAACTTATATTATGGCTTTAGGCTTAGGACAAGAGGAGAAAGCTGATTCAAATTCAATCAGAGAAGCTGTGTCAAAAGCTGTTAGAAAATGTATTGAATTAAAAGCTAAATCTGTTGCGTTTGATATACCAAGTGACGTTGAAGCAGTCGTTTTGGGCGTTTCTATCGTTAATTATCACTTTGATAAATATAAAACCAAAAAAGAACATAGGATTTCTGAAATTTATCTTTCAGAATCTGTTTCAGGCGATTTGGAAAGAGCAAAAACAGTTGCAGAATCAATGAAATTAACAAGAAATCTTGCAAATGAACCTGCGGCTTTTGCTACACCTTCTAAGTTAGCTGAAATTGCTCAAGGGTTTGAAGGGTTACAAACTGTTGTTTATGATGAAGCAAAAATAAGAGAAATGGGTATGGGAGCTTATCTTGCTGTAGCGCAGGGAAGCGTTCAGCCGCCTAAGTTTATTCATATGAAATATATTCCGGAAAATCCGAAAAAACGTATTGCAATTATTGGTAAAGGTTTGTGCTTTGATAGCGGTGGTCTTGATATTAAGCCTGCTTCTTCTATGCTTAATATGAAAGATGATATGTCAGGTTCAGCTTGTGTATTAGGTGTTATGAAAGCTGTTGCAAAATTAAGACCTGATGTTGAAGTTCACGGGATTATTGCAGCGTGTGAAAATATGCCTTCAGGCAGTTCATATAAACCGGGTGATATTGTTACCGCTAAAAACGGTAAAACAATAGAAGTCGATAATACTGATGCGGAAGGTAGATTAACGTTAGCTGATGCGCTTTGTTATGCTTGCGAGCTTGAAGTTGATGAAGTTGTTGATATTGCAACCCTAACAGGTGCTTGTATGGTAGCTTTAGGTTCTGCGGCTTCAGGTATTATGGGTAATGATGATGAGTTCGTCAACAGAATTATCGAAATCGGTAAAAAATCAGGTGAAAAATTCTGGGCGCTTCCAATGTGGCAAGAGTACAGAGATAATATGAACAGTGATGTTGCCGATATGAAAAACACCGGTACAAGATACGGTGGTGCGTCTGCTGCCGGCATGTTCTTGAAAGAATTTGTGACTGATAAAGTTAAATGGGCTCACCTTGATGTTGCAGGAACTGCATTTTTGGATAAACCTCAATGCGGGTTCTCAAAAGGTGCAACAGGTGTAGGGGTCAGAACTTTATTAAATTATATTTTAAGTTAGATTTTTGACAGGGGGCAAGTTCTTCGAACTTGCCCCCTGTTTCTCATCTGTTTGTATGTGTAAATTTTATAAAAACTCTTTTAGAATATTTTTATGAGTAATATTTTTAAAGATATAAAATACTTTTTCTTATCATTACGAGAAAGACATTTACTTAACAGTTTGAAAAATACAACAAAGAGAAGTTTTTCAAGTAAAACAGGCAAAACTGTTTACGGAAACGGTGCGGATTTATCGCTTCAATCTGAAACATTGAAGTTAATTGAGCAAGTTAAAGAAGGTGTATCTTCAATTGTAAAACGTACAAATTGTGATCCGGATTTGCTTTTGAGTTATATAAAAGCTGCTAAAACACCTGTTTACAGGATTGAAAAAGCCGATAAATATCTGAATCTTATCAAAGAAGAAGAAGGATTTATCTGTGAAAAAGAAGGGTTTGATGCATTATTTTTATCGTTTATTACAGAAAGACAGTTTAAGTTAAAAACTCCCCCAATGTTTGTTTTAGGAGTTGGTGATATAGATAAGTTCTATATGCTTCATAATTTTTACCGCTGGTATTCTATGAAAACGGGTTTACCGGGGTTTGAATATGAGGTCCAGAAGAAGTTTAAATCATCGCTTTTTGATAAATCAAATACAGAGATGAAAAATCTTTCAATGGAAGATATTATCGCCATAAAAGAAGCTGTGTCACGCGATCAGGAAGCTACGGATTTTGTACTGCAATATACAAAACACACTGACGGTTCTAAAAATGTTATGGAAAAATTAAAAACAGAAGGCGGAGCAAATATTTAGGTTTATAATAAAAAGGCGGCGGGTTTGAAAACCCGCCGCCTTTTTGTTTTGCTGTCATTCCGGGCTTGACCCGGAATCTGTTTTTCTAGTTGAAATATCTTTTTAAAAGGCCGTCGAAACCTTTACCGTGACGAGCTTCATCTTTAGCCATTTCGTGAACTGTATCATGAATTGCATCATATCCAAGTTCTTTAGCTCTTTTTGCGATAGCAAGTTTACCTTCGCAAGCGCCGTGTTCAGCATCAGCTCTTAATTCAAGGTTTTTCTTAGTTGAGTTTGTTACAACTTCGCCTAATAATTCAGCAAATTTAGCAGCATGTTCTGCTTCTTCAAAAGCATATCTTTTGTAAGCTTCTGCAACTTCAGGATAGCCTTCTCTTTCAGCAACTCTTGCCATTGCAAGATACATACCTACTTCAGTACATTCGCCGTTAAAGTTAGCTCTTAAGCCTTCCATAATTTCAGCATCTTCAACTTTGCCGTCGCCTACGTTGTGTTCGCAAGCGTATACTTTAGCTTCTCCGCCTACTTCTTTAAAAGTAGTAGCTCCGCATAAAGGGCATTTTTCTGGTGCTTTATCAGCTTCTGTTGACCAACCGCATACTGTACATACAAATTTCATAATATTTCCACCTTTCTTCTCATTTTTTACACTTTTGATTATAGCAGAATAAAAATTTTTGTAAAGTGGAAATTATTTTCATTTTTGTTAAATATGTTTTTCAATATTAGAAATGATAGTTGATTTAGGCATAAGTCCTGTTAATCTTTCAACGGCTTCACCATTTTTAAAGATTAAAAGGCTTGGAAGTCCGCTGATTGAATAAGCTTTGGCTGTTTCAAGGCAGTCTTCCGTGTTAACTTTTGCAAATTTTATTTTGCCTTCATATTCTTGTGCAATTTCATCAAGAACGGGAGCAAGTTTTCTGCAAGGGCCGCACCAGGTTGCCCAAAAGTCTACTACAACAGGAATTTTGGAATTTAAAACTTCTTGTTCAAAATCAATATCTTTAATTTCAATAACTTTTCCCATTTTGCTTCTCCCTTCACATAACTGTTCATATATTATCATAGAAAAAATTTTTGTGCTATTATCTATATAAATAACAATCAGGACAAGAAAATGGCAAGAAAAAAAGTAATTGAGATAGTTTTAGATACAGAAACCACTGGATTGGATTATACCAGAGAAAAAATGGTTGAGTTCGCTGCCGTAAGGTTAGAAAACGGTAAAATTAAAGATGAATTTCAGACCTTGATTAATCCTCAACAACATATAAGAAAATCCAGTATTGCAATTCACGGAATTACTCAGGAAATGGTTGAGGATGCTCCGACAGAAGAAGAAGTTCTTCCTAAAATTTTAGAATTTATCGGAGATTATCCTATAGTTGCTCATAATGCAATATTTGATTATTCATTTATCAATGAAGCTTCAAAAAGAGTTACTGGAAAAGAAATTTCAAATGAACGTATTGATACGCAACAAATGTTTAAAGAAGTTTATCCGGAATTAGATGCACATGGGTTAGGCGCTTTAACTGAGAAGTTTAAGGTTGAAATTACCGATAGACATCGTGCTATGGGTGATACAATGGGGCTTGCTTTGGCTTACCCTAAGCTTAAAAAACTTTATGTTCAAAAGTACGATTGGGAAAATAAACAGCTTGAAAATGTTGAGTATCTTTTTGAAAGATATTTACGTTTGCAAAATACTGTGACAACTTTGCAATCAGAAATGCAGGATTTGAAATCAGTATTTAAGCTTTATTTTGAGGAAGGCGGAGCACCTATTACTTCTCAAGAAGGTGATATGCTTGTTTATAACTCAAAACAGTCTTTCGGATATGATTTTAATGCAATAAAATCCGTTCTGGAAGAAATCGGCGCATTGGAAAAAGCTGTTAAATTAAATACGGGATTTATAGACAGACTTGTTAACGGCAAAAGTTTGGATGAAGATAAAAGAGAAATTATCAAAAATGCCAGACAAGAATTAACAGAAACAAGAAATATTCAGGTTATTAAGAATAACAAATAAGGAGAAAACACTTATGTTCAAAAAATTAGGGGCGTTTTTTAAGGAGCCTCCGATCGCAGAACCTATTCAGGATTCTGAAAAAGTAGATTCTATGTATAAACATTGGCGTTTGAGAATGTTTTACTCATGCTTTATCGGTTATACTATTTTTTATCTGTGTAAGAAAAATATTGCAGTAGCTTTACCGGGAATTATGGATGAATTTCATTATTCTGCAACCGAGTTAGGTTTATTAGGCAGTTCGCTATATTTGACTTACGGTATCGGTAAGTTTGTAAACGGCGTTTTGGCTGACGGTTCAGATGTTAGAAAATTCTTCCCGACAGCATTATTGATGACAGCTTTAGCAAATATTGCTTTTGCTCTTGCTCCAAGTGCTATCGGAGTTTTAGGGTTAAGCCCTAAAGTATTTGCAATGGTTCTTTTATGGACACTTGCATTTTTATGGGGTGTTTCAGGTTGGTTCCAATCTGCAGGATTCCCTGCTGTTGCAAAAAGTTTGACTTACTGGTATTCAAACTCTGAACGTGGTACAAAATGGGCTGCTTGGTCTTGTTCTCACCAAACGGGTACCTTCTTAAGCTTTATTATTGCAGGTTTCATTGCTGCACATTTTGGCTGGAGAGCTGCATTTTTAGTTCCAGGTATTTTAGCCGCTTGTACTGCAATCTGGTTGTTTGAAAGATTACGTGACAGACCGCAGTCTTTAGGTTTGCCTGATGTTGAAGTTTATAGAAATGAACCGGTTAAACAACAGTGTGCTGAAGATAAAAAAGAAGAAGATGAAATGTCTTATGTTCAAATCTTCAAAAAATACGTTTTATGTAATAAAACTATCTGGTTATTGGCAATTGCTTATGTATTTGTATACATTATCAGATTCGGTGCTGAAGACTGGATGATTATGTATTTGAAAAATGCAAAAGGTATCGGACTTGAAAAAGCTACAGGTATGATTGCTTCATTACCTTTGGTAGGTATTGTCGGTACTATGTGCGCAGGTCTAATTTCAGATAAATGCTTTAAAGGTAAAAGAGCTCCTGTTAACTTAATTTATTTAGTTGGGGTAATTTTAGCTATTATTGCTTTGAGATTCAATACAAATACTTGGGCATTCTATCCTATCATCGGTTTATTAGGGGCATTTACTTACGGTCCTCAGATGATGATTGGCGGACTTTGCGCAGTTGAATCAAGTTCTAAAAAGGTAGCTTCTGCTGCTTCAGGTTTTACCGGAACTTTCGGTTATATCGGTGCGTTTTTATCAGCTACCGGAACTGGTTTCTTAGTTGATAAATTGGGTAAAAACGGTGTACAAAACTGGGACGGCGCGATTTATTTCTGGTTGGCTTCAGGTATTATATGTTTAATCATCTGTGCTATTTTGGCAATTGATGAATATAAGAAAAAAGCCTAAGCAATATTTTATTTGTAAGACGGCGGATTGAAAAATCCGCCGTAATTTATTAAAAGGAGTTACTATGAAATCTGCTCAAATTGAAAATAATATATTAGTTGTTAAAGATAGAGAAAATGAAAAGTTAAACGGCAGGAAAGGTGCAATCCTAAGAGGACTTGGCTGCGGGTTATGCGGTTCTGATATTGTTAAGTTAAAGCAGCATCTGGTAAAAGACGGAACTGTTTTAGGTCATGAAGTTGTCGGAAGAATTGTTGAAATAGATTCTGATACTGATTTTAAAGTTGAAGATGTTATTGTTACCTCTCATCATATTCCTTGCGGTAAATGTGAATATTGTAAAAACGGTAATGTTTCAATGTGCAGACATTTTAAAGAAACTAATATTAAACCGGGCGGATTTAGTGAATTTATTTATGTGTCGGAAGAACATTTGAAAAATGTAGCTTATTTGAAACCTGAGAATTTAACAAATGAAGAAGCATCTTTTTATGAACCTTTAGCTTGCTGTATTCGAGCAGTTAAGCGTGCTTGTTTAAGACAAAATTCAACTGTGCTTGTTATAGGTTTGGGTTCTATCGGAATCTTAATGTCACAGGCGTTAAGAGCTTTTGGGATGAATGTTATCGGATGTGATTTAATAGCATCACGGGTTCAGGTTTTGAAAAATCTTGGAATTGAGGCATTTGTATTATCTGAAATGTGTGACAGTATTAAAGCCGACGGAGTTTTTATGACGTCAGGAGCTGATAAGGCGATAGATACAGCTTTAAAATTTGTTCGCGACGGAGGTAAAATTTTAGTATTTTCAAGTACTCCGCAGAATTTTGGGTATGCAAACAACGAAATTTATTATAGAGAATTGACTGTTCTTGGCAGTTATTCGCCATCTCCTGTTGACTTGAGGGATTCTTTGGAATTGTTGGCGGATAAGCAGGTTAATGTTGCGGGACTTTCTACTGTTTACCCTCTTGAAAAAGTTCAAAAAGCAATAAATGACACTTTGGAAAATAAAATTTTGAAGGCGTATATCCAATTGTAACAAAAGTGTTTGCAAGATAGCAATTTTTGGATGTTTTTTGTTTTTATAACTTTGTAGGTATAAACAAATTTAGGAAGGAAAAGTTAAATGAGTGTTAATGCAGTAAGTTATCCGGGTTGTTATGCAACAGCAAATGTTGGTGGAGTTTCAAGTACTCAGGCAAATCCTATTGTTGCAAAGTTAAAAGATGAAATCGCTTATAAACAAGCATATGTAAAAGTTGAGTTTTTACAAAATACATTGGAAAAACATAAAGATATGAATCTTGCAGAAAGAAATGCTGTTGAAGGAATGCTAAGAGATGCACAACGAGAAATAGCACAATTAAAACAACAATTAGATGCAAAATATCCCGTAAATGCTTAGGAGGTTTTTAGTATGTCCATAATTAATAGTTATTCTAATTATGTAAATTCGTTTTATTCAAATGATGTAAATGTTTTGAAAAAACGTAAAACTCAGGCAAAAGTTATTGGTGCTGCAACAATTGCAGCAGGTGCAATGAGCGGAACTGCGGCATTATTTTCTAAAAATCCGAGTGTTATTTTAAAATGGGTAGTTCCTATTTTGGGAATGGTATTCGGAGCGAATGCTTTAAATTATTCTAAGCAGGCAGAAAAGAAAATTATTCAACTTGAAGCTCAAGCATAAAAAGATTTTAAAAGAGCCGTCGGCGTAATTTTTCGCCGACGGCTCTTTATTTATTTCCTACTTTGAGTTATGCTGAACTTATGAAGTCAATACAGTATTATGCGCCAAAGGACATAAGATTTGAAGAAGTTTCGATAAAACCACCTGAAGAAGGTGAAGTTGTCGTAAAAGTTATGTCTGCATTAACTTGCGGAACTGATGTGAAAACTTTTCGCCGCGGTCATCCTGTATTGATTAAAGAAGTTCCGTCAGGATTCGGGCATGAGTTTGCTGGAGTTATAGAAAAACTCGGACGCGGAGTTGAAGGCTTTAAAGTTGGTGACAGAGTTGTTGCCGCTAATTCTGCACCTTGCGGTGAGTGTTTTTATTGTAAGCGTGAAGAGTATAACTTATGCGAAAATTTAAATCTGCTAAACGGAGCTTACGCACAATTCATAACTGTTCCTGCTCGTATTGTTAAAAAAAATATGCTTATTTTACCGAACGATTTAAGTTTTGACAGGGCTGCTTTTTGTGAGCCTTTAGCTAATGTTGTTCACGGAGCTGAAAGAACAGGTATAAAACAAGGTGATACTGTCGGAATTATCGGGATTGGACCAATTGGTTTGATGTTTGCTCGTATTGCAAAACTTATGGGTGCAAGGGTTATCGTTGGCGGGCGTAATCCTATGAAATTAAAAGCGGCAGAAGATTTTGCTCATGCTGATGAGATTATTGATTTGAAAAAATATCCTAATCCTGTCAAAATTTTTAAAGAATTTTCAGATAGCGGTAAAGGGCTTGATGTCGCGGTTGAATGTGTAGGGTTACCTGAAATTTGGGAACAGATTTTTGATTGCGTAAGACCGGGCGGTACAGTACATTTTTTTGGCGGTTGTAAATCAGGTTCTAAGGTTACTTTTGACACAACAAAAATGCATTACGGTGATATTAAGATGATGAGCGTGTTTCATCATACTCCGAAGTATTTTAGAAAAGCGCTAGATTATATTGCATCAGGTGATGTGGAAGTTGAAAAACTTATCACGGATACTTTGCCTTTAGAAAAAGTTGAATACGCTATGGAAGAACATATTGCAGGGCGTGCGATTAAGTTCTTGATTAAACCTAATCAAGAATAGAATCTTTATTTTTATCAAGCAGTTTGTTTAAATTCTTATCTTCAATATCTTCTATGCGTATGTCTTCAATTCGAGGTTTTCTTTTTGCGGCTTTTTTAGGCTTATAAATCAATGTTGGCGCTTCAACTTTGGCTCTTGATTCGGTATTTTGGGCAAAAATTTCATTCATATATTCGTTGAATTTATCTAAAATACCTCTTTCTTCGGCTTCTTCTTCCGTATAAACCTGTAAATATCCTTCATCATCTATTAATGGTTTTCCTGCAATACTAGATGGTAAGAATTCTTTTGAGTCAGAGGCAATATTCAAATATTTTTTGCTTCCGTCTTTTGCGGTTTCTATAAACGAAATATATAAAAACGGAGGTGTAACATCTTTTATCATACTTTTATAAATTTTAAGAGTGTTTCCGTTTGAAGTTGTAAGATTTAGTCCTAAAATTTGACCGGATCTTGGTGATATTGTAGGTGTTACGTGCGGCGGGAATTTTGTTCCCTGTGCAAATAATTTTGAAACATCATCGGTTGTATATGTTTTTTCAATGTTTGGTTCTTGTTTAGGTTTTCTTTTATATCCGACTTTTGGTCCTGACTTTTGGCGCGGGAAAAGTTCATCATAATTTTGCAGATATTGGTGATATTTTTCAACTTCTGCATTTATAAATTCAGCATATTTTGGAAGTCCTGATGCCTGAATTTCAGTGTCTGTCATGTATCTGAATTTTGGCGGAATTACGTAAGGTGCATTTGGGTCGATATTTTTTATAACCCTGTTTGGCGTTTCAACTAACAGATGTGTTGTTGACTCTTTTCCTTCTATGATAAATCTTAGTAAGTTGTTTGATTTGTTTCTGCTTTGTAATACTGTTACAAGTTCATCGGTTTCGGGGTTTTTAAATGTTAATCCTTGTTTATTGTTTCTTCTTATCAGAGATTCGTAACGTTCTCTTATTTTACGGGCTTTTAGGGGGCTTGTTTTTAGGTTGTCAAAATAATCTTTTATTTTAGAGTAGTTATCCTGTATGTTTTGTAATGTGTCTTGTGTGTCTTGATGCAGGATTCCGAATTCACACCTGTCTATGTGCGGTTGTGATAAATTGGGAACTGTTTTCCTTTGTTTTTGTGCTGTAAATTGTGTGTTATATAAATTTAATGCAGAAATTTTTTGAATTAACATAATTTTTCCTTTTTTTATTTTAAAAAACATAAAAATATTTTTTGCTTTTTATCTTTTTCTTCCCCTATACTTACCCCTTGTAAAAAAAGTTTGAGTGTATGATAATTTTACTGTTGAGGTGGATGATATGTCAAATATTTTAGTTTATGAATTAGAAAAAAAAGTTTATATAAATTTAACTAATCGTTGTACAAATGAATGTATATTTTGCTTAAGGCAAGATAAAGATGATGTATGCGGTCAGGAATTGTGGCTTGATAATGAAGATTTTACAAGCGATGATGTAATTGAACAACTAAAAAAGTTTGATATTTCAAATGGTGTAGTTTTTTGCGGATATGGCGAGCCGATGCTTAAGTTTGAAGTTTTGCGTCGTGTTGCCAAATATATTAAAGATAACTACCCGAATGCAAAAATTAGAGTAAATACTAACGGGCATGCTAATTTTATTTATAAAAAGAATGTAGTGCCGGATCTTGCGGGATTGGTTGATGAATTTTCAGTAAGTTTAAATGCCTCATCAAGTGAAGAATATGACGAGCTTTCTCAACCAAAATTTGAGGGAGCATATGAGGAAGTTAAAAAGTTTATTAAATGCTCGTCCAATGCAGGAATTAAGACGGTAGCTTCTATTGTTGACGGGTATAAAGGAAGAAGACTCGATGTTGAAAAATGCCGTCAAATAGCAAATGAACTGGGTGCAGAATTAAGAGTTCGTGAATGGATTCAAAACGGGTATTCATAATTTAAATAAATTTTCATGTAAAAAAAGTCTGTACACCTTTGTGTATGGATTTTTTTTATGTATTTTTTGTAATAAAAATTACATCAAAAATTCTGTTTTGTGTATAATTAAGGTATAGAACTAAGAAAGGATTACGACATGACAAATTTAGACAAAATTATGAAACCAAAAGCCATTGCGGTAATTGGTGCTTCAACAAAAGAACACACAATCGGTTCAGATATTATGAAAAGATTGCAAGAATACAAATTCAACGGTAAAATCTATCCTGTAAATCCAAAAGGTGGAATTATTGAAGGTTTACAAGCTTATACTTCAGTAAAAGAAATTCCTGGTGAAGTAGATTTAGCTATTATCGTTGTTAACGCTAAATTCGTTTTGGATACAATTGATCAATGCCACGAAAAAGGTATTAAAGGTTTATGTATTATTACTGCCGGATTCAAAGAAACCGGTAAAGAAGGTGCAGAAGCTGAAAAAGCATTACTTGCAAAAGTTAGAGAATATGGTATGAGATGTGTTGGTCCTAACTGTTTGGGTGTTGTAAATACAGATCCTGAAGTTAGAATGGACGGATGTTTCGCAGAATCTTTACCTGAACGCGGACATATCGGTTTCGTTTCTCAATCAGGTGCTTTAGGCGGCGGTATTTTGAATATCCTTAAAGACCTTAACCTTGGTTTTGCTCAATTCATTTCTATCGGTAACCAAGCTGATGTTAACGCTGAAACAGCTTTAGAATACTGGGAAAATGAAGAAGATGTTGAACAAATTCTTCTATATATGGAGTCTATTCAAAATCCTTCAAACTTCAGAAAATTAGCTTCAAGAATTTCTAAGAAAAAACCTGTACTTGCTTTAAAAGCAGGACGTTCAGCAGCAGGTGCTTCAGCAGCATCTTCTCACACAGGTTCACTTGCAGGTGCAGATAAAGCTGCTAACGCTTTATTAAACCAATCAGGTGTAATCAGAGAATATTCTTTGAAAAACTTATTTGCAACAGCTAAAGTTTTTGCAAACTGCCCTATTCCAAAAGGTGACAGAGTTGCAATTATCACAAACTCAGGCGGCCCTGGTATCATGGCAACCGATGCTGTTTGTGAATATGGTATGCAAATGGCTCAAATTACAGACTCTACTAAAGAAACTTTAAGAAGCTTCTTGCCATCTGCAGCTTCTGTTAAAAACCCAATCGATATGATTGCTTCAGCTCCTATCGAACACTACAAAGAAACATTAAAAACAGTTATCGCTGACCCTAATGTTGATATGATTATGGTTATTTACTTACCGTTCTTAGGTTTGAAAGATATTGATGTTGCTAAAGCCGTTATGGAAATCAAATCTCAATACCCTGAAAAACCTGTTATCGGTGTATTTATGACTAAGAATGATTTCTTTACAAAACTTTCTGATTTAGATGTTAATATGCCGTTCTTTATGTATGCTGAAGAAGCAGCTGACGGATTCAACAGATTAAATCAACAAAGAAAATGGATGGAAAGACCTGAAGGTCAAATCCCTGTATTTGATGTAGATAGAGAAAAAGCAAAACAAATTATCAGACAATCACTATCAGAAGGTCGTGCTCAATTAACAACTCGTGAATCAATCGATGTATTGGATGCTTACGGTATCAGAGTATGTAAATCAGGTTTTGCAACAACTGAAGAAGAAGTTGTAGAAGTTGGTAACTCAATCGGATACCCTGTTGTTATGAAAATGACTTCAAAAACAACATCTCACAAAACTGATGTTGGCGGTGTAAGAGTTAATATCGGCTCTGAAGAACAATTAAGAGCTGAATATAAAGATTTAATCGCTAAGTTAACAGAAAAAGGACTTATCGACGGTCTTGAAGGTGTAATCATTCAAGAAATGGTTAAAGGCAACCGTGAAATGGTTT
>CAJUAL010000021.1 GCA_910584405.1 uncultured Vampirovibrio sp.
TTGCAACAAATTGTCGAAATTGTTGCAATATTTTTTATAAAATAAAATTAGCACAGCTTTCATAGATTTCATCTTGTTCTATACCAATATATCTTAAAGTAATTTGCGGAGATGAGTGGTTAAAAATTTTTTGTAAAATTACCACATCTTTAAACATTTGATAATGATGATAACCAAATGTTTTTCTTAATGTATGAGTTCCGACAAGTTCGTCCATTCCGATACATTTACAAGCGTTACGTATAATTCTGTATGCGGCAGTACGTTCCAATCTGTTATTAAACCGAGATTTAAAAAGCGGTTCTTCGTTATTTTTATCTTTGGTATATTTTTGAATCATTGGTTTTAACTTTGAATTTATAGGGAATTTTTTAAACTTATTAGTTTTTTTCTCAATAATTTGTACAAAATCTTTATTTTTCACATCCCCGACATCTAAACATAAAATATCTGAAATTCTCAATCCGCAATTTATTCCAAAAGTAAATAACAATAAATCACGTTCTTTTTGTTTTGCCAAAAAATTTTCGATATTTTTAATATCTTTTAATTTTCTGATAGGTTCAACTGTTGCCATATATTTTCTCCTTTTTATTACACAAACCTACTAAACCCTTGGCAAAAAATTATATTCACGAATATTAATACGAGTATGAAAATAATATCAAACAAATATAATCAAAATTTTAACGGAACAACAAAAATATACGCAATATCTGATTCGCACCAAGAAACCCGAAAAACCAGAGCATTTTTATCAAAAATTTTACAGGATAACCCAAAAGATGACAACGTATTATTACTAAACTGCGGTGACATTTTCAAAGGCATTTACCCAAGGGAACTTGAGCGTGACAGCTACATTAAAATGAAAGAAGCAAAACCAGATATTGAAATGGTTATGACACTTGGCAATAACGATTTCGGGTTTAATAAAGAACAGCTTAATAATCTTATTGATACAATTAAGACATTCACATCAAAAGGTATAAAAACCGTTTGCGCAAATATCTTTAATTCTGACGGGACACGCCCTGATTGGTTAAAACCCTATACTGTAGTAGAACGTGACGGAGATAAAACATTTATAACAGGATTTTGCATAGATAATATAAATACGGCAAGATTCGGCATTATGCCTAAAAAACAAACTGAAGTATTAGGTGAAATTCAAGATGCAATTCTAAAAGAAAAACCTGATAATGTTATTGTATTAAACCATGATTACATGAGCGCAAGTAAAGATATTATTGAAACTTGTAAAAACAACGGAATAAAAGTTGATGTTACAATAGGCGGTCACGACCATGATTATGTCGAGCCTGACACTAAGTTAAACATTTATTATCCTGAATCATTCAGCGATTCAATGTACAAAATGAATCTTGTACATGAGAATAATATTTCTGAAGTAAATGATGTTAAAAGGATTAAAAACAAAGGATTAGAAGTTGACGAAGTTTTTGCAAAAGATTTGGAAGAATATGAAAAAACATCAGGCTTGTCAGAAGAAATCGCACCATATGTCTTAAACCTCACAAAACAATATTCAAAACCATGTCCTCTTGGAAGTTTTCTTGCTGATGAAATAAAAGTCGTATCAGATGCTGATGTTGCATTTTTCTCAACAGGGTTTTTATTAAAACCAATGCCATACAAAGAAAATGAATTTATAACAAATTATCTGTTCAAAAAAACAATGATTGCGCAAACACCGATTCAAACAGTTGAACTTGACACCTCACAATTAAAAGAAGTATTTCAACACGCATTAAAATCAAATGGTTATGGCAGCAGCAATCCGAAATTTTTACAATGCTCAAACAATATTAAAATTGAAGGCCACGACAACCCTGATTTGAAAAGCTGGGAACTTGACCAAATTTATATAGACGAAAAACCTTTGCTTGATGAGTATTCAAACCCTATACCTTCAAACAAAAAATACAAATGCGCAATAGATTCATACATTGCAAACGGCGGGCAAGGTTTTACAACATTACAGCAAGCAGACAAAACAGATGTTTTAATCGATAATCAACCGGCATTAATCAATAATATCTTCATGAAAGGAATAATCGAAGCCCCTGATAAATATCCAAAATGTTCAGAATACCCTTCTTTTGAATTGATTAGTCAATAACCTGCATTTACATTATTGTCATTATTGATAAGAAAACTTATAATAATATAAGTAAAATAAAGGAGAGAGAATGAACGAGATTAAGAAGAAGTTTGGACCTTTAGCAAATTTTGAATTTGATAAATTATTTTTAGGACAGGTATTTTCACACTTTGCAGATGCTATTGTACAATTCTTGATTGTTGCAATATTGATACAACAACATACAGGTGCGGGAAAATACATGGCGCTTGTTTTCTTCTTTTTCTTGTTGCCGCAATTTTTATTGAGTATTTTTGCCGGAAACTTAGCTGATAATTTACCAAGACAAACTGTTTTGTCCGGAGCTTGTTTTTATAGAGTTCTTGTCTTGGGAATATTCATATACTATTCATTATTCGACTTTCCATTTGCAATATATGGCGGAGCTTTCTGCTTGGGTTTGGGAGCCTCAATATTCTACTCAACCAAAATGGCAGCAATTACCAATATAGTTAAAAGCAATCAACTAAAATTTGCCAATGCTCTTTCTTCATCTATTGGTACGGTAGCTTTATTATTTGGAGCTTTTGCAGCTAATTATTTGATTCATTTTGGAATACGAACTTCTTTATGTATCATTGCAGGTATGTACTTAATTGCAGGGATTCTGACTGCTACATTAAAATTCCCAACCCCGCAAAAATTTTCTACGGATAAAAAATCTAACCCATTAAAAACAGCATTCGATTATCTTAAAAACCATAAAAAAGTATTGTATCTTATCGGATTATCAATTTGTCTGCAATTTATTGTTGCAGTATTTTCAAACAGTTTAAACGCTTTAATTACTGATTATTACGGTTTAGCTTTCAGTGATTTAACATATTTAAGAACAATTTTAGGTATTGGAATAGTTGCGGGTATGGCTGCGGCAATTTATTTTGGAAGACTTATGAGAATCCCGCATTTATTTGCAAGCGGATTCATTATACTTTGCTTAGCTCTTGTAACTGCACCTTTATGCAAAAGTATAGAAACTGCATGGATTTGGCTTATACCAATCGGAATGGCTGATGCTGTCGTAATCGTAATGCTTGATACTATTTTACAAAAAATTACACCGGATAGAGTTAGAGGTAAAATTTTCGGTTTACAATTAACTGCAAGCACCTTGAGCTTCCTAATCGGAACTATAATTGTCGCTCATATTATCGGATTTATTAATCCGTTAAATGTATTTAAAGGAATTGCAATATTCTCATTTGTACTTGCAGCATTAGTACTCGTATTTGACAAGTCTTTCAGATATTTCTTGCTAAAAGCCACTTTAGGACAAATCTTTTTACTTCTTTTCAGATACAGAGTTGAAGGTGCTGAAAATATTCCAAGAAAGGGTAAATGCATATTAGCAGGTAATCACACAGGACACTTGGATCCGTTTATTATACAAATGGCAACAAATCGTCAATTGTGGTTTGTAACAGGCCCTGCGGCGTTTAAAGTTCCTATCGTAAGACATTTATTAAAATATTATAATGTTTTACCTCTAAAATTCGGCAAAGGCATAGAGGCAATTGAAAGCGCTAATCAAAAATTAAACTCCGGTGAAGCAGTAATAATATTTCCTGAAGGTAAATTTACACCAAATGGTGAACTTTGCAAATTTAACCGCGGTGTAGGTTTAATGGCAAAAGAAACTAATGCACCGATTATTCCGTTTGCTATTAAAGGCGGTTTTGAAACTTGGGGACGAACCAGAAGACTTCCAAAATTATTCAACACAATAGTTGTCCAGTTCGGGCAGCCAATCACTGATTTCAACGAGTCAGAAAAAGAAATTGCACACGAACTTCAAACACGCGTAAACTTTATGAAAAAATCACTTGAACGCCGTGCATTTTATAATATTGACCATAAATTACACTCAAACTTCCTTGACTTGATGCAGGAAAAAGGTGACATTTACGGACAGGTAAAAGCTTTGACCCTAAAAACAAAAGACGGTTACGAAGAATTAAGCTATATAGAAATTTCAAGAAAAGCAAAGAAATTTGCCAATTACCTTATCGAAACCTTAGGAGTACAGCGAGGTGAAAGAATCGGGATAATTTGCGAATCTCGTCCTGAATTTTCAATCGGAATGTTTGCCTCAATTCAAACAGGAGCAATCACGGTTCCGTTAGATGTTAAACTTACAGTACCTGAACATACTCATATATTAAACGACTGTAACCCTAGAATTTTACTTTGTTCAAGCCACTACTTAGAACACGCCATTGAGGTTAAAAACAATGTAAACTCAATTGAACATATTTTTGTTTTAGATGATGAAGAGGGGGTAAATAATCCTGAAATCGCCAGAGTTTCCTCTCTTGAAGCTGATATTGAAAAGGATTTAGGCAGACCAAGAACTTTAGATGAAACAGCACTAATTGTCTATACATCAGGCACAACAGGCAACCCTAAAGGTGTAATGATTAGTTTTGGTAATATTTACTCACAACTTCGCGATTTTGAAGTGATGTTCAAATTAACAAACGAACATACATTACTCTCTATTTTACCGCTAAATCACCTTTTAGAACTTGATTGCGGATTTTTCGGAATGCTTTATATGGGCGCAAAAATCGTTTATATAAAATCTCTAAACCCGAAAGAACTAACTACAACGATGAAAGAAAAAGGGATTACAAATATGATTGTAGTTCCGCTTGTAGCGAAAATGCTTAAAAACAGCATTGATAAACAAATAAAAAAACAACCCCAAACAGCACAGAAAGCATTTAGAGTTCTCTATGCTCTGGCAAAATATATGCCAAGATGTATTCGTCGTTTAATGTTCAAATCAGTAATTGACGGTTTGGGAGGGAAATTAGAATGTTTTATCTGCGGCGGCGCACCATTAGAAGATAATGTAGCAGAATTTTTTGAAAGAATCGGCATTCCTGTATTCCAAGGATATGGCTTAACAGAAACCTCTCCGACAATTTCAACAAACCGTTACGGACATTCAAAAATTGGAACAGTCGGACAAGCTCTGCCTTCTGTTATGGTAAAAATTGCGCCTAATGGTGAAATTCTTGCAACAGGACCAAATGTTATGCAAGGATATTACGGTAAACCTGAAATGACCGCCGAGGTGATAGACGAAGACGGCTGGTTCCACACAGGAGATATAGGTGAAATTGACAAACAAGGATTTATCAAAATTACAGGCAGAATTAAAAATATGATTGTTCTTGGCGGAGGAAAGAAAATATTTCCGGAAGAAGTTGAAGCAGTACTGGAAACCTCAGAGCTTATCAAAGAGCTTTGCGTAATGTCTTTAACCATAAAATCAGGAAATAAAGCAGGAACAGAAGAAGTCGGAGTAATTATAACGCCGTCTGACGAGCTTGCAAAAAAATCTGATGAAGAAATTCAAAAAGAACTTGAAGCAGAAGTTAAGCGCTTATCGGAAGCCAATCTTGCGCCGTATAAAACACCAACTGTCGTAATCCTTCACCGAGATGAACTGCCAAAAACTTCTACAAGAAAAGTTAAACGTAAAGACTTAAAAGAATGGTATGAAAGTTTATAAATTCAAAAATCCTCTCTTTATGAGAGGATTCTTTTTAGCTTATCATAATCGATTTTAGAATTATGTCTTGGGTCGCGCGGGATTTTTGTAATTACAAGTTTATCAAATTCAAATCCGCGTGTTTTTAATTCTTGTTCGAGTTTTTCTTGCGGGATTTTTGTTTCAACAGCAAATATAATTTGCTCTCCAAGTTTCAGAACTGTTCCGATTTCAACACCGTCAACTTCAAGTAATGCATTTTCTATCGGAAATACATAAACCACTTTATTATTATGTACAAATCGATTTTTCACTCTACCCATAAGAAATAATCGACCTTCATTATCTAAGTATCCCGCATCACCTGTCCTATGCCAAACCTGCCCTTGGTAATGAATTTTGGCAAACTTTTGTGCCTCATCACTGTTGTAATATTCTTTTAGTACATGTTTTCCTTCAACACAAATCTCACCGATTTCGCCGACTAAAAGCCAAGTTGATTCAAAATTTTCAATAGGTTCATTTGATGATTTTATAATTTTTATATTGATATCATCAATCGGTTTCCCAACGTACAGACCGTCTTTGACATCGCCCTGAAACTTTAGCAATTCTTTTGTAGAAATTGATGCAATAGGCTCAGCTTCTGTTGAACCGTAAACGATTTCAACATCGCAATCAATAAATTTTTCCTGCAAAAGTTTGGCACTCTTTGGGAAAACAGGAGCACCGCCTGTAAAAATCTTTTTTAAACCTTCTATTTTACCAAATTCTGCAAGTTTTTCATAAAACCTTGGCGAACCTACAGAAGTTGTAACATTATTATTTTTTATATCATTTAAAATTTTCTCAGGAATAATATCCGACGGTTTTTGCGGGTTGAAATCAGGAATAACTGAAGTCGTACCACAAGCAAGATTGTGAAGGACAAAAACAGGCAAACTTGCTAAATCAACATCATTAATATTTGGAGCTAAATGTTTTTTTAGTACGTAATGCTGTTCCAGTAAAAATTCGTGTGTTCTTTTTGCAGCTTTTGGAAGTCCTGTTGAACCTGTCGTAAATGTAATAAGCGCAGTTGTATCAGGCGTAGCAGGTTCAATCGGTCGTTTGGATTTAGGGTTGCGAATTGTTCCTGACATAATATTTATTCCAACATCTCGAACTTTTTTACTCATAAGTTTTAAGACAAAAGCTTTAGGACAGGCTATAAATGCCTTACAATGAACAATTGTCAAAGCTTGGTCTAACCTGTTTTTATCAGCCCAGGCATCCACAAAAACCGCTGTTGCTCCAATATAAAAAATCGCAGAAAGAATTTTATAAAGCTCAATCGTCATTGGTACAAAAATCAGCACATTATCACCTTTTTTTATACCTTTTGATAAAAAATACTGCGCATAATCTTTTACATCCTGTGCCAATTTTTTATAAGTTATTTTTTCTTTTTTATGAATTATAGCTAATTTATTCGGGTATTTTTCAGCATTTTCAAAAAGAATTTCTACAATATTATTTGTCATAATTTCACTCCGTAAAGTTTATATCGATGATAAAGCTCGCCTGCAAGAATATTAGCAGACACATTACTTTCGTGCATAAGAGCATGAATTACATTATCATATCCCGCAAAATGAGCTTTTTGATGTAAAACCTCAACCAAATATGACCCGATTCCTTTGTATTTGTAATCAGGAATTTGCGCTAATGTTTTCACGATAAGCGACTTTTTATCACGACAATACAAATTATCAAACCCAAACACAAAAGCCACGGCTTCATCATTTTCGTTTTCTGCAAGTAAAACCCATTCCGGATTCAAAAACCTTTTTACAGGTTCATACATTTTATAAAAATCTTCAAACCCAATCGGGGTATAAAGAAAATTATTTACAAAACTTTTAACAGAAATATCATAAATTTTTCTAATATCTTGTTCAAAATTTTCCGGATTAAATTTGCGAATTTTTATACCTTTTTTCTCAAAAATTGATGAGAATTTTTTTAATCTTGAATAATCTTTATCTAAGTTACGACAAATTGAAGATGTGTAATTTGCAATCGTTTCAAACCCGCAATTTTTAAACAGTTCAGCATAGTAAGGTTTGTTATAATTATCAAGTAAAAACGGCGGATTATTTGACGGCAGGGTTACACGGTATTTTTTCCAGGTAGAGCCATTAATCGGTCCGATTAAGTAATCATAACCCTTTGATTTTGCGTAGTTTTTTATTTCATCAAACAAAAATTTAACCGCTTCAAGATTATATTCAGCTTCAAAAAATCCTAATTGTCCGCCACTCAAAAATCCTGCACGACAAAGAACTTTTTCATCTTCCTTTACGACAAATAGTTGTTCACAAGCCGAAATATCTTCCGCTTGTACCGTGTAAAACGGGTCGTTTGCATACAATTCACGAGGAAAAGCTAAAAATTCTTCTTTATTATCTGATAAATACATAAGCCGCTCCTAAAATTATCATTGATATAATTGATGTTACAATCAAACCTTTATTCAAATCACCGTTGAAAAATTTTGTCTTAATAATAAAACCTTCACAAATTATTGAAGCAATAAAAGGGTAAATAATATTACCTCCGATAAAATCACCCAAAAATGCACAAATAACAGGTACAGCCAAAATATAAAATACAGGTTTTACTCTATAAGCATCCGCCTCTTCACAATTATAATTCAAAACGAGATTTGTTTTTTGACAAAGGAAAGCAAACGCAAATAAAATCACAGCATAAATATTCCCCAGAAGTGCCCAAATAATATAATTTATCAACCCTAAAAGCACAATTCCCGAAAATCCGACACGCTTATACGGAAACATAACAATCAAATACCCTGCCAAAAATGCAACTAAAACAGCAAGCTGAAACGCTATTCCCCCAAGTGTCGGGTGAATATTTTTTGATAAAATAAACATCGTCCCAATCGGGATAAATAAATTATCTGCACCTTTTAAGCTGACACTTTCAAATATCGTCATAATTATTGCAATCAAAAGAGCAACTAAAACAGTTTCCAATCTTCCGACAGAAGTTGTCAAAAGCAAAATTAAATGTGTTATTAAAAAAGAAGTTAAGAAAAATGTAAAAGAACCCTCAAATGTTTTTTTACTCCCGACTTCCACTATATATTCATTCATTCCGTAACTTTTTCCAACCAAAGCTGCAACAGCATCAGATACCCCGAGAATTAAAATCGAAATAACATAAAACCAGGGCTGATTTAAAATTTGTGAGTATAAAAAGCAAATATAAATAGCTATCGGGTGATAAATTGCTCCGTCAGATTTCCTTTCAACATCATGAACAGATTGGAGAAATCCGAACTTTTTAGTAAAAAACATTATTCCGCCAAATACCACAGCTAATAATAAAACCGTCCAATGTGATTTGAATATAAACGGGAAAAATATTGTAACAAATGCCCCCGCAAAATGAACAAATTTTCTTGTAACTTCAGTTGGCGCACCAAATTTTCGCCACACTTCCGCAATAATAAATATCGCCAAAAATATTACTGAAACAATCATAATATTAAGCATTTTTTATAACCTCATCTACAATAAAATCTTTATAGAAAAATGCTCGGTCTTTTAGATATAATTCTTGCGACAACTCTTTTTTGTATTCAAAATTTTCAGGTAAAATCTCCGAAACCCGCCTATCTACCATCATATTCCAATAGCAAAATCTTGCCCCGTTATTTGAAACAGCTAACAATTGAGCAGAAATTTCCTTAAACAAATCCATATCCATATATTCAAAAATATCAGACAGATTAAACCCGTCAAACTTCATGCCGGAAGCCTTTGCCACTTCATTAATTGTACCTGTTTTAATCTCCAGCGCATCTATATTTTGTTTTATTATATTGAAATTTTCTTCTTTAGCAAAATGTGGAAGCGCGTAATCAAAGTTATTTAATAAAATATAATTTACATAAGGATTATTCCAGGTCGGAACATCTCTAAGCGCTTTATCCGCACGTTCTTTTATATTTTTTGAAATCATTGCAGTATCAACATATTTAAAAAATTCTTTATCCCTGCCTAAACGCCCCATAACAAACTTGTTAAAGAAAACTTTAAATAATGCCTTGAATCTCCAATTATTCCATGTTTTGTCATAAAAAAGCTTCTGTGCCTGAACAGATTTTGGAAGAAAAAGTTCTGTCAAATTCTTTTGATTATGAACAAGCGGCATAATTTTATTTGCAAAAAGTTGGAAATAATGTTCAAACTTTCCTTGATGAATAATCCCATTTTCAATTATTTCAGGGTTATGTTCAAAAAAATACCTGCTTTGCAAACTCAAATTTTCTTCAATAGATTTATAAATTTCAAGCCGATTATCAGAGGTTTTAAACCCTAATAGTTTTAAAAAAGTATCATAATCTAAAAATTTTATAGCGTATTTTTTCAGTTCGCAACAAGCAATTTGCGGAACACTCAAATCAACCGCATAAACAATTTCGGGATTTTTAACCAATAATGATAAAGAATTATCACCCGCTGAGGCAATAGAAATATACTTCCTGCCGCAAAAACTCTCAAGCAAAAGCTCAGGATCTTCCCAACAATTTGCATATCTTATTTTATCGAATTTTGCTCTTTTTTCAATTCCTTTACTCATTATCAATTACCCTTATCGTTCCTGTGGAACCGTTCATTTCTACTTCATCACCGTCTTTTAGAGTTGAAAGCAAATTATTTACCCCAACGATTGCAGGAATACCCATTTCTCTTGCCACAATTGCACTATGGGATAATATACTTCCGCGCTCAACCAAAATTCCTTTACTAATCGGGAACAACGGAACCCACCCGGGATCTGTGCGCTCAGCAACCATTATACAGCCTTCTAATCCTGAAGATTCTGCAACAGAATGAACTATTTTAACCTTTGCCCTGACAATCCCTGCGCAAGCACCTATTCCTGACAAATCACCTTCTACAGGATTAGTGTCGGAAATTTTTGCGGCAAATTGATTTGCCCTATATACAGTCCCGAATGTTGAAAATCTATCTGACGGATTCTTGTCTTCAAAAGTTTTAAATTCTTCTTTACGATTTTTAATTATAGTTTTTAAATCAATATCAACAGAGGTTCCGCGTACATAGTTAAAAATCTCTTCCTTTGTAAGATAGAAAACATCACGTTGAGTTTCGATAATATTTTCATAAGCAAAATTTTTACCTAATTCTAAAAATATTTCCCTTACTAAACCGAATAATCTTGTACGCTCAAAACGCAAATTTTCTCTGTTTTTAACCCTCAAACGTGCATTTTTTAATATAAATCCAAAGAACGGATTTTTTATTTTTTCTTTCACGGTTTTTTCAGCATTACGTCTGATTTCTTGCTCTCGCTCAGCTTCTTTTTCAAGGTCGATAATCCCCTGTTTTACGTATGAATTGATAATAAACTGCAAAAGTGACGGATCTTGTTTATAAGTAATTGTTTCAAGTTTAAGTTCGCCAATACAGCGATTACCGAATTTCCTGATAAATTCTTTGATGTCATTATCAGCGTTTTCACCGTTACAGATTTTGTTTGAAATTTGTTTAATTCGTTTTATCGGTTCTGTTGAAATTATACCCGTTTCACCTGTTAACAAATCGTTTTGCAAAGTACCGTTTTGGTCAACTTTTAATAATGATTTTTTCAAAAGTCCGTAAAAAATCATCGCATAAAAATCATTAACCAAAGGAGCCTGCCATTTTTTCATTAGTTTTGACTCTAATTCAAAATAAATTTCAACAAGTTCGTTTGCGCTTTTACCCCTCAGTTGCCCGTCTTCATAAGGAGAAAGGGTTGCATCAATGTGTTTATAGAACTTTTCAATATCTTTTGGAAGCCTAAACAGGTTAACTATCAAGGATTTAACAAGGTTTGCAAGACGCAAATATTCATTTTTGCGGCTTGGTTTTACTTTCGGAATCTGGTTAAGTTTTTGTTTAACCCCCATCATTGATTCCATAAATCCGGCGTTAATTTCATACCCCGGCATTAAACGTAAAAGCCTGTACCAGTTGAGTAAATTATAATAAACCCGTCCGTCAATCAAACCAAGCATTTGGAAAATATCAGAATTTTCTTCAATCAATTCCTGTTCAACACCCATAATAAGAAGGAATTGTTTGTAAACTTCCGTGTAAACATCTTTTATAAATGAAAACGTCAACGGTGTCGTAACCCCTGAATAACTTTCAATAATGTTTGAATTATCCCAAATAACTTCCTGTTGTGATTTATCTGCAATGTTTTCTAAAGTAGTAATCGGACGAGTCTGCAAAATATATAGTTTATCGCCTTCATAAGCCCATTCTATATCCTGCGGCTTTCCATAAATCTCAACTATCTCTTTAACCTTTCGCACAATTTCTTTTATTTGATTATCTGTTAAACAAGATTCTGACGGATTTTCATTTTCAACTTGCGTTGTACCAAAGCCTTTATCTTTATCAAAAATAATTTTATAAGGTTTTTCTACAACATTTTTTGTAATCTTTTCACCAATAACAGTAAATGTATCCGCGTTTAATTCACCTGAAACAAGTCCCTCACCAAGCCCAAAAACACTTGAAATTACAATCTCATTTCTTTTTCCAGTTATAGGATTAGATGAAAACGCAACACCTGAAACCTCAGAATTTATCATTTGTTGAATGATTACACCAACTTTTATATCATCATTAGAAAGTCCGTTTTGCTCTCTATAAAATCTCATCCTTTCAGAATTGGCACTATTTATAACATCTTGAATCCGAGCCTTTATATCTTGAGGTTTAACATACAAATAACTTTCCATTTGACCGGCAAAAGAATTACCGCTCCCGTCTTCTCCAACAGCCGATGAGCGAACAGCATATAATTTATCTTCTTCAAACTCAAAATCATCATCAACGGAATTTACAACACACCATTTTGGAACATTTATCCCGTTTTTTGTTAAAATATCAAGATTATAAGCTTTTCCGCCAACTGTTTTTTCGTCCATCTAACCTCCAAAACTTCTTATAAGATGTACAATCATAGGAATACCTCCCAAAGATAAATACATTCCTAAAGTCCAAATACCTGCCATTGTTTCAAGTTTTGCCGAATATTTTTGCTCTCTGTTTTTAAGAAATTTGAAAGCCGGAAAAGCACAAATAATCAAGAATATTACCAAAAATAGAAATGTCATACTGCCAAATCCTGCATAAAAGCAAGCAATATTTGCAAAAATAAATGTTGTAAATAAAACACAAAGCCACGTAATAGTTGCACCCTTTTCACCCCAAAGATATGAATAAGTTTCCACCCCGACTTCCTCAGCTTCATGTGCTCTAATCTTTCTGCCAATTTCAATTACAACACCATTTAAAAAAGTTACAACTAAAAATATAATTAAGCCGTTAGGCATTGATATCCCGTTATTGTTCCAGTCAAGACCTGTAGTATAAAAATCAATTACAGGCATAATCATCATATGCGAGATTAAATATGCGATAGGATGCTTTCTTAACCAATCTCTGACAAAAAATTCTTTTGCCATAATAAACATATAAATTATGACTAAACCCCAAACCCATAGCATTTTGGGAATAAATACAGCATTTAAAATACATTGAAGCCCAATTATAATTATCGCAAGCCATTTCAATTCTTTAAATGATACCAAACCTCTTGGTACAGCACGATATGGGCGATACTTAGCATCATCTTCCGCATCTTTAAATTCATCAAAAATTCTTAGTAAAAAGAAATATCCAAATGAAGTCATCCCACCAATCAATAATGTCAAAAAAGAAAAACTTAGCTCTCCACGCAAGAATTTCGAATAAGACATAGCAGAAAAGGCAAAAGTAAAAACCATTAACCCGTATGAAAACACAGGAAATCTTTCTTTCTGATAAATCCAAAACCGCTTAAAAATACTTAAATCTTTTTCTTCCATTGCATAGAATCTTATCACTATAAAAAAAATTCTTCACCATGTATTTATAGGAGATTTCACTTGAAATATTCAAATATCTAATCAATAATTTTACGAATTTCTTCCTTCCATTTATTAATTCTGTAATTCAATGCAACTTTACTCATTTTTTTATAGTGAGGTTTAAAATTTGAATCAGAAATTATTAATTCCTCATATTTCGCTTTAATTTCCTGTTTATGACGGATAATTAAATCTAAATTAAAATCTGCAAATCCCAACATTTGAAGATTAAATACCGGTTTTGATAATGTTTTATACATAATCTGTTTACTATTATTATAAGTTATACAATTTCTAAACGCCTGCTTGCCAAATACTTGAATATTCGCATCAATAGATTTTTTGAAAGTATTTATTAAATGTTTTGTTTTATTTTTAAACATCTCATCTGATAAATTATCTAACTCAAGATTTTTACTCATATGTTTTTCTAAAAACTTATTCATATTTCCGTTATATTCAATTAAATCTTGATACAAAGCCATAAATCCAAGAACAAATTCTTCTTTAATCATTCTATCTGCTTCTGATTTTTTAAATAAATTATTAAAAGGCTCATATTTGCTTAATTCAACAATCATATCATTATATCTACCATTAAAAACACAATTCCTTATTTCTTGTTTGTTTAAACGAATACCACCTGTATTATATTTCTCAAATATTTCCAAAATAATTTCTTTATTATCTACATTTAAAATCTGGATTATTGGAATTTTATAATTATCAAACCTGAATTTTAATTCTTTTGGCATAGAAAAATAATCAAAACCATTTAAATAATTATTTTTTAAATCAACTAACGAAAATTCATTATCATAAAACTTTTTTATAGTCATCAAACGTTGCTGTCCGTCAATAACAACTTCTTTACCTGTATCAATATCCAAATAAGTATATATAGCCGGAATTGTTAAACCTTTTAAAATAGTATCTATCAAATTACTTTTTTGGCTTTTACCCCATACATAATGTCGTTGAAAAAAAGGGTGAATCTCAAATCTTTCATAATCATTTATAAAACTACCAATTCTTTCTTGATAAGATTCCGTTTTAATATCATAATTTTTTAAATCTAGTTTTGTCTTAATAACAGCATTTTCAGAATTTAATATTATCTTTTCCATACAAGTTCTCCTTTGTAAAAAAATAATATCATAAAAATGAAATAAAAGTTGGGCGCCCAATATTTTATTAAACCTTCAAAAAGAAAAATTTGATCAATGGCATAACATGTATGCCAGATCTCACAAAGTAACAGTTGAAGAAGCAATTGCAGATTCAGAAAGAGATCAAGTTGCAAACAGGCTTGAACGAGAAAGAGGGCGTAAATATCCATATTGTAATTGTTCAATACTTATGCACGATTTATTGCCTGATTATAAAAAATAACAAGTTTTATAATAACGGATGAGAAATATAAAGAACAAAATAAATAATAAATATAAAAATACATATTGATTTTATAAAAATATTAGTTCTTATAAAAACCGGCAGCCACATACTTATTAAAGTTAGTATTGATAAAATTCTAAAAAATACAGTATCATTAATCCTAAAATACTCTGTATCAGATAATATTGACACAATAATCATTGTGAAAAATAGTGCAAATATTATGTTTATTATTTTATAAATTATGTTCATATTTAAATTATAAAATATAGCTAGCATAATTTCTTAATAATATTTCCGCTTTCAGATTTTCAAAGTCAAATTATACTCCTTTTTAATTGTAATGGTATTATATTTCAAAAAGGACTCTTTTTATTTGCCGAAAGAAAAAGGGTAAATATAAAGAGCAAATATAAGAGAAAAGCTGACTATCTGTGATATAGTAAACTCTCTTTATTTGGCGGAAGCCCGCGTGGTGCGGGAAATTTTGCATTAAAAAAGAGCGCAAACGCGCTCTATACTTATTAATGGTGGAGACGGTGGGAGTATCTTGGTCGCTCGCGTGTAACGGCAATTCCGCGATTTGTAGCGGGTTTTCAACCCTTACAAATCCGCTCCAGCCTCAGCTCGCTCCCGCTCGAACCCAATGACAAGGCTCTGCCTTGTGTGGGTTCTTAACTTCACAACTATAGTAATAAAAAAGGACTACCTAAGTAGTCCTTTTTTATTACTGGAGACGGTGGGAGTCGAACCCACGTCCAAAATGGATCAAAATAAATCTCTACGAGTGTAGTTACTTATTCTCTCGATTAACCAGGGAAAGCACAAAACCCATACCGTTAATCCAAGGTTTTATTTAAAGGAAACTCTAAACCTTTGATAGTTATCTTGATGCAGTTACTATCAATCACCGCACTGCGTCTTGCATAATGGACCCATAAAATCGGCAAGCTGGATTTTATGAGTAGCTATATGTAATCGGACTAAGCTGCTAATAAAGCTCTGTCTGCGCCAAAGCGACCAACGATTACGTTATCATTGTTAGCATTTAATTTGTTTTGCTCGTTGATAAGCGGGAACAGCGCCCGCACTCGCAACCTATTTTCACCAAACATCCTGTCTAATCCAAAACGTCCCCATAAAATGGTTATCTGGGGACTTTGCTCCTGTTGAGTTTATTTCATAAACTCTTACGTCGCTCTTATTATGTTGCCCTGCTTGTCTTTGCCTTCGCAAAGCCAACTCCGGCAACACCGGCTCACGCTTTTAAAACGTCCCCTAGGTGTTGTTAATGTACTGTGTAATCCTTATTATAATCACTTTTTCTTAAATTTTCAAGATGAATTGTAACAAAAAGTTAACAAAGCGGGAAAAAGATTAAAGAGAATAGAAGGAATATCCGTAAGAAGAGATATAAGGAAAGGCAAAACGAAAGGGAATACCGCA
>CAJUAL010000022.1:0-5627 GCA_910584405.1 uncultured Vampirovibrio sp.
CTTCCAACACAAACTATCCTCAATTTCCTGTGTCCGTGTTATAATCTGTGTCCAAAATCTTAGATTACTCAAATTCTATATTTTTCCCCAATCCCCTACTTTCACAGTTTTACTCATATTTTCTGAAGGTTATATAAAACAGGCTATGATATAATAGATAAAAATTTGAAAAGGAGAAATAAGATGGATCAAAAAATTATCAAAAATCAAACTAAAGATAATGAGAAAAAGGAAAAAAAAGCACGAGAACCCAGAACCCCTGTGATGAATGAGAAGCGAATGAAAAATGAAAAGAATTTAGGAACAAAAAAATTTAATGCGTTTCTTATTAGGGAAACCTATGTTTATATGGCAAAAATTGACAGAATCCCGAATGCCACAAACCGTCTCTATAAATATCTGGGTGTAGATGAAGATTATTATAATCATCTGATTCAGAATGGAACAGGTGATATAAATAAAATAAAAGATAAGCTGATAGAATGTGGATTTTCAGATACTTTTTTTAGATCGGATAGTCCTACACAGATTAAGACCAGTAAAAATCTGAAAAAAATGGCTGATACATATTTCGAAAATAAATCTGGTCTTTCTTTGAGAGAGTTTCGGGATTTTTTCGATGCAGAAATAGGTTCTATAAGGAATCCTGATAATACTCTGTTAGTAGTAGCATCCAGAAACTTATTGAATAAGGTAGTACAAGCTTCTGATCCTGATGATACACTTCTCCATTTTCTGGATATTTTGGAAGATATGGATTATGAAGGACATGCTACCCAAAAAGGAGCAGCGCAAAGAATACAGGACATATATAATGAGTATTTAGGTCTTATTAAAGATCAACAAAAACATAACTGAAAAATGATTTTCTCATATCCCTGTTTCTATAATAATGGAGGCAGGGATATTCTATATGAAAGGCTTCATATCTATAAAATTTATCAAAATACTAATCCAAAAACCCTCCCAAAAACTGACGGACATAAATCCAATCATCCCCCATAATAAAATATAAGATAAGCATAACTAAAGAAAAAAATAATCCCAAAAACACAGGGATTATCTGAATTACATAAAAGGACAAGCCTTTTAAAATAAAGGATAAGATAAGCAAAAAAATAATTAGAAGGAAAAGGAGAAAAAAGATGGCGTTTCCATTAAGCAAATTACATTTAAATTTAGGAACTGTGGCTAGGACAATGAACGATAAAGGCATGGAGGTTACAAATACCACGATTGTCTATGATTATGATGAATCTGGGCAAAAATTAGAGACCATAAAAGCACTGGCGATTACGTGCAATGGTTACCGTGGAGGGCAACTTGTAATCAAATTTCCTCCATCAATAGAGGCAAAATTCAGAAAATTAGAGGAGATGATGGAAAATGATATATCAGTTATGATTAGCTTTAAGAAGCTAAAATTAACTGCATATGCGCTCAAAGCATCGGATGGACGTATATTGTCTGGTGTATCTGCAAAAGCAGAAGATTTTGAGGTTATAAATGATATGGAATCTATATCGGAAGATTTAACTGATATGGGAGAGATAGAATTGTAAATAATAAAGGGGGTTCTGCTTATCTTCCCCCTCATTCTAAAAAGGGAGATCTTATGAAAAAATTATACAAAAATATTATCGAAGCAATAGACTATATGTTTTTTTATTACAGCAATCTGTTTGGATTTGCTGTGGAAAAAGCAGATATAAAAACTGAATATAGGGATCAGGGAAAGCACGGTATGACTTATTTTATCGTTACGGTTCCCAAAACAAATATTCCCTGTGCTTACACGGTACAGGAAATGAAACGGATCATGCAGGAATACATGGAAATATGTATACTCCCTGCAAGTCAGATTCCCCTGTACTCTGCGGGGGAAGAGTTACTGGAAACATTATATATTGATTCCTTAAAAGAGAATCACAATAATTATGTATTTGAGATTCTTTACATAGATAATGCGACAGCATTTCGCTATGTAAAAAATAGAAAAAAATTTGAGAGGAGAGAGAGACAATGATCAGCAACAAACAATTCATACAGGGGGCAAAAACTGCCCTCTCTGATCGGTGGGAAAAATCTCACCAGAAATGGTTGGATGAACAAAAGAAAAGGCAGTCTGTGCAACAACAGGCTTTGAAATACCAGTCAGCATTACAGTTGCAGACAGAATTAGCAAACATATTTAGCCAGATGTCTGCGCCAGTAGGATTAAAGCAGATCCGCTTTCCCTCGGATCTTGTAATAGAAACAAATGATAAAGACGATAATAATATCTACCGTTTTAAATGGGAGAAAGCAGAAGATGAAAAAAAGGCACAGGCGATCTTGAACAGAATCAAGGGCAAACTGAATGCTGTTATAATGGCAGATTGTCAGCGGGTAATAAATACTGCGGCAACTATGCCATATCCAGATAATCAATATTATCTGGGATCATATCCTTTTACGTCAAGTGGATTCAGAATAGTAAATATTATAGATGATATTCTGGATGTAGAGATAACAATACAAGTCTGATAAAAATGGGCATCTGTCAAATGGCAGGTGCCTTTCACATTTTCAGGCTGAAAACCTGAATGACCATTAAAAGCAATTCTATTATATTAGAATCAGCAAAAGAAAGGAGATAAGCGATGGGATCAAAAATAAGAAATGAAAGAAACCGTAAGTATCTGCTTACGATCAATAATCCAGAAGAAAAAGGGATTACGCCCGAGACGATAATAAAACAGGCAAAAAAATATGCTTGTAGATATTTTTGTTTCTGCGCCGAAACAGGATCGCAGGGAGTTTATCACTGGCATATATTTCTTTACTATATAAATGCCATAAATTTCTCTACAATTAAGAACTTATTCCCGTCGGCGCATATTGATGCTGTTATAGGTACATCTCGACAGAACCGAGCGTATATCTTAAAATCTGCACCAGAACATAACAAAAGAGAAGATGGATCATATGAATACAAGGATTCATCTGGAAAAATACATAAAGGGATTAATCACGAAGCTACATTTTATGAGTTTGGCGAATGTCCTGATGAGCATCAGGGCAGACGTTCCGATCTGGAATATATGTACTCATTAGTAAAAGATGGGCGCACAGATTCAGAGATACTTGATCTCTGTGGGGAGACAGCGATCAAACACGTTGATAAAATTGCAAAACTCAGGCATACATATCTTGTGGATAAATTTACAGGGGAAAGAAGGCTTGATCTAAAAGTACATTATGTATGTGGAAAAACAGGCACAGGCAAAAGCAGGGATATTCTGGATGAGTTCGGTGATGAAAATGTCTATCGGGTGACAGACTATCAGCATCCATTTGATTCGTATCAATTACAACCCAAACTGGTGTTTGAGGAATTTAGGTCAAGCCTTCGTATGCAGGATATGTTGAATTATACTGATATTTATCCTGTTACCCTGCCAGCGCGCTACTCTCCCAAAGTGGCATGCTACGATACGATTTTTGTTGTGTCAAACTGGGAGTTTGAACAGCAATATGCAGATATTCAGAGGGAGCCGGAGAGAAAAACAGATTATGAGGCATGGATCAGGCGGTTTAATGGCTTCGTAAAAGAATATTATGATGTTGGAAAGTACAAGCTGTATAACTCGATGCAGGAATATTTGCATAGACATGAGGAGTTTCACAGCATACCAGAAGGAACAAAAATCCCATTTGATAAAGAAGAGAAATACGATCAGGAAGAACTCCCTTTTGAGTAGGGGATTCTCAATAAAAAAGTTTTAAATTAAGACAGGATTCCGCCACAAAAGATACCCGTCAACTTACAGCGATACCCTTTCGGAATCCCTTCTGATTGGCTAAAGATATAAGACATACTTTAATCTTATTTCTCATAGGATAGACAAAGGTCATAAGGAAGGAGATGCGGTTTATTGTGAGATGTCAAAAACTAAATTACATATTTCATAATCCGAATACAATAGATGCAACCGCCAAATACTTACTTGATATTTTTGTGGAAGCAAATACCATTAAAGTTGAGAATGCGATAAATGCAATGAATGAATTAGAAGAAAAGGAAGATAAGAATAATATAGAATGCCCTACTTGATAATGAGTAGGGTGTTTTTTTGAAAGAATATTGCTGTATATAATGATATATGATATAATATCAGTAGTAACTGAAAGCATTTGAAATTATAGGGAGATTTGATATGAATATAGCCGCATATTGCCGAGTTTCTACTGACAAAGAGGATCAATTAAATAGTTTAAAGACGCAGAAAGATTTTTTTTTAGAATATACTGAACGCACAGGAGATGTATTGGTTCGCTTGTACGCTGATGAAGGTATATCAGGAACAAAAATAAAAAACCGAAAAGAATTTTTACAGATGATGTCTGATGCTGAAAAAGGTCTGTTTGAAATGGTTGTTGTAAAAGATATTTCACGATTTGCCAGAAATACGGTTGATTTATTACAAAATATCCGAAAATTAAAGGCATTAGGAATAGAGACACAGTTTTTAACTGCGAATATGACCAGCATGGGGAATAGTGAATTTTTGCTAACGCTCATGGGAGCATTAGCACAGGAAGAAAGTGCGAATACATCAAAAAGGGTTAAATTTGGCAAAAAGTTGAATGCAGAAAAGGGGCGTGTTCCTAATATTGTATTCGGATATGATAAAATGGTTGGTGATTATTTTAATTTGGGAATTAATAAAAAAGAGGCTGATATTGTAAAACAGATTTATCAGTGGTATCTATATGAAGGATATGGTGCGGCAAAGATTGCAAATATGTTGAATGAGCGTGGAGTGAAAACAAAACGTAATTGTAAATGGAGCCAGAATGCAATATGTCGGATATTAACTAACGAATTATATACAGGGAAGATTATAAATGGTAAGGAGGAAGTAAGCGATTTTTTGACTGGTCAAAGAAAAGAAAAGGATGAAACAGAATGGTTTGTGGTTGATAAACCAGAGTTAAAAATAATTGCTACCGAGGATTATGAGAAAGTACAGGAAATACTTCGTAGCAGACATGAAGCATTTCATATAAATAAAGAGCGGCAAAGCAACAAATATTTATTTTCTACGCTTATCCGTTGTAAAGAGTGTGGTTGGTCTTTTAGGAGAACGGTGCGGACATATAAGAATACTTATATTCGGTGGGTATGTTCTGGGCGCAACGGGAAGGGAGCTGATAGTTGTTCTAATGCTGTAACAGTAGATGAAGAAGAATTAATAGAGGTTTTGCAAAGTTATTTTAGTAAGATTTTAAGACAGCGAAAGCGTGTTATTAATTATGTGATTGGGGAATTTCAAAAGGTATATAAAGCGAGAGATGAAAACCTCGAATATAAAAAAGAATTGGAACAGCAAATATCAAAATTAATAAAAATCAGAGAAAAATATATGGATATGTATGCAGATGATCTGATATCCAGAGAAGATTTGAATAAAAAGATAGGCGGTTCCAAAAAAGAAATAGAGCGCTTAGAAAATGAGTTAAAAATGATCTCATATCATTTAACCAAAGAAGAGCAATTAGAAACTGTACTGAATAATACTTTTAAAGAAATTGAAGATATAACAGATGTTCGTACAATGTCAAATGCACAATTAAAAAAAGTT
>CAJUAL010000022.1:5637-14036 GCA_910584405.1 uncultured Vampirovibrio sp.
GAGGGAGATAAAAATGGAAATGTAGAAATATATTTAAGGCTTTTTGGAGATTTAGGATTAAATGAGACTGTGCTTGTTGACGATAACAATGAATTTGAAAATAGCGTTCTGATTAATAACTACGAAACATAAAGATGTAACAGACCGCCTTTCACAGATCAACCCCGCATTGGCTACCGAGGCAAGAAAAGTGCTCGATATTAACAAGTCGGAAAGACATATCCGGGGAGGGCTTGCTACAAGGGAAAAATACCTGCACAAACAGACGCGGTAACAGGTAACATCAGAATGAAGAATCCAACAGATATGCTTTGACAAGCCATTCAGTTATCTTTATAATATAGTTTACAGGAAGTCTGCCTGCTTGCGGAGATGAACTTCGCAAGCCTATGGACAGCTTTTCTGCGAGCAATAATGCAGCTTATCGGAACATGTTAAAATTGTTGAAAAATGTACAGCATAAGAGGAAAACGTTATGGAAAGAGAAACGGTCATTGTGTTGGACTTCGGCGGGCAGTATAATCAGCTGATTGCGAGAAGAGTCAGAGAATGTAATGTATACTGTGAGGTCCATCCGTATAATACCAGCCTGGAAAAAATCAAACAGCTCCAGCCCAAAGGCATAATTTTCACGGGCGGGCCAAACAGCGTATATGCCGAAGGCGCCGCTGTTTGCGAAAAAGAAATATTTGAACTTGGAATCCCGATTCTGGGGCTTTGTTATGGTTCACAGTTCATGGCTTATATGCTCGGCGGAAAAGTTGCGCCGGCGCCTGTCAGTGAATATGGAAAAACGGAAGTGAAAGTTGACACGACCTCGGCCCTGTTTGAAAATGTATCGGAAACAACGATCTGCTGGATGAGCCATACGGATTATATTGAAAAAGCACCGGAAGCGTTTCGGGTTACGGCCCATACGCCGGCCTGTCCGGTTGCCGGAATGGAATGCCCGGAAAAAGGATTATATGCCGTTCAGTTTCACCCGGAAGTCATGCACACTGTGGAAGGCATGACTATGCTCCGGAATTTTGTGATGAATATCTGCAAATGTAACGGCGACTGGAAAATGGATTCTTTCGTGGAGACTGCTATCCATGCGATAAAGGAAAAAGTCGGGAACGGAAAGGTGCTTTGTGCTCTTTCCGGCGGCGTGGATTCTTCCGTTGCGGCGGTTCTTCTTGCAAAAGCGGTTGGGAAACAGCTGACTTGTGTATTTGTAGACCATGGACTTCTCCGCAAAAACGAAGGCGACGAAGTAGAGGCGGTTTTTGGACCGGAAGGCCTTTATGAACTGAATTTTATCAGAGTAAATGCCCAGGAAAGATTTTACGCAAAACTTGCGGGAGTGACGGAACCGGAGCAGAAGCGCAAGATTATCGGAGAAGAGTTCATCCGCGTATTTGAGGAAGAAGCGAAAAAAATCGGTGCGGTAGATTTTCTTGTGCAGGGAACAATTTATCCGGATGTGATTGAAAGCGGACTCGGAAAGAGCGCAACCATTAAGTCACACCATAATGTGGGAGGGCTTCCCGATTATGTGGACTTTAAAGAGATAATCGAACCGCTCAGAATGTTATTTAAGGATGAAGTACGAAAAGCCGGCCTGGAACTTGGGATTCCGGAACATCTTGTATATCGTCAGCCGTTTCCGGGGCCGGGACTCGGCATTCGTATTATCGGAGAGGTAACGGGAGAAAAGGTACGTATTGTGCAGGATGCCGATTATATTTATCGGGAAGAAATTGCGAAAGCCGGGCTCGACAAAGGACTCGGGCAGTATTTTGCGGCATTGACCAATATGCGTTCGGTTGGCGTTATGGGAGACGAGAGAACGTATGATTATGCGGTAGCATTGCGGGCGGTGTGTACGAGTGATTTTATGACGGCAGATTGCGCGGAGATTCCGTGGGAGGTGCTGTCGAAGGCGGCCAGCCGGATTGTAAATGAGGTCAAAGGGGTAAACAGGGTACTGTATGATTGTACCAGCAAGCCGCCGGGGACGATTGAGTTCGAGTAAGTTTTCTAGCGAAAAGCCAGTAAAATCAAGGCTTTTCGCTATTTTTATCCCCAAAATGAAAATGGGGTTGGGGTTGACTTTTGGGGCTGAAATGGGGTATATTATTCTTTAGGAGGTGGCTATAATGGCATACAAAGAAAGAATAAATCCCAAAACAGGGAAAAAGGAATACAAAGTAAGATACTATTTTATGAGAGAGGGAAAGAAAAGGGATAGTGAAACAGCATGGTTTGATACTTTAGAAAAGGCAGAGAAAGAAGCAAAGAAACAAAAGGAGTTAAAAGAGAAAGAGGACAGAAACAATATTACACAAAGGAGAGATAAAAAACTTGTAACAGCTTATGAGGAATTTATAGCACACTTAAAGAAATTATCAGATGAAGAAACAAGCAATACTAATAAAAAAGAATATCAAACAGCAAACGCAATCTATAATAATCATATGCCGCAAACTGTAAAAGAAACAAGAATAAAAGATATATCAGTATTTACTTTTAGAAGTTGGTTATCACATATAAACAGTAAAGATACATTGGGCGGCGGTTATGTTAGGCTTTGTAGAATGAATTTGATAAAGTTTAATATATGGTTAAGTCAAAATGGATATTATGTAGACGAATATCAAGAGGAAACATTAGATATAGGGATAAGAAAGACAAAGATAAAAAATTCATTAGTAAACAATAGAGAAAGAAAAGGGGAAAGAAATATAATATCTATTCTTGATATACAGGAAATAACAAGATACTATATAAATCAAGAATATGGATTAGGAGAATTTAGAAACTTTTATTTTTATACTCTTTTCTTTGTGTTATTCTTTAGCGGTATGAGGGTAGAGGAATTAACAGGGCTACAATGGAAATTTATTGATTTAAGAGAGGGAGTAAGAACAATATCTATAAAAAATGCAATTAGTAAAATGGAAAAGGTTGAAAGTGCATTAGAAAGAACAATGAAAGGGCAATATAGGACTAAAAACACAATATCAATAAGAACAATACCTATATTTGACTTTTACTATGAGTTATTGATTGACTATAAGGAAAGTTTTAGATATGAATATGGACTTACAAAAGAAGAAATAGAAGAATGTTTTGTATTTCCTAATATAGACCAAAATAATCCGCATAGGTTTATGAGAAGCGACCAAACATTAAGAGAGTTAAAGAAAGTATTAGATTATTGTAACATGGAAAATACAGACTTACAAATGTTTAGGCATAGTTGCGCAACATTTCTAGTGCTTCCACCGCCAGAGGGATTAGGCTATTCAGAAGAAAAAATAAAAGATTATTTCGGACATCAAGACACAAAGATGTTAAATAAAATATATGCAAGACTGAATGAAATACAAAAAGCGGACAGAATGAGAAGAACATTCAGCGATATATATAAACCTGATGAAACAGCAGAGCGGACAGCAGAAGAAGAAATGAAAAATAAGTTAATAAGTAGGATTAGCGGAAATAACAAAAGGGAAAAGTATGCGGCAAGAATTTATAGAATACATAATCAAATTAGAAAGGCTATGTTAGAGGGTAAGAAGAAATACTATTACAGAACAAAAGACAAGAAGATAATAGAATTATATATAAAAGAAAATGGTAATACAATGGAATTTATAGAAACTGATTAAAATGAAAAGCGACCATTTTCGGTTTCGTCTTTTAACGAATGATTTAAAACTATTATCCCTTATATATGCCTATAAAGGCTCTATAAGGCTCATAGAGGGATTTTAAGCGGTCAAGGGTATAAAACACCACAAAAGCAATAAAAGCCCTATATGGGGCAGATAAAGCGGTTAGGGGGCTTTTTTACCTGTTTCTTGCCAGTATTTTTGGCGGCAGGGGCAGCAGGCTTTCTAACCGCTCTATTTTGCCCTGTGGCGGCTTTAAATGCTTTTGGGGTAGTTCTTACCACAAAAGCAAGAAAACCGCTCTAAAAGGCAAATAAAGCGGTTAGAGGGGTATAGGCGGCTGTGGCTGTGTCTGTGGTAGCATAAACCGCCAAAATCGCTTATTCTTTTAATAGTCCTGTTATCCCCTCTACAATACTCTTTCCTAATGCTTTCCCCAACATACTACCTAAACTATTTATTTTTGATGTATGCTTTATACCATTATGAATATCATATAATTTACTATATGCTTCATTGGCTATATCAGTAGATACTAAATCTATTAAAGGGGTAGCCGCTTTCTGTAATGCTTCATCAACCACTTTTTCTATATCCTTTTGTAGTCCTTGTGAGTTTAATATATATCTATCTCTTTTTACTTCTTTTCTTAATGGATAGCTTAAATCTCTATGAGAAGATACAAAACTATTATATAAGTCTGTGGTATCTGCTATGAGTGTATATTTACTTGTCTTTCCAGTCTGTATTGCGTATCTTTCTGTTACATTCATGTTTATATACTCCTATTATTATATTTTTGCTTTAAAAGTGGTCTATAATTGTAATATTACATATACTATATTATAGTATATGTAATATTTCTCTGCTAAAATTTAATATACCTTATAGTAAAATCTGATATACCTATATTAAATTATAATATACCTATATTATTTTTTACTACACCACCTAAAATTTAAAGCTATTATCCGCCTTGTGCATGGTTATTAAAGGCTTTTCTTCTTCTTTCTCTTGTGGCAATTCATAAAAATCATAATGATTACTACCGCTTTTTGATTGTACTAAATACCCTGTTTCTATCAACTCTTTAAAAGCTGATTGATATGTACTAGCGGAAAAGTTACACCATGATAAACAATCTACTTTAGATAATGCAAAAGTATAATTGTTTTGGTTTTTTCCTAGATATAGCCACATTTCAAAAGTAGTCGGTTTTAATATATTCATAGCCTTTTTTAATGCTTCTAAATTGATACTTGTATATAAATTATCTTTATTGCAAGGCTCTTTCTTTGTGGTTATTGTGCGCTGATTAGGATTGCTTTCCATAACTATTTATCTCCTGTTTTCTTTATATTTTCATTTTGTTCATGTTCTCTATGTATTTCCTTATGTTCTTCTTTTGTTACCCATACAAGATTATCCGCTTTATTGTTTAAGCTATTAAAATCTTTATGGTGTATCTCACAAAAAGGTTTAGTTGGCAGAGGAAGAAAATACTGTGCTACTAGCTTATGGACTGAATAGTTTGTTTTTCCTGTTCCAAAGTCCATGTTTACCCTTTTATATCCTCTATCAATAGCAAGTGATAATATTTTAGCGTTATATCCCTTATAACTCTTTATTCTTCCCATATTGGAAATAAAATAGTTGCCGCCGCTGTTTTCTATCTCTTTCCATTGTTCGCCTTGTATGTCTTGTATATTGTCAATACAATATATTTTTCCATGCACTTTATAGTATAATTCTTTAAGAGTTGCTTTTACTCTTTTATCTTTTTCATTAACAAGCGTAAACATATTATTATTTTTTCTTAAATACCTTTTTGTTAAACTATTATATACTCTGTTATCATCACATAGATAATAATAGTATTTATATGGTGTTCCTATCTGTTTCATAGTGTTTTATATATCCTTTCTTTTGTTCTTCATGGATATATAAAAAACAGCTATAAGCACTTTTCCTAAAGTGTCCAAAATTTTTTAACAGAATAGGACAAATAAAAAAAGAGATTGTTATATATAGCAACCTCTTTCTAGGGTAGGGGCGGTATAATTCGGGATAAATATTTTTTCAATCTTGATTGTGGGCTAGTGGTGGGCTGTCCGCTCTCCAAATGGTATTTTGTTTTTCGTTTCCGCTATCCTTTTCTTTCTCTTTTTGCTCTTGCATATACAAAAGAAAAGGCAAGCTATTTATATTGTTATCCATACTCATATTCAGCATATTAAAATCACTCCCTTTGTGGTTTTGGTGGCGGTCAAGCGGCTATTATACCGCCTGTTCCGCTCTATCCTTTAACAGCTTGTCAAGTGTCGGTCTGCTGACTTTCAGCTTTTCCGCAAACTCTTTTTTAGTGATTGCTCTTGTTTGGTATTGCTCTAGCAGATTATTAAATACTGTATCATCAATCTTTTTCACTTGACCGCCTTTAAACTTGCCTTGTTCCTTTGCTATTGCTATTCCCTCTTTCTGACGCTCTAACAAGTTTTGTCTTTCAAATTCTGCTATTGCTCCTATCATAGTAAGCATTAACTTTCCTGTTGGTGTACTACTGTCTATATTCTCTTTATTGCTTACTAAATGAATACCTTTATTGTTTAATTGTTCCACTATATCAAGTAAATCTTTTGTACTTCTTGCAAGTCTGCTAAAGTCATGTATATATATGGTATCTCCCTCTCTAGCAAAATCAAGCATTTCTTTTAATTTTGGTCTATTAGTATCTTTTCCGCTAACTTTTTCTATATACCATTTTTCTATATCATGCTTTTCTAAAGCTACTACTTGTCTTTGTTCATTCTGTTCTACTGTTGATACTCTTACATAAGCTATTTTCATTTTCTATACCTCTCTTTATGTTTCTGTTGATTTCTTATGTATATATAATATCATAAAGTAAATTTAAAGTCAAATACTTTCTTTACATTTTGTAAAATAAATCGAAAAGTGAGTTTGGTTTTACATTCTTTAGGCGGTTTCCACTTGTAAAATTCAAGTATACTCTGTTTTTACTCTATCCTTTATCTGCTATCAGCTACTAAACACAAATAAAAAAGACTATCCTTGTATAGATAGCCTTTTAATTTGCCATTATTTTTTATTCTACTCTGTTGTATAAATAAATTCTTCGGTTTCTCCTTTTGAATTGGGCAATCTAATAAGCATTTCAAAACTGTCTGTTAAATTATTAGGCTCTGTGTTAATTTGCCCTAATGTTTGTATTATTAAAGTTTCTCCTGCTGATAATATTTTATTATTGCTATCACTCTTAACTAATTTATCGCTATTTCCAATTAAAGCATATTGTAAAGATAAATAATTTCTACCATCTGCATTATTTAAGTCAAATGCTCTTATGTCAAAATTTTCATTGTTATATATTACATCAAAGTATAATGGAAAGCCGCTATAATCAGCTATATTTATACTTGCTCTGTCTTTGTTGGTTATTATAAAAGTCATACATACAAAAGTATGTCCTTTATTTGTTGCAAATATACCATTAGTATTTTCTACTGGTTTACAATATGTATCATCATTCATAGAGCTTGCATAATAAGAAAATTCAGCATTTACTAATTTAAAATCAATAATATCTGTTGATACTGTATCATTTAGATTATATTTAGTAATTTCTTCTAATTCCTGTTGTTGCTCTTTATCTGCTAAATACTGATTATATTCATCTTCTGTTAGTTCTTTACCATCAACAAAATAGTGGTTTTCTACAGTGCCGCTATTATCATTACTACTTGTTTCTTTTGTTTCATTACTCCCACAAGCCGCCAAAAGAATAGACATAGCCCCTACTACTGCAATTAAAACTTTTCTTTTCATCTTCTTTTACCTCACTTTCTTTAATGACTGATATTAGTTAATAACTGATATAAGTAATTCAAGTATATACTAATATCAGTTATTATGCAAGTACAAATTTATAAAGGAGTGATTGCATAATGATAGTATTTGATAGGCTGTGGGAAGTAATGAAACAAAAGAACATATCACAATATAAGTTAATCAATGAGTATGATATAAGTCCATCAATACTCACTAGACTAAAAAGAAATGAGAGTGTTAGTACAAATACAATAGAAAGACTATGTATAATATTAGAATGTAATATAGTGGATATTATGGAGTTAAAAAAAGAGTAGTTGTAATTATGTTTCTAATATGATAATATATTGTACATCAATAGAAGACAATATAAAAGAAAGAGAGGTTTTCAGTATGGCAACAAAAGCAAAGAAAGAAGAACAGATAAAGGAAGAAGATATTAAAAAAGAGAAAACAAGTAAACAGACTATTCCTCATGAAAAACTAAATAAGGAATGTAACAATGTAGATTATAAATCAATTACAAAAGAGGATATGATACAATACATTTCAGAATATGCTCCAAAAGATAAGGCATGGTTTAGGAAAGTTATTATAGACAATGTAAAGGCTGATAAGAATGGAAAAGAAAGAATCAACTTTATATCAATAAAAAGAGAATTTTGCAAAAGATATAATCCCTCTTTGATACCTACCTCAAAGAAAAAAGATTCTCTATTGGATTTAACAAAAGACTGGTAAGCAATTTTGCTAAATGGGGTCAAAAAATGGGGTTACTACCACATAAAAGCCGAAAAGCCGCATAAATACATGGATAAATTTTGAAAAGCATGATAGAGTTCGAGTAAGTTTTCTAGCGAAAAGCCAGTAAAATCAAGGCTTTTCGCTATT
>CAJUAL010000022.1:14136-16122 GCA_910584405.1 uncultured Vampirovibrio sp.
GCCGAAAAGCCGCATAAATACATGGATAAATTTTGAAAAGCATGATAGAGTTCGAATAGTAAACAGAAAGCCGGGAAGCCGTATAAACAGCGGACTTTCCGGCTTTTGAGATGGGGCGTGATACCTTTTTGATACCTATATGGAATAATATAAATTTTCTTCTTCCTCAAATCTTAAGTCTAAGTAATCATGAATGGTGATCTCAACATCTTCTATATTTTGAATGAGAGCATTACCTAATAAAAGGTTTTCTTTGTAAAATTCCATATATGTTTGTCGGCGGTTATATGTTGTGGCTGATTCATTTGCTGTAGGAAGACATCTTTTGGGAATAAGATACGTCATAATACTATTTTCTAAATCAGTCAATAGGTCAGTTGAATATAAAATTAAATGATAGTTTTGAAACCAATAACATTCGTCTGTAGTTGTCTTTAAATTATTTGTATCTTGTTCGGATAATAAGTTGAATTTTAAGTAATAGGATATTAAGATTTGGTTTTCGGACTGAATAGCCAAATCTTTAAAGTCACAAAGGATATCATTGAATTCTAGCAGTTGTATTGCATAGAAAAAGTAAAGCTGTACATCATGATATGAAGTTTTTAATGATTCTCCATATCGTATTTTAAAAAATTTATGTACTATGTTTTTTTCGAAATTTGTCATTCTGCTGAATTTATCTATACAATAAAGTAATGATTCGGGTGATGTCCTAAAAATATGACATAATTGATGATAATCATAATTCTTAACAATAAACTTTTCTAAATCTAGGGTTCTAAAATATTTTGTTTTAAAAAAGTTATTTATAAAAACTCTCTTTTGCTTGTCATCATTTAGCTGTGAGATACGATAAATAATTTGATTTATAAAAACAAGTTTATTATGTTCACTATCGTTACTATAATGTGTGTTACAATGAGCAATTAATTTTTTCCAATAACGAGCAATTACATTATATGAATTAAACTTTTCATAATCCCATAATTCAAACTTTGTACTGTTTCTATCTAAGTCAAATTTATCTAATATGGAATCAAAAATTTGGATGATTTTATTATTATCATTCTTGTTACAGAAAAAATAAAAATCATCAGAAAAATAAGTATATTCACAATCAATACTTTGCTCAGATAAGGAAGTTTCAATTTCTTGGCTTATCTTTACTAAATACTGTTCTGCAAAATAAAGGGAAAGGTAGTTACCCATAATCAATCCATTTGTAGCACCGAAATTCATATTGGTAATATATCTGTCGGTTAATCCATTAAAATCTAAATAATGGGTGTATATTCGTCCATAAAATTCCTTAATATCTAGTTTTATTAAGTTATCATACACGCATAAAGCATTAAAATCATTTCCTAAGTGTATGTCATATTCACCAACTGCAAAATCACCTGTATTTAGGCGTGCCGATAAGCGTTTGTGGTTTATGTCTAATTGTTGTGGATCATTAAAGTGTGGAAGAGTTTTTAAATGTTCATATGCACATGTTAAAGCTATTATGTTGGGGATTTTCAAAGTACGAAAAGAATTGGACTCTTTCTGTATACGAAACTTAAATGGCTTAGTCCAACATGTGGATTCAATATTAATTAAGTTAGGAGCAGTAGGAAAAGTTAAGTGATTAATATTTATAAAATGTTTAACAGGGTTTTTGAAGTTGAAAATATTATTATAGTCCATTATTTTTCCTCCATTGGTAACTGCATTTTTTATCATCTTTTCCATTATAATCAACTTTGCTACTCGTAGCAGGCCAGTTGATTTTCCACTCAAAATACTCGTCCTCTGAAATCTCTCCGCTTTTTAACTGCTCTTTCCTCAAACACCACTCCCGCATGAAATCATTGACTAAACCGTACTCTAGCCACATACCCACCGGGGCATGAGCAGGCCAATCATCATTATCATAATAACGCACTGATTTATCATCAGAAGCGTTGCATTTGCCGGGATTGCGGACAAGCTGAAATAAAT
>CAJUAL010000023.1 GCA_910584405.1 uncultured Vampirovibrio sp.
TCCTTTCCCTTTTTCCTATTGATTTTCCAACGACTTACACAATAAGTCGTTTTTTCTTATGGTAACGCTTCCATCGTGAGTAAGGCGAATAACAGCAAAAAAATATTTATCCCTGCCCTCTTGCCTTTTTTATTTTTATCATGTATAATCTTGGTGTAGTTAAGGGTTTATAGATGTAACTTTTGTCTATATAAGGAATTGTCCCTTAGAAAGAAAGAGATATACTCGCTGGGATGAGTACAACAACAGAATTTAATTACAAGTTTATAAAAGAGCATGCAAGTGCAGGCAGCTGGCGCAGAGGTTACGAACTTCATACGAAAGATATGGTGTTTGATAATTACCCTGAGAAAAATTTCTATATGGGTAAGGTTAAAGGTAACTTCCAAGCACATTATAATACGGACTTGATTTTTAAGAAGAATAAAGTTGAAGCCCGCTGTAATTGTCCGTTGAAGGAAGAATGGTGTAAACACTCGGTTGCGGTTGCATTAAAAGCAATTGATGAACATGCTTATGAAGACTGGTTGGAAACAAAATTCGGTATGAGTTTTGATTTTCCTGATGAAAATACTGCTTTAACAGAAGAACCTGTAGGAAGTTATATTTTTCATTTTAATCCGAAAAGAAAAGCTAATTTCTTCTCAGTTTTAGTTCGTTCAAGAGAAACCGGTAAGATTGTTCGTCAAATTGAACCTATTTTAAAAGCTGTTATTGAAGCTCAAAAACAAGATAAGAATTTTGAACTGAATAATTCGCAAAAAGTTGAATTGTTGATTTTCCAACAGTTGTTAAAGATTTCAAGACAAGATAAAAAAGCAGGCTGGTATGATATTCCGATATCAAAATTCGGGCCGATGTTTTCACTTTTGTCAAAAGCGGATGAAGTTTTAGATGAAAAAACAAAAGATCGCTTGAAGTTCACTGATGAAGAGTGGAAACTTGTTTTATATGTAAATACTTCAAATGTTGCGGGAACATTATTGCTTTCTTTAGAGTGGAAACGTCCTGATAAAGACGATGTTTATCCGTTTGAAGAGGTAAGATATTTTTCAAGACATTTAAAATGGGGTCGATATAAAAATATTATATTCCCTACAAATGTTGCAATGCAGAATGTTCCGCAAAATATTATTAAATCTTCTTTTACAGAGTTAAAAGATTCTGAAGGCGGGAAATTTATTTACGAAGATCTACCGAAGCTTCAAGAGGTTATGGATGTTGTTGTTGATGAAAAGATTTCAAAATTAATGCTTGAACAACGCCCTCCTGTTAATGTTGTTACAATGGGAATTGATTATGACCAATCTTTAAAAGCTTCTTTAGATTTTGAGTATGACGGAGTGAAGGTTCCGTATTCAAAAACCTCATCAGATAAAGTTCAATATATTACTGTTAAAAAGCCTGATGAAGATATTATTTATTGGGTAAAACGTAATTTAAAACATGAAAATGAAGCTTATGCAATGCTTCTTGCATGTAAGTTTGTTCCTATGCAGACAAATAACCTTGCATTGGAAAAAGAAACCGCTATTGATTTTTATAATTATTACCTGAAACAGGCAGGTGAGGGTTGGAGATTTGAAGAAAAAGACGATATGTCATTTTTCAAAATTATGGAAAATCCGTTTAAGCTTTGTGCAAAAATTGACTTTTCTGATGAACAGCCTGACAGTTTTGATATAAGTATTTACGGTCAGGCAGGGGAAGAAATTATAGATTTTGATGAAATTTATGATACTATTCAAAGCGGTGAAAAATATGCTCGTATCAGAAGTTTAGGTTTTGTAGAGTATCCTGCTCAAAATATTTACTCTATGATGCGTTCATTTAACTCTTTTGATGTTTACAGAAACCCAGATAATCGTTTTACAGTAAAAACTTATCGTGCAGGTTTGATTAACGAACTTAAAAACCTTAATGTTGAATTAATATTGAGTGACAGATTCAAAACTTTCTGGGAGCAAATGTCAACATTCTCAACTTCAGAAGATTTATCGCTTCCTAAAGGTATTAATGCTGAGTTTCGTGAATACCAGATGAAAGGTTTTGGCTGGCTGTGGTTTATGTATAAATACGGTCTTAACGGTATCCTTGCTGATGATATGGGGCTTGGTAAAACCTTGCAGGCTTTAACTGTTCTTCAAAAGGCAAAAGAAGAAGACGGTCAGATGCCGACTCTTGTAATTGCTCCGACTACTGTTGTATTTAACTGGGAATCTGAAATTCAGAAGTTTGCGCCGACTCTTTCTTGTTTAAAATTACAAGGCGGTGAGCGTAAACAATTCTTTAAGAAAATTCCTGAATATGATGTTGTTATTACAAGTTATGCTCTTTTAAGACGTGATATTGCAAAACTTAAGGATATCAATTTTAGATATGTAATTCTTGATGAATCTCAAAATATTAAAAATGCTACATCTCAAACCGCGCAAGCTGTTAAGCAGTTGACTTCACAGCATAAGTTAGCTTTATCAGGTACTCCTATTGAAAACAAATTGGAAGAACTTTGGTCAGTGTTTGACTTCTTGATGCCGGGATTCTTGTTCAGTATGGCAGATTTTAATTCCCGATATGTTAATCCGATTATGGAACGTCAGGATAAGATTGTTGAAAAACGTCTGAAATTACAGATTTATCCGTTCATCTTACGCCGTATGAAACGAGATGTTGCAAAAGATCTTCCTGATAAGGTTGAAAATATTGCATACTGTGAACTTACTGATGATCAAAGAGATTTCTATTTACAAGTTCTTGATTCAACTAAAGAAGAATTGTTCAAGTCTATTGAACAAAACGGCTTAGAAAAGAGCAGATTATCTATTTTCTCTGCGCTTCTTCGTATGCGTCAGATTTGCTGTCACCCGAGATTGTATGATAAAAATAACGTTAAAAATGTTATATCTTCAGGTAAATTTGAAAAACTTAAAGTTATGCTTGAAGAAATTATTTCAGAAAAACACCGTATTTTGTTATTCAGTCAGTTTGTGGACATGTTGGATATAGTAAAAGCTTGGCTTGATAAATCGGGTATTAAGTATGAATATCTTACAGGTAAAACAAAAGATCGTCAGGGTGCTGTTGAAAGATTCAATAACGATCCTACAATACCGATTTTCTTGATAAGTTTGAAAGCGGGCGGTACAGGTTTGAACTTAACAGGTGCGGATTATGTTATCCATTACGACCCTTGGTGGAACCCTGCGGTTGAAGATCAGGCTACAGACCGTGCTTATCGTATCGGACAAACTAAGAAAGTATTTGTATACAGGCTTATTACTAAAAATACTGTTGAAGAAAAGATTCAAAAACTTAAAACAATCAAGAGAAATCTTGTTGACAGCGTAATTTCTGTTGACAGAAATATCACCAAATCTCTTACAATGGATGATATTCGCGAGATTTTCTCTGTTGATTAGGGGAGGCAATATTTTATGGCAGAAATTTCAAAAGAAGAGTTTAATGGATTTTATAAAGAAAAGATTGAGCCGTTGTTATCAGATTTTGAAGCAGAGCGAATCAGCTTAAATAAAAAGTTAAAACCTTTTGAAATTATAATGGTTATAGCTTTAATCTGTCTTGTGGTTTGTTTTATTTGTTGTTTCTTCTCAGAAATTGAAATTTTAAGGCTGGTTTGTGCAGTATGTTTGATTATTGCTGTTCTTTGTTCTGCGTATTGTTACTTTGTACAATCGAAATTTATGAAGAAATTGAAGGCAAAAGTCACATCAAAGGTCTTGACTTTATATGGTAATATGTATTTCTCAGGACAAAAGAATATTATTACACAGGACGAAATTAGAGAAGCTGGTTTATTCCCTAGTTTTTCACGAAAAACTGATGATGATATTGTTATAGGAATACATAAAGAATGTAATTTTGTTATTAGTGAAACTGTTTTAGAACATACTGAAGGTTCAGGGAAAAATCGTCATACAGTAACAGATTTTCACGGGTTAATTGTTAAAATTCAAATGAAAAAACGCTTTTCAGGAAAGACTGTTATTGGTAATAATGTGACCAAGGGGCGTAGTATGGGGGCTGTCGAACTTGAATCGGTAGAGTTTATGAAGGGACGAAAGATTTATGCTACTGACCAAATTGAATCAAGATATATTTTAACGACATCTTTTATGGAAAAAATCGAGGGTTTACAACGTTTGTATGGATGTAAGGAACTTATTAGTACCGCATTTATGAATGGATATGTATATTTGTTTATTCCGACAGAAAAAGACTTTTTTGAAGTTCCTTTCAAAAAAACATTGCTTAACCCTGATAATTACTATAGTATTTATCAAGAGTTGGATTATATTCTTTCTGTTGTTGAATATCTGAATTTGGACAGAAATTTGGGGTTATAAAAATCATTTTGGAAATTTTGCCGATAATTCTTATATCTCAAATATTGACAATGCTCTCAGAGAATGTACAAGGCTCATTGTAAAACCCCTTGATATTGAGCCGTTTTAGCTGCTTAGATTTTAGTATTATTAAGTTTTGTTAAGTTGTTTTTGTGTACAAAAGCAATATTTTATTTCAAAAATACTTTATATGTATATAAGTGATATATAAGGGAAATGGAGTATTGGTTATGAGTACAAATTTTGTGAATGTTAATGTAAAAATTGCAGGAAAAACAAAAACTTTAAAAATGGAAAAAGGAACATCATTTGAAAATAATGGTGGAATTTATGCCGTAAGAGATGATGGCGTTCTGCTTTTTTCTAAAGATAATGCAAAAACTTGGCAGAAAGCTTCTGAGATTAAAATGACAGCTTATCAAAATACTGTTTTTGAAGCTTTTGCAAATAATGACGGACAAGCCGGATTGAGTAAAAAAGATATTTTATTAGCTTCTCAAATGGCTAAAAAAGGAACCTTGGCAGCTGATGCTTCAGAAAACTTACCTGACGGTTATAAAATTGACAGTGCAAAATATTTTGGAGCCGGTGTTGGCGCTCAAGTTCATGTCAAACATGATAAGAATAAATCTTCTCAAGCTACTTTAAATTTCAAAGTAGGTGTTTTATCAAGTGGAAAACCTCAGGCTAAGCCAAAACCTCAGGAAAATGAAGAAAAATCATTATGGGATAAAGCCAAAGCTTCATTTAGAGATGGCTGGAATTATATAGCAGGTGGTTCAGACACTAAAAAAGCTCAACCTGCTACTAAAAAAGCATCTAATACGGCAGTTTCTGGAGGGGTAGCTATTGGTATGTCGTCTGTAGCTTCGAATGCAATTAACAGTGCTAAAGCTCAATCTATTGCTGAAAATACAACTAAACCTGTAGCGTCAAAACCTGCTCAAGTTGCAGAAACCACTAAAACAACAGAAAGTTCTAAAGATAGGTATCAGATTTATTTTGAGGGACGTGATTATGATTATACTTTAGGTCGCTGTGTAAATAAAGGCTTTGATTCATATAAATTAGCAGATAATTTATATCCTTACGCTTGTGATCATGGTTTTACTCCAGAACAAGAAGCATTCTTTAAGTCAATAGCTAATGAGTTTAATGGAAAACCTGTTACTCCGAAATTGGTAAATGAGGTATTATCCAAAGTGTTGGATGCAAAAGCTTATGATAGCGATTCATTAAGTGAGGTTATTATTAATAATCTTGAAGATTTAACTCCAGCAACAATAGATAAATTTTTAAGAAAAGCTGATTATATACATGTAGCAAGTGGTAAATTTAATTCATCTTTGGATGTTGATAAAATGAAGAAGATGTATTCAAAGTTGAACGAACAGCAAAAAAATCTTTATTATCAAAAACTTTTAAAAGTTAATTCAGTAATTGGTTATTGGGCGACAACCGGTGATGAAATGAATACAAATTTTGCAGATTATATTTTTGAAAAATCTGTTTCAGGTTCAACATATAACAAATTAAAAGCCTTGATTACTAATGTAAATAAATCCGGTAATGGTATTGCAAATTCAAAAACATTAAGTAAAGAAGCTATTGATACATTACTTCAACGAGGACAAATTACTTTCGCTCAGGCTAATGAACTGTATAAAGCCGCAGGGTTATGTAAATAATAAACAATTAAACGGTCGGAGAATATTTCCCGACCGTTTTTAATTAGGTAAAACTATTTTTGCTTCAACATTTTTAGCGCTTTCTATGCTGTTGTTGAATCCGTTTAGAAGTTCCGCTGCTGTTTGTGCGTTATAAAATTTCCCGCTTGTAACAAGAGCAGTACATTCAAGCTGTTCTAAATCATCTGTGTCTTTTATGTTAAAAGCTATAACATCAATAGATACATCACGTCTTACTCTTATCAAATTCATAACAAATGTGCAAGGGCTTTCGTCACAGTTTTCTCCGCCGTCAGTTAGCAGGATAATATGTTTTTTACCGTTAAAACCCATAAAATCATATTTTATAGCCTGCTTAAGAGAATATGTAATCGGAGTCATTCCGCGAGGTTTTGCTTTTGCAAGAGATTGTTCTATATACGGAGTGTTGTTTTTTAAAATGGGACTAACAAGGGTAGAAGCTCTGCAAGCTTCCATTGGCGTGAAGCCCATTCTGTGTCCGTATATTCTTAACCCGACCCATGTATTAGGATTAATTTTAGGTAGAATTTCTTTCATTGTCTTAAGCATCAGGTTAAGTTTTGTTGAACCTTCAAGGGGTTCGGACATACTGTTTGAAAAATCCATTATAAAAAGAATTCTCTCGCTTTCTTCGGTGTTAAAATTTTTTGTATAGTTGCTGTCAGACGTATGTAAACTGTATTGGTCAGCAATAACCGGCAGATTTAGCATTGTTATTAACAGTGTAATGATTGCTAAGACTTTTTTCATACAGAAATTTTAAAGGCATGTTAAATTTCTGTCATTCCCTTGTCGGGGGTAAAATCCTCACCCTACCCTATCCCACTTGTGGGATAGGGTAATTTATTTTCCCCCTCTTGTTGTTTACCTCTGCTTGTAATATTATGAGTAATATAGAAGGAATAGGGATATGGATAATAATATTATTAAGCAAGCAGAAATCGATTTAAGAGAACAATTTGAAATTATAGAAGATATTAGAGATTATAATCAGGAAAAAGTTCTTGATGCGTTTATAGATAACAAAGTTGCACCCGAACATTTTTATACTGTTTCTGGTTACGGGCATGATGATTTAGGGCGAGAAGTTTTGGATAAGGTTTTTGCGCAAGTTTTTAAAGCCGAAAAAGCGCTTGTCAGAATCCATTTTGCTTCAGGTACTCATACATTGGCTTGTGCATTATTTGGGAACTTAAAATACGGAGATAAGTTATTATCTGTTGCAGGAACTCCGTATGATACAATGCAGGAAGTTATCGGAACAATGGGGGATGATGAAACAAAGAGAGCCTCTTTAATCGGTAACGGCGTTTTATATGATGAAGTTCCATTAATAGATAACACTGATATTGATTTTGAACGATTGGAGCAAATGGTTGATGAAACCGTAACAATGGTTTTGATTCAGCGTTCAAAAGGGTATTCAACCCGTAAGTCTTTAACAATTGATACTATTGAAAAAATTTGTAAGATTGTTAAATCTAAGAATCCGAATTGCATTTGTTTTGTAGATAATTGTTACGGGGAATTTGTTGATAAGAAAGAACCGTTAGAAGTCGGAGCAGACTTAATGGCTGGTTCATTAATTAAAAATGCTGGCGGAGGTATTGTTGAAGCCGGCGGATATATTGCGGGTAAAGAATTATATGTTGAGCGTTCTGCAATCAGATTAACCGCTCCGGGTATCGGCTCAGAAGGCGGAGCAATGTTTAATCAGCACAGATTAATGTTTCAAGGTTTGTTTATGGCGCCGTCTGTTGTTTGTGATGCAGTTAAGGGGGCAGTACTTGCTTCTAAGATTTTTGATGAAATCGGATATGATTCTTCTCCTAAATATAACGAAAAAAGAACCGATATAATTCAAAACATTACATTTGGGGCTCCGGAACCGTTAGAAGAGTTTTGCAGAACAATTCAATCATTATCACCTGTTAACGGATATGTAACTCCGATACCTGAATACATCCCCGGGTATGAAGATAAAGTAATTATGGCAGGCGGAACTTTTATTGAAGGCTCTACGATAGAATTATCAGCAGACGGCCCGATGAGAGCGCCGTATGTAGCCTATATGCAGGGCGGTTTGAATTATGCTCATGTAAAAATTGCTTTGAAAAAATTCTTAGAAAAGATTTCAAATCAGAATATTTAATCTGTTGTCAATTATAAAATTATATGTTAAAATGTAGAAGCACAAGTTTGTGTACATGAAAAATTTAGTAAATAAAAGTTATAAGAGAAGAGAGGTTAGTTATGGCATTACCAAATGTAGCGTATTTTTCGATGGAAATAGCTATGGATCAATCTTTGAGCACTTATTCCGGAGGTTTAGGATTCCTTGCCGGTTCACACATGTTATCAGCAGGATATCTGCAAATGCCTATGGTAGGTGTTACAATGTTATGGTCTTACGGTTATTATGACCAACGAATTGATCATACAGGCAATGTTGAAGTTGCATATATCAGAAAATATTATGATTTCTTAACAGATACAGATGTTCAAACAGAAGTAGATATTTTCGGAGAAAGAGTTAAAGTAAAAGCATATTTAGTACGTCCTGAATTGTTCGGAACATGCCCTGTTTACTTATTAACAACAGATATTGAAGGAAACAGTGATTGGGCAAGAAGCATTTCACACAGATTATATGACGGTAATGAAAAAATAAGAATTGCTCAAGAAACAGTTTTGGGTGTTGCTGGTGTAAGAATCTTACAACAAGCAGGTTACAATTTTGATGTAATTCACATGAACGAAGGTCATGCTCTTCCGGCAGCCTTTGAATTATTAAGACAATATAATGGTGATTTAAACGAAGTAAAACGCCGTACAGTATTTACAACCCACACTCCTGTTGCCGCAGGTAATGAAGTTCACTGGGTAGATACATTACTTGAAGGCGGATTCTTTGCAGGAGCTTCACGTGAAACTGCTGTTAACTTAGGTGGCGAAAACTTCTCACTAACAGTTGCGGCATTAAGAATGTCAAGAATTGCAAACGCGGTATCTCAGTTACACGGCTTAGTTGCTAACAAAATGTGGGAATGGGTAGAAGGCAGATGCCCTATTCGTGCAATTACTAATGCTGTTAATCTTGAATACTGGCAAGATGAGAGAATTGCTGCTGTTAAAAACAATCCTCAAGGCTTGTTAGATGTTAAACGAGAAATGAAAGCCGAATTGTTTAAATATATAGCCAATGTTGCAGGTAAGAGATTTGATCCTGACGTTTTAACTATTACTTGGGCAAGAAGATTTGCAGACTACAAACGTGCATGGTTAATCCTTATGGATAAAGACAGAATCGGCAAACTTTTAGATGAAAATAAAGTTCAAATTATCTTTGCAGGTAAATTCCACCCGGATGATGTTATGGGCAAAGAAATGTTTAATAAATTATTAAATCGTTCTCACTCATTGAAAAATGTAGTAGTTCTTCCTGGTTATGAGCTTCAATTGTCAGGCATGCTAAAACGCGGTTCTGATATTTGGCTAAACACTCCGTTAAGACCGTTTGAAGCTTCAGGTACATCAGGTATGTCAGCTAATATGAACGGAACATTACACTTGTCAATTTTTGACGGATGGACTGTAGAAGGTACATTTAGCGGAATCAACGGTTACGCAATAGAATATCCTGAAATTGATGACGAAATGTCATGGGAAGAAAGACACTGGAAAGATCATAAGTGCTTGATGAATATTATTGAAGAACAAATTATTCCAACATACTATGAAAACAAAATGGAATGGGCAAGATTAATGCGTCAAGCGATTAGAACATCTGAAGGTTATTTCAATTCTGACAGAATGGTAATTGAGTATTACAACAGATTGTATAAACCAATTGCTCATGACGGTGATTGTTCAGGAGAAGAAAAACAAGAAATGAAAATAACAGAAGCTCCAACATTTGATGCATGGACATTCTCAAATATAAAATAGTAAATTTTACGTAATAAAAAGGACAGGCTTTATGGCCTGTTCTTTTTTTGCTTAAATAGTCTTGTGTAATCAGCGATTCGGGCATTTGTAACAAAATGTGAAGAAAATAAAATAAAACACTTGAAATCTAATTTTTTTAGAGTTAATATAGTGGATGTGCAGGGCGCACGAAAGAGTGAAAGCCCAAAGCACTTTAATTAAAACCAGATACTTAGAATTTTATCTAAAAACGAAAGTTTTATTAAAGGATTAAAAAGTTATCTACAAAAGAATATAAATAGTGTGAGTAGGTTAACTGGGGATATTCCCCTAACTCTGATAGATAGTACCGATAGGGGTTATCGTTGGAGATATAAGATAGTCGAACATTGAAAACAGAATAGCTGAAACTAGAAAAGTTGTGACAAACAACGAAACT
>CAJUAL010000024.1 GCA_910584405.1 uncultured Vampirovibrio sp.
ACGAGAAATAGAACCCTCTTTATATAAAGCTTCATTTGAAGAAAATAATTTATTATAATAATCTATCATTTCTTTCTTAGTAGAACGAACAAATCTAAAAGACATAAAAACCTCCAAAATCAAACAATATAAAATAAATCATGTACACTGCAATGAAAAACTTGAGCTAACCTCAATGCAATATAAACAGAGGGTAAACACTTCTCATTTTCAATACGAAAAATAGTTATACATTCACAACCAACAAGATACGACAACTCAAACTGAGTATAGTTAAACAATTTTCTAAATTCTTTTACATTACTTTTAACTAACATATAAAATTCCTCCAAAAAAATATTGAAAAAACCATAGAAAATAAAAGTAACAAAAGCCAAAAAATACTTGACAATTTGCAATTTTTCAAGTATAATTTATATACAAAATACGTATGTATATAACTATATACGCATAAAGTATATAAAAAGACGGCTTGTGCCTTTTGATTTTTGGTTATAGTTTTTTCTAAGCAACTAAATTATACCATAAAATACAAAATAGTGCAAGCTCTTTTTTTTACATTTTGTCAATCAATTATAATGGATATATCCATAAATAAAAAAGTATAAAAAAACATAAAAAGTTCATTTTTGAATATATTATAAATCCACAAATATCCAAAGATATTACAGTAACTTTCAAAAATGAACAATGATATTTTTTTATTATTACGGCGGTTGCCCTGCAACCTTACGCCCTTAAGGGCTACCCTACAGGGCTAAAACATTATAAAATCAACTGCAAGCGTGCCAACGCACGCAAGGGACATTAAGATTAATACTTGCACTTATCCGCTCTACAACCGCCCTAACGGGCTATATCGAGCTATCATAAACGATTAAAAAATAAACCACATAAGAAAGTCAGTTTGTCCCATTTCGCCTTACGGCGACCTATAAGCAAGTGAACTTGCTATAATACATAAAAAACCACTTCTCTATAAAGGTACTTCAATAAATAAAAGCGAGTTCTCATCAAACTTATTAATTCGATGTTCTAACTCATAAATTTCATCAGACGTACGCTCTGGCAACGGTGGCAAAGGATAAGTACAATAACTATCAAAATATTTATAATACTTCTTACGATGAAGCCTATGCTTAAAAAGACGAACTAAAAAAGGTGGCTTCGAATAACCTTGTACAATCTCTCCAAGCTTAGAGTCTCCGTCCTTACCTTTAGGAAACATAATTCCATATGGAATACGATAATAAAAAGTAGTATTTCTCTTAAAACGACCCTTAAAAACATAGTAAACATTACAAGTAAGTTCTCTTATAACCTTGTCCATACTATTCCAGGATTGAGAAAAGAAAAATATATCTGCATAAAAATGTCTATGTTCTACCATAAACTGAACAAGTGAAAAATCTATTGAAGCATAATTACGCGAAAACGCAAACAAAGTAGATTCATCTATAAGTATAAGGCAATCCCTCAAATCATATCTACCAACATCCGAATTAACAATACGAACTACACCAGGAATATTCAAATCAGTATTGCAATATACATGCTTATAACGTTTAAGACCCTGCAAAGCAAAACGAGACAACAAAGTAGTCTTACCACATCCAGGTAATCCAAAAAACAACGACAGCATATTAAACTCCTAATTATTTAGATTTTAGACGTAAAGAAAGAGCAAAAAACTTTGCCAATGAACAAATAAAATCAAAAACTACAGAATCATCCTTACAGCAATAAAAATTATAATCAATAAGAAAAGAAACACATTCACCACGAGTAATATCTAATTTATTACAAAAATCATCAAGTTGAGATAAAATATCGTTATCAATATTAAGTAAAACCAATGAATTATTTTTAGTACAATTATCTTTTTTTTCAATAGACATAATAAAAAACTCCTTTACTAAATCAAATTATCTCACGTCTTTTTTTTGGGGGAAGCCCCCGCGAGCGGAGACACAACCCCCAAAAAAAAGACTGTAAAAAAATCATGCTCCCCACGTAAAGGCTTTGACAATCTTTACAACAAGGAAAACAAGCGAAACAACTACACCAACTGCAAGAACAGGCAACAAATAGTTCAAAGCTTCACCAGATGTAAAAAGCGAAGTGAAAAGAGTTTTAAGCCAGCCTAAAACAGTTGTAATTGCAGAGCCAATAACTTCAAGAAACGAATTTGAAGCACCAGCTTCAAGAGCAATACGTGAAATAAAAGCCATAACACTCATATTTTTTACCTCCAAAAAATTATTTTATATATTAGAGCTTCTTAAAAAGCATTCTAAACAAACGAAAAACATTGTCTAATATAATAGACAAAAAAAGACATATAACGGCACCACAAATATAATAAATATATTGCTGGTCATTACCATAATTAGAAACCCAAGAGTGATTTATCAAATTGGATATAATATCATACATAATCTTATCAATCCTTTCCAAGCCTAAAATAGATTAAAGTTAACATGACAACAGCATAAATATAAAAAATATAATTCATATTGAAACTACCTCCGAAAAATATCAAAACAATATAAAATTAAAAGAATAAAGAAAAATATAAATTCAAAAGCCAAAAAAACAGCAAAATATTCATGAAATGCCGACAAAACGGAAGACAATACAGAAAAACAAGAATTCAATAAACTAAGCATAAAACCTCACAATCTATTTATTTTTACTATGAGGAGAAGACTTCGAAGACTTTACCTTTGAAGCCTTTACCTTTGCTCGAGAAGCCTTTATAGAACGCAAATTAGAAGCAGCATTATCGGCAACAGCTTGACCAAACAAAGGAGAAAGCAAAAATTTACATATCATAGCAAATGTAAAACCACCGATAACATATGAAAGCATACCCAAGTGTGTCATAAGTTCAGTAAACCAACCAAACGCCACAGAAAGCAAATTTAAAACAATATTAAAATAAGCCATACTTAATCCCTCCCCAATATCTTATAAACGACAACAACACCAAATACAGTAACTAAAATAACAAGCAAAGGAGCAGGTATCCAAGAAAAAAAAGAAGGTATATTAACAACAAATTGCTTTAAAAGATTAACGGTATAAGCTAAATCCTCAAAAAAAGATATTACAAAATTTACAACAGATACAAAAAAATCTGCAAGACCTTTGAAAAAATCTATTATTGCACCCATCCTTTAACTTCCTTTCTTGCCAAAAAATACAAAACTAACAAACATTAAACCGAAAGCAGTAACAAGCATTATAGAAATAAAAGGAATTTCAAGTATATTCTTAATCCACAAAGTAGATGATGTAAAATCTTCAGATAAAATACTATTAGTTATATCATCAACATTAACATCAGGCAATGGAGCTTTAATAGAATTTGCTAAATCCTCAAGCTTCTTATCGATACTATCAAGCTTAGTCATACTTTCATTGAACTGATTCAAAATATCAGATGATACCTCGGAAAAATCAGAAAACATTTTATTTAAATTCTGAATATTCATATTAACATCTGATAAAGTATCTTTTAAATCCTTAAAATCATTAGTATAATCTTTTATAGAAGACTGAATTGAAGAAAGAGCAGTCTGGATGAGAGACAAAGTAGAGTTAATATTAGATAAATTTACGTTTAAACTACCAAGTACAGATAAACGACTATCAATACTTGAAAGTAAAGACTGCATAGAAGAAACAACAGACAAAATTTGAGAAACATCAACAGAAACAGAAGATACAGAAGATAATAAATCACTATAAGAAGTCAAAAGACTTCGTAAATCAACTTTAATTTCTTTCAAGTTCTGTACAGCAAATTTAAGAATAGACATAAAATCATCATTTGACAAAGTCAAATAATCATAAGGCAAAACAAGTCTATATTCTGGTAATGGATAAGTTACAGAAGAATTATAACTATAATACAAAATTGAACCAAAAACTCGACCATAACCACCTGAAGTATATTTGTTATGAACTCTTGTGTTATACCCATTCAAAAGAGGATAATCAAGAAAAATACCATTCTTATAAGAAATATTCTTCAAAACATCAGCAAACACAGAATTAGAAGAAAGTGGATCTCCATTTTCAGGAATTGAAGGATAAAACGAAGATAAAAAATAACTTCTTGGGTGAGAAGATATCATCTGACAATAAAAATAATAATCATCAAGTTCGCCAATCTCACCTCCTGAAAATCCAACAGGACGTAAAAGACAATATGTTCCATCATATTCTTCTGTAGAGCCAACATCAACAACCATTCCGTCTGAAAATTCTATATCAGACAATGTAGGTACATAAAACTTATATCCATTAGCAGAAAAATCCATAATATCAATTAAATCCCTATCAACTGTAACACCATTAATAACAAAATTAGACGGAAGCGAAAATCCAGCAATAATATTCAATTTCAAATCAGAATCAAGGTCTTCTGAATAAGAACCTAAAAAATTCATATCATAATTGCCAACAATATAACCGTCAGATGAATAAATAGGAACAGTAAAAGTCTTTCTTATATTTAACCTATTACCAGGAGTATAAGTAGGAAGCGGAGAAGGTGAGGTGACAACATCAAAAGCAAACGCTTTGTAAGAAATACTAACTGAAATTAAAAAGAAAAAAACAAAGAAAAGAAAAAATTTAGAAATCCGCTTCTTATAGAATAATTTCACATGACCCACCTCACCATAAAATTATTCGCTAATCAAAAAGGGCTTACCTTGATAAGACGAAAATCGATAAGTATTACCGACGGTGCATTCGTCATACGTAGTAAAAACAGCACGTCCTAACGGTTGACCAGTTTTTTCATCAACTACATCATAAATAAAATGACTTCTGAAATAAGTACTCTTATCTTTAAAATTTGTTTTCTTAAAACAACCAACACACTCTGCAATATCAATTTTTTCCATAAATAAAAATCTCCTTAAAATAAAAAATAGTACTGTCAAACATTAATTGACAATACTATTATAAAACAAAACCAATAAAACACAATAACATATATGTTATATATACATAAAAATTTTATATCTAACTCAAAAACTCAATATAATAATTTTTCATATACTCAAGGTCTGTAAATTCTTGACCTGGATAGTACATTGAAGCATCAGGAACTGAAAAAGAAAAGCTTTTACGATTAACAAAAAAATTGAAAGGCAAATAATCAGTTTGTCTAACAGTTACAGAATAAGTTTGATATGATTCGTAATCAATAGATTCAACAATATAAGAAGAACTATCGACATAAGTTACAAAAGTAAAACCCAAAAAAACACAAACAAAAAAAGCAATAAAAGAAATAGTAAGAATTAATTCGGGCAAACCAGAATTAAAAAAACGATAACAACAAAAACCGGAAATAAAAAAAACAACAAGTATAATAGCTAAAATTATACAAATCAAAAAATTAAAATCCATAAATAAAACTCCTAAAAATTATAAAATTTCTCCGTCATTAAGACAAGAAAATTCATCGACCTGCTTAAATTCTGTATAATTAATCCTTACAGGATGATTTTTTAAATATGATGACTTAACATAATTTGCAAAGTATGCAGTATGAGTAGAAAGAACAAGATTATAAACAGGAGAAGAACGAAAAAAAGTAACACAATCCTTCCAATCCTCAATATGATGTTGTTCTATAATATCAACCATTTCAGACATAAGAATAGAACACTCATATTTATTAGGAACTACCCTAAAACCATTAAATTCTTGTATATCATCTTTACTATATCCTTGATATTTATCAGGTGCATTCATATGTAAAAAATAATTATAACTATCAAAAACACTCCTACACTTTTGAATATAGGGACAATGTAACAATTGCTGAAGCTCTGCATTGATATCAGTATAAGCAGTTCGTTGGTCAAGCAAAATTATAACATGCCAATGAGCTTTTTTCTTATCGCCTCTTTTATAAAGTGAACCTTTCTCAATTTTTTCTCCCGTATCTTGATTAATATACTCGGGATTATCATGCTTCCACTCATCCATATCATGCAAAGGACTTACAGCAAATCTGAACTGACGTTCACGCAAAAGCTCAATCCAATTCTCGGGAGCAGACTCAGGATATACGATAACGTTCCACTCCATGCCAGACTGCTTTAATCTGTGATCACCTTTTAATAAATGAAAAGTCCAACCTTCAAGACTATCATCATAATTATAAATTTCTTTACCTTTTGCAATCATATCAGAATAAAACTTCTCAGTAGAAGTCATTCTATTTCTATAATCTTCTTTAGCTTGTGTATCTTTTAATAATACATTACTTGAAGATATAAGACCACCAAATTCCTTTTTATAATTCAAAACAGTTTGCCGACTTATATCCAACTGTTCGGCTATATCATTAATTTTATAGCCTTGAATTAACATTTTTTTTATATCCTCTTTTTTTTCATCAGTAAGCCTCGGACGCATAAAAAACCTTTCTATTTATACTTTTATTTGTACTTTTCAATAGTTTTTGTACCGTATTTGTACTTTAAAGTATAAATTGATTTTACCGCAAAACAGCGATAAATATTTAATATTTTTTTTGTTTTTGTGTTTTTGTACCTATGTCAAACGTTGTGTATTGTCGTAGTACAATACACAACTAACATTATATAGAACCACATCTATATAAAAAGCACTTTATTGTTAATAAATAACATTTATTGCATATTATAATTAATCTACAAACTAATCAAATAAAATAATATCGTTAAACTCAGTATAACGCATATCAAATTCAAAATTAAGCTTAATATACTTTTTATTACGTAAAAAAGCTTTACGAGAAATAGAACCCTCTTTATATAAAGCTTCATTTGAAGAAAATAATTTATTA
>CAJUAL010000025.1 GCA_910584405.1 uncultured Vampirovibrio sp.
AAAAAGGTGCAGAGAATAAGACAGAATAAAGTATTAAATACTGTTTTATATTATAACGTTCGATACCAGTTCGGAATATATTAAGAAAATATGTTGTGTAGGTCTGTCAGTACATTACAAAACATTAGGAAATTCAATACTTTTCAATGGTTCATTTGTCCTGCTGCTATTTTAATATTTTAAAAATGTACATCTAAAAATGATAGTTCGGTATATATGGATTATGGGGAACAAAAAGCATCAAAAAACCTTATTTTTCAAGGATTTCTGATGCTTTTTAATTGTCTGATAATTCAATATCATGTTACAAGTTGGACAAAAATAAGTTGTGTTCGATAAAAGCCTTTATTTACAAGGATTCTAGGACTTTTCAAGCGGATTTTATCATCTGCCAAAAAATCAACAAAACATCAAAAAAGCTAGAAAAATCAATGTTTTCAGAACTTTGCAAACATAATTAAATAAATTTGTTTATGTTCGATAAAAAATATAAATATATAGTTATACAATTATAATTATTATTTATGATATATTGGGTGGTATCCCACTCTATATTAAGTAAATACCCACTAAACAAAAATATCTTCAAACCATTGTATTTATTGGCTTTATTGGCATTTTTTCAGTTTTCTAATTTACCCCCTAATTGGTATAAAAGGGGGTAAAAAAATTAAGAGTTAAAATATTCTTCTGTTTTCTTTTTGAGAATTGCAATAATATAATCAAGGTCTTTTTGTGAAAAATATTCGATCCTGTGATTTTCTTTAAATTTGTCAGCTTTCTTTGTGGGGGTCTTTACTTCATCAAATCTGCTAATTAAGTCAATCATTTGCTTTCTGGTATAGATAGCTTCCTTGTATTGGAGTAAAAAAGCATTCAATGATAAATAATTGCGTTCCTTCGGTGGCTTGGCTAAATCTTGCTTATATAATTTCTCTAAATGCTTATTACTCTCTTTTTGTACCTCATCAAAACACTTTTTTGCCTTGTCCAGACGGTCAAACCATTTGTCCATAAATTGATCTTCAATAGTTGTCCCACTCATCCGCTTACTTCTTAGTTCAAGCCTATTTGCACTTTCGTCTTTGCTATCGCTCTGCCTTGACTTATTATAATTTTCAATTTCGCTATCATCTTTTTTTATGGCAACGCTCAATCTTTCAAAGTCCCATAGATCACATGACACATAGCAATTCTTATATTTATAGGCTTTTGCTAAACATGATATAAGAAGTCTATGTAATTTCTGATAGCTGTTGTAGCTGCTTGGATCGGTGGAGTTGAAACAAAAATCTGCTCTAATCACATCATAGTCGTTTAAATCCACTCCCACACTATTAAGAATAAATTCCATTTTCTCAACAAATTCGCTATATCGTGTAATTAATTTCTCACTTTTTCCTTGTTTGTTTGGATTGATAAGTAAATATGTTCTTTCTTTTGCAATTTGATAATTGCATTGATTCACGTTACATTTCACACCATTTTTCATATCATTTTCAGATATTTTTTGTGATACATATCCTGATAATGTATCAATTCCGTTTAAAGTCATTTTTTTCTCATATTCGTTTCGTTTTTGAATATTCATAGATTTTAATTATCCTTTCTTTGATAAAAATTAAGTTTTCAGTTATTGTGTAGGAAGTCCAACACGCATTTACCTACAAATACTCATTCTCTTTTTGCATTGCTCTCATATCGCATAAATACAAACATCAAAAAATAAGAGTAGGTTTTTACTTCCTACTCACTTCTTCTACAAATGATTTTTATTTTTTCGCAAAAAAATAGACTATGCTTATAACATAGCCTAGTGGTATTTCATATTTATGTGAAAAATTAAACCTATAACTAATCTACCCTTTTTCACATAGTCATAAGATAAAGTATAAAGAGTTTTTTCATTGATTTCTTTTACTGCAATATCAATCACACGATTTCTAAAATTAGAAAATGTATTGTATGCTTTGCTTTCACATCCACAACACTCTTTTAATGTTTCAACCGATAATTCTATATTTATACCTGATTTTGGTAATATTCTGGTCATTATTTCACTTTGTAGCAACTCATATATTCTAATAGCATATACTGACTTCATCACAAGAATACTATCAAGTGTATACTGTGTGTAATGGTCTTTCAGATTTATTAAAAAAGGTTTCAATTCATCATTTAGTTTCAGTGCTACACCTATATCAGAACTATATTCACACCTCGTTACCCATGGAATTTTTATCCATCTAACTTTTTTTCCTACTTCTTCCTTTACATACACTGGATTATTCAGTATATTATCTGTTATATCGTCAATATCTCTGTATATATTGCTTTTCGGTACGTTTAGCAGTTCTGCTAGTTCTGAAATAGTGATTATATATGGTTTCAGTTCTTCATCATCTCTAACTACTTGCATAATAGCAGCTCGAATAAGTTTTGCACTATTTAACTTCAGTGCCTGTTTTCCACCTACTAAACTATTCGCTTGACAAACATAATTTCTTGTATCAAAACAAAAATTAAAACTCAACTGCCCTGCTATCTGCTTTTTACCTCTAGCCATAGTAAATAATACTTCCTTTCAAATCTGTAATATTTACTATTATATCAAAAAAAATACGTCTTGTAAATCATGTAATATTTTCAAAATTCAAAACTATCAAAACGTATCATTTAGCTATTTTTTCAAAATTCAAAACTATCAAAACGTATCATTATCACTATCAAAACGTATCATTATCACTATCAAAACGTATCATTTAAATTTATGTGGATAACTCCCACAACCCTTATATTTATTGGCTTTCAAACACCTCAAACTACTCAAAAAAAATCCCCTAATTATAAAGTATTAAATTATCTATATTATATCTATCTATCCACCAAAACTATCAAAATGTATTCAAACGACTTATATATAAAAAGACTTTCAGCCAAAAAATATAAAATTTAATATTTTTTATAAATTTGCTTGTTTATAAAAAAATATATTTTTGTAACACTTTAATTCTAAATAAACAAATTATAATTATAATCAAATAAATATACCTTTAAATAATCGTATAAGCCGATTTAAGCCATTTTAGATGGCAAGGATATATAAAACTACCCTAAAACAAATTTAAGCCCAAATTAAGGCTTATATGAATTTATAGACATATTAGAAAGGGCATAAAATAAAACCAATATATCAAGTACAAAAAAAATACCCTCCGCCGGTGGAATGTTCCATCTGCTGAAGGGTATCTTTTTATTTACTCTGATAATCGCCTATACATTGTTTTTTTGCTTATTCCTAGTTCTTTGGCGGTTTGTTCAGCTCCATATTGTTCTATCATGCTTTTAATTGTATTTTTGTCTGTTGATATTGGTTTGCGTGGTCTACCTGATTGTTTCCCATTCTCTGATAATTGTTTTTGTATGATATCGGGATAAAGAGATATAAATAATATTCCTTGATTTTTATCTACTTCCATTTCAATTCCATTTAAGCCAACAGCACGCAAAACCTCTAAACATTCTGTTATGACTATTTCAGTATGCCTTGTATCATTTTTATCAAGTCTTATAAAGTATTCACTGTATGTATCACTCATATCATTGTACCTATTTATTTGTAGTGTCAAAACTTTTGACACTATATTATCACAACGAGGTAGCATCTGTCAAGTAATTGTAATATAGTATTATATAAAAAGTTTATAGTAGTTCGATATTAAAAAAATAGCTTTGATATGTACAAAGAATATATAGCACTCTTTACAAAAAGTATTCAAAAAAATAATATGTAATATACCCCCATACCTTTATATCCTGCTAATGACATAAATAAAAAAGGTGGCATTGTTACACCACCTATCTATTTTTTATAACTCGCCTGCTTTAGCAAGTTCCACATACTTCTTTAATGTGTTTCGGCTGATTCCATGTTTTTCCATCAGGTCAACTTGTTTTATTGTTCTATCGGTCAAGAATAACTGTATATCGGCTTTTAATTCGTCTGTTATCTTGTCCAGCTTGCCTATTGGTCTACCACTTTTTTTGTCACTTGCCTTGATTCCGTCTTTGATTCTTTGTACTGTGATGGCTCTTTCCTGCTCTGCTCTGTCCAGTTCCACTATAAGTAATAATTTCACTGTGCTTTCAAGGCTTGTTTTCGCTACTAGGTTTTGTTCTTTTGCTATGTTCAGTAATTGCTTTATATATGGTGTGCTTACTGTCTGATTATCAATGAATATCAATTCAATTCCCTTGTTTAACAGTTCCATATATTTTATATATCCCTGTTCAGCTTGCCTTGTAAATCTACATATATCTTTGAATATTATAGTATCTCCGGGCTGTAATATACTTTCCAACTTCTGCCATTGCTTACGATCCATGAAGTTCTTACCACTTTTATCCTCTCTAAACTCTAACAGATATTCAATGTCATTTTCTTTTGCATATTTCTGTAATGCGTTTTCCTGCCTTGTAAACTTCTGTAATCCTCTTTCCTCTTCTGTACTGATTCTCATATAGCTGTATACCTTACACATAATAAATACCACCTTTTCAAAACTGTTATTTTAACTATAGTTTATTTGATGATTTTACTATACTATCAAACTAACTATTAGTCAATATATTTTGACAATTTTATTAAAAACATTTTTGAAATATGTTATTTTGACACTTTCGGCAATAAACAAAAAAGTTATACAATTATGTAATATAATCGTATAACTATATAGTTACTGTTGTATTGTTATCATTTTCTATGATCTAATTATCTTTGATAATATCAACATGAACTTTTAAAATGTTGATAAATATGCTATTTAATTTTCTAATAATGCCTGCTCCAACTTATCCCAGTCTTCTTGTGTCATTTTTTTTTCCTGTATAAAGTTATTGAATTGATTCTTAGATCGTTGTTTTAATGATGATTTATTTGTTTTTTCTGAGAATGTGTGTTCCGGTGTGAAAATGAATATATATCCAGAAACAGGCTTGCCTCTCTTATGTTCGTACTTAACAGTGCATTGTAAGTTTTGAAAATAATTTTTCAGTTCTGCTAATACAGGATTTATAACTTTACTCATTACATCTCTATTAGTATATGTTGATGGTATATCCATTTTCATTCTAAATTCGTTCAAATTAATTTCTAATTTACCTGTACTTTTAAATTGTTTTAATAATCTATATAATGATTTAGAGTATTTACTATCTAACTTTACAAACTCATTCAAATCAAAGCGTGTAAAATTTTTAATGAGTTCATTTAATATAAACTTAAATTTTTCATTTACAGCAACTATTAATTCTTGTTTTTCTATATCAATTTCAAATGTTGGAAACAGGACAAACATTATAGTTTTTGTTTCCGTTCTTAATTTACAAGTCACCCTCATTAATTTCTCATTCATACGTTCAAGATCTGCCCTAAATTTTTGTATAGATGTTCTAGTATAAGCTGTTTTTAATCGTAATTCATCAAAAGAAATAGAAAGTTCTGTAGTATCTTTGTCACGCATTTTACTACATAGCAACATTAAAAAGTTAAAATCTGTAGTAGTAAATCCAGTAAATTTCAGGCTATTCATATAACTATCATATTTAACAACTTCATTCATTTATCTACCTCCAGTAAAATTTTAAAAATAGTATAATGCAGTTTGGTAGAAGATTCAATATTTTTTCTACTAAAACAGATAATACTTCCACCAAAAACAGATAATACTTCCACCAAAAACAGATAATACTTCCACCAAAAAACTTTACAGACCTTATTTTACAAGGCTTCCCAGTCTCCTAAAAGATATATAAAAAGATATATAAAAATATATAAAAGAGAACCACTATAATAAAAATCAGAAATTTTATAGATTTTAAAAACAAAAAAAAGAAACTAAAAATAGATTTTATTTTAATTTAAGTTTCTTTTTTATTTAATAATTATGATTTTTTATTGAGCGTGTTTTCTTTTATATAATTTTTTAAAATGATATTAATTAAATTATTTATACTTCTATCTTCGTTTTTTGCAATAATTTCAATTTGCCTTTTCAATTCTGGGGTTATTCGTATTGTTAAAGTAATCGTTTCCATATATTTACCTCCATAAAAGTATTATACTATGATTCCAAAGTGAATACAATTAATTTCACATTGACATTTAAAAAATGTGATAGTATAATGAATACATGTGATTACAAATGAATACATAATCTTATCTAATTATCTAAAAGCCAAATATTTAATACAGAAAGAAGGAATTGTATGGAAAAGAAAACAATATTTACATCATTAGATCTTGTTCGGTCAGGGCAGAGGCTACATAGCGTAATGTTTACAAATGGGTATAGTGTAAGAGAAGTACAGGAGATTCTACATTTATCATGTCCACAGTCCATAT
>CAJUAL010000026.1 GCA_910584405.1 uncultured Vampirovibrio sp.
ACTCGGTTTTTCAAACCCGAAAACCGAGTTCTTCAAACAAATCGCTAATTTTGCATTTGCCAGTTGAACCTGCGATCGAAGATAAAAAAACGTCCTGTGATAAAAAATCATGGGACGTTTTGATGTATTACCGATCTTTATTGCTAAATTTGTACTAACCAAAAGCGTTACTTGAAAAAAGCAAATATGAGAAATGCGATGAAGTCAGCAAGTTGGTAAATCGTAACCCTTTAGAGCTCAAAATCAAAGCAAGTTATTATATATCAGAATGTAACTTAATGCGAAAATCTTTTTTTTTGGGGGGGGGTAGAACAATACTTTGAATGTGCTTCTGTTCATACTCTACTTTTTGTTTGCAAAATTAAACCATGTAGAGCTGGAAGATGGTAGGCGAATCACAGCATATCGGCGCATTTACACCCGCATCTCATTTTTTTGAGCAGGTCCCGCTGACATTTCCAAAAGAATCCTTAAATTGGCATCCAATGGCGTATGGATCAGCGGATATGCCAGTGTCCTCAGCAAGCTGTTCTTTTGTAAAAAAGAGTAACGGGATAGTAACGTAACTCTTGCTTCAAACGGCTTTTTTGCGGCATTCAGTGGTTTTGGCAAAGTCCTCGTCAGAATCGCTAAAACGCTTTATCTCAACGTTCATTCACTATTTTTCTCCTATTCTCGTTTTTTTGTCGTATCTTTGGCTCAGAAAGTACTGGATTTATTGGACTACTCAGACGAGAATGATATTATTGATTACAATGGCGATGTGAACGCTCAACTTTATAAATTGTTTGGTATTGATGATAGGAATCAACAGCATATACAAGATGTTCTTGGCTCAAAAGAATGACAAGCGATTGTGTGATAGTTGGATTGAAAAAATAAAGCCTAGACGATTCACATCGTCTAGGCACATCCTAAATAAATCTAAATAATTACTTTCTGCGTTTTATTGGCCCTACTTTGACCTTTTCGACCACAGTTGTGCTCGGGTGCTTTTGCGCGTATTCGATAGATACAAATTTACCAGTTTCTGCACTTCTGCCTTTTTCTACAGTTTTTGCCATATTCTGAATTTTGAAGTTAATACTATGCGGTGACCTACCGTTTCCGCTACGGTACACTTAGGTGTTGTATGCCATTCCTTGTTCATTTCATCAAGTTTTTACCTTGTATGTGCCTCAGGACAACAAAAGAAACATCCGTCAACATTACTGTAGTGTTTCTTTGCCTCTCTTACAGCCTCCTTACCATTTGCGAAATATCCCAAAAAGATTCGATTTTCTACTGATGGCAAATACCTGCAACTTGATGCATGGACTTCATGTTCACCCGTAGGTTGGGCAATTTTGTTTACATAGTAAAAATCACTCATAATAAAGAAAGTCAACTCTCTGGTCCGTTAGCCAGGGTCTTAATTTCGAATTGACGCCACAAAGATATGAACTTTTCTTCTTTTAAACAAACATAAATGTGAAAAAATCACATTTTGAATTTGAGTTACACGGAATAAAACCGTAAAAGTCTTGCTGTATTGAGAAAATTTCTCTATATTTGCAAAGGATTTTATTACACAACTAATAAGATAATGTATGCTACAGCAATTTATAGTTGAGAATTTCCTCTCTTTTAAAAACAGGGAAATCTTCTCTCTTCAACCTAGTAAAGGCACGTTAAAAAAAGAACATAAAACAGAGTCCATTAAAGGACAGTGGGTGTTAAAGTCAGCTGCAATGTTTGGAGCGAACGCAGGCGGAAAGAGTAACTTCGTCAAAGCCATTGAGCTAGGAAAAAAACTTGTTTTAAGAGGAACAAGGACAGATGACTTAATAGATTTCTATCCCTTTCGGTTAAGTTCTGAGAATAAGAAAAAGGATACGACTATTATTTATCACATACTCTGTGATAATAAAAAATATGAATATGGTTTTAGCTACAACGCAGAACAAATAAGTTCTGAATGGCTTAAACAAATAAATAGAAGCAACGATTGTATTATTTTTCAAAGAGAAACAGAAAAATCAGAATTTGATATTTCATACCTACTTAAACTCAATCCAAAAGAAGAAGAATCACAGTTCTTGTCTTTTCTAGCAAAAGCAACGCCACAAAGACAATTATTTCTTCATGAAGTTATGAGTCGTAATATTCATGAGAATGTGTCAAATATTAAAGATTTGGACTCTGTTATTAATTGGTTTGTAAATTCTCTAAAAATAATATTCCCAGACACACCGTATAAACAGGGCGTACTACTTAAAGCGGCTGATGACAACGAATTAAAACGTGGCTTTGGAGCACTTTTAAGATACTTCAATACAGGCGTAGATGGAGTAAAATTAATCGAAGTACAATTTGAAAAACTTGGAATTCCACAAGACTTGCAACGTGCAATTAAAACAGATTTATCAAAATCCAATACTGACGAAGCGTTTGGAACCCTACGCTTTGATGATAATTTGTATTTAATCAACCTAATTGATGGTGAGATAAAGGCTAAAAAATTGATGACAGTTCATAAAAAGATAGATGATACAGATGTGGAACTTTTCTCTCTAGGCGATGAGAGCGATGGTACAAAACGTTTATTTGATTACATTCCACTTATTTTAGATTTGATTCAAGGTGGAAAAGTCTTTGTTGTTGATGAAATGGAACGTAGTCTACATCCTGCACTTATTCAACAAATAATTACTTTGTTTTACAAGTATTCAAAAGATGTTTCTAGTCAGTTGATTTTTACCACGCATGAGAGCTCTTTAATGAATCAGAAAGTGTTCAGAAAAGACGAAATTTGGTTGATGAGGAAAAGTAGTAATGGAATTAGTTCATTTGGAAGAATGGATAATTTATACAATGTACGCTTTGATAAAATGTTACAAAATAGTTATCTTAATGGAGAATATGGAGCAACACCTATATTTGAAACCGAAGAAGAAATAAGCAAATTATTTTCAACTTTCAAGTAACCAGTAAACATAATGGCTAGCTTTATTTCTAAGTTTTTATTAACTACCACTGTGACTACTCCAACTTTTTTGTCACTTGGTTTAATAGGAGTAATAAAGGATAGTGAGAACTATTTTCTAGTGTGGAATGATATGCTAACAAACGCTAAGATACCTACTAGTTTTGAATGGTATAGCATAAATATCAGCTTTGTATTTATGCTAATATGCTTTATCGGCATTAAAATATTTCTATGCCAAAAGGAAAAGAAACGCAAAGAAGGAAAAACGATAAAAGTACAATCTTATTCAAATCTATCTCAGAATAGTGCTGATCAGGTAATGTCATCTATAATCCCTTGGTTGACGATATTTGCCGACAGCCTTGATTTTATGGTGTTATTTGTATGTGTAATACTTCAATGTTGTTTTATCGCAGTTGCAAGTTACAATAACACTAACTATAATTTACTTTGTTCAATATGGGGATACCGTTATTATGAAGTATATACCGAAGAAAACACCTATATTCTCATTTCTAAAAGATGTATTAGGAATAAGAATCAAATTAAAAAGTTTGTTGAGGTGACCGATTATATGGGTTTAATAATTAATGAAAAGTAATATGAGCCAATTCTACGCATTGATGCACGACTATACGGTAAAGTATATTCCTCTCAAGGAAGATATTACAACTGAAATTAAAAACATATTCATAAAAGGAGGAGCAATATTAAAGCCTGAAGGTATAGAAGAGGATATATTTGACGGTGATATCATAAGTCGGCGTGGAGAAAATATCACGTATGTCAATTATGAATTACCGGAAGATTTTGCTCGCATCCCAGACAACCAAGCTGATATACCCGAATATAATATTGATGAAGATACACCCAGAAGTATCTTTTATTATGATGAGGGAAAGTTTTACTTTCAAGTTTTTAATAAAAAGAACGTGCTACAACGTAAAATGGTCCTACATTATGAGCATGGAAACATTTTTGCTAAAATGAATACTTCTGCCTTTATCGTAGAAGATAAAATTCATGCAATATATGAAAATGGAAAATTGTACTTTCAAAGTTATACAATAGCAAATCAAATATTTTCGCTAATAGATTTCGTTACAGAAGCCACAAATACAGAAATTGAATTATTTGGTGAAATAAAAGGTATAGATGTAAGTGCAGAGAACATAAAACATATTGCAAACATAAAAACTCGTCGACTCATAAAATTATTATCTAGCACAAACAACATTGCTACTTTTATGCGAAAGGCATCTCGAACGAAAACAAGTCTTTTAAAGAAATATGGAATCAATGCACAAATTAATGGGAACAATGAGTTAGTGTTACCGACCAATAATGTTGTTGAGCTAAATCGTACTTTAGAATTTCTTAATGAAGATATATTTAGAGGTGTTATCACTGATAGCCTTTATCATTCAAATTCCAAGAAAAAAGACAATCACTAATCATGAAGGAGAAAAACAAAATAATACTCTATCAAGACGATAATGAGATAACACGTGTGTCTGTTCGCTTTTCCGATGAAGATTTGTGGCTGACACAGAATCAGTTGGCGGAGATATATTGTACTACACAACAGAATATCAGCCAACATGTAGATAACATATATAAAGACGGAGAATTATTCACAGAAGCAACTAACAAGAAATTCTTGTTAGTTCGTCAGGAAGGCAATCGTCAGGTGAAACGTAACATTGACCATTACAATCTTGACATGGTGATCGCCTTGGGCTATCGTGTGCAATCTCAGGTTGCAACCCGTTTTCGCCGTTGGGCGACTCAACGGCTTCATGAATATATCCAAAAGGGATTTGCTATGGATGATGAGCGGTTGAAACAAGGGGGTAATCGTTACTTCCGTGAGTTGCTGCAACGTATCAGGGATATTCGTAGTAGTGAACGTAACTTCTATCAACAAGTTACGGACATATATGCCACAGCCACGGACTATGACCCACGGGACGAGATGACAAAGATGTTTTTTGCTACCGTGCAAAACAAGCTCCATTATGCCGTTCACGAAAATACGGCAGCGGAAGTTATCTACAATCGTGTGGATAATGAGAAGCCGTTTGTGGGTATGACGAACTTCAAAGGCAACTATGTGACCAAGGACGATGTGAAGATTGCTAAGAACTATTTGTCAGAAATAGAACTCCAGCGTTTGAATCTGCTTGTTTCCGGTTTCTTGGACTTTGCCGAATTCCAGGCATTGGAAATGAATCCCATGACCATGAAAGATTGGATAGAGGCACTGGATAATCAGATTATTGCCCACAAACGAAAGGTTTTGATCGGTAAGGGACGTATTTCACATAAACAGGCGATTGAAAAGGCAGAAAAGGAATTCGCCATCTATCGCAAACGCGAAATGGATTTGCTTGAAAGTGATTTTGATAAAGAAATCAAAAGATTAAAGGACAAGAATAATAATAATCCAAACTAATTCACTACCTTTGCATTTGAAGTCAGCGTTCTTTGGGTTTAACAAGGCAGAATACAGAACTTCGCTCGTTTCTAAATCGTTACCTATCAAGAAGCCGATCTTTGCAACCCATTCAAATCCAACGATAAAGACCATGTACAATGTCTTGCCTGATGTAAAGCCATGAAAGATGTCGATTGTGTCGGTGTCGTAGACCAGATCCACACGTTTCCCACATATTGCACAGGCACGCTGTAGTGATGCTTGTTCAGAGTGACGTAGCTGTTACGCTGAACCGTTGCGACAGCCCGCT
>CAJUAL010000027.1 GCA_910584405.1 uncultured Vampirovibrio sp.
GGGCTATTTGGTTAGTGTTTTAGGGCTATTTGGTTAGTGTTTTAGGGCTATTTGGTTAGTGTTTTAGGGCTATTTGGTTAGTGTTTTAGGGCTATTGGTTATTAAATATTTGACATACTTACCAAATTGATGTATGCTAGAAAATATAAGGGAAGGGAGGGTGTACAAAATGAAAAATGAGGTGGTAAAATTTGATAACGAAATTAACAAAATTAGTTTTCAAAAATTCAATCAATCTGACTTAGATATTTTTATGAAAATTTGCATGGAAGTGTGTGAAAAAGGCATAGATACAGTGGAAGTGCCTTTTTCAGAAATTAAAGATAGTATCAAGTATGATGGAAAAAGTAAAAAGCAATTTATAGAGATGTTGCTTCAATTCTGTCAAAAAATCGGCACCATAAGAATACGTGATATAGACGGAGAAACAGCAATTATTTGTTTATTTACGAAAATGAAACCAATCAAAAGCAAGGAAATTTTGCAAATCAAAGTAAACAAAGAAAATGCTCATTACTTTAATGATCTTAAAAAAGCGTTTACAACTGTTGGGTTCAAAGAAATTATTAGCATGAGTAGTAAATATTCAAAAAATCTTTACAGGTTGCTTATGCAATGGCGAACAAAAGGGCATTGTCCAACGGAACATGAGGATAAATATTTTACGGTTGAGGAGATAAGGTTTTATCTTGATACTCCAGATTATGATATTAAATTTATTAAAAAATTTATACTTGATCCGGCTGTAGCTGAAATTAATGAAAAGGGTACACTAGAAAATGTGGTTTTAAATGTACATAAAGCAAAGAAAAGGGGGGCGCCTGTGGTTGGATATTCTTTCAACTTTGAACAACAAAAGAAGCTGAGTACAGAGCAAAAACAGACAATTGAGTGTAAGAAAAATAATACAGGAACAAAGAAAAATATGAAAAATAAGTTTAACGATTTTCCGCAAAATGAGTATGATTTTGATAAGTTGGAAGAAAAATTGTTGAGCAATAAAGGGGATGAAAAGATTGTATTACATGTTAAAAAATATCAATAGGAAAAACAAATATGAAATATTTTTTGGACTGAAATTTTAAATAATTTTTTTGATTTTAGAGAATTCTGTAAAAACAGAGTTCTTTTTTTGTGTTCAAAAGTGAAAGTGAATATTTTTAGGAAAATTTAAATTTTAGTAGAAAAAATAAATAGGAAGAAAATCTATAAAATACTTTATTCAAAATTTGCAAACAAATGAGCAATGCAAAAAGAGAAAAAGATAATGTAAGGATATGTGATAGTGCAAATATTAAATTTAGGAGGATTTAAAAATTGATTATCGAAGAAAAAAAGGCACTATTAGATAGATGTATGTTTTCTGAAATTTGGCTTGATAGCATTGATGAACAAAGTATTGAGGAACTTATAAAGCAAAAAGTTATTAAAAGGATAGTGAACGAAGATGGCGAGATTTACTATTCAGTTTATGCGAATGAACAAGAGTATGTATATCACAGTAGCTATAATGATGTTGTCAAAGGATTTGGAACATTACAAACAACAGTAGAAAATAATGGGTTTGGAAATCTGAACTGCTATTCAATGGAAGAATACAAAAGACGATTAGAGCAGATAAAAAGCTTGATTGCACAAAAAGGTATTCATGTTGATGTCAGCAATCCAACAGTGAGTAAAATGGAAATCAATCGAACTTTTAGACTTGATGGCGAAATGCCAAGCTATGAAAGAGTTATTGATTTGATAATGGCACTATTGCCAGGCAATACGAAATTGAGTACAACGTCAGAATTTGCGAACAAGGAAAAAGGCAATATTGATAAAAATACATTTTATGCTACTAGCAAGCAAACAAGCAAGTCTAAATGTTATTTGGCTATGAAGTGGTACAACAAGACAAAAGAGTTGAAAGCTCATTACAGAATTATACTTGATGAAAACTATATAAGGCTTGAATTTACTCTTTACGGTGCGAAAAAAATCAAAAAGGAACTGGGAACAAATAAATTTAATGAGTTATCAGACCAAAAAATAAATGAATGGTTTGATAAAAAAGTTAAAAATTGGATAAAAGAGCCAGTTGAAAAATGGAAAAAAAAGCAACAGAAAAAGGTGTTCCAGATCATGAACGAATGTAAAAAGGCAGATGGTTATAAATGGGTAAATAAGTGTATCACACGATTATTGAATGAGGAAATACAAACAAGAAATGGACATAAGCCATTAATTTTAGATATCGAGGAAGTGATACCACTTGTAAATGAATTATACCCAAATGGAGACAAACGCAAGAGAACCAAGTCAGCGTTTAGGAAGATTGCTAAAGAGGATGCAAGTAATGTCACTAATAGAGACGATTTGAAATTACAAGAACTTCTTGAAAAGCTGATGGCAAAAGACACAAAAGTTGGAATTGTAGGAGTGCTAAAAAATCGCACCACTAAAAATATAGCATAATAGCTTGAAACCATTGAAAAATTGGGATTTTTGATTGATGTATGGCAGATTTTACTTGAAATCACGTCTATATAACAATCGGGAACGTAACACTTAAATGATTAAATCACTAACACATATCTTTACAATGAATTTTTAGAGAAACCCAACACGCAAAAAAGAGAATATACAATAGGACACGACCAAAACATCAAATATAAATCAATACAAATGTGACCAGACCTATATTATTTTTGTGTGTAGTTAGGTCATTTAATTACATAAGACAATATATTCATTTTTTTTACCGAACCTAAACTTAAAAATATCAAAGCCGAAAACCCTTGATTTTACTAGATTTTTTGATTTACTGGAAGATTTCACAGACCATTTGAAAAGCCATGAACCCCTTGAAAATAGAGCATTTTACCGAACACCATAAATATTTTCTCAATTTATAGTAATATCAAATAATTAAAAAGCATCAGAAATCCTTGAAAACTAAGGCTTTTTGATGCTTTTTTCTTCCCTATAATCCATATATACCGAACTATCATTTTTAGATGTACACTTTTAAAATATTAGAATAGCAGCAGAACATAAGAACCATTAAAAAGTATTGAATTTCCTAATGTTTTGTGATGTACTGACAGACCTACACAACATATTCTCCTGATATATTCCGAACCAATACCGAACACTATAATATAAAACAGTATTTAATACTTTATTCTGTCTTATTCTCTGCACCTTTTTCTACTAGTAGATCTTCCATATGCATATTAAACAGCTTACTTAACATATACAGATTATCTACTGATGGAAGTGTAGTTCCACGTATCCATCTATATATGGACTGTGGACATGATAAATGTAGAATCTCCTGTACTTCTCTTACACTATATCCATTTGTGAACATTACGCTATGTAGTCTCTGCCCTGACCGAACAAGATCTAATGATGTAAATATTATTTTCTTTTCCATACAATTCCTTCTTTCATATAATAGTTATATAACCAATATATAACTATTATATAATCGTGTCAATACAAAAGTTATATAACTTGCTTATAACTTTTATATATGATATAGTTATAAAAAAGGAGTTGATAACATGACAGTATCAAAGGACAAAACAGGTGTGTTAATAAACATGGATAAAACATTGAAAAAAGAATTAGAACAATTAGCAAAAGCAGATGGGCGCTCGTTAACCAATTATATTATTAATGTACTTAAAATTCATGTTATAGATATTCACAATAAAAATGAACAAAATTCATTACAACATAAATCTTGATTTAACCCATAAATCAAAAGAACAGGCAATGTTATGTAAAATTAAACTAACCTTTCGATTACATATCTGTTTATAAAAAATAAAACGAAGTATTAATTTACAAATGAGGCACGACAAGAATAGAACTATTAGAAATGATATTCTGAAAGACAAAGAAATAAAAATAATATAAATAATTAAAAGTTATGCAATTATAGAATATATAATTATATAACTTTTTTATTTATTGCTAAAAGTGTCAAAATAACATATTATAAAAATGTTTTTAATAAAAGTGTCAAAATATATTGACTAATAGTTTATTTGATAGTATAGTAAAACCATCAAATAAACTATAGTTAAAATGATAGTTTTGGAAAGGTGGTATTTATTATGTGTAATGTATACAGCTATATGAGAATCAGTACAGAAGAAGAAAGAGGATTACAGAAATTTACAAGGCAGGAAAACGCATTACAGAAATATGCAAAAGAAAATGACATTGAATATCTATTAGAGTTTAGAGAGGACAAAAGCGGTAAGAACTTCATGGAGCGCAAGCAATGGCAGAAGTTGGAAAGCATATTACAGCCAGGAGATACTATAATATTCAAAGATATATGTAGATTTACAAGGCAAGCTGAACAAGGATATATAAAATATATGGAATTGTTAAACAAGGGAATTGAATTGATATTCATTGATAATCAGACAATAAGCACACCATATATAAAACAATTACTGAACATAGCAAAAGAACAAAACCTAGTAGCAAAAACAAGCCTTGAAAGCACAGTGAAATTATTACTTATAGTGGAACTGGACAGAGCAGAGCAGGAAAGAGCCATCACAGTACAAAGAATCAAAGACGGAATCAAGGCAAGTGACAAAAAAAGTGGTAGACCAATAGGCAAGCTGGACAAGATAACAGACGAATTAAAAGCCGATATACAGTTATTCTTGACCGATAGAACAATAAAACAAGTTGACCTGATGGAAAAACATGGAATCAGCCGAAACACATTAAAGAAGTATGTGGAACTTGCTAAAGCAGGCGAGTTATAAAAAATAGATAGGTGGTGTAACAATGCCACCTTTTTTATTTATGTCATTAGCAGGATATGAAGGTATGGGGGTATATTACATATTATTTTTTTTAATACTTTTTGTAAAGAGTGCTATATATTCTCTGTACATATCGAAGCTATTTTTTTTATGCTTGAAATATTGGTTTTATTTTATGCCCTTTCTAATATGTCTATAAATTCATATAAGCCTTAATTTGGGCTTAAATTTGTTTTAGGGTAGTTTTATATATCCTTGCCATCTAAAATGGCTTAAATCGGCTTATACGATTATTTAAAGGTATATTTATTTGATTATAATTATAATTTGTTTATTTAGAATTAAAGTGTTACAAAAATATATTTTTTTATAAACAAGCAAATTTATAAAAAATATTAAATTTTATATTTTTTGGCTGAAAGCCTTTTTATATATTTTTAAATATATTTTAATACTTTTAGGCAAATTTTGCCCTTGATTTTACTAGGGTTGCGGGGCTATTTGGTTAGTGTTTTAGGGCTATTTGGTTAGTGTTTTAGGGCTATTTGG
>CAJUAL010000028.1 GCA_910584405.1 uncultured Vampirovibrio sp.
TATCAGGAAAACTGGGCAAAAGATACCAGTAATGTCAAAGTCTGGGAAAAATCCCGCCGTATCGGCGCAAGTTACGGCGAAGCCCTGTTGTCCGTTTTGGAAGCCTCCAAAAGCCGTGAAGCAGGCGGGCAGAACACTTATTATTTGTCATATAACAAAGAAATGACCCAGGGCTTTATCCATGACTGTGCCTATTGGGCGAAAATAATCAATGTTGCCTGTTCTGAAATTGAAGAAATTACAGAAAAAATTAAAATTTTTGACGAAGATAAAGACATTACCGTGTATAAAATCCGCTTTGCCAGTGGTTTTGAAATTTGGGGCATGCCCAGCGAGCCTCGTTCCCTTCGTTCCAAACAAGGGCGGGTTATTCTTGATGAAGCTGCCTTTGTCGATGATTTGAGTGAAGTATTAAAAGCTGCCCATGCACTGACTATGTGGGGCGGTTCTGTCAGCATTATCTCCACCCATAATGGCGAAGACAACCAATTCAATGAACTTATTAAAGATATCCGTGCCGGGCGTAAACCCTATTCCCTGCACAGAACAACCCTTGATGATGCCCTTGCTGACGGTTTTTATAAAAAGATTTGTGAAAAACGAGGGCTCCTCTGGTCAAAGGAAAATGAAGAAATTTGGCGGGTTGATCTTATTGCGGAATACGGCGAAGGAGCTGACGAAGAACTTTTTTGCGTGCCGAGTAAATCAAACGGCGCCTTCTTGACTTCCAACCTCATTGAAAGCTGCATGCATGACAATATCCCTGTAATACACTGGATAAGCCCGGCTGACGATTTTGTGGACTGGGAAGAGGAAAAAGACAGGCTCTACACCAAGGGCTGGCTCTATGAACATATCAATCCGTACCTTACGCTCATCCCTAAACGCTCCTGCTTTATCGGGCAGGACTTCGGGCGTTCCGGCGACCTCTCCGTTATATGGCTTGCTTTTGAAAAAGAAAACTGCGATCTGGAAACCGCCTTTGTCTTGGAAATCAGAAACTGTCCCCACAGAACGCAGGAACAGATTTTTAGCTTTATTGCGGATAATGTGCAGTTTGCCGGGGCAAGCCTGGACGCCCGCGGCAATGGTTCTGCCATGGCTGAATTTGCACGCCAGAAATACGGAACGGAACACATTGCCGAAGTGATGATTACCGAAAAATGGTACAGGGAAACCATGCCAAAGCTCAAAGCAAGACTGGAAGATAAAACCGTTACCATTCCCCAAAATGCCGACATAAAAAATGATTTGCGAAGCCTGAAAATGGTCAAAGGCGTGGCTAAAATTTTGGATACCAGAACAAAGGACAACTCTGGCAAACGCCACGGCGACGCAGCCATTGCCCTTGGCATGCTCATGGATGCACATAGTAAGTTCCAGGGAACTGGCAGCCTTTTGGATATGGAAACAATCAAATATTCAAAAGCGGACAGATTTAATTTTGATTCATATTAAATAAAAAGATTTCTTACTTCACTTCATTTTTTTTCTTGATTTCTGTATTTAGTTAATATAATGTCTATGAAAAATACAGGAGATAGTATGGAACTTTCAAAAAATTTTTTTCATCAGGTAGAAACAAAAATCGTTCCTCATATTATAGCAGCTGTAGAAGCTAGTCTTAGAGCGATAGAACAAGACCCACCAAACTTTACGAATTATTCACTAGGTTGTAACTGTTGGGATAATCTTTATAATCGTATAAGCAAAAATTTAGCCAATGATGATTATTTTAACATAAAAATTAGTAATAAAGTAATAGAAATTTCTGCAATTGACGCAGGAAACATAATTAAATTTTATTTTTATAGAGTGAATGAACAAACACGCATTCCAAACGGGGCTAAAAGTATTAAAGTATATGCTCAAGAGCAATGCTTTTTATCAGATGAAATTCAAGATTTAATAATACATAAAAATCAATCTGTTTTTGCTATTGGCTATGATGTGAGCATGATAAACGGATTAGGCAAAATCACTTTTGATGAACTTTTAGCAATTGACAAAAATAAATATCAAGCAGCGACAATTCATACGTTTGAATATGATACAGATTTATCCTCAGAAATTATTATATCACAACCAGAAGAAATCCAACAGCCTATTGTTACAAAAGAAGTCTTGCCTAATTCTCAAAAAGAGGTTAACAAAAAGTAAGTTAATCTTGCTTGATTAGGAATAAGAAAATGTACTCAGAAAAACCACAACATTATTATTTACAAAATATTATTCCTAGTAGAATAACATACGCTCGAGAATTACGAGGATATACGAAGAAAGAGCTTGCGGAAAAAATAAATAAAACGCCAAGTGCCATAACCCAATATGAAATTGGCAAATCGAATTTGTCATTGGATACATTTTTATCTATTTCCCAAGCACTTTCTTTTCCCCTTTCTTTTTTTGCAACAGAAAATCATAATCCTGTTGGAAGTTTTTCTCAATGTCATTTCAGAGCCAATAAAAAAGTTCCACAATCTGAGCGGATAAAAGCTCTTGCTTATGCAAAATTAGTTTTTTCAATCTTCTCTTTTTTAGAAAGCAAGGGAATAAAATTTCCTGAACAAGTTTTTTCTGCTCTTGATGATTGCAATGCTTATGATAAGCAAGTTGAAAATCTTACTGCATCTATTAGAAACCAATTTGGTTTATCACAAAATCCTATTCCCAATATGGCACAGTTTCTTGAAAGTTTAGGTATAAAAATTATTCTTTTGCCACCGCAAGAAATAAAACTTGATGCGTTTGCAACATGGCTTGACGGAACACCCTGCGTAATGATTGATTCCAACTCAAAAGCAAGCCGCATGCAGTTTGATTATGCACATGAACTTGCACATCTTATTTTAGATGAAAACAATTCTCCTAACGATGTTCTTAATGAACGCAGAGCCAATAGATTTGCTTCCGCATTTCTTATGCCTGCTGAAACTTTTTCAGTTTACTGCCCTCATAGATATAATCAACAATATTTTTGTTCAATAAAAGAACATTGGAGAGTTTCCATTGCCGCTGCTTTATACAGAGCAAGAGAACTCGGTATTTTCTCAGAAGCTTCCTTTAAAACAGCTCAGATTATACGGGCAAAAGCCGGAAAAAGAATTGAAGAAGAAAATGAATTTGAAAAGGCTTTGCCGACACTTTTAAATCAGGCATTTAAATTAATACAGGACGAAATAAAATTAGATGAAATAGCGAATGAACTTGGCTTATATGTTTCTGAATTGCGAAAAATTCTTGAGCTGCAGCAAGTTTCACCTGATATTTTAAATGCAATGATGCCTGCTAAAAAGGCAGCTATTTTTGATTTTTCAGTGTATAAAAAATAATTTTAAGTAGAAATAATAAAGGACGGTCAAACCGTCCTTTTCGTTTTGTAATTTATTTATTTCTATTCATACGCCAAAGCAGCTTTTACCAAAAAACCCGAACGGGTCATTCCCAGCTGTTCCGCTTTTTTATCAATATCCTGCAAATAACGCTTAGGGAAACTTACCATAATTTTAACAGGTTTTTGGCTCATATCTTCGGCAAAAATTATTTGCACGAGAGGAGCGAAAGACGTATCAATATATTTTGTTTCTTCAGGGTCTAAAAAAAGATTTTCAGCGATTTTTGTTACTTCCTCAAAAGAAGAGGGAACAGGCAATTCTCTGCGCTCTCTGACATATTCTTCAAGGGAAATATTTAAAACATCTGTCGCCATTTCAATGCATTCCGGAATATCATCGCCTTGAGTAAAGGCTTCGGGAATATCCGGAAATACAGCTACAAATCCGCCTTCTCTCGCTTTTTTAATAATTGCATAATAATAAATCATATATAACTCCTTTCAAATAAGGGGCAACACCCCTTATTTGTTTAGCCCAGCAGTTTTGCTCCTGTTTGTTTTTCAATCAGTCTTACGACATCATCGCGTATTTCGTTTTGTCTGCTTACGGCGCTTAGATACTTTCCGTTTTTATCGTAAACTTTTGTATGATTTCCGCCCTCTTTCAAAACAAAACCTTCCTTAGCCAGTAATTGGAGCACTTTTTTGCGTTTCATCCGTCCTCCTTGTTAAAAAATAATTTATATAAATTTTATATAAATGTCAAGTAAAAATTATATAAATTTTATATATTTTATAGTTCCCAAAAAAAGGACGGTCTAACCGTCCTTTCTTGATAATATAAATCAATTATATATTAATTATGGCGTAACCTTTGTGTTTGGTAATATTCATCTGCCAAAATTGTCATGGTAAATTCAGCAGTATTATTTGTTAATCTTTCGGTTTCTTCTTTTATTTTTTCAAGCGAAACATGGAAAAATTCCTTTTTCAGATTTATAGCATTTACTCTGTTATTGTGGAAAGTTTTATGCAATTCGTTTTCCAATCTTGGAGCATCTTCTGAATAAATCATTGCATGAACATCAAAACTGAATGGAACAGAAGCATCGCCGAGTTCCTTTATCCTGTCCATGGGATCCAAACGTCTTGTCATGCCGATTTTATAAATATTTTCGCCAAAGGAGCCAATATTGCTGATAATATAAATATGTCCGCGTCTTGTTTGTTCTGCCATGCTTTTGGCTCGTTCGGATTTTGCTTTTGCCTCTGCAAGTTCCTGCTCCAAGGTTTGAATTTTTAATAAAGCTTGTTGTCTTTCTTCATTGCTTGTTTTTTCAAGTTCAGTACGGGCTCTTTCCAATAAGTTTTGGTAAAGTTTTTCTTCTTTTTCAGCTTGAGCCATTTGAGCTTCATATTCACGGCGGGCTTTTTC
>CAJUAL010000029.1 GCA_910584405.1 uncultured Vampirovibrio sp.
GGGTATCAACGATATCGGTTAAGCTCAGCCACGGACATTTGCCCGTGTCCCAAAATAATCCACATTATTTTCAGGTGCTCTCATTCTCTATGAAGACTAAAACTGAAAAACAAATAGATAATATTAAAGATTTTTATACCGAGTTAATTTCTACAATTGTCGATGGTGCAGATAATATTCAACATCGAATCATTCGGGATGTAAACGAGGTTAATATCATTACACCTGACAATATTTCCGCAACTGACTTTGATAAGATGACTGAGGATAACATCACCACTCTGATTAAGGCAGGTGAGAATGCGATGAACGAATTTCTTGAGGTTGAATGCCCTGACAGATTTGATAACTGCATAATTACACCTCATTCACATTTGCACAGTCTAGAGCAAATCCTTTCAGAGGTAGCCTTTTGGTCATATAATCCTATGACTGAAGTCGTAATAAGTACACCAAACTTGGATTGGGTATGGCCCTTATTTCCTACCTTATTTTCATGGATAAATAATGGTGCTAAAGTGATTGTATTCCACCATGATTACACAATAAATAAGAATAAAATCTTATCCAAGTTGATTGACCAATCCAAAAACAAAGCAGAAGCAAAGAAACAGTATGAATTCATGTTGGAAAAGGACAACGCTATGAAACGAATGTTAGGAGCAATGGGGTGTATTGTGGAAAATACAGAAAGTCCGATTTATGGTTTTTTCTTTAATAAGAAGAATAGGTATTTTGGAGTGTCATATGATGACTCAAATGGTAAATTTAAAGCTAAAATTTATTCGGAGCCGATTGATAGCATAATAATTCAGTCATTATTCAAAACACTAGAAATTGAAAGACGAATTGCAGACTTGACACATTCAAAAATACATATATCAGAAGCATCTACAGATGAAATTATAACCACCTTAAAAAGGATTGAATTCTACAAGGACTCGTTATTCCAATTTGAAGATGTTGAGCTATCAAAACTCAGGTTTCTTAATCAATATGTACGTGGATTGAAATATAAGCAAGTTGCAAATCTACTTAATGAATATAAAAAATCAGGTATAAAACCGTATGGTGCATCAAAAATAACTTTCAACAATGGACAGGAATCATTGATGAGTCCTGTCGTTTTGGAAGAACATGATGGTAAGTTTATTGTCATCAAGGGTAATGCGAGAAGTTTATTCGCGTACAAGCATGGATTTAAAAGCATTATAGCATTAGTAATTCGTGGAGTTTCTGCACAACTACCGAATGAAGATGTATCAAATTCTTTCTCAATTGATGAAGTTATAATCTCAGAAAACAAGTTAAGCCAAAGTAATCGATACGGGAAGTTCAACTATAAATTGTTCAGAAATATAGAGTATGTTATGCGCCCAACTTCAAAATATTTGTTATAATATGTATACCAGCCACATTATTTCACAGTTACTGGAGTCGACCCCTTGTATATCTTCAATCAATATTGTGCGGTTGAAGACTGCATCTCAGATACAGGATAGTTGTAGACCTTGGAATCAAAAGGAAAAGGAGATTTTTAAAAACGCTGTTTTAATGCGCTCCAACTTCAAGATCCCATTTTGGTCAAGCCTAATGATTTCAAATATGGAAAATGAAAATTGGTCAAAGTCTTGTATCCTCGCTGCAAATCGACATAATAAAAACGATGATTATCTTGTATTGTCTCCGAAACAATTCCGTTTGCATATTTCAGATTTAGAACAAAGTGGATATGGAATAAATTCATGTGTTACACTTTTTGATGGCAGTATACGTCATATACCTATGATTGATTTTCATATTGGCAAATCTAAAATAAATGAAGACATAGTTTGCACAGTTTGCAAATCATTAATACCAGATGGAGGCTATATTATTGATAGTGGAAATTCATACCATTTTATCGGCAAAAAATTAATAACAACTAGTCAACTATTGACCTTATTAGCTAAATCTATCTTGTTTACTCCAATTGTGGATGAAATTTGGGTGGCTCATCAAATAATTGAAAGGTCTTGTACGTTAAGAATAGGACTCAAAAATGGCTTATTACCAACTTTGATAAGAACAATATAGACATTAGAAAACATCACTTATTTGATTGTTTGATAATTCTTTGGAGTATAGGATTATTTTTGGATAGACAGTCACATCTTTTTATACTGACCTGAAATTGTGCTGTAGAAAAGGTAATGTTGCCAAAAATGGTTGGTGATATTGTATAATAGAGGGTGTTGCAGAACTCAATTTTTCAAAATTGACTATGCCATACAAGGCTCCAATCGCGTTAGCAAATGTTAAATTCAGCGATTTTTGGAAGTTCTGCAACATCGTCTATCTTATATGAAAAACACATCGCTGGGTTTGGGTGCGCGCAGCCACCAAAATTCCCCTTATTCCCCTTTCTGAGCCATATTCCTAAAATATAGATACCACCTCAGATAGTTCTGATAATGCCTAAAGGAAAGTCCCCTGTGAATTGATATGTTTTCTTTGAGATGTCCGAAAAATGATTCGAGAGCGTTTGTTGTCTTCGTGATTCTTGGATTTCTATGAGACGGAACATGTCGGGAAGTGCACGCCTGAGATGTATATACGCTTTCCTCACCATTTTGTGGGTATACCATTCGGAGTCTGAAACTTTACTTGCTGTCCTGGCGTTGAGATACTCCTTATGGCGTTCATGCCAGTCTCTGAACATGCCGCACCAGTATAGCCTATCGTTATTTGTCTTTATCGCACTTATGGTCATGGCTATATGTCTGAGTTCAACTCCGGCCTCACTTTTTGGATTGCGCGTCAGCCATGTGAGACATTCCCTTTGGATATGCGCCAGGCACCGTTGCCTCACCGCCTTAGGCAAGACCTTTCTGACTGCTTTTATGATGCCTCTTCCTCCGTCCTTCGTGACACTCTCGACTTCGATTCCGAGGCTGCGGATATTTTCAAGGTCCTCACATATCTCTTTTTCAAGTTCATCATCCGTAATCCTGTAAAGTAGTGTGGCCTTCACCGACTCGTCCCTGTAGACGACAAGGCACAGCTTGTTTGGGAACCACGTGCCGCCTATGAGAAGATTGACTCTTTCACGCCGCTGTGTATCTCCCAGCGTGGGTGCTTCTCAAGATAAACGACAAACCATCGGCTGAGCTGACGCTCGCTGTAGCCGCTTAAGGATGAGACTTCCGATAGCGTCTGCTTGCGAAGAACCCACCAGCGGAACCATATAAAACGGTTATTGGATGAGACGTCCTTACGGCGGAACGTGAAAGTCCGGGCACAATCCAGACACTTATATCGTTGGTGTCCGTTACGATGCCCCCACTTAATTATCGCTAGGCTGCTACAGCTGGGCATCTTTCTTTCTTGCTTACTGTCATAAAAAAGTAACTTTGATGAAACCGGGTTTGTCAAAGTTGCTGCATTATGCTGGTATTTAGTGCGTTATGGCGGTTTTGACGACCATTTTTTGTCTATTATACCGAAATTTAAAGATTTCTAAGTAATCCCATAAGATTATCGTTAATGGATTGGAAACATACTTTAGAATTACCGATTCTTTTAGCATTTAGAATATCAAGTATGTCACTTGATGATTGGAATATATAGAACTGGCGAAGTTGTTCTAATTGTTTTATTGAATTATTATTTAAATGAATGAACGAGTTTCGTATTATTTGAAACTCTATTAATTCGTCTTTGTATGACGGTAATAATCCCAACAGATACGTCATTTGTGTCCCTAAGGAAGGGATAGTAGAGAGATTTGACGCAATATTTATGATTTTATTGTAATCACCCCATGTAGGTTCACTAAAATGGTTCAATCTATTTCCTGATGTATATCTTTTAACCGGGATTGATTGAAGATGAGATAAATATGCACATAATTGTGGGGTGTCGTAATTCGGAAATATTCCCATTATAATTGATTTGTCAAAATAAATACCACCTCCAATGGTTGCAATCCAATAATTTCGCCAAAATTTACACCAATTATTCCAGATTATATTTAATAAACTTGATGAAATGATGATTTGTTCATCTTTGTTTGAGTATTTATAATAAGATGTATATTTGGAAATAATGGATATCGTACGACTGCGTTGTTGTGCTAAATCAATGGCCATTATTCCTGCAAAGCTCTTATAAGTACTTTAAAACGTTCTAATCTATTTTTTATCGTATGAGTAGAGGCATTAGATGCTATAACCATACTTGAATACTCTGAGTTAAAATCTTTGTTGTCAACTGCAGAGAAAATACGAATTAAACGCTCTTCTATCGTATTAATATTATTGCAAAACAAATTTTGCGGAGTTATACCATCGATATTTTTAGTGCATACGAAACCGTATTTATTAAATATTAAAGCACCTAATAAAGAATAGAAATTATATGGTTTTATTTCACAATTTTCAAAAACAGTAGTAAGATGATCTTTTATGTAATTAAATGCTGAGATTATAACTTCATATACACTATCTTTATCTGGAAACGAAACATCGTATTTTTTATATAAGTCATCTAATTTAGATGCTGGAAAAGGCGCGTGAGTTTGACCCCTTCGGGCACGCGGGATTTGACCCCTC
>CAJUAL010000030.1 GCA_910584405.1 uncultured Vampirovibrio sp.
AGTTCCTTATAGGCTTTTGACTCAAATGTTATAATCTCCATATTGCTAACTTATTAATTTGTCGCAAAGTTCGGGAGAAGAAATAACCTAAAAGTCATGGTTCTATCTATCATGGTATTACTTTTTTCCAAGCTATTTTAGGGGAATATTGGCGTAAAAGCTCCCCCAAACGTCATTTTTCAAAGTAGATTTCACCATAAAAAGAAAATACCATGTTGGGGTGAACATGGTACTTTTACATATTGGAATACAAAACTTTATTTCATATCATCATCGTTCATTCGCTTAATAAGGGAATCTATTAGATGATGCAAATACGCAGTCCTGTCTTTTCTCTCTTTCATTGCAATATATGCTGCATAATAATCTCCTAAATCTGTATGAAAAGCAGAACTAAGAAAATTCATCATTTCTTTTATTTCTATATTACCATTATTAAAATCTCCCGATGATGCAAGAGAATATCCTAATTCAATGAGAAAAACTTTTTTACCTGTAAAACGGAAGGGAGATTTATTCAACCATTGCAAGTTATCTTTGATCTGATTACCCGTTTCCAATTTAATAATTCTTTTATTCAGATAAATACGTAGCATTTCATTTGCAATAATCTTAGCCACCTTATAATCATACCCAGTTGAGAACTTAGGATCTTTATCAAACTGGGAGCTATCAGTACATAAACGAATATCTTTTTTACCTCGCAAGAAGTAATATTCATCATATAAAGTTGAATTTGAACGATAGTATTGATAGAAATCCAAATTATGATTGAAAAAATAAGTCAAACTATCTAATTCTTGATTAAGATAATGTTTTATAACTTCATTACTTCCAGTTGGACATTGTGTCTCTATACGATACATTTTATAGAAATATATCAATCGACCTAATAATTCAGGCTTTTGTACTTTAAAGAAAAGTATTTCATCCACTTTGTTTTCAAATTCATTGTCTTTTACTTTTTCTCTTAATTCTAAAAGTATATCATACAAATAATGTACAATTTTCAAGGAATCACTAATGATATTGCATTCACAAATTTCAAAATCAGCTAATGTATTTTCTACTTGTTGTACTAATTGATTGATATACTCTTTCATGTAAAAGTTTTATTTTGATTATAGCAGACACAAATAACAATCTTTATAAAACAGTATAGATTTTGCTAATAATCTTCCATCCATCAGTATCTTTAACAAGTGTAAACATATCAATGTATTTCTGAGAACCAAATTGTGATTGAATTTTAGTTATTGCGATATTTTGCTCTATATTGTATTCCATTAGTTTATAACTTGCATTTGCGGCTCCACTCTTATCTACTATATTGTATAAAATTTGAATAGGAACAGTTTTTACTTGTCCATTTTCAGACCATGACATTGTAGCATTATCTGTAAAGGCTTTAGCTGTTATTTTGCTATCACCTTTTTCACCACCTTTTACATAATATTCTATTGCCTTAATTATTCCTTTTAAAGACTCCCTATCTATATCCTTATTTGTATCACATTCTACAGCCACAAAATCCTTTTGTGTAGTTTCTACAACTTCCCATGTGCCAGTAAATCCAGGTTTCAATATAAAGCTATCGCCAGCTTTTACAATAAACTGTTTTCCTGTATTTTCTGTTATTACTGATGTTCCTGACAAAATTCTACAATACTCCCAATGAGAATTGCGAAATTTCCATTTTCCGGGAGTGCTTTCCCAAATACCACTTTTTAGTTTATTGGAAATGGAATCGAACGTCCATGATTTGAATTGAGGATTCCCATTTATTAAAATATCTTTATTAGGTTCTCTTGCAGAACAAGGTGTATTTTCATCAATTTGTATTTTAATAAACCGTGATTCACTCCCTAATTTGTTTTGTGCATACGAAGTATAACAAAAACAAATCGCAATTAAAAAAGTTATTATTTGATTCATGTAAGCTTCTATTATTGAATAAAATGTGTTCTTAATCTCTGTTCGTATATTGGTTTTTCCAAACCATTCTGTTTTGCTATTTCCATACTTTTTAACAACCATGCCATATTCTCTCCGAGAGAACGCATAGTTTGTAACCCTTCTTCATCCTTACGGACATCTTCAGGAGTGAAGCCATGTACAGAGTTCCAGTATTGCGATGATACGACAGACATATTAGAAATAGTGAAATACTGATTTAGTTGTTCAAATGTAGCGGAAGCACCACCACGGCGACAAGAAACTACAGAAGCTCCGAGTTTTCCAGCCATTTCCCCCTCTTTGCAAAAGAAAAGTCGCTGACAAAATGATGTTATCTGTCCCGTAGGTTGACTATAATATACAGGGGAACCAAGTATGATTGCATCAAATTCTGCAAGTCTGTCTTGAATATCCTTAACTGCATCATCCCGGAAACAATGTCCTGTCTCAAAACATTTCATACAGGCGATACAGCCCGCTATTGGCTTGTTGCCGAGATACAGGATTTCTGTCTCTATTCCATGTCTGTGGAGCGTTTCGGAAACCTCGTTGAGTGCTGTTGCGGTACACCCGTTGGGATGTGGGCTGCCGTTAATCATTAATACTTTCATGGCGATTAGAATTTTTCGGCAAGGGCAGCGGCCAGTGCGCAGCCGTCAGTGGTGGCTATGTCTTTCTCCTTGAATACGCCGGGAACACAGACCTCGCCCACAAAGTTCCATTTCAAAAGGTCGAATGTGCGGTGCAATGGCATTGTCACGCCGTCCATCACTGTGGGGTCATGTTCCTCGCAGCAGGTTATTATGCCGCATTTCTTACCTGCTATGTTCTTTCCCGCTACGCAAAATGAAAACACGCGGTCGATGACACCCTTTATCTGTGACGGAAATGAATACCAATACACAGGTGCGGCATACACCACAGCGTCAGCATCAAAAATGTGTGGGGCGATTACGTTGAAATCATCATCAAACGAGCAGGCTTTGCCTGTTTTGAAGCAGGTCATACAAGCGTGGCATCCACCGATTTTCATCATGGCGGCATCGAAACGCATCACTTTGTGACCTTTGGCTTCGGCTGCTTTTATGAAGGCATCAACCATCGCAAAGGTGTTACCTCCCTTGCGGGGGCTTCCGGTAATTACTGTGATTTTCATTTTTTTATTGTATTTGAGTTTTGATTATATGCTTTTGCAACACACTTCCATTCGCCATTTATTTTTAGAAGAAGCAAGTAGTCTGTAAAATCAATTCTTTCACCCCATCCCTCTTCAAGTACACGAACAACCGCAAGCGTTTCTTCTACAGCAACTACATCAACACGAGCCTTAAACTTTTCCCCACCACTAACAGTATCTACGTTGTGGTAGAATTGCTCAATAGAGCCACGTTCTAATTCCCCGTCAAGAAAACCAAATAAAACGGCATCTTCTGTAAACAACTCACGAGCATATTGGCTATCACCTTTTGCCACGCTTTCCACAAATTTCATAGCAGCTTTCTCTACTGCTTCATACTCTTTAATTGAATTACGCATAATAATGAAATATTTTGTTTATTAACACATTGCAAAACTACAAGATAACTACGATATGCACAAGTACCGAAAAATTATTCATATACCGAAAATTTTTTCGGTATCCTCTGAATTAGATAATTATGATTACTTTTGCAAAGTATAAAAGGAATTGCAATATGTACGAAAGAAAAATACCTGTAGATTTAAGTTGTCCGTTGCGACTTACAATGAGTTTGATAGATTCTAAATGGAAGTCTTGCATTTTAGATGAATTGCGCAGTACTTCCATGCGACCGAGTGAACTTCATAAGGCATTACCGGAAGCCGCTCCACGAGTGCTTGACATACAACTAAAAGAATTGGTAGATGACGGATTGGTAATCAAAACGATTTATCCTGAACTTCCACCTCGGTCAGAATATTCTATCACAGAACTTGGCAGTTCATTGCTTCCGATTTTGGATTCGATGATTGCGTGGGGAGAAAAGAATAAAGCCTTATTTGAAAAGAAACATGGAAAATAAATTTAGTGCAAGGTGCAAGTATATATCTTTATATATAGCTTGCACCTTGCACTAACCGCAGAAGATTTATTTTCAATGATTTGCACATATCAAAAGAAAGCCGTATCTTTGAACCGAAGATAAAGGCAGACACAATCCCGACAAGGGAAGACAAAAGCTCTCTGAAAAAAGTGCCTAATTCGTACCCCTTAAAAGATTGAGGTACGTTAAGATATTGATTTTAAGACTTGTGAGCCGCATGGTTCAAGACCCAGGCGGATCACCAAGAAGCTGGGCAAAACCAGACAAAGAAAAGACAACTCCTACAATATCAAGGTATTGTAGGAGTTT
>CAJUAL010000031.1 GCA_910584405.1 uncultured Vampirovibrio sp.
GTTGCTTAATCATGTCGAACATTAAAATCTATTTAAATTCAAACACACTCTTAATCTAGTCAATAAATCATTTGAGAAATATTGGACACAGGAGCATCTTTGCCCTGATGGTATTGATGAAAATATCAATAAGCATAAACGTAGACTTTGGAGTCTATATGAACTTTTAGACAACCATATACGCGCACTGTTCAATGCGTATGCTACATTTGTTGTTTCTGTTGATGAAAAATTAGAATATGGAAGACATGACTATCTATTTAAGATAGATACAATAGAGGCACAACCGACAAGAGAATTTCGGCCTTTTCTAATTATACGCAAACTCATTATTCCCTTATGCAATATAGAGCATCATCTAGCATATGAAGATGAAATACGAGAAGAAGTTGTTGCCTATATTGAACAGATAGATTTCTTATGTAAGATTATTATAGACCCCGAAAGTTTGTCAATTTTGAAGTTGGCAAAACACAAAGCTACATTCATTCTTAAAAAACTTATCCGGCCAGGAGATTCGTTTGAGATTCTCGTAGATTGTGATAAAAAAATTATCAGTCGCGAAATGCTTCCACAATTACCGGATAAAATGAATAAATTCATATATCAATATGAATGCGTACATGAAAATCGGCCATATTCTGAGACAGATATGGCCGAGTGTCAGATGCGCGTACATGATTATAGCCGATCATTTATTGATATGGCTTTGTTAATGCACTATTACTGCTCAACAGGTAAAGCTATTCAACAGATAGATAATTTACTTAAACAATTTGACTCAAAATATAAAAAACTATTTCAGAAGAAATTCCGGTCTAAGTTTGACAATCATGCATTATGCACACTTAGGAATTTTATGTATAATTGTAGATTGTCATATAAAGCAAAACATTCATATTCAACAAATGAGCTACAAAAAGATATTGACGAAATTGAGGCTCTACAAGGTGCAACATTAGTATGTAATTTTTATCCATACAAAAAGGCTATTGAATATTTAATAAGCGTTATACAACAAAACGTAGAGCAAAGAAACTTAAAATTTGATTACGATTCCAACATTGAATTGCTTGAGTTTTACCTTAAAAAATTTGATAGTAATATCGAATGGTGCGAAAGTCACAAGTTTTATCCGATTCAACTTCCGTTTAACGAATGTATTGTGGAAGTGGATAACTATAAACTGATTCTGCCATCTACCGCAACCCGTCCAATCGATTACAAAAAATTGAGAGAAGCACAGATTTCGTTTCACAATAGCCTTGAATTCTTTAGAACATCTCAAATCTATTTGAAGGACAAAAAAGATATACAAGATGTTAAAGAAGAAATTAAGAATATTGAAAAAAGATATTTGGAAATTGGCGGTATTTTAATTGGTATTGTGACGTTTCTTTTAAGTACCATAAACATATTTACAGACAAAGAAGCGTCCCTTCCATATATGTTCCAATCAATTTTAGGAATGGGACTGATATTGGGGCTTTTTGCTTGCCTTATTATTATCGTTATTGAGAATTATTGGAATACACCAACTAACAAAACTCGCGTTACATTTTGTTCCATTATAGCAGGTGTTTATCTTTTAATTGCGGCAGTATTTGCATTTCAACCTTATATTCAAAATCACAATATAGGAGATTCTAAGTCAACAAATCAAATATCTTCTGATTCAATAAAGATTTCTCAAGATACAATCCAACAATTGTCACACCGATGAAATACATAATTATTTCTCGTTTATTATGCTAAATTGGAGAAGTAATATCTACTAAAAATGTGTTTTATGTGTAATATATATATGAGATTTAGGACTTTTGAATCAATGAACTAATTTCAAATTAATGTTGGAATACAAACACCTAAAAGTGGTATAAATAAAAGAGAATAGTAATTTTCATACCACTAATTCTGCAATGTACCACCTAAAAAGTGGTACATTATTTCAACCCATACTTTTTCCTCTTTGCCCATAAGGCTTTTTCGCAGATACCGAGCAATTTAGCGGCATGTGCCATATTACCTCCGGTATGGGCTATCGCGGCAGTTATTTTTGCTTTCTCGAAGCTGCTGTCATCCAACCGAAAATTCATGTGGACACTGCTTGCAGGTGTGTCAAGTTCAAGATTATCCTTGGAGATGATATCGCCACGAGATTTTAGTACCGCGACACGGATAACGTGTTTCAGTTCACGGATATTGCCGGGCCACAAATGGAATCGCATTGCTTTTTGTGCGGAGTTATCAAACCGCTTTACGTTTTTGCCGAATTCAGAATTGTAATGCCGTAAGTAGAAATCGGCAAGCAGCGGGATGTCATCCTGACATTCGCGCAAAGGCGGAAGCGTTATTGTAAATTCCTTGATCTTATAGAACAACGCCGAGAGGAAACTCTCCTCAGCCACCATTTCCGTAATATTAGGCGTGGCTGTGGCGATAATACGAGTGTCATGCTTACTGTTTGTCAACACATGGAGAATTATTGATTGCATATCCGGCGAAAGCAACTGGATATTATCGAGTATCACCGTGCCACCTTGCGCCTTATGAAACTGTGCAGCCACTGCATCCAGCAGTGTCATAGGCTGTTTGGCATTATGGTTTACCGCAAGATAATGGAGCGTTCCGCAGTCAAGCAATACACCCGGTTTGTCGCTTTTTGTGCTGAGATCATATATCTCCTGTGCCAAAGGCTCTTTCCCCACACCGCTTTCACCTATAATCAACACATTCAGGTTTGTAGGTGCTACTCTATGAGCAGAACTGTACGCACGCAGACATCCGTCGCTTTTGCGGGAAAACAGCAAAGGAAAATTGCTGACGTCGTTCTTCACAAACAACGCCTTTATCTTCGGCAGGAGCAGCTCACCGATAAGACGCTTGTTTACATAATCTTTTGCCCCGGCTCGAAACGATGCCACAGCATCTGCGACCGTTTCGACATCAGTTACTACAAAAACACTGCATCCGATATTCTTTCTTGCAAGCCATTCCATCAGCTCAACGGCATCGCCGTCAGGCAGTTTGACGTCGCAAATTACAATATCGCCCTTATTGAATTTTGTCAGATCTTCTTTTGCTACGCCAAGCCGCAAAGCTTGATAAATCTCTGCGCGTAATCCGGCTAAATGCCGTTTAATCTCGTTGGAATCGGATACGTTGTCGTCAATTATAAGTATTTGTCGAGCCATTATTCAGTTTGAGATGTATGCTTGCGTTTTCGGACAATAGACCATACATTTTAAGCAAGCGGTGCAGTTATAAACATTTATTATTTCATCTCTTGAGATATTAATATTCCAGCTAATTCCTCTCAAAATTTTTTTAGGGCATACATTTCTACATATATTACAGTTGTAGCATTTTGGTGATTGAATTTTGTGTTCTTTTACTAAAAGTGGAGCGTTTGTTAAAACAGTTCCAAGACACTGCGCTGCTCCATATTTTGTAGTGATAAAAAGATTGCTTTTACCAATATACCCAAGACCGCTAAGCACGGCAATCGTTTTATGTGGAAGAATTGAGGTTTTTGTCTCGAAGTCAAAAGCATTCTCGGTGATTAATCCTCCATCCGATTGAGATAGAGCTTTAAATCCGTTTTTAATAAGTCGATTTGCTAATTTATCAGCAATTAATCCGATAAGTTCCTCTGTTTGGGCGTATTCATCAGTAGCCGAATGTATATAATGGGGATTTTCATATACACCTTTGATAAATTGCGGATTTATAGCGATTCCCATCAGTATCGCGTATGGGAGCCCTCTATTCTGTTGCTTATTAAGTATCGAAATATTTACAAAGTGAACAAAATCAACATTTTCACTCCTTAAAAATTGTTCTATTTCTAAGAGAGTGTTTGAATTTAAACCAAATTAAACATTAAGTGGCAGAACAAAC
>CAJUAL010000032.1 GCA_910584405.1 uncultured Vampirovibrio sp.
AAACAATTCGTTTCACCATACTCTCTATATTACTCAGTTTTGCAATTACATTAAATCCATTTCTTAAGTTTGATGGATATTGGATAATAACGGACATTCTAAATATCCCCAATTTAAGAGAACATACTTACATTTGGTTACAAAAAAAAATTATAGGGAAGTCATTTAAAGCTAACTATTTCTCCCCTATAAGTAACTTACCAAGATGGAAATTAAGTTTATTTATCTTATATTCTGTCGGAAGTATACTTTTCCTTATAACATACTTCACATACATAATTCCATATGTAATAATCACTAGTGGGCAAGCTTTTATAACTGAATCCAAGTTACTAATATCTTGTTTAGTTCATTCCATAACTCCTCCATTTTCCATCGTTAAAAATATCATCTCATATTTAATATTCCTCTCAACAGTCATTTTTTTATGTTGGAATATTCTTAAACTGCTTATCAAACGTCTCTATTTTTCATAATAGAGTTCACTCCCTTCTTATCATGTATAGTAATATAAGGCTTAATAATTTATATGTCATAGCGATTACATTCATAATAAGTTTTGTTTCTCTTGTACAAATTAAATATATATTGGTTATATATTGTTTGGCACTTCCATGTATATATCTCTCAAAGCTCAACAAATATCATTTAAGTTACACCCATATTACATTTCTACTTTTTACTACTTACATAATAGCTAGAACTATTTGCAACATATCCATTACACCAATAAAATCTCTGGATATAATTGCGAAAGTTTCTGTCATGAACATTGTTTTCAGTCTTGCTTCAATATGTTTTCAAAATACTTCCAATAAACGTAGGTTCTCCAATATAGTATATGTTATCACTATTATCTTTTTGCTATGGTGTACGATAAGTTTTGTCATCTTAAAATGGGATGCCTCTTCACATGGATTCAATGATATATATCACCTACGATTTTTAAATAGACCTTGGGGATACATTAATAATGGCTATATCATTGTAGCCATCAGTCTATACGTTATTACCATATATCATAAAAGACATAATTATGGCTTATTATCACTACTAACGTTATGTACCCTAATGTCCTTTTCCAAAGGAACATATATAGCTTATATAATTTTTTTAGTTTGCCTTTGCTTAACTAAGACATTGAATACATATCGTGTTATTTTTACTGTTTTTGCTATAACCTGTATATTTTATTTTATTATGACCGATGAATTAAATTCGTTAGTCGAAAACATGTATACATACACTTCTTCTGGCAGTTATCATTGGCGTACAAACAGTCTTTCGTTCAATAGAAATATTTTTTCATTATTATTTGGATCCGGCATAACTAGTTCCTCTCTATACATGGAATCATACGAATCCAACACATTCACCATTACGGCTCCTAACTTATTTTTACAAATATTCATAGAACTTGGCATAGTTGGATGCATCTTATTTTTCATAATGATATTATCCATCATAATTAATTACAAACGAACAGTTACAAATTCCATATTAATATCATATTTATCTTTTATTTTAATAAAAGAGAGCTGTCAAGGAATATTGATGTCGTATTACTATATTTTATTTGTATTCTCCATTACTATTTCCTTTTTAGATTCTTCTAAAAAAGAAATCTCACAATCTTTTTATTCTTCAATTAAATATTTATTTATATCCACAGCCTTAATAGGGATATCTTCTATCGTATGTGGATTTATCCAGTTTCACCTGAATTCAACTAGGCCACAATATTCTATAGAGAATTGGGATATAAATAAACCTGATAAATATCCAATAATAATAGGGGTCATTCAAGGTGTAATACCTACATATAAAATAATTTGTGATAGTATGCTTATACAAAATCCATATATTTGCATTTATCGAGGTATTGAATTTTATAATGATAATAATTATCCTGAAGCCTTAGATTTAATATCATATTCCACTTTAAATCAGCCGTCGTTCCTACATTCCTCCATACTAAACAAGATACTCTCAAAAGATGTCACATTTGCAAATGCTTTACGTGAGCGCTTGATACTCAAAGGTGTTCCTACCGATAACAATCCCATAACAATGTCCAAATATGGTTATATTTTAAAATATTATGATATTCCTGAAGCTAATTATTGGTTACAATTAGCCGTCAATAGAATGCCTTCATTAAGTACCCCTTGGCTGTTGTTAGGAGACACACATAAATTCAATTTTCTCACATCCGTCGGAGCCACGTCTTACTCGACAACATGTACTACAGATCTTTTTGCCGAGTTCGACTTGGTCAATAAGCTTCATAATGAATATTCTTGTAGATTTGTTCACTGGTATGGATATATCCCTTCATATAAGAACAACTAAATGAACCATTATCACCACCACACTTGTTTGCCGTTTTCCCATGTAAAAATTCGCTCTTCATTGCCCCCGTCATCACAACGCAATAATAGAAGCGCCCCACTGGGAACATTTTCAAAGCATACTGAATATCCGTTAGACATTTTAGTCGCAATTTTTTTCCATCCTAAATCATAATATAACAGTTCATATTGCAATCCTGGTTTTACAAAATTATCATCATTTTGAGGATAAAACACAATGGTATCAATCCTTTGAGGACTTCCAAAATCCATTCCGATACAATAACCTGGTGTAGCATTTTCTAGAACCCTGAACCAATCACCGTCATTTGCTCTTTCAGGAGTTGATATTCCTTCTGTAAATGGATGTCCATCTAAAATTTTGCCATCTTGCCTAAATTCAAGTTCTGTAAGCGGATAGTTTATTTCCTTTGGGGAACAATACCTGACATAACGAAATTTATTAGGCGAGTCTGTATAGATTTCATTCCTATATACAGGTGTTCGTTTAATCTCTGCAATAAGATACGGATTCTTAAAATCAAGCGTATTGCTTCCTTCAAATTTAGCACCACGCATAGATGCCCATCTATTTATAAACTTCCCTACAAGAGGATACTTGCGATCAAGTTTTATATCAATAAGGCTAGTGGTATCCGGCATTAAGTGTCTCTCTATATGATTCGTAATGACAATAGGGTTCTCTATCGGCTTCATAATTCCATCATCATAAATTACAGGTAGGTACACTGTAGAATCTCCCATATCTTTGAACTCATGCATATAATTATCACTATGTGAGTTCATAACAGGCACCCAGCCTTCACCTATTTTGAAGGTACACAAATAAATATCTTTTTTTTGCGATTGAATATTTATATTATGAACATCCACATACTGCTTGGTTACATCTTTTTGAAAAGGGTTACAAAAATTTTCTATTATTTCTATTGGAGCTTCTTTGTCATAAAATGTACGATAATTGCGCTCATATGTTGTACGCCATACTTTAGAAACCTTCTTTTTGAAATTCGTTGAATATGGAAAGTCATCTTCGATCGTCTTAGTGATTGAAAATATGGAAGAGTCTATCACATTAGATTTGGATGCTACTGTATCATGCTTGGTCATCGAATAACTACCATATTCTGTTACAAGGGCACACCATGCATGACCATTACGGCTATAGTTACTCCATTGAGGGACAATATCTATTGCCACTGGAATACCCAAAGATCTCATCACAGCAACTTCATATGCACACCCCTGGAAACAACTTCCTGTCCCAAAAACTTCCAGATATTTCAATGGAGCAGTATATGGTATTCC
>CAJUAL010000033.1 GCA_910584405.1 uncultured Vampirovibrio sp.
CAGCAAGTTCATAATAAATGATGTCGTTTGGAAGCCTTCGTGAAACAACCCTGTCATAAAATAGTACCATCCTTTCTTTTATCCGAAAGGTGTGGTATAATATATAGACACCTTTCGGGGTGTTGGTTGGGGCTTCTTGATGCTTTGGTCGGCTAGAGAGAAGCCCCCTGTTATTTAGTTTCTGGCTGTATTATTAAGCCGGTCATTTGCAGTTGCTCCGGCGATAGCCCTATCTATTGGACTTTTTGTGTCTATCTGAAATTCTATTTTTATTACCTTTTTGCCTTTAGTAATTGGTTTATAAGATATATTTAAGTCTGTTAATTCGTTGATTTCTTCCTGTGCCTTTTCTAAAACCTTTCTTCTAAAATCCGGAAATCTGACATAAGATTTTACATTTTCCACCTCTAACAATCGTTTCAATTCTTCCAAATCGAATGTTTTATTTTTTTGATAAGCATAGGATTTCAAAAGCTCATATATTCGGACAGAAAAAGCTGATTTCATAGCAAGGATATTGTAAAGTTGGTATTTAGTAAATTTTTCTTTAAGTTCAAAAAGGAATGGTGCTATAGTTCGGTCTATCTCGATAAAAACTTTTTCGCTGTTTTTATTTATCTTGACATATGATAACCAACGCATCAAAGTTTCACTTTCTCCATCATCAAGCCACATAGAACGATCTGAAAGATGTTTAAGTGTGGTTTTGATATTTTTATAATTCTTTCCACCGGCATAATCAATGCCACACACTTTACAATAATCACGAATATTAAATTCATATTCAAGCTGGTACGGAGCATTGTTTGATTTTTTTATCATTGAGCAAATAAAGGCAATTGTTTTTTGTTCTGTTAGGGAAAGTTCAAATCTGTTTTTTTGTATTAATTCATTCCCTTTTACTACCCAATATTCGCGTTTTGTCTCTATTTCTTTTTTCTCATGTTCATTCATAAATTTTTTCCTGTAGGATTTTTAACACTTCCTGATATGACAATATTAAATCCTTTGTAAGTTTTAAATTAATTCCCCAATAGTCAACTTCTCTTTTATGTTCTTCAAGACGAATACATGTTTTAAGGTTTTTAAATGTTCCAAAATTTCCTAAATTTGTTTCTAATATCATTTTTATCCTCCTTTTATTATTATATCATTTTTATTGTGCCTTTGTCAATTACAAGTCACAATAATACGGACTAGAGGTCACAATATAGTGTAATGTTTATGTGTACAACTAAATACTTTACACGGACTAAAAGTCACAGCAACACGGACTAAAAGTCACAGCAACACGGACTAAAAGTCACAGCAACACGGACTAAAAGTCACAGCAAAAAAACCAGTAAATGCAAGGGTTTAACGGCATTTGAGGCATTTTTTATTTCAGGTCTAAATAAATAAAATAAATAAAATATACTTATCTTTTTATTCATCTAAAAATGTCCGAACTAGAAGTTAGGAAAATATTCGTAAGTCTATTAAAAAATACAAAACTAGAACTCTCAATAATCTGTACTAAAAGTTGGAGTAGTCTGCACTTTCTTTTATCGTTCCATACTCTTATGCTGTATCCGATTCTGTCGTTGCCATTCCTGCATAAATTTATCGGCTACATTATCAGGAAGTTCTCTAAGCGTTTTATTCACCCTGTCTATTGTTCGGTCAATTTCTCTTTCTGCTTTGTCCAGTTGTTGAATTAAATCACGTTTTTCAGAAACGAGCAAGGCATTCTGTTGTTCCAGTTCCCTGACATGATCAGAAAGATCTGTCAACATTTTGGCACTTGTAGTATTTTTAAATTCTTTTATCTTTTTAGCAAATACCTTATCTGCTTGTAACTGTGCGTCCCTATCCATTCGGGTTACTGCCTGCGTTTCCCATTTTTCCCTTGACACTATAACCTGTCCCGTTGGTTTTCCAAAAAGTCCTTTTTGTTCCTCAACCCCACTAATCAGGTCAAAGTCCTTCCCAACAGCGTCTACATATGCCTTTTTAGCCTCATATTCGGCTTTTATGGGAATAAGACTATCATTAATAGCCTGCGCCTTTTTTTTTGCCTTAGAAACGATTCTGGACGCTTTCAGGGCAGTTTCCTCAAGTAGCTTCTCGGAACTCTGTCGTTTTAACGTTGCAATGCTCTTGTTTCCGTTTTTAGTGGCGTCATTAAGTATGCTGCATGGTATGTTTCGTTCTATCAGATACTGCTGTAGCAGATCATGGAACTGCTGCAGGTCTGTTTTCGTGACACACTCCTTTGCAGATACCTTTTCCCCCTGCTGGTGTTTCGGATCAGCTACAACAGGAATGAAAGAAAAATGCATGTGCGGTGTTTTTTCGTCCATATGGACATATGCGGATATGACATTTTTCTGCCCATACTTCTCAATCAGGAAGTTATAACTTTCTTGGAAAAAGGCTTTCTCCTGTTCCGGCTTTAGGTCTTGTGGTGCAGTCACTATCCATGAACACATGACATTCACGTCTTTTCTTTTCATGCAGTAAACCTCACCCAACCGCTGATGAATGAAATCAAGCTGGTTGTGATCGGGAGCCAGATTGTAATTTAAATGTGTCTTAGATATATCTATATCTTGATTGCCAAACTTGATGTACTGCCCATTTTCCCCCTTTGCCCTCTCATAATGCTTCGTTAAATGTCCCATAGCACCCTTTGTATATTTTGCATAGTTTGCCATTGTACTGCCCTCCAGATATTCTTTTTATACCAAAATTCCTAATAGCGTTCCATGACATTATAGCCACGGGAACACCAAAAGTCAATTTGGTATAGCAAGTTATACCAAAATCCACATAGCGGATTATTGGTTAACTTGTGGGGGAAAGAATTTCCCCTCAACCCCTTTCTGCGAAACCGTCACTACACTTCGGAAACGGATAGTAATTTTATTAGTAAGAGGGATTGGAGAAAAGTGCATTCTCCAATCCCTCCTAATCCATTATGTGTTGTCTACCGTCCGCTGTGTCAAGGGGCTTTTGCGGCATAAACCGCCCCTAAAGGGAAGGGGCTATTTATTCCACAGTCCCCTTGACACGCTGGTCATTCTCTGTCCGAGCAATCTCTTGTCTTATCAGTTCTTTGATAGCTCCCTGTTTTGAACTTTGTTTCCAAAGCCATTTCAGTATATCTTCATCTGTTCGCAGGTTTAGTTTTAAACACACTTGTGTTGTATGTTCTTTATCATATTTGGCTTGTTTTTTTGTTCGTGCATCTATCGAGTCTAACCAGTCTTTCATTTTTCATCACCATTTGGTAGGTATATACCTACCCTATTCTATTCTTCGTTACTATTGTCATCTACAATACTGACTTGTTCAAAAACTAACAAATTTTCCATAGAAACATTTAATATTCGGCTAAGCCGATATAAATTGTCTACAGAAGGAATTGCATTTCCATGCATCCATCTATAAATAGGCTGCGGACATGCTAAATATAGCATTTTCTGTAATTCTGCTACACTATATCCACTGTTTTTTATTGCAGTGGATAGCTTCTGTGCGGACAACTTTGCGTTTAACACTATGTAGTTTTGTGTCATAAAATACAGGGTTGTTTCACGAAGAATAATTGAAACTAATAGACACGGCATTTTTACGA
>CAJUAL010000034.1 GCA_910584405.1 uncultured Vampirovibrio sp.
TCGCAATTATGTGCTAAAAAATTTTATGTGCTGTTGAGCAACAAATTTGTCCAATAAATAAACCATTGTACAAGTCCAAACAGCACATAAATATATTATAACGATTTTAAAAAGGCAAGTATATCATTTGATGGCTTGTATTTATATGAAGTATTACCCATATCACCAACCGTTTCCATAACTTTTCTTTTCATTTCAATATCGGCAGTCATGTATTTATGAGTAGTTTCTATGCTTGAATGTCCAAGCCATATCGCAATTGTGGATATGTCAACACCTGATTGAAGAAGATTCATAGCCGATGAATGACGGAATGTGTGAGGAGTAATATTTTTCTCTGCTAAAGTTGGGCTAAATACGGAAGCCTTTTGAGCTATATGAGTTATTCTGAATCTTACACCCGAACGAGTAAGATTATCTCCGTTTTTGTTGGAAAAAATGTGCTCATCTTCTCGAATTTTTTGTGTATTAACATATTTTTTTAGATATGATGCTGTTGATCTCCATATGGGAACAGCCCGCTCTTTTCTTCCTTTGCCGTAAAATTTGACATATGTATGAGATACATTATCAAGTTCAATTATGTCAGAACGTCTTACTCCTAAAAGTTCAGAAACTCTTGCTCCTGTATTGTAAAGAAGCAACAGCATTAATTTATCCCTTGATCCTATAGCGGTTGAAGTATCGCAGCAGTCTGTCATTGATTTAAATTCATCTTTGGTAATAAAACACATCATGGGTTTTTCTTGTTTCTGAAACGGTATCATAAGTGTTTGGTGCACGGTGTTACTATATTCCGGAGCTTCTTCCGATACATATTTCATGAAAGCTTTTATTGCTGCTAAACGATTATTTATTGTTGCTGCTTTATTACCCCTATTATCTTCAAGGTATTCAATAAATTTCTGAATATATTCTCGATTCAGGTGATTTATTTCAACATTTGAAGCCGCGATATTGTAATATTTCGATAGAAACATTAGATAAATCCGAAATGTATCACGATAGGAAGAAATCGTTTTGGCTGAAACATTGCTTTGCTGCATCAGCCTTTTCAGGAAAAAGTTTTGAATCAACACTTGAAATGATAACTGAGTGCTATTCTTCATCAAAATCACCCCCAAACATTTCCTCATACTTTAAACATGAAAGTTTCATTATTTCGGGAGTGGACGATATATACCAATATGTGTCCTGCGGTTTAACGTGTCCAAGATATGTTGATAAAATGTAAAGATTTTTATTAATGTCCACACCTTGCTCCGCCCACCTTTGAATGGTACGACAAGCCATTGTGTGTCTGAAATCATATAGCCTTACGTGCGGATAGCCCACGGGGTTTGCATTAATACACGGTCTGATTAGACTAAATGCATATTCCAAAGCGCGTTCTGTCAGAGGTTTGCCATATGTTGTATAAAAGAACGGCATATCCGGAAATCTTAAACCAAGTTTTTCAGTTATTTTACACTGGTATTCATGTAACTTTTGGGCTACAGACTTGTCGATTGGAATAACTCTTTCTTTTAAAAACTTCGTTTTCCTGATATGTAAAAAACATTCATCTGTGTTTACATCGCCAACTGTCAGATTTATAGGTTCGGAAGGTCTAAGTCCGCACGACCAAAGTAATCCGATAACGGTTGCAACAGATAAAGCACGTATTCCATCCGGTGAATAAAGCTTAGAGCATTGATTCATAAGCTTTATTGTTTCATCTTCGGTATAAATATACGGTGTTGGTCTTACTCTTACATTTTGGAAAATTTGTTTGTTGATAATTATAGCATTTTCGTCAAAAGCTGCTGCATATTTGGAAAACGGCATAATAATTTCAAGTTTTCTTCCCATTGTTTTGTCTGAATTGACTCCTGAAGCAATCCAATCAAGAACAATATCTTTACACAAAGAACCGTTGTAATTTTTTTCAAGCGTGTACTGTACAAAACCTTTTAAAACAATCTCATCTGCTTTCAGTTTAAATCCAAGACTACGTTTATATTCAAGATAATCTTTAACCTGACGTGATATTTTATTAGTTCTCATTGGTATCACCTCCCGCCCATGTTGAAACAGCCATGCGAAGTGAGTTAATATCAACTTTTACATATTGTACGGTTGCTTCCAAGGAGGCGTGTCCAAGAATATCAGCAGTAACTTTTAATCCGGCTCCCGAATTATATATACGAGATGCGGCTGTGCGGCGAAGTGCATGAGTTCCTTTCCAATCTCCCGTAATGTTTTCTTTTTTAAATGCTTGACGTATGATCCTGCGTACTCCCTCACAATTCATTGGAGTGTTTTTGTTTAAGTTGCCTATATTTAAAAACAAATGGTCATCACCAAAATTGAATCTGAAATGTAAAATGTAATCTTCAAGTGCAAGTCCCAATTCTTTAGTAATTGGAATTTCTCGTATTTGTTTTGTTTTTGTATGATTTATGCAGAGCGTTCCGTTACTCCATTTTATATCGGATATTCTTATTTCAGGTATTTCAGAACATCTTAATCCCCCGTCAAGCATAAGAAGCACAATGGCGTTATTACGTTTATCTCTTGCTGTATCCATACAATAATGAGTTCTTAAACGCTTTTCCTCATCTTTGTTAAGAGTTACAGGCATCTTTCTTTTATTCCAGTCGGCAGATGATAACGGTATGTGAAAAATCTCAGAATTTATATTTATATTCTTATATTCAAGAAATCTAAAAAAATTCCTGATAGATGTAATATATCTTCCAATACTTGAAGGTTGTAATAAAGATAATTCTGTACAAACATAATCTCTGATTTTGTATGCGTCAATTTTAGAGATATTATCTATTGAGAAAGCATTGCAATATGTAAGAAATACTTTAACGTGACTGATTTCTGCACGAGCAGTTGCAGGAATTACTTTTTTGAATTTTGTTGAATAATCATAGAAATCTTCAAGCAAGTTTCCAAACAAGTCACATTTTTGATTTTTAATTTTAAATTCCTTTACTGTCATTCCTGTTTTCATTAAAAACCAAATATGCGCAGCCGCTCTAAAATTTATTGCCGTACTGCGCAGCGATGTTTTATCAAAGGAGCATAAGGCTTTTTTTATGTGCTCATACAGAAGCTTTGGTTCATCAGTATCCCACTCGTCAGTAATTGAATTAAAACATCGAATGTAAATGACGATAGTTCGTTCTGAATAGTGTTTGCGCCTCATAAATTCCATAAGTTCCTGTTTTTGGTTTAAGTTCATGGTTATTCCTCCTTAATATTTTTGGAATAACCATTATACCATATTTTTATTAACAGCACATAAAATTTTTTAGCACATAATTGCGA
>CAJUAL010000035.1 GCA_910584405.1 uncultured Vampirovibrio sp.
GAAAGGACAAGAACTATGGATAGTATTTTCAATATTGAAGTCCTAACGCAGAATATTATTGAATTATGCGAAAAGGAAAATGTATCGGTCAACCGTATGCTGAAAGAATGCGGTTTAAGCAAAAGCGTTATCGGCAATCTGAAAAAGGGCTATGAGCCTCAGCTTGCAAAAATCGTAATTATCGCTGATTATTTCGGCGTGACAGTTGACTATCTTATAAATAATTCCCCAGTGGGGAGCGGAAAGGAAAGCAAATATGTATATTTGGAGTAAATGTCAAGGAAAAGGGCGTAAATGCCTTGTTTTGAAAATTAGCAATTCAGACTATAATCTGCTTGATGACAAAGAAAAAACAAAAATTAATATACTGAAAGAATTTTCAGATTATAAAATAATATCGGTTTTAAAAGACTTCTATTATAAAATTGCTAAAAAGTATAATTTCGATTTGCCTCGTCAATAAAAATTAACTTAATCCCACGGATTGGTAAACGTTTTTTCTTCTCTTGGAATATCAGACCACATAGAACTTATATTATTTCTCCTGCAATAGTCCGCAATCTTTTTCCCAAAATAAAATTCAGTTTTATCAAAATTATGTGCATTTCTATGATCTCTTTTATGATCATTCCAACCACAAAAATATATTTTTTGTGCTTCGTCAACTTGTCGATAATGAAGATATCTTCGAAGTTCTCTATATTCTACACCTCGACCATTAGAAAAACGAGGAGCTTGTTCAGAAAGGAGTCGGAGGAAAGCAGAAGAATTGAAGTGATTTTCACTCCAATTGAGATGTAAAATGTTGCAAAGAGAATAGTAATCTTCGTTATTCATCTCAATAAAGAAATTATTATTCATTTGCAAAACACATCCCCAATTATGTGTATGAATGGCAACGAGTATTTCATAACCTTTTGAAATAATAGATAAAATAACATCAAATCTAAATCCATTATAATCAAAGCAATAATGTTCTTTTTCAATATTATTTGCTTTCATATCATTTGTAAGAGGTTCAAATGCAATACATCTCATATATGTTTTCTCCTTGTAATAATTATGTTTATTGAAAATGGTACATTGGTAAAGGCAGTTTATTATGACGATTCAGTGTATACAGGCACAATATATAAAACCGCAGTACAGCTTTGCGATGATGATAAACGTCCACACGCATTAATATTCATTTCGCAAGATAAACGTTACGCCGCAAAAGAAGGTGATTTTGGTTGTGCTGCTCTTTGGTTGGATAAAATCAACTCATTGGAACTTTTATAATTTTATCAGTTAATAATATTATATCTTTAAAATTAAAGAAAGTCAAGCAGAAAGGAAAAAGATTATGTCATTTTATGAAAGAGTAGACAGCTTGTTAAGACAGAAAAATATATCGCAAAGAAGAATGATAATTGATTTCGGATTAGGTAAGAACACCATGTTTAACTGGAAACACAGAAATAACATTCCAAGCGGCGAGGTGCTGTTGAAGCTGTCTGAATACCTTGATGTTTCCGTTGATTATCTGCTTTGCAATGATAGGTATTGTTTAAACTGTGACGAAATGCTGTTGCTGAGCGAATACCGCAAGTTGGGCAAAGAACAGAAAGAAAATATATTAACCGCTATAAAAGTCAATTCCCCAACGGGGAATGAAAATGGCGGCACTTAAATGAAAAATAAATACGAGCTTGGACGTTGGTGTACAATTATTTTATAGATGTCTATTTTAAGCAAAAACAAGGTCAATATATTGCAGAACAGGAGGATTAAAGTGGAAAAACTTATTCAAAGCTTTCTCAATGAGTGTTCGGAGCTTCCGTATAATTCGTATAAATCTGTTTTGGCAGATTGTAAAAATATTAACGAATATCTGAATATGAAACAAACGTCGTTTACATTTTTTTCTGACAATACGGCTGTACAGAAATATGCTGATTATCTTTTGGAGAATTCATCTCCCAATACGGCAAGACGAAGAATTTGTACCCTCAGAAAATTGATTCATTGGTGTGAGGATAACGGCTTTATTAACGGCGGCGATACAAACTTATCGGTAAGTATTGAAGAAACAGAGCCGAAGTATGCCTCCGAATCAGATATTAAAAAGCTGTACAGTTTTTGCAAGGATATATTTGAAGCTGACGGGTATGTCCTTGCACGAGCAAAGCTTGAATGCTATTTGATTATTACAATGGGATTTAAAGTATCAGAATTGAAAAAACTTCGTGTTGATGACATATACAGTTTAAACAATAAAACAGCAAAAAGCTTTTTAATGATTCGAGAGCAATTTATGAGCGAACGGCTTATAAAAAGTGATATTTTATTTGTTACAAAATACTGCGGAGAAAACAACCGTATAAATATTGATTATGACCTTATAAGGGAAAAGCTTGATATTGATAGAAGTGTTACCCTGTCATCAATACGCAATACCTGTATTATTAATTTTGAAAACGTTGGAAAAAATGAAAACCTTACAACTTCTTTTTTCGGAGTAACCGTTGAACGCATAAGCCGAATGAGAGAACATAATTTAATTGTACAGTTACCTTGTCAAGTCGGCAGTACCGTGTATCTGATCGGCAGCGTTCAGTCGGGCAGACAATGGGAGAAAACGGTTATATCGGGCAAAATCGACCGCTTTATAATCGGCGGTTTAGGCGTACCGCTTGCCGATATTTGTACTGACAATAATGATTGGTACATTGCCTGTTCTTATCCAAACGATTATTTCTTGACACGGGAAGAAGCGCAGGAAACATTAAATAAAAACGGAGGTGCGGAAAAATGAGTACAGAATGGGTAAAAGGTGATGACGGCGAGCTATACCCGCTTGCTCTTGATGAAAGCAATTTTGAAAAATATATTATAGGCAGTTACCGCACAGATGAGGATTTACCGACGCAAATTGAATTAAAGACGGATTCCGATTGCAAGCTTGCGGCACAGGAAGTTTGTTTTCCAATAATTATGGAAGATGAACGATATAGAAGTGTACCTAATAAAATCATACTCGCATTAAAGAATTTTTTTAGCGAGGGAACAGGCTTGATATGTGGTGTTATGTCGGCAGGATTTGGTATGCTTATTCCTGTTATGAATAAAGGTATTGCTGCAATAAATGAAGCGCTTTTTTGTGGTGGAATAGGATTGACAGCATATATTTTCTTTTTAATTTTCTTAAATAAATTTTGCGGACTTAAAGCATACGGTTTATCAAAAGATACTGATATTTGGACGATCGATTTCAAGGAAGAAACCGTTGTGCAAGCAAAGCCTATTT
>CAJUAL010000036.1 GCA_910584405.1 uncultured Vampirovibrio sp.
ATATATTAACTTAACTTTCAACTACTTCGGTAATTTTTACCGAATCATTGTAATATCTACATTGATTAATTTCTGGCAATATATAACATCCACCTTTACATAAATCTTTATGACTGCAATTTATACATCGACCATCTAACCTTTTTTCCCTAAGGGTTATAAATGTTTTATTATGCTGCCATATTTCCTTAAGGGTTGATTTATGTAAATCTCCATATTCATCAGTATGAACCATGAAAGAGCAAGGATACATTTTCATATCCTCGGAAATAAATGCTGAAAAACGTGCAGCTTCACATGACTCTATCATAGATGGATTAACTTTCATCCAAGTTACAATCCCTGGTATGCAACAACTATCGAAACCTATTTTTAAAGTTTTACATTCTGATACAATTCTATAGAAATTTGCTAATGTTTCATGGTCTGTCACCATTTCGTTAGGAGACGAGACTATTGGTTTATAATTAAGTATTATCAACGCATTAATATTGGAGAGCCAGCAAGGAGGATTCAGCAACCAATTGGTTATAAGGTGAACTGTATCATTCTTTAAGATAATATGTAGATTTAACTTTATATTAAAGGAAGCTATTCGTTGAATAATCTCCTTATATCTATTATAAGGGGGATATATGCTTATAGCCATAGCTCCACAATACTTATGTGTTGCAAGAAGGATATTATCAGTTAGTCCCTCTCCATTTGTTGTGTAAGAAGGAATAATCCCTTTTTCCCGAATAATTCTTATGATATCAATAAAATGAGGATGTTGATTAGGATTACCACCTCCGAGTGCTATTTGAAGTACCCCTGCATCTTTCGCCTGATTTATAATGTTTTTTAGATCTTGGATAGACATATGATTGCCATTTTTGTTAGATTGCCGATAACAAAAGTGGCAATTGCGTGTGCAATAGTTAGTTATTGAGATATCAAGTAATTCTGGCCCATCTTCTGACCAAAATGGTTCAGAAAATCCCTTTTCTTCAATTCGCATAAAAAATCCCGTTTTGCGATTGAAAAAAGTTTTGTAGTGTCTATGTTGTACAATACTCAAATCACCATGCATCTTCTGTCGCATCAATTATTAGTTTCCCGTCATCAATAACAAAAGAGTCGCAGCAAAAAAGGCCCTCGATTATGTTGTCATCACTGGTTAAATCCCCAATATAAATCTTACAATTATTGGATTTAGCTTTTTTCATTCGTTCTTGCGTTTCTTTTTTAAAATACTTAGAAGCGAATTCTTCAAGTGAAGAATAATCGTATTTTTTTGCATACGCGTCACCTTCCAGCAAATTATCTGTGAATGCATAAAAGAGTTCCTCGAATACATCTCGGAACATTGAATCATTTGAAATCCCTACAGCTTTGATAAATGATTGCATGGTAAGCTCACCTTTTGTCATTATCACAAAGCTTGTAGAAGAACTATTCGTTACGAAATCCGTTTTCAGTTTCATATTGAGTTATATTTCCATTCTTAACAGTTTGTCAAATCTCGATTCTAGTTCATCAGATGTAATGAAGCCGTCAAAATTCTCTCCAATAGATAAGGCATTATAATCATACAATCTAATTTTTGGGAAAGCGTGTAGTTCATCCATTATTTCCTTTACAATATCTTCTTCTAGTTCATAATATTTATGTATGAAACTTTCAAATGTTGGATACTCTTCCTCATAATAAGTTTCGTATAGATAACTAACATCCATACTTTCCGACATGAGACTATTAAATATTCTAGTAAATAGTTCCAATGCATATCCTGATGTAGCTCCACTTTTTCTGATAAAATAATCAATATCTAAATCCTTGTGTGCAAAGATTAGATATCTGTATACATCATAGCCATATCTTTTCATAACACCATCAATAATTTTGATATTACACTCTTTAATCTCTCACTGTTTGTATTATGGTAAATTCGGTCAAGTTGTTCAGTATTCATATGCTTGAGTAGATATCTTTTATATAAATTGACAACATAGTTTCTTGAACACCCTACCATAAACAAGAGAAATTCAAAAAGATTGTGAAAGTCCTCTTGTGCAGTTATCATTTCATCTTCAAGCACTTCTTCAAGTTCTTCCACGAATAATTCTCGTGGACTTTTATTAGGTCGATTGTAAGCGGATTGCGAAATCGTCTCCGGTAAAATACTATTAAAGAACTGGGCAAGTTCCTCATCATTCATTGAAGAAAGAAATTCTAACAAAATATTTATATTTAGCTTTTGGAATAGTTTAGAATTCCATCTGCCATAGTAAATAAGATGACTCACTACATACGCTTTCTTATCTGTAGTCAAAAGTTTCTTTATATGTTCGATATCGAGCTCTTTAATTTGTGACTCGTCAATATCCCAGATATTTTTAATATAAATGTCTTCATACCAGTCCATCTTTGAAAAAATTTCGTCTGCCTCTGTATACATGTTATTTCTGGCATGAACAAATAGGAAAGGAGTTATTCCCTCCCTAAGCTGGTGTGTAGATCCTGTATAACCACTAATGAGCGACTCGAAAATTTTTAAATCATTATTAGCTACTATATCTAATAGATAGGAAGCTAATAAATAATCACGAAATGCATCATAAGTGAAATTTACTACCTCTTTACGAGCAAAAGCACCTTTTACCCCAGGAGTTAAGTCCTTTCTAAAAATTATATTTTCATCAAGAAAACGGTTAAATATTTCCTCATCTGTTTCTGAAAAACCATCCATTATATTAGATAAAGGGACATTGAAAAAGGTGTCATTTTTTATCATATATTCAACTATTCTTTGTACAAATGAATGTATTTTATAGTCATCTAATTTATAATGATTTTCCTTATAAACCTTTTCTCTTAGTTGCTTAACTAAGGACGCATAGTACTCTGAAAAAAGTTCTTCTCTATTAATACTAGTTACTCGTCCTAGCGTTTTACCTCTATTAGCCTCGCAAAAGATACGAAGTAATAATAAGTTGTTACATAATAATTTTTCTATATTATCAGTAAAACTAACAGAAATGCGAAAATAATTAATATAATTGTATAATAATTGCGACTCCTTTTCAGATGATAAATCTTTATTTAAATCCTCGATTCTTAAGAACAGATTATGAAAATACTTATCTAAGGAGGCAAAGCATTCTTGATAGTATTCAGTTCTGCATGTCATAATTACCTTAATGCAGTCATATTGTAATACTGCATCAAGGAATAACTCTAAGAGTGTGTTTGAATTTAAATAGATTTTAATGTTCGACATGATTAAGCAAC
>CAJUAL010000037.1 GCA_910584405.1 uncultured Vampirovibrio sp.
CATTTTAAATATTTTGGTGTAATCTTTCTCTACCGATTTATTTATCGGTTTATCTTTCACGTTTCTTTAACTCTTTTGGGGGATTTTTTACATTTTGAAATACTGTATATCCTCTTAGATATATTATATCATTGTTTTTTTAATATTTCAAGTGTTTAAAATTATTAAGAAACATTAAGATTCAAAAATTTAAGTATTCAAAAATTTTATTAGAAACGTTATTACATTTGGTATCCATACAAAGAAAGGTCAAATTATGTTTATTAATCCGATTTCTGTAACTCCTATGCTATCAAAAAACTACAATAATAATGTTGCAAAAACAAAAAATGTCCATTTTTCAGGCAAAATAAATCCTGAAACTGAAAAAAATCAATTAAAAATTCTTTTATGCCAAGATATTTGGGCCGAAAAACTGAAAGTAAAACTTCCTGAAACTGAATTGGAAAAAGAAACTATCTTAGAAATTCTGCAACAAAGACAAAAATTAGACAGATATGTCAGACTTACCAACGAAAGACTAAGATTGGACGGTCAAATAAGCTATGCGAGCAGATTACTAAAAGAAAATCCTAGTCATCCTGATTTACCTCAAGTTTTAACCGAAATAAAGAAATACGGTAATCTTGATTCAACCCTAAAAACTATGGATAAACAAATTAATCTTGAAGCTAAAAAGAATGCTCCTGCAATAGAATATTTTAAAAATATCCAAAAACTTGAAGAAGAATACTCAGAAAAACGACTTATCAAAAACTCTGCTTTTGACAAATTTTGGCATAAAGTTCAGAAAAACAATATTAATATTAACGGACAATATTCTACTAAGGAATTAATTGATATTATAGCAAACACAGAACCAACAGGCACTCTAGCTAAAACATCTAAAGTTAAGCCTCAACCTACAACAAAAAAACAAATTCTAAGTCAAATAGAAAAACAATATGAACAACTACTTCGGGAAAGCGTAGATGTATATTCCGGAGAAGCACACCACAATAAAGAATCCGAAAATGCACGTCAAATTATCAATGAAACAAATAAGGAAACTCTAAAAAATTTTCCGGATATAAATAAACATCTTTTAAAGATTTACGAGAACATTGAACGTAAATTTATTCATAAAGTTGACAGATTGGCTGATACCGATATCTACCCGATAGGTGAAATCTGGAAAGACATGAAAAATGTTGAAGCTACAATGAAAAAAACAATGCTTGAAATCGATGATTTAAATTCACAACTCGATGAAACCCATGAAAATAAAAAACTTCAATCTCTTTTATCAGAAAAAGAAACTAAACTTGAAGAATTGAAAAAAGATTGGATTGAAGGGCTCAATTACAGTATTAAATACGAAAGTATAAATAGAGAAAGAATGGAAGACGCCGATAGACTTTCTGAATATGACTACCTTACAAGCGAAAATAAAACATTAAAACGACATAAAAAAGCATTTGAAATTTTACAAAATAATGATAATACAATTCCTGATGAGCTTTGGCCATTGATTTTAAAATAAGAAATAAAATAAACAAGCAAAACAAAAAATAAAAGAGGATAGAAAACCTATCCTCTTTTATTTTTTCCAGAACTTACGAGTTCAAAACGTTGTTGCTTGAAAATATGGCTTAAAAAATTTTATGATACTATTACTATAAGGAGTTTTATAAAATGTTAAAATCAAAATTCCAACTAACAGTTTTAGTTGATAATAATACTATTATTGATAAATATTTTTTAGGAGAGCCGGCGCTATCTTTTTATATTGAATATGAGAACAAGAAAATACTTTTTGATACAGGATATTCTGATATAGTCCTAAAAAATGCAAAAAAGATGAATATTCCCTTTAAACAATTAGATTATATTGTACTTTCTCATGGTCACAATGACCACACAGGAGGTTTAAAATATCTTCTGGATTTTTATAAACATTTAGAGTATAAACCCAAAATTGTTGCCTGTTCAAATATTTTTTCCAAAAGATTTGATAATATTGACGGAGAATTTGGCTCACCACTTTCAAAAGAGGAAGTAGAATCTGTTTTTAAAGTTATATACACAGATAAAACATTTTTATTAACTGAAAATATTTATTTTCTCGGTAAAATACCTCGAATAAACAATTATGAGGGAAAAGCTCAAATTGGTTTTTTAAAAAATTCTAATATTCCTGATTTTGTAGAAGATGACAGTGCTCTTGCTATTCGCATAAACAAGAAGATTTTTGTTGTCACAGGCTGTTCTCATTCAGGTATTATTAATATATGCAATTACGCTAAACAAGTCTGCAAATTAGATACTATTTACTCTATTATAGGCGGTTTGCACTTGAAGGAAGCTACTCAAGAACATCTTGAATATACCATAAATGAATTAAATAGACTTAATTTAGATTCTTTATATGCTAGTCATTGCACGGGATTTAAAGCAACATGTAAATTAGCAGAAACAATAAAAGTTAAAGAAGTTGGTGTTGGCTTACAAATTGCAATATAAAAAAGCAACTTTTTTGCAACCCGAAGTCAAAATTGCCCAAAAATTCTCAAAATCCACCCAAACAAAAAAGGCTCGGAACTTAGTCCTCGCCTTACTTTTAAAAATTTACGCCTGCCGCGATTCGAACGCGGGACCCTCTGCTTAGAAGGCAGATGCTCTATCCAGCTGAGCTACAGACGCATATCTTTCCTCAACATTTACATATTAATGATAACATGAAAATTTTTTTGTGCAAGCACTACTTTAATAAAAAATAATCTAAATATTTATAATATGGAAATATTATTAAGAGCATAGCTTTATTTTTTTGTTTATATATAAGAGTACAATAAAAAAGAAAGGGAAACAAAATGTTAACGCGTAGAGAACTTGAAGTATTTAAACTATTATGTAAAGGTTATAATAATAAAGAAATAGGAAAAATTCTTTATATAAGCTCGCATACAGCTAAGGCACACGTAAATTCTATAATAAACAAACTAAGTGTAAGAAATAGAACTCAAGCAGCATACCTGGGAGGAACATACTCAATATTAAAAAAGAAAGTCGACTAAAAAGTTCTAATACCAATAAAAAAGAGAATCAAGGGTTATCCTTAATTCTCTTTTTAAAATTAGGTGTCGGCA
>CAJUAL010000038.1 GCA_910584405.1 uncultured Vampirovibrio sp.
CTGAAAATTAAGTGTTTAACAGCATAAATTTAATTTTTGTCATCTACTAAAATTTCAGCTATATTTTTTGAGTCTGTAAGCTTCGAAATCTTTTGTTGGATATTTTTAAATATAGCCTTGCGAGCCACATTGGAGTCCTCTGTTTCATAAAATTCATTTATTAACATGTTTAGATGAGACAATTGTTTGCTAAATAGAGATTTAGATAAATTTTGTAATAAAACTCCTTTTTCTTGCTCATTGTCAAGTTTGGTTTTTAACATTGTAATTATTCGATCGCTTTGTGAAATTGCGATGTGAATATGGGAGATTCTGCGTTGCATCATAGCATAATTCTTTTGATTTTTGTATCGGAATAAGAGGATTAGAATCATCATGATAAAAATGCAGAAAGATATTCCTAATATCAATAAATATTTATGTCGTGTTGCTTCTAATCTGGCTTTGGTTTCCTCTTGATGGTAAAAATTGCGTTGAGCAGTGATGGCTGACTGTTCTCGTATGCATTTAGCTACATTGTTCTGGTGATTTAGAATATGTTGAATGTTTTTATAAGCTTTTTTGTAGTTATTTTCTTTCTCATATAAATCAAGCATCCCAACTCTCCAGTTGATGGAATCAGATTCATTTTGGGCTAATGCCAAGGCTCGTTCTAATGCTATTGAAGCTTCATCTATATTCCCTTTTCCCAGTTTTATTTTTGCAATATGTGATTCGTCCAAACTTGATAAATGATTTTTATATTTTTTCAGTGAATCACAATATAAATCAGCCTTATCAATTTTCCCAAGGTAATATAGTGCGTTGGAACCTATGGTGTAACAATAGGCTGACATTTCAGAATTAGGAGACATTTTAAGAATGGAGTCTGTTATTGCTAATGCTGATTCATAATCATGTAAATTGTTTAGATCTTTAGCCATATCCAATAGGGAATACAAATGAGCTTTTTCTAATCCTAAATTTTTATATGCTTTTGCGGAACAATTATGATAATTTGCCGCCTCGTCAAAAGAATGATTTCCGGATAATATATGACCGATAATTTCTGTTACGCGTGCTTCCCAATAGATATTGTTGGTTTCCTTAGCCAATTTATTTGCCATCATTGCGGAGGTTATGCCGGACGAATAAAATTTGGCATTATAATTAGTAATAGACTTATAAAACAGTGATTTCATCAAACGTGGTTTGTCGCCATGTTTGTCGAAATAGTTGACTGCGGTGGTGATTAATGAGTCGTTTGTTTCATCGATATAATTTTTATGCCGGGCTTGTGTAAGTAGCAGCGCATGTAATGCCCGCTGACGTTCGCTTGAATAATGTATTGATGTGTCAGATAATAAAGTCAATGCCGAGTCGGGATGTTCATCCATAACTTTCTCGGCAATGTCAAGCACGGCATTAGCACTGCGGGATGCATTAGAAGCGCACCCCGCAGCGAATATCAGCATTGCCATGCCGATTATCAATATATAAAGGTTTTTCATTATTGAAGTCACTGCATTAGTTAATTACAAAGATAGTATTAATAATTAAGATTTAAAAGCTATAATGTCAATTTAGCATAAGTTCTTACTATGTCGTATACATAAAGAGGCAAACTCTATCTTAGAAGTGTGAATAGAGTTTGTCTCTAATTTATTATATTAAGGTTTAATTACCATGGATCACGAATAATAACGCCACTTTCGGGAGGTGTGCCGGTCAATCCCCTTTCTGCATTTAAAGCGTCCTGTAGTTCTTGACGCTCAGTATCTGTAAGCAATCTGCCGTCTCGATAAACCTTTTTATCTAATTGTACATAGTTATCTTTTCTTGCAATATATGGAAGATAATATGCATTTAGAAAATTTATGTCAGATTCAGATAATGTAAGATTTCGTTTTATCTCTCCACCATCTCCTTTTTTGACAATTGTATTCTCTCCATTTACACTATATGACTTAGATGAAGCCATTGTGATTGAATTGTAATCGAAATTCCCCATTGTCACATAATTTTTTGTTTGTTTTTCAAAACAAGGTTTACAATTACTTTTGATATTTGCAGTGTATATGGTCACATAATTGTCACGATCATTGCGTTGCTGTTCATTAAACATTCCGGCGGCGTTGCATAACGCATGCATTAGGAAGGCTCTTACTTCCTCATCTGAATATTTATTTTTGTTATTCAGATCTGTGGAACAATATATATACTGTTCGCCTCCAATTAAACCATAGCTTCCGGAACCCTCTATTTTAGAGTCGTTATCATACATATTGATGACAATATTGGGCAATTCTAATTTAAAGCTTCCCACTTCAAAGTATTTATTGTCCCTCTGAGAATTATAGAATCTTACATTTGTCTTCGATTCAATCGCTTTCACCGCTAAATTCAATTGATTGCGAATGCGTTCTGAAACATCTATTCCAGTAATCTCTTTTCCTAACTTTACTCGTAACATAGTCCAATACTGGGCTTTGTACGAACCTGCTATGCCTACTGCACGTGATTGTTTGAAAGGAGAATCAAACATGCCCCATCTTACGGGAATGTCTTGTGCAATAGTGGTATTCCATGAATTCTTTTGTTCCTCAGGTAAGAATACTTCTCCTGTGAGTTCCAAATTTTTCTTTTGGTCTGGGGTGAGTTGTGCTACAAAATCTAATGCGTCTTTTTGTGATGTTGTGTTTAAAGGCATCTCGTCAATTGGCGAAATGTCCTCTGATGTGCACGATGCGAATACCGCTATTAATGAAATAATAGCTGATTTTACGATACAATTAAAGTGTTTCATTTAAGTACATGACAAAAATTTGAAAACATCGAATTTTGGGGTATAAGTCGGA
>CAJUAL010000039.1 GCA_910584405.1 uncultured Vampirovibrio sp.
TAACTTAATTTTCTTTTTTATTAAACATATGGCGTACTTTATCTATTCGATTATTTGGTCTACGTGATTGAATAACTGGTTCACAAGTAGCAATTTGATAATCTTTTAATTCTGTCAAAAAAACTGCTTGCCCATTTGTATATAGAGTTAAAGTATTACGATATTCATTAATACAACGTACAGGAATATGTCCTGTAAAAATAACTTCATCATTTTTTGATTGACTTGTTTCAATTATTGCACAATGTTTTTGTGCATCATTATATGCACGAGAAAAGTATCCCTGTGGTGTAAAAAGTATAAACGAAAGATATGGCTCTAATAATTGCGTTCCCGCTTTTTTCAATGTTTGTTCAAGTACAATTGGGGCAAGAAAGCGAAAATCCGAGGGAGTACTAACAGGGCTATAATAAACACCATATTCAAAACATATTTTACAATCTGTTACTTTCCAACCATACAAACCTTGCTCCAGTCCATAATTAATACCTTCTCTTACTGCATTTTGGAAACTTTGATTTAAATAACCGAGTGAAACTTTGCTTTCGTACTGTATTCCACTGCCAATTGGAAGTGGAGTTATTGATAATCCAATCGATGCCCAAAATGGATTTGGTGGTACTTCAATATGAATAGTATAATCTGCCTTTTGTAATGGCTTTTCCAAATAAATTACGGTTGGATCTTCGATTCTTATGTTTATGTGATATTTTTCAATCAACAGAGAACAGATAACTTCTAACTGCACTGTTCCTAAAAAAGAAATGATGATTTCATGTGTTATCGTATCAACATAATAACGTAAAAGAGGATCAGTATCTGCAATTTCTGTAAGAGCATCCAATAATTTTTCTCTCTCTTCTATTTTTATCGGTTCAATTCTTGTTCGTAGTATTGGTACAGTCTTGTCATTCCATACATTGCATGGCAAAATCTTTTCATTTCCTATAATATCGTTCAATCTTAATGTATTGTTAGGTATAATAAAAATATCTCCAGAACAAACTATTTTTGTCTGTATCATTTCCCCATTTGAAGGAATATATATTTCTGTAAGTTTCACTTTCTTTTTTTCTGGCAATATAATTGTATCTCGTAAGTGTAATGTTCCACTGTAAAGACGCAAATAAACTAATCTTTGCTTATGGTCTGTATATTCAATTTTAAAAACTCTTCCACATAGTTCTGAATCATTCTCATTCATTTCAGAACAAAAAAGATTTGAAATAGCTTCGATGAGTTGTTGAGTCCCTATATTATTTTTAGCACTTCCATGGTATATAGGAAACAACGAACCTTTTTTAACACACCTATATTCTTCATACATTAATTCTTGTATAGTCAATTTCTCTCCTACAATATATTTTTCTAAAAGTTTATCATTTTTGGAAATTACAGGATCCCATTCATCTAAATCAATGATATTTTTAATTGATATTTCTGGAGTTAATGTTACATTTTGCATAACAATAATATCATTTGAAAGTTTTTCTTTGATATTTTGATAAATATTATTTAAGTTAATTCCATACTGATCTATTTTATTTATAAAAATAATTGTTGGTATATTCATTTTTTGAAGTGCATGGAATAGTATTCGGGTTTGTGCTTGTACACCATCTTTAGCAGAAATTACTAAAATAGCTCCATCAAGAACAGATAAGGAACGATACACTTCTGTTATAAAATCTGTATGTCCAGGAGTATCTACAATATTGATTTTGTAGTCATTCCAATTAAAAGAAGTAACTGCTGCCTGAATTGTGATTCCACGCTGACGTTCTAAAAACATAGTATCTGTCCTTGTTGTTCCCTTATCTACACTGCCTAATTCTAAAATCGCTCCACTTGTATAAAGCAGACTTTCCGTTAAAGTCGTCTTTCCTGCATCTACATGAGCAAGAATACCAATGTTGATTATTTTCATGGAATTTCCCTCCCTACAAATTTATCTTTTAACTTAAAATCAATATTTGCTAATTTTGTTCTTTTAAACTATTCTCAAAATCAATTATCCACTTTTCTAATGTTTCTACTAATGCTAATTGTTGTTTAAACATTTGTTTTCCAACATTAGGAATATGTTGTCTATGAGATTGTCTTTCATTTAGTAATTCTTTTAATTCTAATATCTTTGATTTTATATTAGAAACAAGAATCTTTTTTTGTTCATCATCTACTAAATCTAAATTCGTGATAATAATATTAAAATCCAAATATAGACTAACATCAGAATTTGAAATATCATTCATAAGTTTATTAAAATAATCATTACCTTTGTCAGTAATAGTATATACTGCTTTATCTGGCATATTTCCCTCTTTCTCTTTATGGCTAACAATATATTCTTTTGATTCTAATTGTAATACTTTCTTATAAATAGACTGTTCACTAATTTTTACCCATCTTGGTATATTACGATATTCTATATTTTTTTTAATATCATAAGCACTTTGTGATTTTTGTTTAATAAGTCCTAATAATACCAAATCTATATTTGACATAATCTCTACTCCTTACTTAATATAATCTGTAACGCCAAGTCTATTTCCAAATGGATCTTCAAACTCGACTGCATTACCAGTTCCAATTTTAAAAGGCTCACTCAAAAATTTTATACCATTATTCAACATTTCTTTATAGAAGATTGCAACATCTTCTACTTCAAACCATATTGTAGGCTTTAAATTCTCAAATTTATTTTTGTCTTTTAAAATTATTGCAGGTTCTTCATTTCCAATATTATAAGCAACCATTCCCTTATCAGAGAAATCAAATTTCTTTTTTAACCCCAATATTTCCTCATAATAT
>CAJUAL010000040.1 GCA_910584405.1 uncultured Vampirovibrio sp.
TGGTCACTACAAATTTGTCTTATTTTATCTGCATCCAAATTTCCACTAATATCTGTTGCCTTACGATCCATCTCTATTGGTTCATTCCTCATAATTGCATTTATAATTTCAGCTGCTTTATCCCTATATGAATTATAATGAGCAGTTTTATCATATACTTGATTAAATTTGAAGGAAAACCAAATATCTTGTATTTCTTTTCTTACATCTTTATAGCTATACCCACTGTTCTTCAGTTCATCATATATTTCTAATATGCCACCCATTATTGAAGACTCAACCAAGTTGTATATCATTATCAAAGCATTCGCCTTTAATATCTTCAAAAAATCATCATTATAAAATGAATGCTCCGATTCTCGAGATTGTGTCTGATACAACTCTTTTAAAGCATTAAAGTATAGTTCTATTTCGTCAATTCTTTCTTGATATATTTCAAGCGTCATTCTCATTACAATCACCCTTTAAAAGTACATCTCTCACATATTCAATTCTTCCACTAACTCGTTTAGGAGAATTGCTTGCATGTGTTGTTGTGTGTTTCTTAAATTCTTCCGAATCCAACCATTCCATTGAATCGGGTACTAAATCCGGATTTTCTCTCAGTGCTAATGCAACACCTACTGAAATAGCCTCGAAACGTACTCTAGGTGTTGATTTTGCATTTTTTGTTTTAGCAAAACCATAAGGGAAATATTTTTCAACAAAATTGAGCATGTTTCTAAATTCTTCTTCATATGCGTCTTCGTCAAATTCCTTTTCTTTTCCCTGCACAAAATCATTTAAGAAATCATCTACAACATGCTGAAAATTCTGATAGTTATTCAAATATGCAAAAAATCTAACTATCAATTCTGAATCTTCATATCTATTTTTCATTGTATCACTAATCGGACATAATTTATTAAACTGTTCGTCCTTAGCACACTTTTCAACAAATTTCATAAATGCTCCTGCATAAGAACCTCGTCTAATTTCACTCGGAATAGCTTTAGTACCACCCGTATTAATTCTATTAAAAATATCTTGTCTGGTCTCAATGGTGGTAGTATCAGCTAAAACAATTATTCTCAAAGTGCGTCCTTTAAATTTTCTTTGGAATATTTCCGGTAAATCTGTAAACTTAAATCCGTTCAATGAAGTCAGTTTTTCTAATCCATCCAACATCAAATCATTATACAAAAATTCTTCCAACGTCTGAGTTCTTTGGGCTCCATCAATTATTTCACATCTACCATCTTCATTATCAGAAAAAAACATAAAAGGTATAGGTAACCCTAGCAATACAGATTCAATAAATCTTACTTTTTTAGCATTATCCCATACAAATTTTCTCTGATATTCAGGAATATAAAAATCATCTGCACGAAATTTATCAACCAATACCTCTATCGGATAATCCTTTGTATCAAAACTAATTTCTTTCTGTAATTCTCTAATCTGCCCTTCAGCTATATCCTTCATTTCAGATGTAATTTTATCATTCTTCAATATTCTTCACCTCTTTATAATTCTCCAAATGATCTAATATGCTCCTGCCTATGGCCTCACCCAATTTTACCGGAACCGCATTTCCAATGTGAACACCGATTTGTCTATTAGTCTGTGGATGATTAACATCAATAAACTTGTAATCGGGTGGAAAAGACTGCAAAATAGCACCTTCTCGCATTGATAATGCCCTATCTTGCTCTGGATGTCCAAATCTTCCATTTCCATATCCATAAAACTGAGTAGTAATCGTTGGTGAGGGTTTTCCCCATTCCATCCTACCATACACTGCACGATAGCCTTGACCTGTACTCTTTTTATGGCAAGACAACTGGAGTTTCTCATCCCAATCTTTCCAAGTCCCTCCCGGAACAGATTTCTTAATTCGCTTTTTATTAATCTTAGACAATTTACTTGACCTATGCAAAGCATCTGTCTTACAAGATTCTCCATCTTTTATTTGTGGCAAACTTCCAATTGCATCTTTTACCGTAATATAGTTTTCTTCAGTATACAAAGGAGGTATTAATGAAATATCTCCAAATATAGATGCCAACAGTACCAATCTACTTCTACTTTGTGGCACACCATAATCTGCACAATTAACAATCTGCCAACTAACATGGTATCCTTGAGCTTCAAGTCCTTTTACAAAATCTTCAAAAACTTCCTTTTTTATTAGTTGTGGTACATTTTCCATTGATATTATATCCGGCTTAATCTCTTTAACCAAATCTCTAAAATAATACAATAACTTCCACTTTTCATCTTTTGGACCTTCTTTGGTATAACGCAAAGAATACGTTGAAAACGGCTGACATGGTGCACACCCCATCAAAACTTTAATACAACCTTCAGGATAATACGATTCAATTTCTTCTTTTTTTATATCTTCTACTCCCTTATTTATAAAAACCGAATCATTATTCTCCTCATATGCATACTGACATGTGGAATCAATATCTATACCTGCTGCAACTGTTATTCCAGCCTTTCTTATTCCATATGTCAGTCCGCCTATACCGCAAAACAAATCGACTGCAACACAGTTCATTACTTTCCACCTGCCTTTTTTCTATCTTTTTTATCGCAATCATCAACGAAGAGAAGATATGTTTCAATTTCTAATGCTTCTGCAATTTTTTGTATGTTATCTAATGATATACTTCTCTT
>CAJUAL010000041.1 GCA_910584405.1 uncultured Vampirovibrio sp.
CATTCCAATAACGGTGGTTTATCACCAGATGATTTTGAAAATTTGTAACTTTTTTTATATTTTCTTGTCTTCTTTATTGACTATGATCCACTTAATACTTCTTTTATAAAGTGTTGAAATATTTTTACGAAGCGCTATAAATATTATGTTAATGTTGTTTAATAATATTGCAGTTTATATGAATCGTCTATTGAGGTTATTTAGTTTTATGATTTTCATATAATTATTAAATGATTTAAAAAAATTTGCATATATTTATTGACATTTGTTTTTAAATTGGTTATAATATTTTTAGAGTATAGTTTATTTGCTGTTCTTAAGTTTATAAACTTTTTAATTAAGGAGGATAATATTATGGCTAATACCAAGAAAAATGTCCAGGAAGAAAAGATCAATGCTGTTGAAAAAAAGGCTGAAGTCAAGACTGAAGCAGCATCAGTACCCACAGTAAAAACCGAAAGTGTTTCCGCCTCAAAAAGCGAAACCCAAGTAAAATCCGAAAAAAACAGCGATGCCAAAAAAGAAACTTCTAAGACTGAGAAAAAACGCGGAAGAAAACCTGCTGCAAAAAATGAAAAAACAGACGCTAAAGCAGAGAAAGTTTCGACAGCAAAGTCCGGAAAAACTACCAAAACAAGCAAACCTGTTGCTGAATCTACTCCTGTTGTTGCGACAAAGGAGAAGGCACCCGCCGCTAAAAATGATGACGTTCCCAAAACAGAGAAAAAACGTGGAAGAAAACCTGCTGCTGCAAAGTCCGAGGTCAAAGCTCAGACAAAAACAGTAAATAAGCGTTCTACTAAAAAGGCTGAGGAAAAAACTTCTGCCAAAAGGGGCAGAAAAAAGTCCTTGACATATGATGCTGTTGTTGAAGCTGCAAGAAAAAAGGCTGTTGAAGCGGATATTTCCAGAATCAAGTATCCGATAGCCGTAAACTTCGAACTTAAAGGTTCCGATGCTGCGTCAGGAATTTTTTATATTGTTGTTTCTGACAATAAAGTTACCGTTGAACCTTATAAATATAACGATTACGATGTTTATATCGAAGCTGATGCGGCTGAGTTTATGAACGTACTGAATGGTAAAAAGAACATTTATGATGCTCTTGCCGACGGAACTGTTACTTTCGGAAATTGCAATCTGAAGAAAACTATACTCTTTATTAACGCTGTTCTTTAATATTTAATAAGAAATCCGCATGGAATTATAAAACTCTGTGCGGATTTTTTAGGAGTTTTTATGATTTTTTATAAAATGCTTGATAAAAATATATCTGTTCCAGAGCACGTATTTCAGCATGAAGCGGCACATATGCTTCTTAACACTGCTTTAAAAAGTCTGTACGGTATCGAAAGATATTCAATAAAAACCGGTAAACATGGCAAACCATATCTTGAGGATCATCCGAATATTTTCTTTAATCTAAGCCATTGTCGTGGACTTGCCATATGCGGTATATCAGATTCGGAGATTGGTACAGACTGCGAATTAATACGCCCTTACAGCAAAAATGCGGCAAAGAAAGTTTTTTCCGATTCAGAAATTGATTTCGTTTTGAAAAATAATGCTCCAGACGAAAGTTTTTTTCGAATATGGACGTTAAAAGAGGCTCTCGGAAAAGCTATGGGAACCGGAATATTTTCAGGTCTGAAAGAATACAAGTTTGTCTTTAAAGATGGAGAGCCGTTCTGTAAGGATTTACCTGAAAAGATTTTTACCCAAAAAATTATCAGTGGGAAGTGGATTGTAAGTGTTTGTTCGGACATAATTCAAAGTCAATTTAAAGAAGTTTGATTAAGATTTTGTAAGCTTGAAACGTCAAATTAATAAATAACAAGATATTTATAGATTATGTTAATACAATACTATAAAACAGTTTGATTTTAGAGCCTGTTTTAGTGTCTTTACATTATCAATAAAAAGAGGTAAAATATGTAGAAAACAGGTGGCTAGAAAAAATTAAAAATATCCACGTGATATAACCAAAAAAGGACTTAAAATATTCAGAGAATAACTTGAGGAAGCAAAAAAGAAAACGTATCCGAGAAAGTATGAACTATATGACATATTCTGTGCCATATTGTATATACCGAAAGAAGGCTTTAGTTGGAAAGATATTTCGTATAATTACCCAAACTGGCAGAATTTATGTTATCATTATAATACATGGTCAAAAGCTGATGATGGTACACCCCTCAAAAATAAAGGACAGTCGAAAATGAAATTAAAAAACTGAATCCATTAAACATGTAATCTATCGTCACAGAGAGAAGTATGCCATAAGTGTGGCTCATAGTCAATAAAGAAGACAAGAAAATATAAAAAAAGTTACAAATTTTCAAAATCATCTGGAGATAAACCACCGTTATTGGAATGAGGACGAGTGGAATTGT
>CAJUAL010000042.1 GCA_910584405.1 uncultured Vampirovibrio sp.
TAAATATTAATATTTTAATAACAGTGGTAAGATTTTTATCGCACCACTACTAATGACTAATTAATCATGAGAGTATGAGGTATGCCAAGCATGCTTTTGTCTAAAAAGACATTGGATATTGTAAACTAAATTTAATCAATATAAAACGTATGAATCCTATTTCGTCTTACATGCTACTAATAATATTCATTTTTATAGTAGTTGAATTATTGCTGATGTATGCTACTTATTTACAGGCGACAAAACTAAACCGTGTCGCTTGGGTATGGATTATAAATAGCATTTTCGGAGGTGTGTTCTCTTTTGTGGTACTTTCTTTATCTCCGAAACTGAAATATAACTACGAATTGGGGTATAGAGAGGAGTTTGATTTGCTTGGATGGGTTTTGTTTATGTTCCATGTATTTGTCGTTTTGGTATTCCTAATACTTTTCAAAATGTACTCCGCCATTGCGCAGAATCCACGAATTTTAGAGGATTTTGCAGAATCGTTTGTGGGATAATCCTCAAAAAAAGGCGTTAGATTGTATTAGGGAATAACATTTTGCGCATTTTAACTAAATAGAGCCGAACAATATTCGGCTCTATTTGTTTTACCATAATAAATTGTATAATCTTATTTATTTGAAGTTGTTCAAATTAGGTTAGGAATTCAAAAAATTTAAAGATTTAATAATTATGTAAATTCGTGAATTTCGCAACGTCCTCTCGATTTACTTGATATTAAAGGAAAAACATTATCGCAATGATAGATAGACTCACCATCACACTACCGAAGGAGCTTGCAAGAAAGGTCGATGTTCATTTAAGGCCGAAAGAATTATGTATTAAAGATAATGATTATTGTAATCATAGGCCCATTGTCGTAGCGGTGGGGAAAATAAGGAATGATGATGGTTCGCATGCCCTAATAATCGAAAAATACAATAACGGAACGATTAAAATATGCGGCAGCCTGAGAAAATTCCGTTTCGGTGTACTATCATTCCAGGATTTGACATTGGATAAATTTAGGAAGGTTATTACTGCATTGGCGAAAAGACTTAGCTTGTCGACTGATGATTTGTTAAAGTATGGCCGTGTCTCTAGGGTGGAGATTGGTCTTAGTTTCGTGACTAGAATAGACCCAGCAACCATAATCCAACGAACGATTAAGCACGGTCGAGTAAGGCATAGAAATGATTGGGATAATAAAAATGAGACATTATACTGTGATGGCTCAGACAAAAAATTAAAAATCTACGATAAAACTATAGAGCTGCCCGAAAACATTCATGGTATTGAGCTAAAGAATAAAGCAGTCAATATAGTCTCGACTTTGAAAAAGCACGGATATAGTATTTTAAGAATTGAAGTTGAGATGAAAAAATCAAATTCATTTAAAAAATATGGCATAGAGGGAGTAAAGACACTAGAAGATTTGTGTGAGGTATGGGATAAATTGTATGTTTTGTATGCTACAGAAGTTGAGAAGATAAGATTATGGCATAAGATGGATGTTTCTGAGGCAATGACATATAAAGAAAAGGTTATTGCTCGCCTAGTTAACCAGTATGGGTACAAAAAGGCGGTTCGTCAGTATGCCCAAAGGCGAGGTCGAGATGTCGGCAGAGTTGGACGAGAAATCACCGATGCAATGATTAAGAACCCATCTGACGATGCTATTACAAATAGTGTTCTCATGAGAGAAGTAGCAAGAAAATTAGTCAGAATCAGTCGGCGCAAAGAACGGTTAGATATAAACAAATTATTCCATCGGTTATGGAAAACACATAAATGTAGGATGAGACTTATATAATAAGCGGGGATAATGACATAAATAATATATTAAGTTATTGTATTACATATAGATATATGATAATATTGTGTGTAAAGATGGCTGGTTGTTTTGTTGTGCTTATTATGAGTTAAATTTATATATAGTCTTATAAGGTGGAAATTTTGAGATATGGTTATGCATAAATGTGGCTATGCATAACCATATCTATATGTGTGCAGTAGCTGAATAGATATGATAGGATAGTGGCGCATGTGTCTCGGCGTCTAAAACGGCTGTTTTTAAGGCTCAGGGCGATGTCTTATACGGCAGGGCGGGATAGGTATAGGTAATGCTGATTTGAGGCCGAGAAATCATTGCTATTTATGTTGTGTGTTTTGGGGGGATATGTTGGGTCAGTAGAAAAACATTGGGGATAAATAATTTTGAGGGCCAAAGTTTATTG
>CAJUAL010000043.1 GCA_910584405.1 uncultured Vampirovibrio sp.
TCTATCCGTTCAATCTGCCCAAGTATCTCTTTCCTGAATGAAGCCATATTTATGTCCTTTGTTTCTATATGCAAAGATAGTATATTATGTAATCACCTGCAAAAACATAACAAAGATTTTGCCGAAGATGTTTTCTTTTTGTCGTGTCACCTGATAATAGAAGAATAACGGAAACTCAATCAAAGGCTTGCCAAACGCTTCACAAATGGCTCACAAGTATAATGCGATTTTTGTAAAACTGTTGATTATAAGCCGAAAACAATATATACAAATGGCTCACAAATGGCTCGTTTAAAGCAAGCGATTAACTTCGGTCTGTACCCGTTTTAAATCTCCAACCAACAGTTGGAGATTTACCGCACCCGGATAATTTCAAGCTCCGCAGGACAAATTCGGGCATCCCTTGCCCCCGTTTTTAGTCGCTATCTGTAGACTGGACTATTATTATACCATTCAATAATCAAATCATTATCGTTATTATGGACATTTAAAGTGAAAAAGATATTCCTATAATGATTAAAGCAATAGATGCAAATATGTATCTATATCTTTTTGTAGAAAACATTGCACCTATACAGGAGATAGATACAGCAAATTGCATACATTTCAAACTTAACTCTGTAGTCTTAAATATACACATAGACAAAAAAGATAATGCCAAAACAAATAGTATAACATTCAATATATATTTCAGTTTCATATTACTTTTAATGTTCCCATGGTTCAGTTTAATCTATTTTCTCTAATTCAATTGTAGCTACTTTCTCTTTATCCGGACTAATTTCATTCTGTATAATGGTTATATGTTTTTGGGTATAGCTTTTGATAATCCAAGGGGCTCCACCCAAATATAAAGCATTGCTATTAAATGTGATATATTTCCCTTCTATTGTATAAGTAATATCAATTTCATCGTAACCTTCCCAATTTACTTTCCCTTTCCGAGTATCTACAAATTGCATACCGACCCCCATATTTTGTACTGTCCAAGCCTCACAATGCCCTGTTCCACGCCATGAAGTCTGATAAAGTGCTTCGGGGGTTAATTCATTTGTCTGTTCATTATCATCATCGCAGTTTATAAAACAGAATGTACAGAGGAATAGCATAAGTATTCCAAGAATTTCTTTTGTTTTCATATTCTCTTTTTTATTTTTTGTTTAACTCATTCAATCTTTATTTTGTTTCTTCGTTGAACCAACCAAAGATAAGACAAAGATAAAAAGAAGAATCCTTTGGCAGATTAAGATACTCTTGGAATATTGTTATGAATGTAAATTTCTAAACCTATGTTTATTTTTTGTTGTCAAAACTTTGCTTGCGTCTGATTCGGCTCATGTGTACGGGTGTAATTTTAAGGTAGGATGCTATTTCTTTTAGTGATACCATTTGAAGGATTGCAGGGCATTTTTTTAAAAGTTGGAGGTAACGCTCTTCCGGTGTGAATCTGAATAAATCCAAATAACGTGAATATGATTGGAAAAACATCTGTTCGGCTGCGATACGGGCTATCCGTTGGCTTTCTTTGTTCTCCTCGAATTTTTGCTGTAAGAATGCAGAAGAACAGATGTAAATCTCGCACGGGATTATCGCCTGTATATTCAATTCTGATTTCATGCCATATAAGCAAGTGGGATAATCGGCTATAAATTCATTTGGAAAGGAAAAACCGACATTATACGGCTTGTTTTCTGTCCGGTTGGTGCAACTGTATTTGACTACACCTGACAAGATAAACCCGAAGAAAGAACAGGCATCACCTTCATGGAGAATAAACTCATTCTTTTTATAATGTCGTAACTCTCCATGTTTCAGACACAACTCCTTGAAGAAATCTATGTCTATGTTACTCATATATGAATTGAATTCGGCTATCATTTGTATATAAGAGAAATGTTTAGAGGTTTTATCCCGATTTAGTTACCGCAACCGGGTAATTACACTAAATAGTTGATTTTCTTTTGTTTTCTGCGGATGCAAAGGTACAAAAGAAAATGATATTTCAGACAGTCTTTTCCGTTTCAAACGACAAATCCCGGAACCTGAATATACGCCCAGTATCTATCCGTTCAATCTGCCCAAGTATCTCTTTTCTGAATGAAGCCATATTTA
>CAJUAL010000044.1 GCA_910584405.1 uncultured Vampirovibrio sp.
CCACAAATCCAAACTTATATAAAATCCAAACTTTTCTGAAAACAGCTTGATAATTGGGGATTCTTGCCGGAAAAAGTTTGGATTTCGTTTCACAAAGTACAATACTCCAATTATGACAAAATGCGTAAAACATTGCTATTTAGCTCTGTTTCAATCAATTTATTCTCATTTCTGACAAGAGAAGTACAAAACAAAATCCAAACTTTTTTATCAGAAAATGCCTTGAATAAAGGATTTACAGAGAAAAGTTTGGATTTCTTCTAAGTTTGGATTTGTGGAAAAATCCAAAAGTTTAGATTTTTCCACAATGTCGATGACTACGAAACCTCTCACTCATTACATCTTTCTTATGGTGTACAAAGTATTTTTCCTTTTTCTACTTTCTTTTCTAAAATTGATGTGCTATAATAGCTTCATTCCAAAAAAGGAGTAAAAAATATGCGGCAAGGTATTCTTAAATAAAACTTCAATCAAATAGTGGGTTCAAAGAATTTTGAATGTCCCTAAATAAGGGGGCTTGGTTTTTTGTACCCAATTTAAGAATACTTTTGCCTTATCAATTTTGACATATCTGAAAAAGAACAGCAATCACCAGCAGGTGTATGCTGTATATGTGTATGTCCGCAAACTGTAATCCCCAGTGGTAAAAGTATTTTACTGCTGGGGATTTTTATGCCCTTTTGGGCTTGTAAAGGGAGGACAATCACATGAAAATAATCAATATTGGCATTCTTGCCCATGTAGACGCGGGAAAAACAACTTTAACAGAAAGCCTGTTGTACACCAGTGGAGCGATTGCAGAACAAGGAAGTGTAGATAAAGGAACCACAAGAACAGACACTATGGTTTTAGAGCAGCGGCGGGGAATTACCATTCAGACGGCAGTTACTTCTTTTTGCTGGAATGGTTATAAAATCAATATCGTGGACACTCCCGGTCATATGGATTTTTTAGCCGAAGTATATCGTTCTTTATCTGTCCTTGACGGAGCTGTTTTAGTTGTTTCGGCAAAAGACGGTGTACAGGCACAGACCCGAATATTATTCCATGCACTTCAGAAAATGAACATTCCGACAATTATCTATGTAAATAAGATAGACCAAAACGGAATTGATTTACGGCGTGTTTACCAAAACATCAGGGAAAAACTTACCAGTGATATAATCGTCATGCAAGAGGTTATCTTATCGCCCAAAATAGATATTACTGATATTGCTGATTTGGATAAATGGGATTCCGTTATTTCCGGGAATGATGAACTATTAGAAAAATATATTTCAGAGGATTCATTGGACATACAGGAATTACAACTTGAAAAGTGCCAGAGAACCAGATGTTGTTCTTTGTTTCCTGTATATCATGGAAGCGCAAAAGACAATTTAGGAACAGAAAAATTGATTGAGGTAATTACTGAAACTTTTGTTACAGAAACAAAAAATAATCAGTCTGAATTATGTGGGTATGTTTTTAAGGTTGAGTATACAGAAGGGAAAAAACGTCTTTCCTACTTACGCCTATATCATGGAACGCTCCATTTACGAGATACACTTCTGCTGTCAAAAAAGAAAAAGGTAAAGATTACAGAAATGTACATTCCGGCAAATGGCGAAATTGTTTCGGCAGACCATGCCTGTCAGGGAGAAATTGTTGTCTTATCCGATGATACTTTAAAATTATATGACATTTTGGGAAATGAAGAACTTTTACCTCGCAAAGCATGGATTGACAATCCTATGCCTTTACTTCGGACAACCGTTGAGCCACAAGAGCCAGAACAAAGAGAAGCCTTGCTGAATGCTCTCATAGAAATTGCCGATACAGACCCACTTTTGCACTTTGAAATTGATACTGCCACCCGTGAGATTATTCTGTCTTTTTTAGGAAAGGTGCAATTAGAGGTTATTTGTTCATTGCTGGAAGAAAAGTATCATGTAA
>CAJUAL010000045.1 GCA_910584405.1 uncultured Vampirovibrio sp.
GCATCTGCGGTTTTCATGCCACAAATTTAACACTTTTCTCAAAATCCATGCACCGGATTTTCGGCTTGACCCCTTTTGTCATCTACTAAAGTCTGTTTTATAAAATGGACATATCGAAGTCAAGTGCGAGGCAACACAGAACGCCCATGAGTATGAGTACCATACTCCAGTTTTTCATATCCATTAGATGTGAAGATTTGGTGTATCTATCCATACAGCGTGGGTATCTGATGTTGTTCGTTCAACTTCGATGGGCAATGTCAGAGCCTCTATATGTGGGACGAGCAGCGAAGACTCTCACGCTTTTTGTTAAACAACTTCCTGCTAAAGAGAGTTATGCGGGATTAAATAAACGACTGGTAGCCATGACCAAACTCAGTGACAAGGCATTTGCTATAATGGCAGTTTGCCCTGAAGCAAAGAAATATTATGGCGTAACGGTGGATGAGATACGCCGTGGAGCCTATAAATTTGTCTGGGCTTTCCCTATTGATAGGGATAAAGCTCAGAGAGAAGGTTATGACTCTCAGTATGTCCATGGGAGTATTGAACTTGATGTAGAATACCCCGGATGTCCCTATTGCAAAAGTAGCCAGTTTCTATTTTGTTCATGTGGTGCCGTAATGTGCTGGCATGGACAGCGTGTTGTAAAATGTCCCAAGTGCGGGCAATCTGGAGAAGTTACAGCCGCTTCTTCATTTGATCTTCATGGAGGAGGGTTCTAAATGATACTTCTAATACCGTGCGTATATCCAATAATTTGGCTTTTGGTAGCAATTTTAATGCTATTAAAATGGATTTTTATTGATGGATGGTTTATATGGGCAACTCTTGCCGGGATATGGTTAATCTGGTATATTTTCAAAGGTATTCGATTCGGCTTTGTATTTATAAATGATAATAATAAAAAGAAGGAATTGAAAACTTCATTTTATTCCTCTTTATCTCAGCAATATGAATTATCCGCTTACAACGAATCGTTAAATCTTAATCAGAATATATCAAACATTCTTACTGAATATTTTGAACGGCTCGTATATGATAAAAGTGTCATTCCAAGATTTGAGAAGATTATTAAGGAATTTATAAATAACTATGAAGTTCCCAGTTCTACGATTAAAGTTGGAGACATATCGAATAATTTAAGCTCTATTGAAGGAGCAAAAATAAAATTCAAAAGGTCTGGATGGCCTAATGTAAATACCCAAAGCCATTGTTTCAGTATTAGTTGGAAATTTGGAGCCGTTTATTTTTATCCTTTTGCCTGTATCCTTAAAACATCTGATTCATTGGATTTATTTGATTGGAGAGACATAAAAGTTTCTTCGACAAAAGGTGAACCTTCTCACTATTCATATTTACATGAGCGTGTAGATGGCGGTCCAGATAGAAGGTATAGATATAATCCTGCGATTCCTGTTTACTTTTTTAGCGCTTTGGTATTTGAAATTAAAGGCAAGAACGTAAATATGATATTTAATGGAGAGAATGTTGCTGAACAGTTTGAAAAGTTATTCCGAGAATACAAGAAAGTTTTGGCGTCCACAGGGGGCGTTACCATGACATCCAATCCTGTTATTCAAAATCCGGAGCCTTCCGAAACTGTTTCTGGTGATGAATACGCAAGTATCTTTAAAAAGATTATTGATGAGAGAGGTAAGAATATTCTCAAAGAACGTTTATTCCTTGATACTGTTTCTTTGAGTGTGTCTGACGCCGGCCACTAAAAAAGGACCAGCCAA
>CAJUAL010000046.1 GCA_910584405.1 uncultured Vampirovibrio sp.
TTCTTCCGCTATTTTGGTGAAAAGCCCTTTCTAGGAATAGAGCACTTTAATACGTAGAAGTTCAAAACTTGCTCGTCCATACATTTGGCGTTTAATCATTTTAATTCGGTTGACATTCCCTTCACAAATCGCATTAGTGTATGGATAAACTAATGCGTTACTGATCGATTGCTCATCACGTTTCATTCGAAGACAAAACTCACGCAGTAATTTAATCTCATGAGTAGCGTAACGTTCTAGCCATTGAGATAATTTGAATACTTGCCCCATCGTGACCAAATCTCTAAATACTTGGATGGCTGTATATAGTTCACTTAAGTCTGCATGAGCTTGAAAGAGTTCATTTAATAAATTTAATTCTGGTTGAGTTAAAGACGTTGGTTTTCGCCAAATGAATGAGGTGAGTTGAAACTTCGTTGCTTTCAATAATTTACTAGATTTTTTTGATATTTTTTCTGTTGCCTTCTCACTTGTTTTTACGGGGAGATTTGCTTTAATTTCTTGAACTTTTCGACGAGTTGAAGAAGCTCCTCCTTTAAACCCTTGGTGGATGAGTTGTTCATGAATCCAACGAGCAGTTTTTCCCTCCTGACACCATTGTGTGATTTGATTTAAATAGGGGACAAATTGATTAACACGGGGCTTTCGTATTTGCTTGGGAGGTTCAGATAACTGAATATACTTCGCTACGGTTGTCCGACTTAACTTAAGTTGTCTGGCTGTTTGACGAATAGAGCCTACTTGTTGGTAGACCTTTTGAATCTCCAAAATGAGTGCCCATTTTGCTTGTTCCTTTTCAGATAATGATTCATGACTGGATATTGAGTTCACGTTAGTAATCGTTATATCTGTCGCTGGATCTGTTTTTTTAGTGATTGAAGATTCAGGCATGATAAACCATCCTTTAGGAAAACGAGAACTAATGGTTTCTTTAACAACCGTTAATAGGTTTTTAAGAAAGTGCCACTTGTCGGCAACCTGAATAATGTTAGGATTCGTTAAATGAATGGCTTTAGTATAAGTTGTTGCACGATCACGTGTCACTAATTCAACTGAGGGATGTTTTTCCAACCATTCTTTAAACGCTTGAGTCGAACGAGAGGCCAGAATTTCAACCGGACGATGCGTTTCTAAATCACAAATAACCGTTCCAAAGTCGACCCCTCGACGAAAAGAAAAGTCATCAACCCCAATATGGGTTAATGACTGATTTTTTATATCTTTTTCAGTAGAATCGATACGTCGTAATAAATCTAATAGTGCATCTCCACTTCGTTTATATCCAAGTTTAAAAAGAAAGCGTGATAAAGCTTCCGCACTCATCGATAATGATAATTGAAGAAAAACCTCTTCAAGACGAATGGTTAAACGCCGATAGGCATTTAAAAAGCCAGTAAATCTTTCAGTAAAAATTTGACGTTTACAGTTAGGATTTAAACAAAAAAACTTTTTAGCTTGTATCCTTAATTGAACAGGTTTATTAAGGATAGACGCATCTAATGGTTTTCTAAGATACGTACTGTGTACCTGGTGACTTTTCATCCCACATAAGGGACAGTGGTTAAATTTTGATTCAGATTTTAAACAAATCAAGATTATATGCTCATTATTTTCAATGGATTGAATCATAAGATTTTCAGGGAAAAAGACATTAAGATTCATGATGATATACCTCTCTACGATGTCTTTTCATTATATCAGGTAAAGCGTTTTATCACCAAAAGTCAGGAAGAACC
>CAJUAL010000047.1 GCA_910584405.1 uncultured Vampirovibrio sp.
TATATGATTAATATGTGATAATGTCTTAAGTGTTAACTTGCGAAAATGTCTCGATGATATATAATATGTCACCGAGGTGACAAAAATATGAGAAAGGTTGAATTAAGAATGAATGAATTAGAAAAATATGAAGTTATCAAAGAATTAGTTGATCATAATGGTAATAAAAATAGAGCTAGTAAAAAGCTCAGTATATCTAGAAGACAAATTGATCGTCTTATTATCAAATATGTGGAGAAAGGTAAAGCTGGTTTTGTTCACGGCAATAGAACACGAAAACCAATAAATGCTTTAGATAATTCAATCTCCGAAGATATTATACTATTATATAAGAATAAATATCAAGACTGGAATTTTTTTCACTTTAAAGAATTCCTAAAAATGAATGAAGATATTGATGTTTCTTATGGCTTTATTTATAAGACTTTAACTACAGCTGGTATTTTATCTCCTAAAGCCAGAAAGAAAACTAAACGAGAATATATTAAACAAAAATTACTTCATGAAAAGAAAATTAATCTCACTATGAGCGATGAACAAATTAAAACTATTGTTAGTCATGAAGTTGCTTTGGAAGATTCCCACCCTAGAGGTGAAAAGCCTAAATATTTTGGTGAAGTAATTGAACAAGATGGTTCTATTCACATGTGGTTTGGTGGTATTAAAACTTGCTTACATCTAGCTATTGATAAAGCTACTTCTACTATTGTTGGGGCTTGGTTTGACAAACAAGAAACGCTAAATGGTTATTATCACGTTTTATATCAAATATTAATCAACTATGGTATTCCTTATAAATTTTTTACTGACAACCGTACTGTGTTTAACTATATGTCTTTAAATCCTGATAAAAGAACCAGTGAGAAGGATGTTTTAACTCAGTATGGCTATGCTTGTAAGCAATTGGGTATCGATCTTCAAACATCATCTGTATCTCAAGCCAAAGGCTTAATAGAACGTACTAATGGCACTTTTCAGGGTAGATTAGTAAACGAATTAAAACTACATGGTATTTCTACTATTGATGAGGCTAATAAATACCTTTTAGAAACTTTTGTTCCATATTTTAATCAAAGATTCGCAATGGATTATAAGAAATTTCCTAATGCTTTTGAAACTTCTCCTAGTGAAGAAAAAATTAATTATACTTTAGCTGTTTTAACCCCAAGAAAGATTGATAATGGTAACTCTATTAAATATATGGGTCAATTTTATCTACCTTATCTTAATAATGAAATTAAATGCTTTACACCTAAAACCGAATGTTTGGTTATTAAAGCTTTTGATGGAGAGTTATTAGTAACTATTGATGAAAAAGTATATAATCTTAAAAAACTTTCTAGAAATGAAAAGTATTCTAAACAATTTGATATTATTAAACAAAACGTTGAGAAGAAGGAAATATTTAATCCTAAAATGAATTTACATTGGAATGTTGGTGAGTTTAAATACCAAATTAAAAGAGCTCATAGTGAGCATCAATACGCTTAAACAAGAAAGGAGAATTTAAATGTCTGAAAGTATTAATGAAATTAAAATCAATAACGATGATACTTATTTAATTATTAAACAAATTATTAAACTCTTATATCTCGTTATTGAGGATAACAAACGAATCCAATCTGAACTATTTTTATTAATTGAAAACTATCCTGATTTTCCCGTTAATGTTTAAATTTTTTTGAGACATTTTCCTATATTATTGACAG
>CAJUAL010000048.1 GCA_910584405.1 uncultured Vampirovibrio sp.
TTTCCACCTGTGCGGTTAGATTTTTCAAAATAAAAGAAATTTTAGGCGCACAGATCTAAAGGTTTACTCCCAGATATTGTAAAAGATATTTGCTCTTGACGAAACCATATATCCTCATATCCATTTTGAAAAACCATCTTTATAGCAGCCAGAGAACCACTTCCGTTTTTTGACCATGACATTCCATTATGTTTCTGTCTCTGAGCTACCAGTATATCATTCTCTTTCTCAACAGGATTACTTGAATTGCGTAATTCTAATTTTGCCCTTACTGCATAACATTTAATCATTTCCTTTTTTCGTTCCAGATACCCTGTCTGTTCTTCCAGCCATTTTTCATTTTTTATCTTAGCAGACGGTAAATTTCGCAGATATTTTACTGCACCGTCTACATCTCCTGCCCACAAAATGCGCAACAATTTCTCTAATACTTCATTTCGGCTTTCTTTCCCTTTTATGGACATGCTTAACAATTCCTGGCACTTTTTCTTTAAATGAAACCAGTCAAGAATAACAGTATATGGATGGAATGAAAAGATGCTTTCTATATGGCTCTTTATATTTTTTGCCCCATCTGTAAAGAATATAAGTTCTTTATTTAAAAGGTTATTAAACAGAAGAAATGACAACAAAAGCTTTATGGTTTCTCTCATCCCTACTGATGTAAGGGCATACGAAGCACTGCCATACTGGATGTGTACTACTGTGTTTTCTATATATTTTGAATCCTTTGTTTCTTCCTGATTGCGGGAAGCTTTTTGATGCTTTACACCAATATCATCTATAGATATATAGACACAATCCGCAGGGTTTGTTTCAATTTCCAATTCATTTGCATTAAACGGTATTTCTTCTTCCCGTCCGTCATTTATGTCATTTATGACATTCTGAATATGTTTTTCGTCAGTGCTGTCTTTAGCTGGGGCATTGGGTGTTGTGATATTTTCTGAAAGAATTATATTTTTTTCTGGCAATCCGGTTTCTTTATTAAAGCCGTTCATCTTTAAAATTCTTCCGGATGTTTCCTCTAGTTTACAAGATATTTTATTGCCAATGCGATTCATAGAATCGGAAAGAGTACGTAATTTAATGGCATCTTCATCCCCACGGTGCAAAAAAAGATTAATCATTTCAACGGACTTTCTATAGCTAAGGTTAGTACACATTTTTGATGCAAGAAGCTTATATGCCACACTGTCAATTCTTTCTTTTGGTTGTTGGGATTGGGCTAATTTATCGAAAACCTGAGTATCAATACGTCCTAGTTCGGATTCAACTTCTGATTTTCGTTCAAATATAAAATTTTGTTTTTTTTGAGGTATTATCAAGGGTTTCTTCTACAATATCCTTGCCAATTTGGTTCCTTGCTTTAAGTACTGCCTTTTCTAGTTTATCAAAATCCCTAAGAAAACCTTCCTTTGTAGAAAGGTCAAAATCATCAGGGCAAGGAATACCTCCAGCCTCACTGACACGGTTTCCTATTACATTTCCATCATCATCTATAATTTCAGCAGTAAAACGCACTTTCATACTAACTTCTCCTTAGCTATTAGTTATCATTTTTGGATAAATAATAACTCAAATACTCTAAATTGTATATAGAATTTTTATTTTTAATCGGTTACATTGTTCTATTTTCCAACCGCACAGGTGGAAA
>CAJUAL010000049.1 GCA_910584405.1 uncultured Vampirovibrio sp.
GGTGACGATAACAAGTACTTCGAGAAGGTTGGTAAAACAGAGCAGGATATTACTGATGAAATACCATTTGAAATACCTGATGATTGGAAATGGTGTAGAATAGGAAGTGTCTTAAATATTTGGTCTGCTCGAAGAGTACACGAAAGAGATTGGCGTTCTTCTGGAATTCCATTTTATCGAGCAAGAGAAATTGGTAAAATGGCTGATTGGGGTCATGTTGATAACGATTTGTTTATAGAACAATCATTATACGATGAGTTCTCTAAAAGCGGAGTTCCGCAAATTGGAGACCTAATGATGACGGCAGTTGGGACACTTGGTAAAACTTATGTTGTTGAAACAAACAATCCTTTCTATTACAAGGACGGTAGTGTTTTATGTATAGGTAATCCTTTTCGCTTGAATCCGTATTATTTGAAATTATTTTTTGAATCGTCTGCTTTTGCAAACCAATATTTATCAGAGTCTGATGGAACTACAGTAGCAACCTTGACAATGGTGCGATTGAACAGATACTTAATCCCTGTTCCCCCTTTAAAGGAACAAACTCGAATTGTTGAAAAGATTAAAACTGTAACAAGTATTATGAGAGGATAAATGAGCAAATCGTTGAAGTTGAACTTCCTTTTGAATATCCCAATAGCTGGATTGTGTTACGCTTGAAAGATATATGCCAACTAACAGACGGTGAAAAAAGAAACGGAAAGGGCATTTGCCTTGATGCAAAGTTCCTACGTGGAAAATCATCTGCAACCATTATAGAAAAAGGCAGATTTGTCTATGCTGGAGATAATATCATTCTTGTGGATGGTGAAAATTCAGGTGAAGTTTTTTCTATTCCACAAGATGGATATATGGGAAGCACATTCAAACAGCTATGGCTTTCTTCGGTTATGTGGAAGCCTTGTATTTTGGCTTTCATCTTGTTCTATAAAGAGGCATTGAGAAATTCAAAAAGAGGTGCAGCAATTCCGCACCTCAATAAGGATTTATTCTACAAGCTACCAATCGGTATTCCGCCATTGTCTGAACAGCAACGTATAACTTGTCAAATAAATAATTTATTTCAACTTATCAAATAATAATTCTATCATAGCCACTATTCGCCCTTGTTCATTAAGAGGCGGAAGTGGTAATAAAAGATTGTTCAAACTCTTAGAATTTAGTGTTTTACCTTTTATGGCATCTTTGGTATCTCCAAGATTAGATATAATCGGCAAAATGTGAAACAGAAAATTCCTTGCTTGATAATTTTTATCTACAAAAGGATATATGGATATAATTGCTTCATTATGATATGCCGAAGTATTTAGAAGAGAAGTCCTGCCTACCGTTAACTTAAAACTCATTATTAAAGTTCCGACAGGAGATATTTCTCCAAATAAACTTTTGGCATATTCTGAAACAGATTCTTTTGTCGTTGTAACCAATCCATAATCAGACATATCTGAAATAGAAACCCAAGGATATTTACCATTTGCCCAATACTTGGTTTCCCCTCGCGGTGGTGTCTTTCCGATAGACATTCTTACGTATTGACCAAATCTAACCCAAGTCCAGTTTTCAGGTAAATCAAAAGGTATTTCTTCTGTTATATCAATGTTCTCATTGCCTACCTGCTCATAATACTTGTTATCGTCACC
>CAJUAL010000050.1 GCA_910584405.1 uncultured Vampirovibrio sp.
ATTTTCGTAAATAGGACATATATCTTTCAAGATATTCCTTTTGACAGTTTGTATTTTTTTATAATCAATGTTATTGGTAATATAAATGCAAACTTTTATGTGCATACCAATTTTATATATGTCACATTTTTGCAATGTCATAATACCGCTAAGATTCTTTTCTACAAATTGGAAAACTGTTCTTTTTAGTTCCTGATTCGTTGTCAACCCTCCTGACAATTCGCGGAAAGAAGATATGAAAACACTTATCGGTTCTTTTATTGCAGGCAAGACTATAATTGTCGTAATGAAAAAATCTCCAGTATAATGAAGGAAACCCAAACTTCCGTTAATATCTATCAGTTTTATCAAGAACGCAGACAGTGCTACGCCCAAAGATAATATGCCGTCGATAAAATTTCCTTTCGATTCTGTTGCTAAAAGTGTACTGGAATCATTAGTTTTACGGCTCTGGCTTCTGTTAAAAAAAGACAGCCCAAAACATATGATACACATAAGTATCTCATAAGGAATTACAGGTTCAATCATCAAAGGGGTTCCAACGCCATATGCAAAATACCCCCATGCTGCTTTTGCAGTACGAGCAACAGAAGAAAACAGCAGCACCAATGTTAATAAAGTTCTAAAAATAGAATATAATGGCTCTAAAAAATAAAGACCGTCCGGGTAATTCTTTGTCTTTTTATTACTAATTTTTGAAATTTCCAATGCTGCCAAACAAGAGCAAGAAGCAATCATTGAAAAGGAACAGTCTAAAAACAGAGCTTGAATATTTGTTATCGAAAAAATCCAAAACCCACCTATTGCCATTATTAAGTTTACAATGCAGCTTACTATCAGCGATTTGCGTTCAATTTGTTTTTGTGTCATGGTTACCTCCATTGCCTTGGAATTTTATAGTATTCAGATTGACATATCCGTACAACAAGCAGTATACTATAACATGTGTCGTTTTTCTATCTTCAATTTTATCTATAATTGTTGCCTAAACGACACTGCCGCTCGAAACTGTTGTTTAAAGGAGAAAACTATGAATAAACATGATAGGCGGGTCAAAAAGACAATAAAAGCATTACAGTCTGCTCTTGCTGACGCAATGCTTGATAAGGAACTTCAAAAAATTACAGTACAGGAATTAGTCAACAAGGCAGACATACATAGAGCTACTTTTTATTCGCACTACCATGATGTGTATGACTTATATGAGCAAATGGAACATGACGCTATATCTGAGTTCACTAAATTTATTAACGATAATCCAGCAGGTCATTACGAAAATATTTATAATTCCATTATTGATTATATTTATGAAAATCCTGCCCTAAGCCGCTTGCTTTTTTTCGGAAAGGGAATTGACCACAAATTTCAAGAGCATATGTATGACATCATCGAAGAAAAATATCTTGAAATATGGATGCAAGAAGAAAATATATCTTCCGTTTCAGAAGAAATGCTCTATATGGCGACATATCATATTCAAGGCTGCCTCTCAATAATCTCACTTTGGATTAAGAATAATTTTTCTACCCCAAAGGAAAAAATAATCCAGCTTATTTATTCTATTGACGCAAGTTGGAATATGCCATAAAAGAAATAATCTGTGTGGAGATAAAGAGGGATTCCGTAGTAGTCGGCACTGTG
>CAJUAL010000051.1 GCA_910584405.1 uncultured Vampirovibrio sp.
GAAATTCACGAGTAACGCCCTGCTTATGGTACTGCCTTTTGAATTTTGTGTATTCTGTCACGGCAAGCACCTTTTCATCAACGCGTTTCCGTTGTTTATCTGATAATGATGTGTATGTATTGCTGGTTTCGAGAGCGGGTCTATCTGGTGTTATGCCGTAGTATCTGTCTTGTGCTTCCTGCGGTAAGCTTTCAAGCAGGATTCTTAGCTGCTTGCCGCCGCGTCCCTTGCCGTTGACACAAATACAAACAAATTTGCCGCGTTGTATGGATTTTTTCATAGTCTCATAGGACACACTACATAAAGAAGCAGCTTCTTGTATAGTTATCCATTCTGCATTCATGAAGCCTGCCCCGTTTCTGTTATTACGTTGATTATTTCATCAACGCTTATGCCCAAAGCCTTTGAAAGCTTATCAGCACTCTTGATTGTAGGTATGCTTTCGCCTAAACAGTATTTTGTTATCATGCAGGCGGTTATACCCGTGGCTTCGGAAAGCCATTTCTTAGTTTTGTCTAATTCTACCAACCGTATAGAGATTACTTTCCCAAGCGGACATTGTTTTTTAAATTTCATTGCTTCACCCTCTTTATTTTTTTTTGATTATGTGGTATAATCAATTTAGATTTACCATAATTTTATTATATATGTGTTTCACATAAAAGTCAAGCAAAATTATGTGATTATCATAAATTTGTGAGAGGTGTACAATATGACATTAGGAGAACGCATTAAACTTGTTAGAAAAAACAATAAATTAAATCAGGCAGATTTTGCAAGCCTGTTAGGGATTAGTCAAACTCATGTAAGTAAAATTGAAAAAGACGTTGAGAATCCATCTGAAACGTTATTGTTACTTATTTCTTTCCTATTTGCAATCAATATTGATTGGTTAAAGAATGAACAGGGAGAAAAGAAAATTGACGATTCTATGTTATTATCTTATAATAGATTGCAAAATCAAAGAAGGTATTTTGATTCGGACTGTGATTTTGAATTCAAGGAAAGCTTTTTTTATTTTGAAAAAGTATTGTCGTTTGCACATCAAAAATACGGACACGATTTAGGTAAAATGAAAGACTACATTGAGAATTTTGGAGATATTCTAAAATATATGGCGTTCTTACTCTTTGATTATAAAAATCATAAAAATGACAGCAACGGAATTATACCTAAAGATGATAATGTGGTAAATCTTGTCAATCAATCGGTAACAAATTTTCTTACAGAACATTTAAACGTAGAAAAGTAAAGCAAGCAATTTGTAAAATGTATAGTTTGATAATTATACAGTATATTTTTGATTTTATACATTTTAAATTTTATGTCCCTTAGTCAATGAATGGCATAAAATGTAAAAATGCCGTCAAATGCTATTATTTAAGCAGTTTGACGGCATTTTTTTTGAAAATTATAAATGTCCCTTAGTCAATTCAAAATCGGGTTTTTGTGCGAATTTTGTCCCTTAGTCAAAATTATGCTCAAACCGCGTAGTTTAGGCGTTTGACGTGATTTTTCTGACTAAGGGACAATCGGGGTTTTTCTCGGTCGTTTACAGCTATGCGTTTTATTTTGGATATCTAAAAATTTATCCAATAGCGTTGGGAGGAGG
>CAJUAL010000052.1 GCA_910584405.1 uncultured Vampirovibrio sp.
CTAAAATTTTAAATTAACTGCCCACTTTTGGTAATAACGTGCATTTAATTTGAGAAATCAAGGGGAAGGCGTTATAATAACTAACTGTATCTTAGCTTTTTTCTTTGAAGGGAGTTTTATTTATGAAAAATGTTAAATACAATAAACATTTATCTTTTGAAGATAGATGTACTATCGAGGACTTTTTAAATTATGGTTATTCTTTTTCTAAAATTGCTAACAGATTACACAAAGATAGAACTACCATTGCTCGTGATGTTAAAAAACATCGTTTTCTTAGAGCTACCAATAATTGTAATAATCAACCTTGTTGTTTCGATTCTAAACCTCCTTACGTTTGTAATGGTTGTCCTAAATTTAATTATTGTAGAAAGATTCGCTATTCTTATTCCCATGATATTGCTTATAACGAATATAAAAAGAATTTAATTCAACATAGAAGTCACTTACGCATTACTAAAGAAGAGATTGCTACTATTAATGATGTTATTTCTCCTTTGATGATTCATAAGCATCATTCTGTTAATCATGTTTTTATCGAGCATGGTGATTTACTTAACTTTTCTAAACCTACTTTTTATAGATATATTGATTTAGGTGTCCTAAATGTTAGAAATATTGATCTCGCTAGAAAAGTTAGATTTAAAGTTAAAAAAGAATATGATTATACTCGCGAAAAAACAAACCCTAAAATTAAAGTTGGTCGCTTCTACTCTAATTTTAAAGATTATCTTGAATTTCATCCTAATGCATCCATCGTCGAGATGGATACTGTTATTGGTACTAAAGGTGGTAATGGTGGCAAATGTTTTCTTACCTTATTATTTAGGCAATATAATTTTATGCTTATTTACCTACTACCTTACAAGCAATCCAAATACGTAACAGAAGTTTTTAATAACCTCAAAAAGACACTTGGAATCGAAGAATTTAAAAGACTATTCGAAGTTATCTTAACTGATAATGGTACTGAATTTTCTGACCCTGAAAGTATTGAAATTGATTTAAATACAGGCGAAAAAGTATGTTCTTTATTCTACTGTGATTCCAATTGTTCTTGGCAAAAAGGAACCTTAGAAAAGAATCACGAATATATTCGTTATGTTCTTCCTAAAGGTACATCTTTTGCTGGTTTAACACAGGAAGATTGTTATCTTCTTGCATCACATATTAACTCTACACCTAGAGTTTCTTTAAATAATGTTTCACCATATAACCTTGCACTACCTTTTATAGGAGTTGAAACCATCAAAAAATTTCAAATTAAAAAGATCGGCAATGACGACATCGATCTTTCAATTAGATTATTGAATAAATAATCAATTATAAAAAGCTAAGATACAAACTATAAACACTTTAAAATTCTGGGCAGTTACCTTTTTTCAAAAAAAATTTTATTAACTGCACGTCTTTTTGAATGCGCTTTTTTTCTTTGTATCGTCCATTATATTACACATTTTTTTATCATTTTACAAGTTTTTATTCATTTTTTCTTT
>CAJUAL010000053.1 GCA_910584405.1 uncultured Vampirovibrio sp.
ATATGATATTATAATCACGACAAAAAGAACTGAGTTACCTCAATTTTTAAAAATTTTGGTAATTAGTCTATTTGTTTTCGTATAGACAATCTGAAGAACATAATTTATAAATGATTTTACATAACTTCGTTTCGCACGCGATTATGCATTTATAATGATGTTTTCCTTCAGATTGTTTTTTTCTAAAAAACAAATAAATAGGATTAGTTTTATCTGTGTGAGCTGATATTTGAATTATAGTAGTTACAACATTAAATAAAATAGTTCTGCCAAACTTACATCCTGTTTTAGAAATTGGACCATGGTATGCAGAAACACCAGATTGTGATGTTACTGAATCAATTCCAATAAAAGATATAAATTGATATTTATCATCAAATCTTGTTATATCTCCAACTTCAGCTAAAAATAAAGCAGTAGAAAATTCCCCAAAACCAGGAATTGAGTTTATTATTTTAAATAATTCTTTATCTTTCATTTCATTAATTAATTGGTTTTTAATTTTTGTAATTTCTGATTTGTGATATTGTATCATTTCAATTACCTGAACTAGATTCTGGACTTGAAAAGAATCAAAAGCAACGAAACATAAAGAATTTGAAGCCAACTCTTTCATTTTCAGAACTTTATTCTTAAACCTATAAGCTTGAGTAGTTCCATTCTTTTTCTTTAAATAATTCATTAAATAATCAATTTTACGATTAACAAATAATACTGGATGAGGAAAATCATGAATAAAATTTAAAGTTAGATTATCATATAAATCGTTGAAAATCAAAGCAAATTCAGGAAAAACAATATCAATAAGCTGTCTATATCTATTTTTTAATCTAGTTTGTCCTTCAATTAAAGACCAATATTGTCTAGCAAGAGGATTGTACATAAAATATTCATCTTGTTTTTGATAAAAATGATCAATAGTGCCTAAATAACATCTAGCAATTTTAAAACAATCTAGTTTATCAGTTTTAGATTTATTTAAAGTATCCTTAAATTGTTTAACAAGTTTAGGATTCATAACAATAGTATCAATGGCCTTAGATCTAAAATAATTTTCTACAGGTAAATGATAAATAGAAGTAGATTCCATAATAACAATTAAACTAGAATAATCCTTAACTCTATTAAATAATAAATCAAATTCATCTTTTTTATGTTCAATTAAAGAGGCACCAATAATAGTATTTCTTAATTCATCAATAAAACAATAAACACTTTTACCTTTGGCAATATCAAAACTTAAAATATGTTTCATAAATTAATACTCCTTTCATTAATATTTCGGTTAACACCATATGAAATTACCTATATTCCTACACGCTTAATCATCCGAACTCTAGTATTTTACTAGTTTCCATTATCTACAACCGAATTAATAAATAATTATATGGCAGACATTCATAAAATCGTACTCGAAGTACCTGTTATAATCCGTCTTTACCGATGTTTGTTATAATAACAAAAAACATAAAGAAATCAAAATTCTAAA
>CAJUAL010000054.1 GCA_910584405.1 uncultured Vampirovibrio sp.
GGGGTGTTTTTTCTATGGCTAAATATAGTCCAGAATTCAAATTAAGGATTGTTAATGAATATTTACAAGGGACTTTAGGTTATCGATCGCTTGCTAAGAAATATCAGATTCCAAGTCAATCACAAATTGAAACATGGGTTAGACAGTATAAACAAGAAGGAAAAAACGGATTACAACCAAAAGAAAAACAAGTATATACTGGAGAATTTAAATTAAATGTATTAAACTATATCAAGACAACAGGTGCTTCATATAGCCAAACTGCTATTCATTTTGGAATATCAGATATAGGAACGATTGCGAATTGGAATGCAACGTTTCTAAAAGGCGGTGTAGAGGCATTACTTAAACCGAAAGGAAGGTCTCAAAGCCCTATGCCAAAATTAAAAGCATCTAAACAACCGAAAACTTTAACACGTGAACAACAATTAGAAGAAGAAATTAAATTACTCAGAATTGAGAATGAATACTTAAAAAAGTGTCACGCCCATGGGATTACGCCATGGAACCAAAGAATCAAATCGAGACAAGAATCATCCAAGAATTAACGGCTAATTTTAAATTAAGTGATATTTTAAAGGTCACAAAATTTCCTAAATCAACCTATCATTATTGGGTTAAAAAGATGGCGCAAGAGAATCCAGATCAAGAACTTGAAAATCTTATTTTAAGCATTTTTAAAGAAAATGATGAGAATTATGGTTATCGTCGAATCACAGATGAGCTTCATCATCGAGGTCATCGGGTTAACCATAAGAAAGTCTATCGTCTGATGAAAAAGCGTGGAATTATTTGCGTTAAGTTTAGTCATAAATCACGTAAATATCGTTCGTATAAAGGAACTGTTGGAACAGTGGCTAAGAATCGAATTAACCGCCGATTTAATACCCCTTATCCGTATCAGAAATTGACAACAGATGTGACTGAGTTTAAAACGCAGGAAGGAAAGAAATTATATTTAAGCCCAATCATGGACATGGCAACCGGTGAAATTTTGTCCTATTCAATGAGCCATAAACCTGACTTGAATTTTGTCATGGAATCTCTGAATCAGGTCCTACCTATTCTCAAACAAGCAAAATATAGAATAACCCTTCATTCCGATCAAGGTTGGCAGTATCAACATCAAAAATGGGTTAAAGCATTAAAAACACATAAAATTTTTCAAAGTATGTCACGAAAAGGAAATTGTCTAGATAATTCACCGATGGAAAACTTCTTTGGAATCCTTAAACAAGAAATGTACTATGGAAAGACATTTAAAACCTATGAGGAGTTAAAAGAAGCCATTGAAAACTATATCTACTACTATAATCATAAACGAATTAAAAGAAAATTGGCTGGTATGAGTCCAGTCAAATACCGAATTCGTACCAGCCAATTAGCTGCATAATATTAAGTTCAACTTTTGGGGTTCACTACA
>CAJUAL010000055.1 GCA_910584405.1 uncultured Vampirovibrio sp.
AAAAAACGACTTATTGTGTAAGTCGTTGGAAAATCAATAGGAAAAAGGGAAAGGAAAATTATAAAATTTTGTTATTTGTCTTGTTGTACAAATTATTGCTTCACTCGGACAAGTACTCATTTCGCTATGCTGTCATTCGCATTGTCCTCATTACTTCGTGCTGGGTCACTTTGTGACACGGCGCACTACGCAAAATTTGTCTACGCATTGAATGTTTTGAATGTATTTTCAACGTTCTTAGATACAACTTTCTTAACTGCTTCCATCTCGGTAGATATTGCGTTTTCTTCTGTATCTAATTGTTTCAATCTCAATTCTAAGTCTTTATCCTGACCGTGAAGTACTTCTATTTTTGCATTTATTGAATTGATTTCTTGGTCATATACTGCCTTATCATAATTGTATTGATTCATTGCATCGTTATATGCTGCATCATCACTTTGTGTGGTTGCTGTCAATGTGTATTCTATTCCTGAATCTGCTATAGGTTCTCCATCTGCATCTTTATCATAGATAATTACTGACATATATCTGCCGGATGTATCTTGAGTTACTCTGGCTGATGCATTTTGAATCTCTCTTGATTCTGTTGTTTGTCCGTATGTATAAGACTTAATTCCTGACAATGATGCACTTGTCTTTTCACTGTAATCTGCTTTTCTTACTTCTTCTGCGTCATAAAATACAGGTTCATAATTGCCGTTTGTTGAATTCTTTTGGTATCTTACAAACCAATCTTTATTTTCGCCGTATTTGTTTTGTAACATTGTCAGATATTCGTTTTCCATTGTTAATATCTTTTCTAATTGAGATGGTTCTTCGATTGTTTTTAAATACGGATCGCTTGATTTTAATGATTCCAAATAGTTTTCATATTTAGTTTTACCATTTTCATCGGTAGTTTTTTTCCAGTCTTCTAATGTTTCGTTATCTACTATTGTTCTTAACGGAGATGCTCCGATTTGATAACCTGAATATTTAATCTTTCCATCTTCTTTTATTACATTGCCGTTTTCATCTAAGGCAGGGATTCCTGATACGATTACGTTTCCGTTTGACATTACACTTTCTGTTTCATATGTTTGTGTGTAATTCAAAATATACCAGCCGCCTTGTTTTGCAATCAATGAATTTATTGTATTGCTTTCTGAACCGTCTTTAAATGTATATATTGTTTTTGAATAATCTTCTGAACTTGGAGGAGTTGGAACTACCATATTACACAATTGGCTATAGTAGTTTGAAGATTCGTTTGATAATGTTGTTCTTTGTTGGTTTATTTGTTGACCTTCAAATTCAACATTTGTCTTTCTTGCTGTCAAGCTTAAAAATCTTGCTTGTGATGCTGCCATACCCATTGCGGTATTCCCTTTCGTTTTGCCTTTCCTTATATCTCTTCTTACGGATATTCCT
>CAJUAL010000056.1 GCA_910584405.1 uncultured Vampirovibrio sp.
GAGAGTGTAAAATAAAGTGTGTAAGTTAGTATAAAACTACACACTTTTATAGTGTGATAAAATAGAAGAAAGAGGTAAAATATGAGAAGTAAAAATAAAAGTAAAAATGAATTAGTACAAGCAATATTAGATGTATATCAGCCTGAAACAGCTAAAGATGTTCAAGATGCATTAAAAGATGTATTTGGTCCTATGTTTGAAGCAATGCTACAAGGTGAAATGAATAGTCATCTTGGCTATGAAAATAATGATAAGAATGAAAAACAAACGAATAATAGAAGAAATGGCTATATAACTAAAAATGTGAAAACAAGTATGGGAGAAATGACTGTCGATGTTCCTAGGGACAGAGATGGATCATTTGAACCCCAAATTATCCCAAAACGTACCAAAGATATTTCAGATATCGATAAAAAAGTATTATCTATGTATGCCAAGGGGATGAGTCAAAGAGATATTTCGGCTACTATTGAGGATATATATGGTTTCAAAATATCGCATGAAACTATATCTCAAATTACTGACTGTGTATTAGATGAATTAAATGAATGGCAATCCAGACCTTTAAAGAAATGCTATCCATTTGTATTTGTTGATTGTATGTATGTTACTATGAGATATGAATATGAAAGTAAAGAAAGTGCTGTTTATACAATACTCGGATACGATATAGATGGCCATAAAGATATCCTTGGTATCTGGTTAAACGAGACCGAATCTAAACATTCATGGATGCAGATATTTGATGAAATAAAAACTCGCGGAGTTGAAGATATATTCTTTATTTCTATGGATGGGGTCAGTGGTCTTGAGGACGGTGCAAAAGAGATATTTAAAGGTGTTGTTGTCCAAAGATGCATTGTACATTTAATTAGAAATTCCTTAAAATATGTTCCAAGCAAAGATTATAAAAAATTTACTGCTAATCTGAAACTAATATACAGTGCTCCTAATCTAAAAACAGCTCAAACTGAATTCGAAAAGTTTAAAACAACCTGGTCAAAATATTCTGGTGCTGTAGATGTATGGGAACGTAATTTTAAGCATGTAGAACAACTTTTTGATTATCCTAGTGCCTTAAGGAAAATTATGTACACTACCAATGCTATAGAATCGGTTAATTCATCATTTAGAAAGGTAACAAAAAAAGGAGCCTTTCCAAATGAAAATGCTCTTTTCAAATTATTATATTTGCGAGTTACCGAACTTTATAAAAAATGGGAGGATTCCACCATTCAGAATTGGTCTATGGTTAGAAACCAATTAGATGCTCATCCACAATTCCAAGATAGGTTCCGTAAATATTGTAATTAAGTTCTTTGATATGATTTATATATAATATACTAACTACTTACACACTTTTCTTGACATACCC
>CAJUAL010000057.1 GCA_910584405.1 uncultured Vampirovibrio sp.
GGGCGGTGCATGGTTTACTGTTATTTTTTTATAATTCAGAGGGGCAATAACACTCAAGCTGTCGCCCCCGCTAAACTCAAAAATTTATAATTTAATTTTATAAATATCTGCTACTTCATTTTCAAAAGAAAAGCTCCGTTCATACACGCCCCCATTTTTTTGTATAACTTTTATTGACGCTGCGTTTTCTTTTTCAACAGATATATGGAGCTCTTTCATTTCTGCTTCTTTAGCCACTTGGAGAAGTTGGCATAGCATTTCTGTTGCATATCCCTTTTTTCTTTCAGATGGACGTACACTATACCCACAATTCCCTAAATCTTTCAAAAATTCATTCAGCGTATGTCTTAAATCAATAATTCCGATTATCTTATCATCACTTTTTCTTAAAGCAAAAAAAGTATCCGTAACTACCCAATTTTCATTTACCGTTTTGGGATTCGTGTTTAGCGTTACAGAGGATAGCCATTCCTCGTAGCTTTCTGTCTTGTCAAAAAGCTCACTTCCGTAGATAATTTCTTCTCCATGTTGAAAATGTTCCTTTCGATAATCAAGAGCTTTTTCTTTTAGTGCTAAAGTTGGTCTTACCAAAACAATATCATTTTTCATGCTGAACCTCCTCCGGCAATAGTAGCCGCTTTATTTCATTTATTATTTGATTGGGAATATCTTTATCCATTTTCATCAACTTGCTATACATTCGTACTCCTTGATATGCAAAAATAATTACATTGAAAATTGATTCCGGGTTCACGGAATTAAATTCTTTCGTATCCATTCCGTAGTTGATAAGTTCTATCCATGTTGATTTTGAAATTTCGTACTGTTTTTTTACTGAATTATTTTCTTTAGAAACCGCTGGATTACTATAAAATTCGTAAATAGCAAGGCTTATAGAATTTTCATAATCAATCATTTCTGTTGCATATCTTGAAAGAAGTTCCTGTAATATCGTGGTAGCTGGAACGTGCTGCTCAATTTTAGTAAATACTTCACTTTTTTGCTTATTGGAAAAAGCATTAACTATCTCCAAAAATATCTGCTCGGTGCTTTCATAATGGCGGTACAGTCCTCCACGACTAAGCCCCGTCAACTCGCAAATATCTTTCATAGTTACATCTTTAAATCCCTTTTCCGCAAACAGTTGATATGCCTTTTCTCGAATATCCTGTTTTGTCTTTTCTCCTTTCAAGCTCATGTTATCACCTCTTTTCTTTTGCAACACTCGTGTCGCTTTTAATTATGCGTCATTCGTGTCGCTTTGTCAAGAATAAGTATAGAACAAATTGTAAAAATAAGTATGAATGAGGGGGATTTCGTAGTAGTCGGCACTGTGCGTAATGTGCATAACTTGCTGTCTT
>CAJUAL010000058.1 GCA_910584405.1 uncultured Vampirovibrio sp.
CACAGTGCCGACTACTACGGAATCCCCCTTATTCTTTATCATATAAAACCAATTTTTATATATTGACATTTGGATAAGACTGTAGTAGTCTATATAGTGAGGACTACTACAGTCTTATTTGAAAGGAGTGTATATTACATGGAAAGAGAAACTATAAAACTTTTTGATTCCGAACTAAAAGTTATGGACATTCTTTGGAAAGAGGGGAATGTACCGGCAAAGCATGTTGCAGACGTTCTTACAAAAGAATTGGGTTGGAATAAAAATACTACCTATACGCTTATTAAGCGTTGTATAAAAAAGGGGGCTATTGAACGTTCTGAACCTAATTTCATGTGTCATGCGCTTATTCCCAAAGAAGAAGTACAGGAAGCTGAAACGAATGAACTGATTAACAAAATTTATGATGGTTCTGCGGACAAGTTATTTGCCGCACTTTTGAGTAGGAAGAAACTTTCTGTTGAAGAAATTGAAAAGCTGAAAAAAATTGTTGCTGATTTGGAATGAGGTGATAAGTATGACTTTGCTGGAAGTGAGTTTTTCCGGGGCTGTTTTTATTATAGCGGTTGTGATAATTCGGGCAATAGCAATAAATAGTCTGCCTAAAAAAACGTTTCTTGTTTTGTGGGAAATGGTGCTTTTGAGATTGGTTATTCCGTTTACTATTCCGTCTGCGTTTAGTATATATACGCTTATTAACAACACTATATCTACGCCCACATTTTTTGAAGCAGAAACAAACAATGTTGCTTCTGCTGTATCACGGGAATATTTTGTAGTGATACAAGGTATAGAACAGCCAGTGACAAATATCCCGTTTGTTTCTGTTCGGTTTGTTGTTTGGTGTATTGGAATGATACTTTTTGCCGGATTTTTCATAGTATCTTATTTACGTTGCCGGATTGAGTTTCGGACAGCTTTACCAGTCAATAATGCCTATGTAGAACAATGGATAAAAGAGCGTCCTCTAAAACGGCGAATTTCGATTAAGCAATCTGATAGAATTTCCACACCGTTGACGTATGGTGTTTTACATCCTGTTATTTTAATGCCAAAGCAAACGGATTGGAAGAATATAAACCAGTTACGATATATTTTCTCACATGAATATGTGCATATTTATCGTTTTGATACCATTACAAAGCTGATTGCTACATATGCCCTTTGTATTCATTGGTTCAATCCTTTGGTTTGGGTAATGTACATTCTTTTTAACCGCGATATTGAGCTGGCATGTGATGAAAGCGTAATAAGACAATTTGGCGATAAATCTAAGTCTGCCTATTCGTTAATGCTTATCAGTATGGAAGCAAAGAAAAG
>CAJUAL010000059.1 GCA_910584405.1 uncultured Vampirovibrio sp.
GTAAGCGTCAAATGTTTATATGCAATAACATAAAATAAAAAGAGTAGAGTAATTTTGCAAGCTCTACTCTTGTTTTGTTTGATTTTGGAGATTAGTTTTTGATGTGTTTTTATTTTTGATATTTGGAATTTTAACCAAGTATTGCTTAAAAGATTTTTCTTTAGACTTTTTCTCATCCTTATTTATAACTTTGTCGCTGTTTGGGTTATACACTACAAGAATTTGCGAAAATTTTTCAGTATCAATTAACACAACACATCGTGGGTCTTTTGAAAAATCTTTTGTAGGTTTTTCGCTATCAATATTTTCCCAATACTGGAAATTTTGTAAAACAATCTGGGGGTGTCTTTCATAATCTTCATAATATTTTAATACACCCATATATGCTTCTTTGGTTTCAGGATTAATCGACTTAATCATTGTTGCGTTTTTAGTATCCTCAATGTCTTTCCAAATATATTTATTTCTGGTTCTATAAACTCCAATTTTCCGAAAAAAACCATCAATCTTAGTGCTCGAATATAATTTTGCAAATATTATTGCTAAAATAAATGTAGAAATAACCATACCTACAATATCGACGGCTTGACTTATAGAATATGGGAAAATACCAAATCCATTTTTTAAAATAAACCCAACAAATAATGATTCTAATATAATATGCTCGTGATTATCAGAATTTGCTATCGTACACATATGTCTAAATGTTCTAAGAAACACAAATCCTAATGCAATGCATACGATAAAATACGGTAAAGATTCAATTATTTTCTCCACTATTTTCCTCCTTGCGAATTATTTGAATTTAAATTTTTAATAGTCTCATCAGAATCAATATCAACTATATTCCCTGTATTGGGTTCTGCCGACCCACGACGATGGTCAACCTTAGAGTAGTTTGAGTTAATTTCTAATTTTACATTAGTTTCGTCACCATCGTTGTTAATTCTTTTGTCTTTTGGATCAAAATTATTCATAAAAACATCTCCTAAACATAATATTTTTCTAATTATATCATATCTAAGAATATATTTCCATTGTCGAATTATACAATTATTTATATAAATTTGTATGTATTTAAATCAATAAAAAGCCGTCCATCAAAAGGACGGCTTTAAAATATTCACCACGGCATAACAGGTTTATCCGAAGTCAGTAACCTGTAAAAATACTCCTCCACGTTCAGCCCATTAACGCAAGCCGTAACAGCAAGAGAATACCACATTGCGCTTGCCTCCGCGCCCTTTACGGAATCAAAAAACATCCAGTTCTTGCGATTATGT
>CAJUAL010000060.1 GCA_910584405.1 uncultured Vampirovibrio sp.
AATATTCCACGGCTCTAAACCGTAGTAAGCATTACATAACCTTAGCAAGTTAGCATCTCCAGTAAACCTGTTTTCATTTACTTGCTTTACGTCAGCAAGAAGTTCCGTATTAAAAAGGACTTTGAAAATTTTTTTATTCAGATATTCCCCATCGGTGTTTTGAATGGAAATAGCCCTACTTCCTTTCAATTCATCAAACAAAACATCCTCTGTCGGTCGTTTGATTTCAAAAACAGCACAAGTCGGAGATTTAGGCGTTAAATGTGTCCCAATAATTTGACCGAACATAAAGGTGCCGTCCTTCAGTTTTAAGCTGAAAACATCCCCAATCTTCCATTTTGCAGGACGGGGACGCCTCCATTCCTTTAATATTTTGAATACCTCTTGCCTGTCAGTATCGGAAACTTCTATTTTTTTTCTTTTCGCCACCAAGTCATTAATAATACCTGCCACAAGAAAAATTACATTTGCACTCCGACTTGAGATGTCTGCATAGTCAGACTCATAATCTATACAAGGTTTAGGTTTCAAGTCTGTATGACTTTTCAATTCGCTTTTCAAGAAGACTATAGCCTCAGATTGAAAATCAACACCGAAAAGTTCTGTCAGGTCTTGAAATATACTAAAACATGCAAGATTTTCATCCGGCAGTCTAATCTCGACATTCCCATATTTTACAAATTCAGACATATCCTAAATTTTATAATTGGCAGATAATGTTAGCAGCGTTCCGTCTTTGTTCAGTCGGTTTGCTGTTTGTTATCAGCGTGGGCTTATTTAATCCATAAAATCATCAGTTTTCAAATAGTGGTTAATCGCGTCAATAAATACTTTGGTATCAACGGTTACTGACCAGTTAGGATAGTTCTCTAACTTTATTTCTATGATGTCCTGAAACGTGCCAACATCTATGAATGATGTAATGTTATATGGAGCTAATGATTCTGGTATCAAGCCTCCTTTAGATTCTATCATTTCTTCATTTTTTAGCTCCTTGCTTGACAAAACCCAAAACTGAGATTTTGTATAATCATCTTTTTGGCTGTACTCGTAAAAAATACGACCGGGATAAAGAAGCGTTTTGTATGAAGATATTAATTCTGATATAGTTTTGAAATATTGCATATCTATTTTTCTTTTACGATGATAATGTTCAGCAGTGTTCCGCTTATTCAGTCGGTTTGGTGTTTGTTATAATTTATGACAATAGTCGAAGCCCATATATC
>CAJUAL010000061.1 GCA_910584405.1 uncultured Vampirovibrio sp.
ATGTACCATTGAAAGAGAGGTTTCGATAATATCATAGCCGTAGAGGTCGATTTCAGAAATATCAGCCTCTACTTGCTCTAATATCTTATCTACTACCTTTTTCATCGTATAAGTAGCTTATTTCATTATGCTATTATTCGATTTTACTTCTTTTTCATTCAGTCACTGTTCTTTTGATATATAAGGAGGATAATCATCTTTAGACAACCTTTTTTCCAATGTGTCAGGGGATATATCCCAAAGCGTTGGCAAATATTCAAATACGACTTTCCCGTTATCAAGATAAAAACGAACTTTAGAATTGAAAGCGACAGGTTTATATTTATCTTCTCCTATGGGATTATCTCTATATAACAACTGATTTTCTTGCCATTTTAGCTCTATCCCGTCAAAAGTCACATCAAATATTCCACACACTACGGCTTCCATTGTGGAATCTTGAACTGTTGTTGAAACACAGCGCATATAACCTGTGATTTGCTTTGTGCTTTTTCGCATTGCCAATTCATAACAAAACACACTCGTTCCTGTATAATCTTTGGCTATGGTGGTTCTTGCTCCTTTATCATCCAAATTGTAAACCAATTCTTGGGTAACAGTTGTCATGTCGAACTTGAAACCGTTTCCCGTTGTCACTAAATTTGAGAATGTCATTTTGTCGTTATATACGCCTTCTAAATTTCCGTTCTCTAATTTATAGACTGCACCAGTAAGCAATGTTTTACCAATGATGTTCTCTTTTAAAAATTGAATTATTTCGTCTTTCATTTTATCTTTTGTTTTACTTCAATAGGTAAATAGATTTCCGTTACCAATTCTTCCATGCTTGCTTTATCGGGAGTATTGGTATATATTTCAAAAGTCATTTGTTCTCTTAAACTATACTTGCTATTAGGCAACCAATCAAGGTAAATATCCCGATAAATTCTATTTAATTCATGGTATCTTCCTTTTATATTGAATACCGAATATAGACCTGTTTGTATGTTTAGAACACTGAAACCTTTAGGAATTTCCATTGAATAGGGAACAGTTATACCAATCAAAAATCGGCATTTATCTATTTCCGTAATATCAAGGCTGTCCAAACTGATACTAACGTATTTGAAGCCTTTATCTGTCAGATTGTATTCCTTGGCAAATTCCATTATTTGCTTCCATAAAGTAGAATATGCTTGCTTATTTCTATGTGTTCGCTCAAATTTCAAATATGCAACTTT
>CAJUAL010000062.1 GCA_910584405.1 uncultured Vampirovibrio sp.
CGCTGATTGTAAAATTAAATTGAACACTTGATAAAAAATAAAAAGTCCATTCGGACCTGTTTGATAGAATGTTAATAACCACAAAAACTTTCTATTGGAGGTCAAAATGGACTCTTTACATTCTACCATGAACCAGCACGTTAAAGGCAAGCATTTATCATTTGAAGAGCGAGTTATTATTCAATTGCGTTTGAAAGATGGCTATTCTTTGCGTGCAATTGCCCGTGAACTTAACTGTTCTCCTTCTACTATCAGCTATGAGGTTAAGCGTGGCACTGTAAAACTGTATCATGGTAAAGTTAAAAAATATAAGGCTACTCAAGGGCATGATGCATATAAAGCTCATCGTAAAAATTGTGGGCGCAAATCAGACTTTCTCAGGAAAGCTCAATTCATGCGCTATGTCCACAAGCATTTTTTTAAAGATGGCTGGTCGCTTGATGTGTGCAGTAATCGTGCTACTGCTGTTGGCGAATTCGCTAGCAGCGATGTTGTCTGCACCAAAACTCTTTATAATTACGTTGATCAAGGCTTATTAGGAATTTATAATTACGACTTGCCAGAGAAGCTTAAACGCAATACTAAGCTTCATCGTATTCGCAAAAATAAGAAAAAACTTGGCAGAAGCATTGAAGAACGTCCTAAAGAGATCAATAAACGTAATGAATTCGGTCATTGGGAATGCGATTTAGTTCTCGGACATAAGAGCAAAGATGATGAGGTACTGCTAACCTTATCTGAGCGTATGAGTCGTGAGTTTTTAATTCTTCGTATTCCTGACAAGACTTCTGTCAGTGTCATGCAGGCCTTTAAAGAACTCCAAAGGCAATACAGCGAACATTGGAATGATATTTTTAAAACCATTACCACTGATAATGGCTCAGAGTTTGCAGATCTTTCCAACCTAGAAAAAGTATCCAATACACTGGTTTACTATGCCCATCCTTACACTTCTTGTGATAAGGGAACAGTTGAAAGACACAATGGTCTTATTCGCAGATTCATTCCTAAGGGAGAAGCAATAGCTAACTATTCTTTACAAGACATCATTAATATTGAAACCTGGTGCAATTCTTTGCCAAGAAAGATACTGGCCTATCATACACCAGATGAAATCTTTGAAAGAGAATTAGATCTAATCTATCAAGCAGCTTAACTAAAAGTGTTCAATTTATTATTGCAATTTGCG
>CAJUAL010000063.1 GCA_910584405.1 uncultured Vampirovibrio sp.
AATACCCATGCAGGGAGTTTAAGAAGAGGGGTAAGAGATGAGCAGTTATAAAATAGGACAGATTATTGAATTGACTTGTGACAAAATTTTAAGGCATGATATAACAGAAAAAGAAATCATTATACCTAAGGGTACTAAAGGAATTATTGGCGGTGATAAAGCAATACATTACTTTAACTGTAATGTAATTGAGGAAATACCAGTTAACTCTGAAATTGAAAGCTATGATTCTAATGGATTGTCAGTTTATTTATCATCAATAATTGCGCGAAATTTAGATTGTGACGATGTGAGTTATATTAAAGAAATAATTGAAAGTGCTTTTGATGCAATTGGATTTTAATAAGATGCAGGAAACAAGAAAACTTTTGAGGGAGTAATAAAAATGTGTTATAAAGAAAACTTTTCAAAACGTCTTATATATTTAAGGGATAAAAAAGGCATTACTCAACAAGAATTAGCAGATAACCTAAACATAACACGTCAAAGCCTAAGCCTATATGAAAAAGCAGAACGCACAATAAATATTGAATTACTTGCAAAAATAGCGGATTTTTTCAATGTTTCTACTGATTATTTATTGGGTTTATCTGATGTGAAAAGTCAAAATAATGATATTAAAAAAGCATGTAAGATTACAAACCTAAACGTACACCATCCTGAGCATTATCAGGGAAAACGTGAATGCATAGATATAATGCTTGACTTATTCGGGATAGAAGCGGTAACAGGATTTTGCAAATGTAATATATTTAAATACCGTTTCAGAGCAGATAAAAAGAATGGAGAAGAAGATATATTAAAGGCTCAGTGGTATGAAAACAAGCTTTCTGAGTTGCTTAACATGAAAAAGGAGTTGCATAAAAATGGACAAGTGTATTAAATGTTTAAACCGTAAAAAATGCATTGACGGTGCAAATTACAATACAGCAGAAAAATGCAATAAATATAAACCTGAACCAGTGCCGGAGTGGAAAAAGAAGCTGTACCGCAGCTTCGTAAGGAGGTAGAGCCTGATGATTAAAATTTGTGAGCATTGCGGTGGTGGATTCGTTACAGACAATAAGCGGAAAAGATTCTGTGACAGCTGCGCTAAGTTCCGCAAGAATAGAAGTTCAGCTATGCGCAGAGCCAAGAAGCGGGGGACGGTATCTAAGAAATACAAAGAGCCGGTTCCGGAAAAGA
>CAJUAL010000064.1 GCA_910584405.1 uncultured Vampirovibrio sp.
TTATATATATAAACAGAAATGTATTTCATAGTTTTAAATTCAAACATTCGTGGTCAAAATTCGTCAAAATCTATGTTAAAATAGTAGGGATTAAACATACATTTTAAAATAGAAATTGGGGCAACTATGAATCAGACAGAATTAAAATCAATTGAAACAGCGATGCGTGAAACATCATCTAAACAACTTTATACTCGTTATCAAGTGATCTATTTACACTTACAAGGATACAAAAATGTAGAAATCGCTAAGATGGTTCCCTTCACTGCTCAGACCATCGGAACACATGTTAGAAATTATAAAAAGTATGGACTTGAGGGATTAAACCCACGCCCAAAATCAGGCTGTCCGAAGAAACTTTCACCTTCACAGGAAGCTTCTTTAATTGAAACAATAGTTGAGAAAACACCTTCAAGTGTTGGGCTAGAACCTTATATGACTTGGAATTGTAAGCTTCTATGTCTTTGGGTAAAAAGAGAATTTGATATCTCATTTACTAAAGGAGGAATGCGTGACATGTTGTTACGCTTAGGTTTTAGCTACACACGTCCGACTTACTCATTAGCGAGAGCTAGTCAAGAAAAACAAGAGGGATTTAGACAGGAATTTGAACAATTAAAAAATTTTGATTCGTGGAGAGATTGATCATTTATTGTTTCAAGATGAAAGTTCCATTAGAGATTATCAATCATTAGTCAATAATTGGTTTCCCAAAGGAAAACAACGGATCATTCCTACTTACGGAAATAATAAAAGTGTCAAATTAATAGGAATCCTTAACTATGAGACAGGTCACGTTTATGTTCAAGAAGAAGAACGTTACACAGCTGAGATTTTTCTTAAATTCTTAAACAATGTTTTAAAGGAATATCCAAGTGGAAAGATTGTTTTGATTTTAGATAATGCAAGAATTCATCACGCTAAAGTCATACAACCTTTTTTAAACGAACACAAAAATAGATTAAGGTTAGTCTTTTTACCACCTTATAGTCCTGAATTAAACTTAATTGAAGGATTATGGAAATGGTTAAAACAATCTGTGATTCATAATGTCTTTTATAAAAATATAAATGAGATTAGAAACGCTGTTCAAGGATTTATTCAACATATCAATGAAAGACCTTCAGAAGTGATCCAAAGACTCTGCGAAAAAATGTGAAAAACTTATCTGTTTCTATATA
>CAJUAL010000065.1 GCA_910584405.1 uncultured Vampirovibrio sp.
AGCGTGCTGCCAAATTAGGAGCTCATTTACATTTATCTGTTTACAAAGCAACTGATTTTGAAGAAATTTGGGATTTTCAGACTACAAATTATATATATAGTAATAAACTTCGAAATCCTTTTGAACGAAATCATAGGTGGGATATAGATGGAGGCTTTTAATATGAAAAAGAATTTGAACTTTTTGTTTATCATTTTTATAACCAGCTTTAGTTTATTTTCACAGGAAATTACTTATAAAACAATTGGAAGCTGTTTTTCTATAAAAGAAGGTTCACCTTTATATGCAGATAGTTCAAAATTGAATAGCTATAAGAAATATGATGAAGATTGTTTATTATATTTTATTCTAAATAATCAAACTAAGATTTTTGGAAATCTTAAAACGGGATACGATCAAAATGATATTATAGCTTCTCTTCGAATAAAGGATTCAGACGGTGAGTATCGAAAGTATTCTTTAGATCATTTAAAATTACCTGACTTGGATACTATTCCAGGATTTTTAACGGATACTGATAAAAAATATCCTAAAACAGGGTTGCTTTTGTTGCCTGAAAAATATTATAAGGTATTGCATAAAAACTCGAAACAGGCTTTGCTAGAAGAGGAATCTTATTGGGAAAAAGATTTTCATAAAAACATAAATAACAACAGATATGATTCATGGACTGAAATTTTTTATCCAACATCATTGTTTATTTCATATTCATATATTTGCTTTTCTAGGTTTGATTGTGATCAAGATAAAATGCTTCATGAAATTTCAGGATTAATTACAGATATAAAAAAAATAAATTCTAATAAATATAGGCTAGATTTTTATAATTCAATTAGCGATGATTATTCTTTTGAGGTTGATGAAATATTTAAAGAGATTAATTCAAAAAATAACCATTTCTTTTTGCTTGACTACGATGGTGATTATGTAAATGTCTTTTTAGATTCTGATAAAAATATAGTTGATAGATTTGTCATTAGTTCTGATGGTGTTAGAAGTAAAATTATTGAAATTGCAAAAAAAGAAAAAACATCAACATCAAATATAGTCTGGCCCCGCCACGCGGACGGCA
>CAJUAL010000066.1 GCA_910584405.1 uncultured Vampirovibrio sp.
TCCATTGCATCCCAGTAGTCCATATCCATTTTCATGACTTTAAGGACTTTCTCTGTTTGCAATCCCAAGCCATAGTCATAAATGTATTCTGTTAATTGTTGACCATTTATCAAGATAATGGTTGGTGAACCGTTAAGGCTTTCCACATACTCCATTGCACCTTTAGTATAATCAGAGGTAGTAATGAATACTCCTTTCTTGGATGGCGTTCCGGCAACAGCTCCTACAAAACTTTGAACCTCGTGACGCTGAACATTATTATCTAAAGCATATCGCTTTGCCTGTATGGATATATGATTAAATCCTAAAATATCTTCTTTAATAATACCATCTATACCACCGTCATTAGAAAGTTTCGTTACGATACCTGAGTTTTTGACCTCGCCACCATACCCCAGTGCTTGAAGTAATTTCACAACTAGCCGTTCAAATTCTTGTGGCTTTTTACTTAATATAGTTGTCAGAATCTGAGATTGCACATTCTGCTTTATTCTATCATACGAATCTGCTAATTCTTCTTCCGGTGTACGTTCATCATCATTTCCCAAATGGGAAGAAGTGTTGTTAGCATCTTTATTTTTAGAACTTTTCTTCGGAGTTTTCGCATTCACAGCTACTTTGATGAACTTATTTATTTGTTCCTCCGTACATGAAGAAAGCATAGACAAGCCCTTTTCGCTGATTTTATAATCACCTCTTTGAGGTTTTTCTACAAGTCCTGCAATAAAAAGATACGATAAAGCCCACGAAATACGGTCTAAGAATATTTCGCCATTACCAGAGGGATACCAAGCATTCATTTCCTCATCGGTCAATCCAAAATGCTTAGCCAAAGGAATGCGTAAATCTTTAGCTCTCATAACTATCCCGACACTTAATTCTTTCAATGCCTGTATCCGTATTTCTTCAAATTGAGGTATCATAAACGACAAATTTGTTTTATAGCTTCAATAACCACTGGTATTTCATGACACAAAGGTACTTAAATTACTCGTAATCATCACTTATTACCATCAAAAAGTTATTCATCAGTTATATTTTGGTGAATGATTCCACCATTGAAA
>CAJUAL010000067.1 GCA_910584405.1 uncultured Vampirovibrio sp.
GGGAGAAGAAATAACCTAAAAGTCATGGTTGTATCTATCATGGTATTACTTTTTTAGGCTATTTTAGGGGAATATTGGCGTAAAAACTCCCCGAAATGTCATTTTTTCAAAGTAGATTTCACCATAAAAAGAAAGTACCATGTTGGGGTGAACATGGTACTTCTACATACTGGAATACAAAGTGTTATTTCATATCATCCTCATTCATCCGCTTAACAAGATTATCTATCAGATGATGAAGATATGCCGTCCGGTCTTTTCTCTCTTTCATGGCTATATATGAAGCATAATAATCCCCTAAATCAATGTGGAATATCGTGCTAAGGAAATTCATCATTTCTTTTATCTCCACGTTGCCATTGTTTATGTCGCCCGAAGACACAAGAGAATATCCTAATTCAATAAGATATGCCTTTTTGCCTGTAAAGCGGAAAATATACTTATCCAGTTGTTGCAGCTTGTGTTCTAACTGATTCGTATTCCCAAGTTTTACCAACCGTTGATTTAAATATATGCGCAACATTTCGTTACATAATATCTTCGCAATCTTATAATCGTATTCCGTTGAAAACAACGGGTCACGGTCATATTGGAAACTGTCAAGCAATAACTGAATATCCGTTTTCTTGCGAACGAAATACAAGTTATCCATATAAATGGATTTTGACCGATAGTATTGGTAAAAATCCAAATTGTCACGGAAGAAACGAGTTAATTCCTCTAATTCTTGGTTCAAATATTCTTTGATAATCTCATTGTTACCAATGGGACATTTCATTTCGATACTGTAAACCTTACTGAAATACAGATATTTGTCGAGGATATTAGGCTTGATTTCCTTGAAAAAGAGAATTTCGTCTTCATTTGTTGGAAATACATAGTCTGATACAAGCTTTCTTAATTGGCTGTATAGCGGAGTAATGAACTTTACCATGTGCAAAGCATCATCTGCTGTAATATCATTGTCATAATTGAGCAATTTTATTTCAGCATTTATCCGGGACAACATTTCTTCCGCTATTGTTCTCATAGCTACCTATTTTTCATTGCCAC
>CAJUAL010000068.1 GCA_910584405.1 uncultured Vampirovibrio sp.
TGACGAATTGTCAATACAAATGCGACAGTTTCTCATGAAATAGCTCGAATGAAGTTTTCCAACCTAAGCATTTTCGTGGTCGATGATTAATGAGGAGGAGGGCTTCATCAATCTCTTTCTCACTAACTCGTGCTAAGTCCGTCTTCTTCGGAAAGAATTCTCGAAGAAGACCATTGGCATTTTCATTACTTCCTCTTTGCCAAGAGGAATAGGCGTCAGCGAAGTAAACAGGAACCTTTAAATCTGCTTCTACTTTGGAATAACAAGCAAACTCTTTTCCTCGATCAACGGTATAAGTTTTAAAGGTGTCTTTAGGAAAATGTTCATATAACTCACTAATCGCTCGGTACATTTCAGATGCTGAGCGATTTTCGATTTTAACGGCGACATAAAATCGTGTTTGACGTTCAATAAATGTAGCTAAACATCCTTTACTTTTACCACGGCTTGAAACAACTGTATCAAGTTCCCAATGACCAAATGCCTGACGTTTTTTTACCTCTTTCGGACGTTGATGAATTGATGTCCCAATGTTAAATCGTCCGCGTGTTTCTCGTGGTTTTCGGCGTTTTCCCTTTTGCCTTAAACAGCTTAAATCCCCTAACAAAATCGTTCCGTCATAAATCCAACGATAAATAGTTTTGAATGAAATAACACCCTTTAAAACCGTATTAGAAATTTGTTCAGGCGACCAGGTTAACTTTAAATAATGTTGGAGGGTTTGAATAACTTCTTCAGATTTGGTCTCTGGACGATGACAAACTAAGCGACGTTGCTCGGCTAATTCATCTGCTAGCTCTGCTTGATACGTCTTTTGAGTATTTCGTTTTAGTTCACGAGCAATGGTTGAATGATGACGATTTAATTGCCCCGCAATTTGTCTCGTTGAATAACCCATTTTTGAAAGAACTTCTATACGTGTACGCTCAAATGTGTTAAGATGTTTATAACTCATAAATAGATCTCCTTGTTAAGAATTTGGTGTGGTAACTTCATTCTATAACAAAGAATTCTATTTATGAGCTTTTTTTATTTGTCG
>CAJUAL010000069.1 GCA_910584405.1 uncultured Vampirovibrio sp.
ATCTAAACATACATTTTTAATTTTATCTTTGAATTTACTGTTCAAAATATTATATGCCTCAAAAAATGCCACACTGTCATGGACATTACCTGGATTTGTTGTTTTAACTAGTACAAATCCATTTTTATCGCTGAACGTTTGATGAGTATAAGCAAAACATTTTTCCTTTTCCCCTTTATGAAAACATCCGCTTTCAGGGTCTGTCAAACTTTCTTTGATATGTTTTGTTTCTACATTTTCTATGACTTCTCCTGTTTCTTCATCAAACATAATTTCTGTTTTTTGTATATTCTTTAATGGCTTTTTCCCATGTTCAATTCTATCTTTATTGATTTCTTCTAACATTGCTTCTTCATAGACCTTTTTTACTATTTCTACTTCAACATCCTTATGCTTATTTTTATTGGCATTTGCTTTTTGATGAGTCCCATCTCCAAATACTGTCTCCATATCTACAAATCCATATTCTATTGCTTGATTTAATATAGTATCAAATATTTGATAAAATACTTCACTATCTTTGTATCTTCTGATATAGTTTTGACTCCATGTTGAGTAGTTTGGTATATCATCATATATGGATAATCCTAAGAACCATCGATAAGCTATATTTACCTTACATTCTTCACATGTTCTTCTCATCGAATTGATTCCAAATATGATATTAATAAATATCAATTTAAAAAGTACCACTGGTGGAATACTCGGTCTTCCTCCAACACTATATAAATCTTTTGCTAATTCTTCTATAAATCTAAAATCTATACAGTTATCTAATTTTCTTACCAAATGTTCTTTAGGTACTAATTCTTCTAATGTACTTAATATCATACAATCTTTTTTATATTCTTGTTTTGTCATTGCCATTTTACTTCATCTCCTTATATTACCTAGTATAATTATATCATTTAGTTACAAAAAAAGTAAGAACACAATGACCAATTTTAGGTAATATAAGGTCGTTCTTACAATTCTATTATAATACATATTTTCAAAAATTAAAAGACTATTAACAAATTACTTTGTCAACAGCCTGA
>CAJUAL010000070.1 GCA_910584405.1 uncultured Vampirovibrio sp.
TCACCACGTCCGTGCCCTGTTCGAGCAGCTGGCGGACAACCGAATTCATGTGGAATTGATTTTCAATGACTTTTGTTACTGAAAATCAACCATATAATAAAATAACGGTACAACTATCCGTAATGGAAAAGAGGGAGTGAAAAAGTTGCTTTGAGGGAGTGAAAGGATTAGAAAAGGCGTGTGTTTTGAATGAAAGATTTAACCATATTTTAACTATTGACAAGCATTTTTATCATTTATGGCGGTCGCAGAAATGACATGAAATTTCCGCAGAGATGGCTGAGTGCCAGAAAAATTCAGTAATTTTGTAATGGGATTTTAATTCATTGCATACTATATGATAGACAAAGAGACATTCGATAGGCTAATGATGCGTTATAGCCATCTCGGAACAAGAAAAGTGGAAGCCACAGGAGCTTTATTAATAGGGCATGCGCCTCATGTTGCACCAGAGGCATGGCTAAATTCGACATATCCTTGTCTTTCTGAATCTGAAACCGTAGAACTTGAGGTATTACTTGGGACTACCATTCCTATTGAATATCGTCATTTCTTACAGAATATCTCCAACGGAACAAATATCCTTGTGGATGAATTATGCTTGTTCGGAAAGAGAAAGAACTATATACGGAATTCAATGGATACAACCCGACAACCCTTTAATCTTAAAGATGCAATAGATGAAAAACCTCGTAATGCCACTTCCAATATGTTTTTCATTGGAGGATATTCATGGGATGGTTCCAAACTCTATATTGATAACAAAAGTAATAGAGTTTATTACTGCCAACGATATGACTGTACACCTCTTAAATCTTGGAACTCTTTGTCTGAAATGATAATATCTGAAACAGAACGTTTGTACAGCCTATTTGATATAAACGGAAAGCAGATAAAGGAAGATGAACCCACTATTCCCATAGTTTAGGTGGAATTAGTGAGTTCAAGAAATGTGGTAAGAACTTCTGAATACTTAGTCAAGGAATTATTTTTTATTGCTATAAAACAGGGTTTTGGACGCTTGGAGAAAC